>NZ_JBEPDA010000009.1:116102-265288 GCF_040299985.1 Streptosporangium sp. NPDC000563 | reverse complement strand
TGCTCCCCATGATGTTCACCCTGACCATCCTCCTGGCCATGATCACCCACCGCCTCACCCGCTCCCACCCCGCCACACTCCTCGCCATCACGGGCTCGATCTCGGTCGGAGCGGCGAGCCTCTACCTGGGTAGCAGCGATCTGTTCACCTGGGGAGGCATTCCCGACGCCTCATGGACGAGCCCCACCCAGGCGTTCGGGGCTCTGCTGTTCGCCCCGGTCGTCCTGCTGCTCGTCGACCTCCTCGAAGGACGCAGACGTGACGTCGGCAGATGGCTCCTGCTCGGCGTGTTCATGGTGGCGGTCATGGGAGCCAAGGCCGTCTACCTGCCCCTGCTCGCGGCGGGCCTGCTGGCGGTGGTCGCGGTCGAGGTGATCAGGCGGCGCCGGGTGCCGTGGCCCGCGCTCGTCGCGCTCGGGATGACCGCGGTGTGCTTCCTCAGCGCGCAGGTGACGCTGTTCGGCCGGGTGCGGCAAGGGTTGGTCGTCGACCCCCTCTCGTTCGCGCGAGCCGCGTGGGGCGAGTTGACCGGCCTGGGCGAGCAGGTGAGCCCTCCGTCGGCCTCGGTGCTCGCCGTCGCGTCGCTCTACCTGTTGTGCTGGGCCGTCGCGTGGTGCGGGATCCTCGGGCTGCTGTGCAGGCCGAGACTGCTCCTGCGGCCGACGGTGGTCCTCCTGCTCGGCATGGGCGCGGCGGGCATGGGCGCGGCGCTCCTGCTCGGGCACCCGGGCAGGAGCCAGCTCTTCTTCCTCTGGGGCGCCTATCCCTACCTGGTGATCGTCGCGGTCTACGGGATCCTCGTCCTCCTGCGGCGTGCACGGGTTTCACCCGGAGTGGCGATGTGCTCGGCCGGCGCCGGAGCGGTCGCCGCCTATGCGATTCCCGTCCTGTGCGGCGTCAGGATCCCCCTCGGTCCCGGTGAGGGGGACACCGTCCTCTACCGGCCGTACATCGTGCTTGCGGTGGCCGTCGTCCTGGTGTCCGCCGTCCTGGTCGTCAGGTGCGGCGGCCTTCGCGGATGTGCCCTCGTCACCATCATGCTCGCGGCCATCGGCCTGCCCGCCTACGGGCACGCGCGTGTCCTTTCCGTCATGGACCGCCTCATCGGAAACGGCTCTCCCCCGGTCAGGCCGGTGGCCTCACCCGTCCCTCTGGGTGCCCTGGAGGCCGGCCGGTGGCTGCGCGCCCACTCGGACCCCGACGACCTGGTCGCCACGAACGCGCACTGCCGCTGGGGGTACGAGAACCCGTGCGACAGCCGCCAGTCCTGGGTGGCCGCCCTGTCGGAGCGGCGGGTGCTGGTCGAGGGATGGACCTACACCGCGGCGAACACGAGCCGCTGGCGGCCGGGGTCCCTGCCGGAGCGCCTGCCGTTCTGGGACGGCGAGCGGCTCGCCCTCAACGACGCCGCCTTCCAGGCCCCCTCGGCGGCCACGATCGGGCGGCTGCGCGAGCGCTACGGGGTGCGCTGGCTCTTCGCCGACGAGCGCCGCACCGGCCGGACCTCCAGGATCGGGGACTTCGCCGAACTGCGGTTCCGCTCCGGCGACTGCGCCGTCTACCGGATCCCGGAGCACGAGGTCTCCCCAGGCGCCGACGACGACCCACCGGGTGACGACGCGTCGGCCCGGCGAGCCGGGCCGGAAGGACACCGAGCCCATCAGGGAGGTTGACATGAGGATTCTGCACATCGGATACCGACTTCCACCCGAGCCGGGAGGAAAGGAGCGCTATATCGAGCGCCTCAGCCACGAGCAGATGCTGCGCGGGCACGAGGTGGTCGTCGCCCACCGGCGCGGCGACGTCCCCGGCGGCGCGAAGGCGTTTCCGCTGGCACGGACCGCTGCCAGCCGCGCCGTCTCAAGGAGGTCGGATGTGATCGCCTTCGCCATGGAGTGCGCGCGGACGCTCCGCCGGGCACACCGGATCGACATCGTGCACGCGCACGGCGACCACCGCGAGGCACTCGGCCTCGGCTCCGCCGCACGGCGAGCGGGGATCCCCCTCCTGATCCATGTCCACGGTGCCCTCACCGTGCGTCACCGGCGGATCATGCCGTGGGCCTTCCGGCACACCGACGGATTCATCGTGGCCGGAGAACGGCCGCGGGAGGACCTGCTGGCGGCCGGCGTGCCGGAGCGGCGGATGCGGGTCATACCCGGCGGCCTGAACCTCGATCACCTCGCCGGATTCCGGGAGAGACATCCGGTCGAACCAGGACTGATCGTCAGTGTGGGCTCGCTGGTGAAGGTGAAGAACCACGCGCTGACCGTTGAGGCCTTCCACCGGCTACGGACCGACCACCCCGGCGCGCGCCTCGTCATCGCGGGTGACGGCCCGGAACGCGCCCGGCTTGAACGGCTCGCCGGGACGGGGCAGGGAATCGAGTTCACCGGGCACATCCCCGCCGACGACGTGTACTCGCTGGTGAGCCGGGCCCAGGTGGTCGTGCACGCCTCCCAGCGGCTTCCCGCCATCGGCGAGGGCATTCCCTTCGCCCTCCTGGAGGCCCTCGCGCTGGGCACCGCCGTCATCGTCTCGTCCGACGCCTCACTCGGCGCGGTCGTGGCGGACGGCTCCGCCTACCGCGTCTTCCGGTCGGGATCCGTGCACGACCTGGTGGCGCACCTGCGATCGGTCCTCGACGACGAGGCGCTGTGCCTTGAGATGACCGAACGCGGCGTGCGGGCCGTGTCGAACCTCGACTGGCGGATGGTGGGCGACCGCATCGGGGAATGGTACGAGACGCTCATCGCCGACCGCCCCCTCGCCCAGGCGGGCGCGTCATGAGCGGCCTGCACGTCTGTGAAGTGATCAAGACGCTGGACGTGGGCGGCGCGGAGGTCCTGCTCGTCGAGAGGCTGCTCTCCGCTCCCCCGACGGGCAAGCGCTACACCGTCGTATGCCTGCGTGCCTCCACCCACGAACTGAGCGGGCGGCTGCGATCGGCGGGCATCCGGGTCGTCGACCTCACCTCGTGCCCGCGCTGGCTCCGCCTGGCCCGCCTCGCGTACGTGGTGCGAAGGCTCGAACCCGACGTTCTCAACATCCACTCGCCCCTTCCCGCGTCGCTCCTGCGGCCCGTGTCCCAGCTGTTGAGTCCTCGCCCGGCCCTGGTCTCGACGGTGCACAACGTGCGCTACCGCCTGCCGACGATGTTGCTCGATCGGGCGACGGGATGGCTGGACATCCGGACCGTGGCCGTCTCCCCCGAGGTCGCCCGCGCTCGCACCGGCAGGCGCTCGCGGGGCCTGTCCGTTCGCGTGCACGGCGTCCACGTCGCCGAACAACGCCGTTGGGCGGCTCAATCGGAACAGACGAGGCGAGAGTGGAACGTCTCCCCGGACTCCTTCCTGGTCGTGCACGTCGCCAACTTCCGCGCGCAGAAGAACCACGAGCTACTCGTCGAAGCCGCGGCGAGGGTCGGGGAGCGAGACCCCCGTCCCGTGTTCCTGCTCGCCGGATCCGGTCCCCTGCACGCGCGGGTGGCTCGCCGGGTCGAGGATCTCGGCCTGGGCAACGTGCGCCTGCTCGGTCACGTGCCCGACGCCGACCGGCTCATCGCCTCCTCCGATCTGCTCGTGCTCAGTTCCTCGTACGAGGGGTTGCCCGTGGTCGTCATGGAGGCTCTCGCCGCGGGCGTGCCCGTCGTGTCCACCGCCGTGGGCGGGGTGCCCCATCTGATCGAGGACCGGAGGAACGGCCTCCTCGTCAGGCCGGGGGACCCCGCCGCCCTCGCCGAGGGCATCCTGCGGGCGACGCGACCGGAGATCCACGCACGCCTTCGCGAAGGAGCGCGGGAAAGCGCCGAGCTCGTGGACATCAGCCGAGCGGCCGCCTGGTTCGACAGGCTCTACGACGAGGTCTGCTCGTAGGACATGGTCACCACTCTCGGACGTGCCGTCCAGCGGATGCGCCCACCCGGCGGGCGCCATCTGCGGACCTTCACATCGCTGACCGCCGCCGGCCTTGGCGAGGCGGTTCTTCCCACTCTCAGCCTGATCGCCCTGGTACGCCTGACGGGGAGTGAGACATCGGGTCAGGTCATTTTCGCCCAGTCTGTGGCGACCGTCTGGTTTCTCCTGTGCGACCCCTGCCTGGAGAACGCCGCCCAGCGATTCGTCCCCATCGAGCAGCAACGGAGCGGGCAGGGCTCCTCGCTGTTCATGCGCCTGATGCACTGGGACGTGGCGATCGGCGTGGCCGCGGCCTGTGTCGGTCTCGTGGCGGTGCTGGCCGCGCGTCTGCTGGGTTCCCTGTCGGACGAGTTCGCGCTCATGTTCGCTCTCGCGATCGTCACACGCGGGTCCATGGCGTCGTACGGCACAGCGGGCGCGGCCTTCGCGCTGACAGACCGGCTGCGCGCTCTGGGCACGCTCAGGACGCGATGCGCGGTCCTGTCGTTCGGGCTGTCCCTTGGCGGGTTGTTCCTTGGAGGGCCCCTTCTCTACCTGGGGGGGCAGGCCGCGGGTGCGCTGGTGATGGCGGTGGTGTTCTACCTGTTGGCGACCCGAGGGCTCCTCGCACGAATGGGACCGGCGGTCGCACGAGTCCGGCCGCCCTCGGGCATGGTCGCCTTCACCGTGAAGACATCCATGGGCACCAGCGTGGCCGGAATCTCCGACTCGGGCATCCTCACTCTGGCCGGCCTGCTGGGCGGACCGACCCTGGTGACCATCCTCAAGATCGCATCGGCCCCCGGCCGCTTCTACGCCAACCTGGCGATCCCGGTGGCCGCGATGCTCTATCCCCGGATCATCCGGAGCGCCACGGCGGGAGCGGGAAGGGCAGCCATCATCCGGGACGTCACGCGCACCACCCTGCTGCTCGCTGCGGCCGGGGCGGTGACCATCGCCGTCGCGCTCCCGGTGACCGACGCCGTCATCGGCATGGCCTACGGCCCCGGCTACGCCCACCTCGGCGTGGTCGCCGTGGTGCTCCTGGGCGCCGCCTGCGTGAAGGGAGCGGTCTGCTGGTCCAACGTGCTCCCCCTCGCCCTCGGCAGGCCCGGCCGGCGGCTCGCGTACCTCCTGGCGGAGGGGGGCATGCTCCTGGGCGTGCTCCTCGTCGGCAGCCGGACCACCTCGGGCCCGTTCCAGGCGTCGCTCTGTTTCGCGTGGGGAACGCTCGCCGTCGCCACGCTCGGCACGGCTTTCTGGATCGGGTCGTTGCGGCGTATCACCGACCTCGGTTGTCCAGAGCGCGAGTGATCTTCCGGCATCGAAACGCAGAAATACAAAAAGGCTAATTCGCCCATATTTCCCGCGCGGCCACTCGCAAAGCCATCGGACCCGATAGGGATCATCGGGCGGACTGCGAACACTTGGGACGACCCAGCTAGATCATGCCTAGGTAGGGAATAGGAAAAACATCGCGCCATCACCGTGATGGTGTCGGCGAACAACCCAAAGAGCGAACTAGTTTCTCCAACGTGAACCAGGCCTGTCACCGAGGAGCCCGCATGAAGCCGGACGGCCGGATTCGTGTCATGGAAATCATCGCCCGAATGAACGTCGGCGGCCCCGCCACGCAGGTGTCGGGGCTGTCGGAGGGGTTGGACGCGAAGGAATTCGACCACCGCCTCTACACCGGCTACGTCGACGGCCAGGAGTGCGACCACCTCCGGCTGCACGGGACGGAGACGCAGGTCCAGCGGGTCCCCGGCCTCGGCCGGTCGGTCAGACCCGGAGACGACTACCGCGCGCTCTTCTGGCTGATCGGCGCCATGCGGGCGTTCCGTCCGCACATCGTCCACACCCGCACGGCCAAGGCGGGCGCCCTGGGCAGGGTGGCCTCCCGCCTGGCCGGCGTCGGCTCGGCCCGGGTGCACGTCTTCCACGGACATCTCCTGCACGGCTACTTCTCCCCGGTCAGGCGCGAGCTCTACGTGCGGTCGGAACGGCTCCTGGCCTCCGTGTCGGACCGGCTCGTGACGGTGGGGGCCCAGGTCAGGGACGATCTGCTCCAGGCCGGGATCGGGCGCCCCTCGCAGTACGTGGTGATCCCTCCCGGTGTCCGGCTGAAACCGATCCCCGACCGCGGGACGGCACGCGCCGCGCTGGGACTGCCTCCGGACGCGCCGATCGTGGCGTACGTGGGCCGCCTCACCGCGGTGAAGCGGCCCGACCGGTTCCTCGCCGTGGCCGACGCCGTGTCCAGGCAGATCCCCGGCTGCCGCTTCGTCGTATGCGGGGGCGGCGACCTGGAGCGGCAGGTCACCCGGGACGTCGAGCCCGTCCGCGACTCCTTTCACCTGCTCGGCTGGAGGAAGGACGTGGAGACCGTCTACGCCGCCGCCGACGTGGTCGTGCTCACCTCCGACAACGAGGGGACCCCGCTCAGCCTCATCGAGGCCGGCATGGCGGGTACGCCGGTCGTCTCCACCCGGGTGGGAAGCGTCGCCGAGGTCGTCAGGGACGGCCACACCGGTCTGCTGGCCTCGACCGACCCGGCCGAACTGGCGGCGCACACCGTCCATCTGCTCCGCGACGCGGGCCTGGCCCGCCAGATGGGCGAGGCGGCCCAGGAGTGGACACGATTCGCGTTCGGCGTGGATCGCCTCGTCTCCGATACCGAGCACCTCTACCGGTCGCTGTGCGGGAAGGGCGGCCGCCGGCTCGTGGCGGAGGGGAACGCACGATGAGAGTGCTGGTGACGGGCGGCGCCGGTTTCATCGGCGCGCACATGTGCCGGGCGCTGGCCGCCAGGCCCGAGGTCGGGCACATCACGGTGCTGGACGATCTGAGCAGCGGGGATCTCACCAATCTCGACGGCGTCGAGGCGACGGTGGTGACGGGCAGCATCCTGGACCGAGACCTGCTGACGGACCTGGTGGCCGGTGCCACACACGTGATCCACCTCGCCGCCCGGCCGTCGGTGCCCCGCTCCCTGGCCGACCCGCTGGCCTCGCACGCCGTCAACGCGACCGGCACCCTGCACGTGCTGGAGGCGTGTCGCGCGAGCAGACCGCACGTGATCCTCGCCTCCTCGTCCTCGGTGTACGGCGACAGTCCCGAATCCCACAAGCACGAGGACCTGCCCACCAGACCGCTCAGCCCGTACGGAGCCGGCAAACTCGCCGCGGAGGCGTACGCACTGGCCTACGCGCACAGTTACGGCCTGCCGGTCCTGCCGTTCCGCTTCTTCAACGTCTACGGCCCGCTGCAGAGCGCCGGACACGCGTACGCGGCCGTGATCCCGGCGTTCGTCTCCGCCGCGCTGCGGGGCGAGCCGGTCCCGCTGCACGGCGACGGCCTCCAGTCGCGGGACTTCACCTACGTGGGCTCGGTGACCCAGGTCCTCGCCGACGCGGCCGCGCGCCGGATGACCAGCACGAAGCCGGTGAACCTGGCGTTCGGGACCCTCGTCTCCCTCCGGCACCTGATGGGCGTCCTGGCCGAGATACTCGGCCGCCCCGTCGAGGAGACCTGCCTGCCACCCCGGCCGGGCGACATCCGGCAGTCCCAGGCCTCTCCCCGTCGGCTGCGCGAACTGTTCCCCGGTGTGTGTCCCGTCCCGCTTGAGGACGGGCTCCGCACGACGGTGGCCTGGTTCGAGAGAACTCAGGCCCCGGCCATCAGGGCGCAGGTCGCCGGCTACGCGTGATCCACCGCCTCCTTCCCGCCAACAGAGATCTCCCTCCATGAACGTGACGAGGAGAACCCCGTGAGCACGACATCAAGCACTAAATATCTAATAACAGGCGGAAGCGGATTCATCGGATCGCATCTGGCCGACGCGCTGCTCGCGCGCGGTGACTCCGTCATCGCCCTGGACAATCTCTCGACGGGACGGCTGGAGAACCTGCGCCCTCATCCGGCCCTGCGTTTCGTGCACGGTTCGGTCCTGGACGAACTCATGGTCGACGAGTTGGTCCACCGATGCGACGTCGTCGTCCACATGGCGGCCGCGGTCGGCGTCAAGCTGATCGTCGAGCAACCGCTGCGGTCGCTGACGACCAACATCCGGGGTTCGGAGATCGTCATCGAGGCCGCGCACCGATACCGGAAGAAGATCCTGGTCACCAGCACGAGCGAGATCTACGGCAAGAACTCCTCCGGCGCGCTGCGCGAGGACGCCGACCGCATCCTCGGCAGCCCCGCGGTGGTCCGATGGGCCTACAGCACCGCCAAGGCCGTCGACGAGATCCTCGCCAACGCCTATCACAAGGAGCGCGGCCTGCCGACGATCGTCGTCCGGCTGTTCAACACCGTGGGACCGCGGCAGAGCCCGACCTACGGCATGGTGATCCCGAGCCTCGTCCGGCAGGCCCTGTCGGCCACGCCCCTGACGGTCTTCGGCGACGGGACCCAGACCCGCTGCTTCGCACACGTCTCGGACATCGTCGACGCGCTGCTGCGTTTGCTCGACGAGGACAGGGCCGTCGGTGAGACCTTCAACATCGGCTCCAGCGACGAGGTGAGCATCATGGAACTGGCGAAACTCATCATCGAGTTCACCGGATCCACCTCCGGGGTCGATCTCATCCCCTACTCCCAGGCCTACGAGCGAGGATTCGAGGACATGACCCGCAGGGTTCCGGACACCGCGAAGCTCCGCGCGCTCACCGGCTGGACTCCGCGGCGCTCTCTCGACCAGATCCTCACCGAGATCATCGGCGAGGCCTCCGGCGATCCGGCGGCGTTCCCGCGGTGAGCGGGACGATCGCCCTCGTCGCGGGAGCGGCCTTCCTGCTCAGCGCGACGGCCGCCGTGCCGCTGGGGCGTCTGGCGCTGCGGTGGGATCTCACCGACCGCCCCGGCGGGCACAAGGCCCACACCCGCCCGACCCCGTACCTCGGCGGTGTCGCGATCACGGTGGGCACGACCGTGCCCACCGTGATCGTGCTCGGCCTCGCCGATCTGCAGATCATCGCGATCCTCCTCGCCGCCGCCACGGTGTCCCTCCTCGGCCTGATCGACGACATCACCCCCCTGCCCGCGGTCACCAGGTTGATCGTGGAGACCGCGGTGGCGATCGGGGTGGTGTTCTCCGGCGTCCAGGCGACCGTCACCGGAACGTGGCTGGACAGCGTCCTCACCGTGGTGTGGATCATCGTGATGACGAACTCCTTCAACCTGCTGGACAACATGGACGGCGCGCTGGGAACCGTCACCACCGTGACCGCCGGCCTCCTCGCGGCCACGGCCCTGCTCCAGGGCCACACCTCGCTCGCGGTGCTCCTGTGCGCGCTCGCCTGCGCGTGCCTGGGCTTCCTGCCGCACAACTGGGCGCCCGCGAGAATGTTCATGGGGGACTCCGGGTCGCTGTTCCTCGGATTCACGGTGGCCTGCTCGGCGACCGTCCTGGTCATGGGACGGTCCCCGGACGGGGTGATCGCCGGACTGTTCCTGCCGACGTTCATGGCGACCGTCGACACCTGCATGGTCCTCCTCTCCCGCCTGCTGGCGAACCGCCCGCCGTTGCGGGGCGGTACCGACCACGTGTCGCACCGGCTGCGCCGTATGGGCCTGGGAACCCGTGCGGTCGCCACGACGCTGGGCGCGATCACGGCGTTCACCGGCGCCCTCTGCCTGACGACGGTCTCGGGCCAGCTGTCACCACTCGTCGCGATGGTCGTGGCGGGCGCGATCGCCGTCACTCTCGCCGGCCTGCTACGGGACACGAAGGCCCACCCGCCGGCCCACCCCCCTCGGATCCCTCAGAAAACCCACGAAAGGCGGCGTTGATCCCGTGGATCTGCTCTACTACGCACGGCTGGTGCGCAGGAACTGGCTGATCATCCTCCTCTCACTGATCCTGGCGGTGGGGGCGGCGCTCGCCGTCACGGCGAACATGCCGCCGAAATACGTCTCGACGATCTCCATGCTGGTGTCGGGCCACGACAGGGAGGGCAGCCTCTCCACCGCCTACCAGGCGGGCATGCTGTCGGCCCAGCGGGTGCAGTCCTACGCCAACCTGCTGTCCAGCCGCCGGGTGGTCGGCCAGATCGTCGAGGGCGAGGACATCGCGCGCGTCCAGAGGAACATCAGCGCCGAGGCCGTCCCCGGCACCGTGCTCCTGCGTGCCACGGTCACCGACACCGACCCCGCGCGAGCCTCCCTGCTGGCCAACGCCCTGGGGGACCGCTTCTCGAAGCTGATCGACCAGATCGAGCGGCCCACTCCGGGCAGCCGCCCCACCATCAAGATCACGATAGTGGACAAGGCGGATGTCCCCCGGGAACCGGTCAGCCCCAGGCCACTGGTCAACCTGGCGGTCGCCGTACTGATCGCGCTGCTCGCCACCATGGCCGTGATCATCCTCCGTGACCGCCTGGACACGACCCTCACGTCCCCCGAGGCGCTACGGGAGGCGTCGGGCAGCTCGGTGCTCGGGGTCATCGGCTACGAGCGGGACGCGCGGCACCACCCCCTGATCCTGCGCGACCGTGGCCGGTCGTCCCGGTCCGAGGCGTTCCGCGCACTCCGGACCAACCTGCAGTTCATCGGTGTCGACCGGCAGCCGAAGTCACTCGTGGTCACCAGCTGCCTGCCCGGCGAGGGGAAGTCCTCGACCTCCGCCAACCTCGCGATCACGCTGGCCCAGGCGGGCTGGCGGGTCATCCTGGTCGACGGCGACCTGCGCCGCCCCAGCATTCCCTCCTACCTCGGTATCGAGGGGGCGACGGGCCTGACGGACGTGCTGATCGACAAGGCGCGCCTGAACGAGGTCATCCAGGTCTGGGGCGATGCCGGCCTGTCCGTCCTGCCGAGCGGTCAGATTCCGCCGAACCCGAGTGAGCTGCTCGGCTCGAACGGAATGCGTCAGGTGCTCGCCCAGCTCACCGGGACGTACGACATGGTGATCATCGACGCGCCCCCGCTGCTGCCCGTCACCGACGCGGCGACGATCACCGCGCTCTGCGACGGCGCGCTGCTCGTCGCCCGGTACGGCAAGACCCGCCGGGAGCACATGGCCCGCGCTTCGGAACTGCTGGCGTCGATCAACGCCCGTGTGGTGGGAGGCGTCCTGAACTTCGTCCCTGTCGGTAGCGGCATGTACTACGGCTACGAGTCCGAGGTCAAGAATCCGGTGAGTGTGTGAGCAGCCGGAGCGGGACGGCGAGCGACCTCGCGATGTCCCGTCCCGCCGCCCGGTAGGCCAGCCGGGAGCGCCCGTACGGGTCGGCGATGTCGAACCGGTCGATCCGGACCAGCCCGCGCAGCGCCCGCGCCTGGTCGACCAGCGCGCGGGCCCGCCGCACGGGATCCCGGTGACGGGTGATCTCCTCCGGCGGCACGGCCCGCACCAGCGTGCCGAACTCGGCGATGGTGAAGGCCCGCGTGACCGCCGAGAGGTGCATGGCCACCGATTCCGCGCGGTGCCCGAGGGTGGCCGTGAGTACGAGATCGGCGGCGGCCACCAGGGCGGGAACGAGCGGACGGGAGCCGAAGCCGGCGGGATCGCCGCCGAGCCGTACCAGAACCCGCCGGGCGCGTTCGGTCATCTCCCGTCCCGGCTCGGCGCGGGTGCCCGCGCTGATCACCTGGACCGCCTGGCACGGACCCAGGGCCGAGCGGGTCAGCCGCTCGGCCAGCGGGGAGCGGCAGACATTGCCGGTGCACACGAAGAGGATACGAAAGCGGACACCCTCCCGTACCTCCCGGACATCCCGCCAGCAGCGCTGCCCGCAGCCCTCGTGCCCGGGCGGGACGCTCTCCCCCGGGATCGCGGCGTCCTGTGCGGTCCCACCGGTCCGCGGTGAAGCCTTCATGGCGCGAGAGTAGATCGCCCCCCGTGCGCCGCCGCCCGTGACGCGCGGTTCTTTGCTCTTTTCTGCCGATACGAACAGGCGATACGGCGTGGGAGCCCACCCGGTGGCGCCCTCGGTCCTCCACCGGAAAGTTCGGCCTCAGGGTGGGCAACCCCGCGGGTCCTGGGTGACGCGAGTCCGCTGGGGACGAACGAGCGGCTGCACCGGAACCCGCGGCGGCTCGCCGGAGGCGAGTTCGGTGAAATCGAACTCCAGCGTCCTGGACTGTCCGGGGGCGAACTCCAGAAGGACCGAGTAGACGGGGTGGGAGCGTTCGGTCTCCCTGATGACCGCCACCCGGTCGCCGTCGAGGCGGGCCGCGGTCATCCTCGCGCCGAGTCCGCCGTACAGCGACACCCAGAGCAGGTTGGAACCGGGGACGTGGCGGTGCCCCGGATCGTCGAGCCGTCCGGTGACGTAGGAGGGCAGTGTCCGCCGCGGGACATCGTTGGTGAGCCCGATCCGCACCGTCGAGGAACGCAGCCCGCCCCGGCAGGGGCCAAGCTCGTAGTCGAGGGCGCGCTCCAGGTAGTAGTCGAGCTTGCCACCGGCGGAGTTGTTGACCACCAGGCCCGCGAACGGTCCAGGCCGCGACGGCAGCACGCCGCTGACCGGTGTGCCCGACAGGCGCCGCTGCTCCGCCTCGTGGCGGCTCCACACCTGGATCCGCCGCTCGCCCACCATGTCGGACAGCACGGGCAGCAGCCTGGCGGGGGCGGCGAGCGAAGCGGGCAGCGCCTCTCCGACGGCACCGGCGATCTCGATGAGGAACCGCTTGCGCGCCGCGGGGTCGGGGTAGCGGGCGTAGGCCTTCCGCTCGGTGAGGTCGACGACATTCTCCGCGGTGACCCTCCCCCCTTCGGGGAGGGTCACCGGCCCGATCAACCTCAGCAGGTGGGCGAGGCCCACCGGGTCGGTGGCGACGGCGCCGTCCAGCCGCCTTCGGCCCTGTCGCTCCCACAACCCCGTCCAGGTGGCCGCGGCGTACGGAAAGTGCGGGGAGAGGTTCGAGACGGAGAGCATCCTGGTCGCACCCGTTCCATAACGTCCGAGGAAGTCCGGGCCGTGCTCGGCGACGGGGACGGGACTCGTGGCCAGTCCCTTGTTGGCGGAGAGGTGCTCGACGGTGAGCCTGCCACGGTCGGCCTTCAGGATGCCGAAGGCTCCGACCAGCCCTCCGGTGCCTCGGGCCTCGGCGTTGGTCTGGAAGGCCAGGAAGTAGTGGCGGGGGCCGTCGCGACCGAGCATCGGGGGCAGCAGGGTGGCGACGTCCGCGGCGTCGCCGAGCAGGCCGCGCAGCCGGCCGATCTCGGCCAGTGCCGTGCCGCGCGCCTCGTCCAGCCGGTCCAGGCCGGTATCGCCGGGGGTGGCCGCCAGGCGTGAGAGCGCCCGCCCGAGGCGGGAGACGCCGTCGTCCAGGACCGGTGCCGCGGCGTCGAGCGCGGCCAGCCGGTGGCGCGGGTCATCCGGGGAGCGCGACCCGCTCATCAGGAAGGGGGCGGCGACCTCCCGCACGCCGGCGAGAACGTCGGTCAGCTCCGCGGCGGCGTCGGCGAGCCCGCGCACGGTCGTCGCGGCGTTCCCCACGATCGGAACGTGGGCGATCGTCCACCACTCCGGGCCTCCGGTGAGCCGCCGGGCCTCGGCCGCGTGCCACCGGGCCTCGGCCAGCGCGGTGACCGCCGGGTGCGGGTCACCCGCACCCACCACCGCGCGCAGCCGGACCAGTGCGGTCCCGGTGGCCTCCAGGTGGTCGCGGACGCGCATACCGAGATGGGCCGACCAGCCCCCCGCCAGCACCAGCGCTGCGGAGACCGGCAGGCCCACTACGACTACTCGGCGTCGTCTCCTATTCGACACTGGCGGATCGGCGGCGCCGTACCGAGATCAGCGTGACCACGACTCCGGCGGCCAGCAGCCCACCACCGAGCAGGACCACCGTCGCCACGGGCGTTCCCGTGAACGGCAGTTCCGCCACCGGGTCCGACGACCGGCAGCCCTCTGCTCCGCAGCCGTCGGAGCAGTCGTTCCCCTCACAGTCGTCCGAGAAGCCGCCGTTGCCCTCCCGGTCCCTCTGGTGGTTGTTCTCCCTGTCCCTCAGGTTGATGTTGTTGGCGTTGTCGCTCTCCTGCTTGATGCTGTTGACGCTCTCGTTGGGACCCGGCGGGTACAGCACCTCCTCGGCCGCAGGCGTCGGCTGAACGGTCGCGGCGAAGGCCGTCGCGGAGGCCCCGAGGGGCAAGGCGGCCCCGGCGCTCACCGCCAAAACAATAGATATTAGATAATTTTTTACCATTTCAAACTCCCGGCGGCAGCATTTCAGGCTATGGAAATAGCACCCGTAATTCGGGCAACATGTCCACGGAATCCGTTATATGCACCATCGCCGGGAGCGAGAACGCCGCCTCGCCACGTTTGTCGAACAATCACCGACTTTTCTCCCCCTCGTGACGAGACGACACGACCTCCGACGGCGCGCTCTCGGACACCCGTCGCGGCGGGCGGAGCCGGAGGGTGCGCCGGGATCGCTAACCCGCCCCTCCCGAGGTGAACGTCCGGGGGGCGGGTTCTAACCGGCTCCCGGCTCCAGGCGGTAGACGGGTCCCGACAGGCTGAGCGCGTACAGCTCCCCGTCGTGGCCCTGGCCGAAGGACGACAACTGCTCCACCCTGCCGAGGTCGTCGCCGCTCCCCTCCCCTCCAAGGGGCGCGGCCTTGACCCAGCCCGCGCAGAAGTCGCCGTAGACGAATCGTCCCTCCAGGCCGGGGATCTTCTCGCCCCGGTAGACGTATCCGGCGATGACCGAGCAGTTGCCGTCCTCACGCAGCGGATACTCGATGATCGGGTCCACTGTGTCGTCGGCGTCGGCGGTGTCGCCGCCACCACCCCCGTCGAAGGGGTGGGTGCCCTCCTTGAGGTTCCAGCCGTAGTTGCGGCCCCCCTCGCCCTTCGGCTCGAAGTCGACCTCCTCCCAGGCGTTCTGGCCGACGTCCCCGATCCACATGTCGCCGGTCTCCGCGTCGAAGGTGAACCGCCAGGGGTTGCGCAGGCCGTACGACCAGATCTCCGGCTTGGCGCCCTGCCTGCCGACGAACGGGTTGTCGTCGGGAACCGTGTACGGGGTGCCGCGCGGGTCGATCCTGAGGATCTTGCCGAGCCAGGTGTCCAGTTTCTGGCCGTTGCCCTGCGGGTCTCCCCCGCTGCCGCCGTCGCCGAGGGCGATGTAGAAGTATCCGTCGGGTCCGAAGGCGAGCTGCCCGCCGTTGTGATTGGCGTACGGCTGCCGCTGGGTCAGCACGTCTCTGCGGCCGGTCGCCTTACCGTCGGCGAAGGCCCATTCGGTGACGTGGGTGGTCCCTTCGCGGTCGGTCCAGTTGAGATAGAGGAAGTCCCCCTCCGGATGGAAGGCAACCCCGAGCAGTCCCTGCTCGTTGCCCTTGCTGATCTCCCCGGAGAGGTCGACGACGGGCGCCTCGGCGACCTTCCCGTCCTTCACCGCGCGCAGCCGCCCCGTCTGCTCGGCGATGTAGAGCGTCTGGTCGTCCTTGCGCAGGGCCATCGCCACCGGCATGTCGAGCTGCGCGAACTCGGTGAAGCGGACCTTCGGTGCCGCCTGCCCCGCGGACTGCGTCTGGGAGGCCGTGGCGGTGGGTGGGACGGGCGCGGAGTCGGCGGACCCGGTGGTCCCGGTGGAGGAGCAGGCGACCAGCGCCGCACTCAGCAGGGCCAGGCCCAGTCCTGTCCGGCGGGAGATCGGCACGGTTTCAGCCTCCTGTGTTCTTCGCCTGCTCGAATGATCGTCTGTACGGGTCTACGCACCGGCCGCCGCAAAGGTTCCGGCCATACCTCGCGATTCCCGCACACCTGGCCCTCCCCCATCCAGATCCATCCATTCTTCCGGGCCGCCTTCCCCGGCCTGTCCGCTGGGTGGCGAGCCTGGTCTGCGAGATCACGGTGCTCTGGATGCCGTCCACGAGCACGATGGCTCAAGACGGCGAAAGCCCTCGGCCGGAGGCTTCACCCCGCGCGCTCGCTCAGTGAGATGGCATCCGGCGGACAGCCGGCTGCGGGGCCGGACGACAGGACTCAGTCGAACACCGCGCCGGCGACCGTGTCGACGTACCAGCGTTCGAAGCGTTGCACCGGCCAGCCGCGTTCGCGGACCAGCCAGTCGTAGTTACGGAAGTCCATGGCGAGCCAGAGCACGTCGGCGACGCTGTCGGTGTCGTGGCCTGCGCGCACGGCACCGGTCTCGACCAGCTCGGCGGCGAACATGGTCATGCCGCGGCGGCGTTCCTCGACGTTCTTGCGCCAGATCTCGGCGGCGTCGGAGTCGGCGGTGGCCGCACCGGCCAGGATGATCATTATGGCGGCGTGCCGGGCGTGGACCTCGGAAAGGTGCCGGGCATAGCGGGCCAGCTTGGCACGCGGGTCGGTCAACGCCTGGATCTCGACGACGAAGGACCGGCTGGGCATGTCCACGGGCTCGTCGTCGCCGGCGATGGACACATCGACGAGCTGCGACAGCAGTTGCCGTTTGCTGCCGAACACGGCGTAGACGGTCTGAACCGCGACGCCCGCCTCGGCGGCGACGGCGGCCAGCGTGGTGGCTGCGTAGCCCGATCGAACGAACAGCCGACCGGCCGCGTCCAGGATCGCGCGCCTGGTCTGGCGTGCCTGCTCCTGCCGCCGCTTCGACTCGTACCGCCTCTTGACAACCATCGCCTCACTGTAGTGCTCTATTGGATAGAGTTGAACTTTATTCAAAGGATGTGATCATATGCCGTTCGGCGTGCTCCAGGAGATGCCCGGTGTCAGCGAGTCGGAATATCGCCTGGTCGAGCAGCATCTCGGCCCGGACCGCCCGCCGGGCCTGCTCGCCCACGTGGCGGGGCCGGTCGAGGGCGGCTGGCGGATCATCAACGTCTGGCAGGACGAGGCGGCGTTCCGACGCTTTCAGTCAGAGCGGCTGATGCGGGCGGCGGGGCTGGCCGCTCAGGCGGAAGGGTTCGACGCCGGCAAGAGCGCCGGATTCAGGTCCATGACGGTCGACGGCACCGAAATGCCGTTCCGATGAGCGATGTCGGCACGCTACGCGCCCGCAACGTCGCGTTCTGGAGACAGGCCGCGCCGGGATGGGTCCGCCATGCGCGACGTCAGGACGAGTACGGCAAACCGCTCGGCGCCGTGGCGATGGACCGGCTCGCGCCCCGCCCCGGGGAGAGTGTCCTTGACATCGGGTGCGGGTGCGGCGGCACCACCGCCGAGATGGCGCTCGCCGTCGGCCCGGCGGGCACGGCCGTCGGCGTGGACCTCGCGGAGTCGATGGTGAGCGCCGCCTCCGCGCGCTTTCCCGCAGATCGGCATCCGGGCCTGAACTTCGTGACCGCCGACATCGAGACCGTTGCACACATCCCGGGAGCACCGTTCGACGCGGTTTTCTCCCGTATGACGTTGATGCTGCTGGCAGACCCGGTGGCCGGCTGCACCACGATCCGGCGGGCACTGCGCCCCGGCGGCCGGTTGGCCGCGACCGTATTCCGCGACGGCGGCGCCAACCCGTGGCTGACGCTCGCGGTACTCGGCACCGCACCGCACGTGGGCTCGCTACCGCCGCTGCCGATAGGCAACGAGCCGGGCCCGTTCTCCTTCGCCGAACCGGCCCGCGCCACCCGGATTCTCGCCGCCGCCGGTTTCACGGAGATCGATCTCACGCCACACGATGTGGTGATGTCCACACCCGACGAACCCGAACCGGTGGCCAAGTGGCTCATCGAGATCGGCCCCGCCGGCGCCGCCTACCGGGCCACCTCCGCCGAAAAACAGGCGGCCGCGCGCGCGGCGACGGCCAGACTGCTTGAGCGGTTCCGCGAACGACCCGGCGGATACCGGATCCCGGCCGGCATCTGGCTCGTCACGGCACTGCGGGCACCGTGAAGCCACACCGACCGAACCTCGACGGCCATCAACCTTTCAGAACGGCGTCAATGTGTTGACAGGAAGAACGAAGTCGCTTCTGACGGCGACGATGCTGGGCTGCGCGCTGCTCCTGTCCAGCTGCGGCGGTGGCGATGCGGACGATCCGGCTCCGCCGACCGGCGCGGCGACACAGGCGCCCGAACCCTCCGGCGCCACCTGCGACCAGGCCGCGGACACGGTCAAGAACCACCTGAACAGCCCTGACGTCACCTCGGTCACCGTCGTGGGCCAGTGCACCCTGGTCGTGGTGGAGACCACGCTCGGCGACGACGACACCACCGCCGCACGGCAGCTGTGCGAGCGCGCGGGCGAGGTCGCGTACACCGGGGACATCAACGCGATCTCGGTGAAGTCCCGGTCGGACGCGGAAATCTCCAACGGCATCACCGGCATGAAGTGCCTCCCCTGACCCACGGGGGATCGGCTACGCCGGAAGGTTCCAGCTCGGCCCTGCGGGGTCACCGAGCCAGACGCGCTGGCGTTCCCTCGTGACGGTGAGCCCGAACCCGGACTGATGCGGAGATCCAGCCTTCTGCCAGGTGAGGAGGGCCTCTTCGACCTCGTCCCACAGCTTGATCGGCCCATGCTGGTACACCGTCCATCCGCCCGCGGGATCCGGTGCGGTGTCGGCCCGCGAGCCGGTACCGACATCCAGCAGAAGTATGGATTCCTCGCTCCAGGACGGCTGGGCCTGCGGGGTGGCGAGTTGGGCCATCCACACGGCCGTATCGTCACTTCTGAGAATCGAGGGGTCGATCCTGCTCCTGCGCGCCAAGGAGTGCCCCGGCTGACCTATCGGGACGCGCTGCCTCAGGAGTGGATGTGGTGTCGCGATTCGCTCGCTTTGTGGATCATGAGCGACGACGATCCTCAGTTCGGGTACGGCACGGGAAGGCACTCGTTGTGGCCGGTGCGGGATCCCCGATCGTGTCCGAACATCCGGCCGGCTCTTCCTCGATCGGTGTCTCCGAAGGGAAGCCTGGTCAGGACGACCGGGCTGACCACTGACGGTTTTTCTCGCCTTGGCAGCGCAACTCGTAACATCGGCCGCATGGCATGTGTGCTGGTCGTGGAGGACGATCTGGTCATCCGGTCCGAGCTGGTCGAGGCGCTGGCCGCCCAGGGTTATGAGGCGGAGTCGGCTACGGACGGGGCCGAGGCGGTGCAGGCGGCCGAGCGGCATCAGCCAGATCTTGTGCTGCTGGATCTGGGGCTGCCTGATGTGGATGGGGTGACTCTGTGCAGGCGGTTGCGCATGAGGGTGCCGGACACGGTGATCGTCGTGTTGACGGCCCGTACGCAGGAGTTCGAGGTCGTGGTGGCGCTGGACGCCGGGGCTGATGACTATCTGACCAAGCCGTTCCGGCTGACGGAGCTGATGGCCAGGATCCGCGCACACCTGCGGCGGCGCGGCCCGGTACCGGGAGAGCGCATACTGACCGCTGGGCGGTTGCGCCTCGATCTGCCCGCGCGGCGCGCCTATGTCGGGCAGGCCGAGGTGGTGTTGCGGCCCAAGGAATTCGACCTGCTGGCGGCGCTGGTCAGCCGGGCGGGCGAGGTGGTGACGCGTGAGCAGCTGATGGACGAGGTGTGGGACGAGCACTGGTTCGGCCCCACCAAGACGCTGGATGTGCACGTGTTCGCGCTGCGCCGCAAGCTGGCCGAGCACGGCGAACCGATGGAGAGGATCGTTACGGTGCGGGGGCGCGGCTACCGCTACGAGCCGTGACCCGCCCCCCGGCCGCCCATGTCCCGCCGCTAGGTGTCGTGTCCGGGGAGCAGCAGACTGAACAGCGGGGGCCTGGCACGGCTGAGTACCAGCCTGCCGCCTTCCGCTTCGGCCAGTGACCGAGCCAGGGCCAGGCCGATGCCGTGGCTGTGTCCGCTGGACCTGATGAACGGGTCGCTCTCGTGAGCCACACCGAGCCCATGATCGCTCACCTCGACGGCCATGCCGGGGCCCACGTCGGAGACGGTGACGGCGACCTCTCCCTGGCCGTGGCGCAGGGCGTTGTCGAGCAGGACACGCAGGATCTGCCGGACGGCGGCGGCCTGGGCGGCCACCGGCGGTAGTGCGGGTTCCACGGTGATGGCCAGGCGGCGGCCTTGGCGGGCCAGCGGACCGTGCCATTCTTGCCGGATCTCCTCCATGAGCGCGTCCACGTCGAGGCGCTCGGCGGGTGCGCCGCTGTCGCGGCTGAGCCGTACGAGATCGTCGAGGATTTCCTGCAGCCTCTCCCCCCTGGTCAGTGCCGCCTGAACCGCCGGGGCCAGATCCGCGCCAGGCCGGGACAGCGCCGATTCCAGGCCGAGCAGCAGGCCGGTCAGCCCGGTGCGCAACTGGTGGGAGACGTCGGCGCTGAAGGCCCGCTCGCGGGCGAGCACGTCACCGAGGCGGCGCGCCGTCGACTCCAGCGCTTGTGCGGCCTGGTCGGCCTCGCGTAGCCCGGAGGGTGCGGCGCGAACGCTGAAATCGCCGCCGCCGAGTGCCTGCGCTGCGGCGGTCAGCCGCTCCAGGGGGGCGGCGAGCCGGGCCGACTGGCGTACGGCCGCGCCCGCGGCCAGCGCGACCACGATCGTCGCCAGCCCGCCCATGAGCAGCCACGCCTGGTGGATGCGCTGCTCGACCTGCGTGTTCGGCGTCGCCACCCGGATGATCAGCGCGGGGCCCTCGTCGGAGGGGACGGGAGTGGACACGGCCAGGAAGCCGCCCTCCACCGTGTCGTGGACACGGCCGTCCTTGCTGGAGGTGGCCAGGCGGGAGTAGGCAGGGCCGTTGCCGAACAGGCGGGCACCGGCCAGGGTATAGCCGCCGACGGCCAAGTCGCCCGGCAGGCCCGTCGGCAGCTTCAACGGCGCCCGCGGTTCGTCGGGGACGGCGGCGGCGACCCAGGAGGCGTCGCGTTGCAGGGCAGCCACCGTCTGGGCGTGGTAGAGGATGTTCACCGCGATCGCCAGAGGCGCCAGGAAGAGCGCGACGGCCACGGCGGTCACGCTGATGATCACCGCCAGCACCCGCCGCCGCAGCGGCATGCCCTGCGCTGTCACCCTTCCAGGGTGGCAGAAGGAAGGTAAATGTCCCGCTAACCCGTCGCTGAGTGGGCGCTTGCCGGTCTGTTCCCAGCGTGGGAGACATGAAAGGGCGGCGAAGCGTCATCGCCCTGGTCATGGCCTGGCTGGAGGGCCCGCTCGATCCAGCGGGTGACCGTCGACCGGCAGGTGGAGCAACAGCCCGGCCAGAGCCTGTCCGTCCCGAGGCCTGGCACGTCCCGGCACATGACAGCGCCCGCTCAGCACTCGGTTGGCGCGGCGCTTACCTCTGTGCGCGCGGCAGCGTGCGCATTCATGTTTCGGGCCAGTATTAACCTCGCGTTATCGTTGGCCGAACCTGCCGCTATCCCACGTTTCCGCAGGCTGAGGGCATCAGTACAACGTCAATGCATCGGAGATATTTCAATGCGCAGGTCTGTGATCATCCCCGGGCTCGCCACAGTGGCCGTCCTCGTGGCGGGCGGCGGAGTCGCCGCGTACGCCTCCTCCCTCGACCAGAGCCCCGCTCCCTCCTCCCAGTCCTCCACTGCCCCCTCCGAGCAGACCCCCGACAACGAGGCCGCCACGCCCGCGGAGAGCGCGGAGCCCGACGAGGGCACCACGGAGGACGAGCAGGGCCGGAAGGCAGAGGCCGAGGACGGCCAGGACGACACAGCCGGCGAAAAGGCCGAGGACGGCCAGGACGACAAGGGGTAGGAGGGCAAGCAGGACCAGGCGGGTGACCAGCACAAACAAGAGGGCAAGGGCGACGCCTCCGAGCCCGAGGACGACTGAGCCCAAGGACGGCTGAGCCGAGCGCCGGACACCCCAAGACTCGCTGTGCCGGGGTGCCCGGCTCGTTCCTGAGCGTTCGGCCCTGCGCCTGCGGTCGTCGCCGCAGCTTCGGGCGTCTCGCCACGGCTTGTCGTCGCTTGGCGATGCCGGGCGGAGCGTCGCTTCGCGGCGACGCAACGGAAGCCACGGGAAAGCTCTTTGACCTGGCCGGCACAGGAGCGTGCCGAGGTCGGCCTGTCCGGCGTCGCGACAAAGTCCTCCGCCACCACGAGCGCGCGCCTGGCTGGGCTGCCTCGGGAAAACGGGCGCGTCGAATTCCTTTTCACTCAGCAAAATTACCGAAAGTAATCGATAGGTCACTTGGATGATTAAGCGGGTAGTGGGCATGGCGCAGCAGCGGCTGCTCGCATTGATGATCGTCTGTTATCTGCTGGCTGCGGTCGTGCCAAGGCCGGGCGAGGCTTTGCGGGCGATGGTGCTTGGATCGGGTGGTTCGGTCACGGTGCCCATGGTTTTGCTGGCTGTGATGTTGTCGACCGCGGGTCTTGGGGTGCGGGTGCGTGATCTGTGCGCTGTGGCGGGCAGGCCCCTGCGGCCGGCCTCGGGCGTGGCGGTGAACGCGCTCCTGCCGGTGGTGCTGTTGCCGGTCGCTGCGATATGCCTGCGGGCCTGGCCCGACGCCGCGGAGGCGGAGTGCCTCGCGGTCGGATTGCTGCTGGTGCTGGCGATGCCGATCGCAGGCGGAGCTGCGTCCTGGGGGCAGCACGCGGGTGGCAACGTCGCATTGGTGGTCGCCATGGTCGTGGGTTCGACGCTGCTCAGTCCTGTCACGGTTCCGCTGGGGCTGGCCGTGTCCGCCGCCCTGGTCGGCCCGGCGGGCACAGGCAGCCTTGATGACACGGCGCGGCTCGACGGGCTGGCCGCGACGGCGGGCGCCGGCGCGTTCGCCCTGGCCTTGATCGTGCTGCCGTGCCTGGCCGGAGTCGTCGTGCGGGCCATGCTCGGGGAGCGGCGAGCAGCACGCGGCACCCCGGTCATCAAGCTGGTCAACATCGTGAACATCCTGCTGCTGTGCTACATCAACGCCTCCGGCGCGCTCGGGCAGGCGCTGTCACACCCCGACCCCGACTTCCTGGTCCTGGCCGCCGGCATGGCCGGCGCGGTCTGCTGCCTGTCCTTCCTCGTCGGCAGGTGGATGTCCCGATGGACCCGATGCGACACTCCGGACGGCATCTCGCTCACCTTCGCCACCGGCATGAACAACACCAGCGCGGCGGCGGTCCTGGCCGCAAGCTGGTTCGCGCACCGTCCGCAGGTCCTCCTGCCGATCCTGGCCTACAGCCTGCTGCAGAAGCTCGCCGCCAGTGTGTTCGGAACCCGGCCGCCCGCCCGGCATGCGGCGCCGTCACGAGCCCTCCCTCGCCGTCTCGGTGACGCATATCGCCGACCGGCTACGCCAGGTGCGCGGCTTGATCTTTGAACTTCGACCGGCTCGCCGGCGCGACGGTCTCTTCAACCGGTCCAGATCGCTTTTGCCGCCTTGGCCGAAAGCTGAGCGTGAAGCATCTCCCCACCCCCGCCGAACTGGGACGCGCCAGGCCAGACGGTTCACGTGAAGCACCCACGCGCGACCATCTCGGTCGTCACCACGATCGCGACCGCCTCGGCGGCCAGCAGAGCCACCAGGACGACGAGTTGTACGACTCCGGCCTCGGTCGGGCTCGCCCCGCCGAGCAGCATCCCGACGAAGGCGCCAGGCAGGGTGACGAGCCCTACCGTCCGGGTCTGGTCCAGCGCGGGGACCAGAGCCTGGGCCGCCGCTGGGCGACAGATCTCCAGCGCCGCCTCCCTGGGCAGGAAGCCCAACGCCAGAGCCGCCTCCACTTCTCCCCGTCGCTGGACCAACTCCTCAACGGCCCGCCGTCCGGCCAGAGAGGTAGCGGTCAGGCAGCCACCCAGCAGGATCCCCGCGATCGGGATCACGACGATCCCGTTCGGGGAAACCGTCCCGCTCACGGCCAGCATCGCCAGCACCGGCGCGGCGCCCGCCGCGATCGGCACCGCCGCCCACCATGCCTTCCGGCCGCGCGTGATGCGCCGGCCCGCGGTGAAGGCGGCCACACCGTACATGAGCAGGACGAACCCCGCCGTGGCCGCGAAGGAGGCGATCACCCAGGCGATCAGCACAGAGACCGCGCCGAGTTGGGCGGCCGCCCGCAGGCAGGCGGAAAGGACCGCTCGTCCATGTCCGAGCCGGCCGAGCCAGGCCACCGACGCACCCAGCACGACGAGGGCGACCAAGACCACCGGCAGGAGAACGGTCACGGAGATCAACGAAGAGGAACGCACAACAGGTAGTGTGCCGCCGACCCCGTCTCGGAGAGGTGCCGACCATGAGCGCGCCGCACACAAGAAGACCTCCGGCAATGGAGCCGGAGGTCCTTTTCAGCTTGAGAGAAGACTAAAAATCAAATTCGCCCTTCTTGGTGCCGTCCACGAAGGCGTCCCAGACGCCGGCGCTCACTACGAAGGGGGCCTTTTCGGGTGCTTCGGTGTCCCGTATGCCTACCCGGCCACCGGACAGCGGGGCGACTTCGATGCAGTTGCCGTCATTCGAGCTGGATTTTCTGGCCTTCCGCCAGGCGGCGTTCTCTAGCTCAGCGGTCAGGTCGTCCATACCTTCACCATCACCTCTCGTATGAGCTGTGTCGAGGCGTGTTGCGAGTGCGCATCCCCTCGAATCGCCTCATATCTCAGGATAATCTCCTCGACCTCTTCGGAGCGATCGGTTACATGCCCGACTCCGGGTGATTCGAGGTAGGCCGTATCCGGAGCTCCCCTGATCTGGGCCACGGCGAACCCGCCAGAGAGGCCCGTGGTGGAACCCAGGTCGAAAGGAACGACCTGGATGCTGATGCGTGGGGACTCTATCGCTTCCAACAGGTGCGCGAGCTGCCGACGCATCACCTCGGGGCCACCGATGGGCCGCCTCAGTACGCTCTCGTCGATCACGACCCAGTACATCGGCTGGCTGGTGCGTTGGAAGAGCTTCTTCCTGCCCATCCGGATATCGAGAGCCTTGGCTACGTGGTCGTCCGTGGCTCCCGGTTTGCCCCGGATCACTGCCCGCGCGTACTCCTCGGTCTGTAGAAGCCCCGGCAGCACGAGGGGCTCCCACGTGCGGATGACCTCTGCCTCCGCCTCGACCTCCAGCCAGCTGCGGAACCATCGCGGAGACGTTTCCCTTGTGAGGATCGGCCAATGTGTGAGCAGTTCACCGCTGAGCCCGAGTGCCGTCTCGCACCG
This sequence comes from Streptosporangium sp. NPDC000563, assembly GCF_040299985.1. NCBI lineage: Bacteria > Bacillati > Actinomycetota > Actinomycetes > Streptosporangiales > Streptosporangiaceae > Streptosporangium > Streptosporangium sp. NPDC000563. Next base: position 240,423 of record NZ_JBEPDA010000009.1, on the reverse strand, counting down.
CTCCACGAAGACGCGCGGCGGCTTTCTGACCGCTCGTTCCACCTGCCCGACCATGCTCGTACTGAATCGAATTCTGTCCGCCAACTGATCCTGAGACCAGCCGAAAGATTCCCGATATTTACGTAGTTCATAGCCAAATAGGGCCAAAGGTCCAGCATGTGGATCTAGCTCTTTAGGTGCGGGCATAACGACTCCGTGACGGCGGGTTCGCACAATGATCACACACGTAACACCGAGGTCAGTACTGATCTGTCCGAAGGTGTCTTAACGGTTCCACACAAAAGATAGCTCGTTACAGGCACTCTGGGAACTGCCCGACAGAAAACATGGCCTTGAATCGAGGCCCTGCCACACAGGTCGGCGAAGATCGCGTGCCACCAGCGGAAACTCTTAGCGAGCGAGGTGAAACCGATGAATGCCGGACATATCCATCAAAGGAGGATGCTCCTAGGAGAAATCATCCTGGAAAGCACTCCCGCCTCTGCAGGTTTGGCCAGGGAAGCGGCACGAGACATTATCGGCCACGACCACCCAATAAAAGACGACGTCGCATTAGTCGTCTCCGAACTCGTAACCAATGCTTTCAAGTATTCGGATCGAGGTGGAATCGGAGCGGTGATCAGACTCGCCTTGTTCAGCGAAGGTCCGGTCCTGCGGGTGGAGGTGAGCGATCGCGGGTCCGCGCACGAGATCCCACGTTGTGAAGCGCCCTACGCAGATGGGGAGAACACCGACGCCGAGTCCGGGCGTGGCTTGGTGATCGTTGACGGGCTGTCGCAGGGCAACTGGGGAAGCCACACCCACGACCAGGGAAGGACCGTGTGGTGCGAGCTGGCCGCCGAGCCCATCGCGGAGAGATGCCGACCATGACGGAAAACACGATCACTGAAGCGATCGGGAAGGTTACCGACTTCATCATCGTCGCCGTCTTCTTCGTGAAGGGCTGACGCGACGGGTGGCGACCACGGCACCGGGACTCGTGGCGCACCCCCTGAGACTCCCCCGGTAGGGCGCGATTCTTCCCTGGTCAGTCCCCCTGACCGTGCCCTACCGGGGGCAAAGCCCCCTGACCGCAAGGTGAGACCCCACACCACTGTCCCTCCTCAACCCCCGCGAGGGCGGAAAGCGGTCAGGGGGCATACAATCTTTTTCGGGCCAACGTCGTTTATAGAGAGGCGCGGACCTGCCGACGTCATCGAGCGCACGTGGAGTACGCCGAAGGTGCCCCTGTGGGGTTCCCCGTTCTCGTTCCGAGAGTCTGCCCTCGGTGGTAAGGATCGGCGCGGCCAGCCGCTGGCGCACATCCAGCGCATCCAGCGCCCGCGTCCGGGCCGGTATCCGAACGAGTCATCATGGAAGATCGACTTGGTCCGGGGCTCCAGTGCCAGCGCGGCCGCCGAGGTCACTCCGTGCTCGGGCGACGCGATTACTTTCGTGTTCTCTTGTATTCAGCGAGAGCGGTACGGATGTCGGCGGTGGCGGTGTCCTTTCCGAACATGCTGTAGACGGTGATCTCATGCTCCGCGGACTCGCCGAAAGGCTCGTCGCCGCCACCGTCACTATCCCACCGGCGCTCTCGCTGGTACTCATCGTAGTGTCCGATGAGGGTGGCGCACCCGGCCTGGACACGTTTCGCGCCCGCCCAGGCTCCACCACACGCCGGACGTTCGGTGAAGACCCAGTCGAGAACGTATATCCTGGGCCAGTCTTCGGTCTTCTTGAGTTCGGCGAGCCTCTCGTCGAAATGAAAGAACTGATACTCTGAGTGACTGTTGTTGACTCTGGCCTTCTTCCCGTAAATGCCGTACTCCACCATCACCCCAGCACCCGTGCTGGTCGCGGGGAGCACCAGGTCGGGGAATAAATCCGGCGAACACAGGTGCGGGTTTTTTTCGCGTCGGGTGAAATGGAACGTTGCAATGTTCTGGCCGGGCGTGATTCCCCCGCGCGCGCGGAGCCTGGCCGCCGCCGACGTGTACACGCCCTGACCGTACGCCTCATTTTGCACCCATTCATACTTCATGCATTCTCCATTTGCCTTGCGGACTTTCGCGACATTCGGACGTTACGTCACGGTACGTAATCTGTCGAGTTATACATATCTCCCCCGAACGCCTATATCGCTAGTGGCGCGTCACTGAACCTTGCTGGGCTATTTGATCTCGGCGGGTGAGCAGGCCAGCCTGGTCCCGGAGTAGTTCTGGGAGGTGGTCATGGCACGTAAACCCGAGGTGTTCGTCCGTGCGCTGACGATGGAGGAAGGACGGCGCCTGCAAAGGATCACCCGATCGGCCAAGGATCCGGTGAAACTGCGGCGGGCGATCGTGGTGCTGATGTCCGCACAAGGACAGTCGGCTTCGGCGATCACGTCGTTGATGCAGGTCAGTGACGACTACGTGCGCCAGGTGGTGCACGCGTTCAACGAGCGGGGGTTTGAGGCTCTGGACCCAAAATGGAGCGGGGGTCGTCCACGCAGGATCAGTGAGTGGGTGCGCGAGCGCATCTGCCTGATCGCCCGGACGACCCCCGCCGAGTGGGGCCTGACCGGCTTTTCCACCTGGAGCCTGTCCAAGCTCGCCGCCCACCTGGTCGAGCTGCGGCTGGTGACCTCGATCAGCCGCCAGCACCTGGCGCGGATCCTCAAGGCCGGCAAGGTGTCATGGCAGAGCACCACGACGTGGAAGAGCAGCAACGACACCGACTTCGTCACCAAGATGCAGCGCATCCTGGCCCTGTACGACGCCCCACCACAGGGCGGACGGGTGGTGTGCGTGGATGAGTTCGGCCCCTTGAACCTGCAGCCCCGCCAAGGGCAAGGCCTGGCGGCCGGGTAAGAACCCCCGCCGCCTGCGGGCCACCTACAACCGCTACAGCGGGGTCATGCACCTGCTCGGCGCCCTGGACCTGGCCACCGGGAAAATCCACTACCGGATCCGTGAACGCAAACGATGGCGCGAGTTCCTGTCGTTTATCAAGTCCCTGCGCACCCGCTGGCCCGGCGGCACCCTCTACCTGATCGTGGACAACTACTCGCCGCACAAGCATCCCCAGGTCAAAGCCTGGGCCGCCGCCAACGACGTCGAGCTGGTGTTCCTGCCGACCTACGCCTCCTGGCTGAACTGGATCGAGTCCGAATTCGCCGCACTGCGCTACTTCGCCCTCAACGGCACCGACCACCGCAGCCACCCCGAGCAGAACGCCGCCATCGCCGCCTACATCCGCTGGCACAACCGGCACGCCCGGCCCAAGGTCAGCTTCGCGGCCAGTTCCCCGATCCGCTCATGGACCAGTTACCCCACCAAGGTTGCGTGACGCGCCACTAGTACGGCAGCCGCCATTTGTTAGCTGAGCTGCGAGTATGCCGTGGCCAGACGGGCACGGCGGTGGAACCAGCGGGCGCGTGCTTGGTGCCGCCGTCGCCAGGCTGACCCAGTGGGCGGCGTGTTCCAGCGACGATGTGCGGGTGGTAGCGACGTTGAACAGGCGCTTGATCTCGGCGACCGTCAGCGGGATCATGCCGGGCTCGGTGGATGGCCGCTGGTCGGGCCTGGTGGGCGGCGGGGCCTGGGTGTCGGTGCGGCGCCGGGGCATCGGCCGCGCTGACCGCGCAGATGGCCAGGGCGGCCATGACGAGCACGGTGTGACGCAAGATCGCCTCATACAGGCGGACCTGGGCTTGGTCCAGCAGGTGCACGGTGTTGATGCCGTTGTCGATGCCGCCCGCGCAGCCCATGTGCTGCCGCTTGACGCCCGCCGTCGCAGCGCCCTTCTTCTCCTGGCCGGACTCGTCCAGCACCCCGACGGTCAGACTTGCGGGGCGGGCGGCGGCGTCCAGGCGGGCGACGGCGAAGTGACGGACGGCGCTCATCGCGCCTGCGGTGTCCCATCTGGCGCGGTTCAGCAGTCGCTGGGTGGCATCGGGGCTGCGGTCACCTACCCATTCGGCGATCGTCCAGCCGTTGAGGTTCCCCCCGCGAGGACAGGGAGCGGCCAGGGGGCACATAACGCAAAAAGAACTCTCCGTCCGCGCCGGTCGCCTCGTCGGGGTCGCCCGCACCCGTCCCTAGACTGCAGGTATGCCAACCGCACTGATCACGGGGGCGACGGCCGGCATCGGTGCCGCCTTCGCCCGCCGCCTCGCCGCCGACGGATTCTCGCTCGTCCTGGTCGCCCGCGACGAGAAACGTCTCGTCTCCACCGCCGAGGAGCTACGCCTGCGGTACGGGGTGAGCAGTGAGGTGCTCGCCGCCGACCTGGTGACCGAAGAAGGGCTGGAGGCGGTGGAGCGGCGGCTTCACGAGGGGGTCGATCTGCTGGTCAACAACGCGGGCTTCGGCCACCAGGGGCACTTTCTCGACGTGCCCGTGGAGGAGGAGCGCAAGATGCTCAAGCTGCACTGCGAGGCGGTGTTGCGGCTCACGCTGGCGGCGCTGCCGGGGATGAGGGAGCGCGACCGGGGCGCGGTGATCAATGTCGCGTCGGTGGCGGCGTTCTTCGTGCGGGGTTCCTACAGCGCGTCCAAGGCGTGGGTGGTCGGCTTCAGCCAGTCCACGGCCGCCGAGCTGACCGGGAGTCGCGTGCGGGTCATGGCGCTGTGCCCGGGGTTCGTGCACACCGAGTTCCACGAGCGTGCCGCGATCGACAAGTCGGGGATCCCCGGGTTCCTCTGGCTGTCGGCGGACAACGTCGTCCGCGACGCCATGCGTGATCTGGCCCGCGGCGTGTGGGTGAGCGTCCCCGACCCGCGCTACAAGGTCATCGCCGGCCTCGGCAGGGTGCTCCCCGTCTCCCTGGTCGACAGGCTCTCGCGCGGCTTCGGCCGCCACCGGTAGCGAGCCCCGGCACGACGGAAGGGCCCGCGCCACGGGAGGGGTCGTGGCGCGGGCCCTTCCGGCCTGCGGTGATGGTCGTGGACGGGCCTTCCTTCACAGCGGCCCGTTCGGTGGATCAGACGCGGACGCCGGCCTCGTGGCCGATCGCCAGACCCGAGACCGGGTCGAAGAAGTGCAGGTTGTGGGTGTCGACGATCAGCTCGATGTTCTGGCCGGGACGGACGTGGCTGCGGGAGTTGACGCGGGCGGTCCACAGCGACTTGTCGCCCACCAGCGGCAGCGCCGAGTCCTCGTCGCCGTCGTCGGCGGCGGCGGCCACGGTGTCCTGGTGCTGGACCGGCGGGGCGTCGATGAGGAAGAGCACGTTGATCTCGGAGCCCAGCTCCTCGGTGACCTCGGCGCGGACCGGCAGGCGCACCCACCCGGAGGAGGAGGCGTTGGCGGCGACCGAGTCGTCGAAGTCGGAGGGGCGGATGCCCAGGATGATCTTCTTGCCGACGTACTGCTCCAGGGCGCGCTTCTCGGCGACGGTCTCGTTCGGCACCGGCAGCCTGAAGCCCGCGAACGCGACGGCGAGGCCGCCGTCGCCGCGCACCAGCTCGGCGTTGACGAAGTTCATCGACGGCGAGCCCATGAAGCCCGCGACGAACAGGTTGACCGGCTTGTCGAAGAGGTTCTGCGGGGTGTCGACCTGCTGGAGCAGGCCGTCGCGCAGCACGCAGACGCGGTCGCCGAGGGTCATCGCCTCGACCTGGTCGTGGGTGACATAGACGGTCGTCACGCCCAGGCGCTCGTGCAGGGTGTTGAGGGAGGCCCGCATGGAGACGCGGAGCTTGGCGTCCAGGTTGGACAGCGGCTCGTCCATGAGGAAGGCCTGCGGCTCGCGCACGATGGCGCGGCCCATGGCGACACGCTGACGCTGACCACCGGAGAGGGCGGCGGGCTTGCGCTTGAGGTACTGGTCGAGGCCGAGCATCTTGGCGGCCTCGCCGACGCGCTTGGAGATCTCCGCCTTGGGCATCTTGCGGAGCTTCAGACCGAAGGCGAGGTTCTCCTCGACGGTCATGTGCGGGTAGAGCGCGTAGTTCTGGAAGACCATGGCGATGTCACGGTCCTTCGGGGGCAGGTGGTTGACCACCCGGTCGCCGATCGCGATCTCGCCGCCGCTGATGTCCTCAAGGCCGGCGATCATCCGCAGGGCGGTGGACTTGCCACATCCGGACGGCCCCACCAGCACCATGAACTCCCCGTCCTTGATCTCAAGATCAAGGCCGTTCACTGCTTTGACGCCGCCCGCGTAGATCTTGTCGACTTTGCTGAGAACGATGGATGCCATGGATGTCCTTGTCGCCTCGGGCCAACCCCGCGTTCACCCGATATTGGATACGTTTTCATGCATCTCACCGGAAACGGATAACCCTGTCAAGGGTTTGCCCGGTTCTGGCCTGTCAGCACGACAGTCGTTCTCGCTCCGCACTGGAACGAACACGGAAAACATGATGGAATCGTTTCCATGAACATGCGTCGTACGACGATCAAGGATGTGGCCGGGGCGGCCGGCGTGGGGGTCGCCACGGTGTCGCGGGTGCTGTCGGGCGGGTCGGCCAGCCCGGAGACCAGGGAGCGGGTGCTGACCGTCGCCGCCCAGCTCGACTACCGGCCCAGCGCGCTCGGACGCAACCTGCGCCAGCGGCGCTCGGGCGGCATCGGGCTGCTGCTGCCCGACATCACCGACACCTTCTACGGCCGGGTGGCCGACGGCGTGCTCGCCTGCGCGCGCTCGGCCGGCGAGCCGGTGATCGTGGGCACGACCGGGGACGACCCGGAGCGCGAGGCCGAGCTGATCGGCATGCTGCTGGAGCAGGGGGTGGACCGGGTGATCGCGATCCCCTCCGGCGACGGCGACGGCTGGGCGCCGACCCTGCGGGCCGGGGTGATCACGGTGTTCGCACACCGGCTCTCGGCCGGGCGTGACGACATCCCCGCGGTGGTGGCCGACGACCGCGCGGGAGTCGGGACCGCGGTCGACTACCTGACGGGGCTGGGGCACCGGCGCATCGCCTATCTGGGCGGCCCGGGACAGCAGCAGCGCCTGTCGGCCTTCAGGCAGGCGCTGGGCCCTCTCGTCGACGAGGACCTCATCGTCGTCGCCCGGGGCAGCCGCGACTCCGCGTACGCCGCCGCGGCCGGGCTCTTCCAGCACCGGCCGGACCTGACCGCCGTGCTGGCCGGGGGCAACCTGCTGGGCGAGGCGGCCGTGCTGGCGGCGCGGGAGCTGGACCTGCGCATCCCCAGGGACCTGTCTCTGATCATGTTCGACGACGTGCCCTGGGCGGAGCTGTGCTCACCGCCGCTGACGGTGATCGCCCAGCCCGCCAGGGACATCGGCTACCGCGCCGCCGAGCTGGTGCTGCGCGGCGGCACCAGGAGGCCGCGGGGTGTGCTGCTGCCCACCGAGCTGATCGTGAGGGGCAGCTGCGCGGCTAGAGGGACTTCTCGATCGCCGCGATGACGGCGGGGTCGTCGGGCTGGACCTTGGGCCGGAACCTCGCCAGCACCTCCCCGTCCCGCCCGACGAGAAACTTCTCGAAGTTCCACTCGACGTCACCGGCCTTGCCCTCGGCGTCGGGGGTGGCGGTCAGCACGTCGTAGAGGGGGTGCCTGCCGTCACCGTTGACCTCGGTCTTGGCCAGCAGCGGGAAGTCGACGCCGTAGGTGGTGGAGCAGAACTCCTGGATCTCCTCGGCGGTGCCCGGCTCCTGGCCGTAGAACTGGTTGCACGGCACTCCGACGACGGTGAAGCCCCGCTCGCCGTAGGTCCGCTGCAGGTCGACGAGACCGGCGTACTGAGGGGTGAGGCCACACCTGGAGGCGACGTTCACCACGAGAACGGCCCTGTCTCCGGCCAGCTCGGCCAGAGTGGTGGGCGTGTCGGCGAGAGTGTCGATGGCGATATCACGGATTCCCATGAGTCGCAGCCTAATCTCCCTGTCACATTTGGGAGTTATGCCGTCCATAAAGTGAAATGTGACTGAGGCCACAGGTGAGACGATGCCCCCCTCACCAAGGCTTTGATCATTCTCTTACCGATCTTTGACAGGACTCCTGACAGGCGCTGTCGACTGGCCCGCCGCCGAACGGCGAGGCATCGTGTCGGCCGTTCCCCCGTACTCAACGCACAAGGGAGTCCCATGTCGACGCTACGCCGTACCGGTGTGCTGGTGATCACCTCCGTGCTCGCCCTCGGCACCACCACGGTCGCTCAGGCGTCCTCGGCACGAGCGGGCAACCAGGCCGTCGCCAAGCCGCTGGTGTCCGCGCACGGCTGGAACAAGACCCAGTTCAACTGCCTTCGCAAGCTCTGGAGCAAGGAGAGCAACTGGAACCACCGCGCACTCAACCGCTCCTCGGGTGCGTACGGCATCCCGCAGGCGCTGCCCGCGGGCAAGATGGCCACCGCGGGGCGCGACTGGCGCACCAACCCCAGGACGCAGATCAAGTGGGGACTCGGCTACATCAAGCAGCGCTACGGCTCACCGTGCCAGGCCTGGAACCACTCCCTGGCGCGGGGCTGGTACTGATCAGGAAGCGGTGCCCTGAAACCCCATGGCAGGGTGATTTTCACCCCGTCTCCCGGCATGGGTGATTCACCGGTCGTAACCGGCCCTTCCTCGAACCACCCGTAAATCACGAAGATCGGGCAAACACCTCCCCTTCGCGTGTCCCTATCCACCGTTCGGCGCTCTCTCACGTAATAGAAAGCCGCCTAGAGAGATCGCCGCGGCGTCTCATGCCGGAAACAGGCCGGAGAGACCGCGCGGACGTCCCCGTCCGAGCCACGGACGCCGGATCGTCGGACGAGGCAGGACACTCCGTGTCACTCCCTCGCCTTCCGCACGCGGCCCGAGGACAAGGATCCACGTGAACAGCTACCGCGTTCTGCGCAACACCGTCGCGACCGTTCTGGCAGCATCGACGATGGTCGGCCCATCGGCGACGGGGAAGGCTGAAAGCACCTCCGAGACGTCCAGGAAAGGGACGATGAGGACGGTGCACAGGCTCACCTGGGCCACCCAGGTGAAGCCGAGGGTGAAAGCGGTCGCGAGAACCGCCAAGGGCAGGAACAAGACGATCGCCTATCGTCTGGTGTCCCGCCGAGCGTGGCCGCACAGCCAGTTCCGCTGCCTGGACAGTCTCTGGACCAGGGAGAGCAACTGGAACCACCGCGCGTACAACCGCTCGTCGGGCGCGTACGGCATCCCGCAGGCGCTGCCCGCGGGCAAGATGGCCGGCAGTGGCAAGGACTGGCGCCACAACCCGGCCACGCAGATCCACTGGGGTCTGCGATACATCAAGAGCCGCTACGGGTCACCGTGCGGCGCGTGGGGTCACTTCCGGTCGAGCAACTGGTACTGACCCAGGAGAGTTTCCAGGGGAAGGGACAACTCTCCTGACGTCCGGGGCCTGGGGCCCCAGGCCCCGGACGTCACCCTTTCCACCCCTTCGAGCCGCTCCCCCGCCCTCTACCTTCCGAACCTTCCCAGCACGAAGACGACGGCCCCGGCCACGGCGGCGAGGGTGCCGATCCAGACGATGAGGGCGTCGGCCCGGTTGTCGAGGGGGTGGCCCCCGTGCAGGGCCTCCTGGGTGCGCCGGTAGCGGACGCCCGTGTGGGTCAGCAGCAGGACGGCGCAGAACACCGCGGGGACGAAGGGGACGACGGCGAGGACGGGCGTTCCCTCGCGCAGGGCGACGCCCGCGCCGGCCAGGCTGGTGACGGCCAGCACCGCGGTGGTGCGGACCCAGGCGAGACGGGTCCGTTCGTTCTGCAGCCCTTCGTCCCAGAGCCTGTTCACCGCGGGATCACCTGGACAGCAGGATGAGGACGAGGGCGAGCACGGCGACCGCCGCCACACCGTATCCGAACAGGGGCGCGAGGGCCGGCGGCGGGAGCGGGGCGGAGCTGCGCAGGGCGTTCTGGACGCGGCGCCAGCGAGGGTAGGCCATCGCGGCCGCCAGGGCCGAGAGCGACACCAGGATCACGGCGAGCAGGGTGCGCATCCACGGGACGAAGACGTCGGCGGAGACGGCGGCCATCGCCACGCCGCCCGCGCTCAGCGCGAGCGACGTACTCAACCAGGTCAGGTACGTGCGTTCGTTGGCGAGGGTGAACCGGGGGTCCGGCTCGTTGTCCGGAGAGTTCATGAACTTTCCTGGGTCTTCATAGGAACGACGCTATTTCAGCGACATTCCCCCTAGAGAACCCGGGATTTCCGGAGGTGCGCTCCGACACCTCCGGGTCTCACCCGCCCGGCCGCCGGGACGAAGGCTCCGGCGGCGGGTGATCTCCGCACTCAGGCGGCGAGGACTATCCGCAGGCTTCCGTCAGCTGCTGGACCCAGCGTGCCGAGTCGGTGGCCACCTTCTGGGCGGCGTCGACGGCGCTGTTGGCGTCGGTGACGTTGATGCCCTCCAGGGTCTTGGAGACGCCCTCGGCGGCCTCCTTCAACGAGGTGTTGGCCGCCTTGTCGGCGAGGTCGCCCAGCTTGGCGCCGCCCTCGTTCAGCGCCTGCTCCATCGCGGCGGGGTCGTTGAGCAGCCCGGAGACCTTGGAGACGGTCTCGGTGACGATGCCCGTCGCCTGCACGCACTCCTGCGCCTTGTCGATGCCCTGGCTCACCTCCTGGAGCTCCGAGCAGCCGGTGGTGACGAGGACTGCGGCCAGCGCGGAGGCGGCGAGGACGGGAATTCGTCGCGGAAGGGGTCGCATGTCCCGACCCTACCCAACGGGCCGCCGCGACAGGCGCCGCCGTACCGCCTCGTTACCCGCCGGATCCGCTCGCGGAGGCGGGAGGCGGGAAGACCCTGGAATCAGGCGCGGGAAGACCACGAAGCTGGGACGTGGGGAGGCCCCGAATCCGGGACGCCGAGCTGGCCGTACGATCGATCAGTAGCCATACGAACGAGGGGGAGACCATGCCGACCTGTGAGCACATCCTGACAGCCCAGGACCCGCCGCCGCGCACACCCCAGGGATGCGAGGAATGCCTGTTGATGGGCAGTCGCTGGGTCCACCTGCGCAAGTGCCTGTCCTGCGGGCACATCGGCTGCTGCGACTCCTCGCCCAACAAGCACGCCAGCGCCCACTTCCTGCTGACCTCCGACCCGGTCGTGGCCTCGTTCGAGCCGGGCGAGGACTGGCGCTGGTGCTACGTGGACAACATCATCGGCTGACCCGTCGGCCCCACGCCCACAACCGACCGGGCCGGACCGGCGGATGACGGCCCGGCCCGGACGAACACCGCCTCGCGGCCGTCCGGCGGCCTCCGGTCCCGGCTCACGAGCGAGCCCTCCACTTCGAAGGCTCGGCGACGGTCACGCCGTGCGTCAACGGTCCAGCATTTCCAGGTAGTGCTCGTTGTACATGATCCCCAGCACGTTGCCGAACGGATCGACCACGGACGCGGTGACGAAACCGGGGCCGCGCTCGGTGATCGGCATGTACGGCGTGGCCCCCATCGCCAGCAGCCGGTCCAACGTGGCCCGCACGTCGTCGACGTGCCAGTGGACGACCGCGCCTCCCGGGGTGGCGGCCGCCTCCGACGGGGCGTACCGCCGGTCGATGAGACCGAGTTCCGACAGGTGGTCGCCGATCCGGAACTCGTAGTAGGCGGCCGATTGCCCGTCACCGGGGGCCTCGAAGTACGGTTCGACGTCCAGCAGGTCGGCGTACCACTTCTTGGCGGCCTCCATGTCATCGGCCCAGAGGTTGATGGTGGCCGGTCCTCGCAACATGGGTGTTTCCTTCGTTCGATCAGTGGTGCCGACCATTTTCGGCTCTAAAGTGCTCACCAACTGATCACTTTTCTGGAGAACCGGAAGCATGCGCGCCGACCGTCTTGTCGCCGTCCTCCTGCTCATGCAGGCCCGAGGCCGAGTGACCGCGTCCGAACTGGCCGAGGAGCTGGAGGTATCCGTGGCCACCGCCCGCCGCGACCTCGAGGCGCTGTCGGCGGCCGGCGTCCCGGTCTACCCCCAACCAGGACGCGGCGGCGGATGGTCCCTCGTCGGCGGCGCCCGCACCGACCTCAGCGGCCTGTCGGCGACCGAGGCCCAGGCCCTGTTCCTGCTCCTCGGCCCGGCGACGTCCGTCGTCCCCGAGGCCAGATCCGCGCTGCGCAAGCTTCTGAGGGCCCTGCCCGGCACGTTCCGCGCCGACGCCGAGGCCGCGGCGAGAGCCATCGTGGTCGACCCGGCCGGCTGGGGTGCGCGGGAACGCCGGCGTCCCCAACCGGTCGAAGTCCTGCAGAACGCCACCGTCCGCCACCTCAAGGTCGATCTCACCTACACCAACCGGGCCGGTGAACAGAGGCGACGGCTCGTCGCCCCCTGGGGTTTGATCGACAAGGACGACATCTGGTACCTCATGGCCGGAACCGACGACGGGCAACGAACCTTCCGGGTCGATCGGATCGTCGAAGCGGTCGTGACGGACCTCCCCTCTCAGCGACCCGACGATTTCGAACTGTCACAGGCGTGGCAGCGGGTCGTCGACGAGATGGAGAGGCGACGCTCGCGCGTCTCGGCGACCGTGCTCGCCGACGCCCGCCACCTGCCGGTCCTGCGCGACCAGTTCGGGCGCCACTGCGTCGTCGAGGGCCCCGCCGGCGACGGGCGTGTCCGTGTCCGCCTCAGCGCCCCGACGCCACTGATGATCGCTCAGCAGCTCGCCGGTTGGGGCGCCGCCGTCGAGGTCGAGGAACCGGATCCCGTCCGTGCCGAACTCGCCCGGCTCGGCTCGGAACTCACCGAGCGCTACGCCGCCCGGAGGGAGTCCGCCACCGGTCGACGGCCCTGAGGTGGCCGGGCCGCCGACCGCGGAACACGGTGGTGGCGGCCCGATCCGCTCCGGTGCCGACCTGCCCGGGGTCGGCTAGTCACGCTCCAGGGTGGCCTCTTCGAAGTCGATCTCGTGGAGGACCCTGCGGAGCACCTCGTCGTCGATGCGCCGCTCGTCGCGGAGTCCGACGAACACCTCGCGCTCGACCATCAGCATCTCCCTGCGGAGCCGCCGGTAGACGCCGCTCGGCGTCTCCTCCCCCTCGGGTCCCGTACCGCCGCCCAGGCGCTCCCAGGCGGTGAGGGTACGGCGCTCGGCGCGGGTTCTCAGCTGGTCGACGACCTCCCTGTGGAGTTCGTCGACGCCCTCGGCCACCAGTTCGTCCAGCCGGGCCAGCGCGGCCGCGGCGGCCGCCTGCTGCGCGGCCGCCTCGGCCAGGTTGTCGGCGTAGATCTCCCGCTCGTTGGAGACCTTCAACCTGCGGATCAGCGCCGGGAACGTCAGGCCCTGGACCAGGAGCGTGCCGATCACCACCGAGAAGGTGAGGAACAGGAGCAGGTCGCGGCCGGGAAAGGTCGCGGGTATGGCGAAGGCCGCGGCCAGGGAGACCACTCCGCGCATGCCCGCCCAGCTCACGATCGTCACGTTCTGCCAGGTCGGCGCGTGGGTCTCGGCCTGCCGGACCTTCTTGGACAGCATCCGGGGCAGGTAGATGCTGGGCACGACCCAGACCACCCTCGCGACCACCGCGGCGCCGAAGACGGCGAGCGCCATCCCTGCGAGCCTCCACCTGTCGCCCCACTCCAGCTCCCTCATGATCGGCCACATCTGCAGGCCGATCAGCGCGAAGACGATCGTCTCCAGGAAGAAGCCGAAGACCCGCCAGACCGCTTCCGAGAGCAACCGGGTGCCGAAGCCCGCCCTGGGCATGTGGTGGCCGATGTAGAGGCCGACGATCACCACGACGATCACGCCGGAGACGTTCAGGATCTCGGCCGCGAGGTAGACGGCGAACGGGATGAGCAGCATGACGGTGTTCTCGACGAGCGCGTCACGCAGCCGGACCAGCACCCAGGTCAGGATCCAGGCGAGCGCGAGGCCCATCGCCACGCCGCCCGCCGCGGAACGCGCGAAGTCCAGGGCGGCGTCCTGCCAGGTGATGCCGTGCCCGACCGCCGCCGCGATCGCCACCCGGTAGGCGGTGAGCGCGGTGGCGTCGTTGAACAGGCTCTCCCCCACCAGGATGGTGACCACCTTGCGGGGCAGCCCGAGCCTGCGGGCCACGGCGACGGCGGCGACCGCGTCGGGCGGGGCCACGATCGCGCCCAGCGCGAACGCGGCGGCCACCGGCAGCTGGGGCAGGAGCAGATGGGTGACCCACCCGACGACCAGCGTGGTGAACAGCACCAGGCCGACCGAGAGCAGCGCGATCGGCCTGCGCAGGTCCTTCAGCCTCAGGTAGGAGCTGTCGATCGCCGCCGAGTAGAGCAGCGGGGGCAGGAAGACCAGCAGGACCAGCTGGGGGTCGAGGTCGTACTCGGGTACGAACGGCGACAGCACCACACCGGCGAGCACGAGCAGCAGCGGCGCCGGCCATCCCCTGCGCCTGGCCACCGCGGCCACCGCGATCCCGACGGCCGACACCGCCAGCATCTGCAGCACCGTCGACTCTTCCACGCCACCCCGTCAGGTAGGGATCGGTCGGTCACCCGGCGGTCACCGGGCAGCCACCGCACGGCCGCTGAGCGGCCACCGAAGCAGCCTACGTGCCCCGGCACGCCTCGCGAACCGCCCTCCCCGGCGGGCCGAGACCACCATACGGCGCGAGTCGCGCCCCCGGCGGACGCCACACACCGTCCGTCCGGACGAAGAGCTCCGCGACAGGGCGTGGCGGAGTGGACGGAACGGCTCAGACCTCACGAGGGACACGGCGGGGCCGTGCGAGCAGGGGCCGCGTCCCGGGGAGAGGTCACCAGTCGCGCTGCTCGTCCCGGTCGCTGCGGCGCCGGCCCTCGCGGCGCCTGTCGTCGTACTGGCGCTCGTCTCGGCGGTGATCGTCGTACCGCTCGTCGTAGCGCTGCTCGGGGCGGAGCCTCTCACCGGTGGAGTGCGGTGGCTGATCCTGGACGTAGGGGCGGGGCAGTCTCTGGTCGGGCGCGGCCTGACCTCGCAGGCCCAGAGGATCGGACGGGTCGACGTCCTGCTGGGCGTACGAGGGCGGCGCGCCGTACAGGTCGCGCAGGTCGGCGGGATGACCGGCCTGGTGCTGCTGGGCGCCGTAGGCGTAGGGATCGGGCTGCGCGGGGGCCGGGTAGCCGCCGTAGGAGTCGCCCTGGGAGGCGTCGTAGGCGGCCTGCTGCTGGGCGGCGAACCCGAAGGGGTCGGTCGAGTTCTGCTGTCCCTGCCCGTAGGGGTCGGGCTCCGGCCGCTGGGCGGACTCGGCGAACTGTCCGGCGAACTGGTCGAGGCGCGGCGTGAACGAGGTGGCCGGCTTCCTGCGGCCCGCCGGGGCCGTGAACGGATCGGCGGGCTGGGCGGGCTGGGACGGGGACTGGGGCGGAACGCCGTACGGATCGGGCCGCTGGGCGCCGTAGGGGTCGGGCTGGGCGGCGCCGTAGGCGGCCTGCCGGCCGGGCGGAGCGGCGTAGGGGTCCGGCGCGGGCGGGGCGCCGTACGGGTCGGGCTGGGCGGGCGGGGCGCCGTAGGGGTCCGGCTGCTGGGCACCGTACGGGGCGGGCGGCGCGGGCGGGTAGCGGTCGCCGGACAGCTGGTAGGCGGCCTCGCCGGTGGCGGGGCCCGAGCCGAGCGGCTCGACCGGCTGCGGCTGCCCGTAGGGCAGGGAGTCGTTCACGATCATGTTCTCGCGCGGCACGACGTCCGGGGAGCCGTACCCCTGGGGCATCCGCTCCTGGGGGCGGTCGAGGGGGGGCGGCGGCACCGCGCCTCGCGCGACGAGCACGTCGTTCGGACCGAGGGTGGCGGCCTGGCGGGGTTCGTCCAGCGGCGAGGGGACGTGACCGGCCGGGTCGGAGTACTGCTGCGCCTGGGCGTAGTCCTCCGGGCGGGGCCGGGCGTACTGACCGGTGCCGGGATACTCGCCGTAGGGCTGCGGCTCGTCCTGGGAGGGCTGCTCGGCGTGAACGGGCTCGCCCACCTCGTCGGGGTACTGCCCACCGGCTTCGACGAAACCCTCGTCAAGTGTGTCGACCAGGCGTCCCACATCGCTCATGGGCATGCGGAAACTCGCGGTGCACATCTCGCCGCGCCACAGGCTCAGCACCAGCGTGCCTTCGTGCCAGGTGACCCGGAGCACCCGCTCCTGGCCACGCTCGTCAAAGAACACCTCACCGAACGACGGCAACGGGACAACTTCCGACATGGAAGACATAGTGCTTTAACCAGCCTTTATTCGTCCACTCGACCTCGGGAAACCCTACCGAACCGGTCTTTACGTCCCCATCTTCCGCCTCAGCGGCACCGAAACGGTAGCCCCTCCCTTGACCTTACGAGGATTGATGAGCCGGGTGATCCAGCCAGTTTGCCATGTGACGTGAACCTCGGGTTCCGGAATACGGGTATGCGTCCACGCCGCGACTCGCCGGAGCAGCCGCGACTGTCGGGGCGAACGGGTACGGTTGGCTGTCGTGCCGACCGACTCCATCGCCCCATCCGAAGACGTCTCCTCAAAGGTGGATATTCCCCCGGTTGAGGATCTGCTGAGCACCGCCGTCGAGGCGGTCGGCGGGGTCGAGCGCCCCGGGCAGATCACGATGACGAGGGCGGTGCAGCACGCGATCGAGTCGGGCGACCACCTCGCCGTCCAGGCCGGCACGGGCACCGGCAAGTCACTCGCCTACCTGATCCCCTCGATCAGGCACGCGATGACCTCCAAGGGCGCCGTGGTGGTCTCCACCGCCACCATCGCGCTCCAGCGCCAGCTCGTCGACCGCGACCTGCCCCGCCTCGCCAAGGCCCTCGCCCCGAAGCTGCCGCACGAGCCCGCGTTCGCGATCCTCAAGGGCCGCCGCAACTACCTGTGCCGATACAAGGCGAGCGCGGGATGGCCGGACGAGGAGCAGGACCAGCTCTTCGACCCCCGGGAGGTCAACGCGACGGGCCGGATGGTCCAGCGCATCCAGGAGTGGGCGAACGAGACGGAGACCGGCGACCGCGACGAGCTCGTCCCCGGTGTCAACGAGCAGGCCTGGCGCCAGTTCTCGGTCAGCGCCAGGGAGTGCCTGGGGGCCACCCGCTGCCCGAGCGGCATGGAGTGCTTCGCCGAGCTGGCCCGCGCCCGCGCCGGTGAGTCCGACGTGGTCGTGACCAACCACGCGCTGCTCGCGATCGACGCGATGGAGGACTTCCCTCTCCTGCCCGAGCACGAGGTGGTCGTGGTCGACGAGGCCCACGAGCTGGTCGACCGCGTCACCTCGGTGGTGAGCGGCGAGCTGTCGGAGACCATGGTCGCGGTCGCCGCGCGGCGGGTCGGCAAGCTCATCGAGCAGCACCTCGCCGACCGGCTCATGGAGGCCGGCGAGGACCTCAAGGCCCTGCTCGCCGCGGCCCCCGCCGGGCGCCTCGACGAGCTCCCCCAGGTGCTCGGGATGACACTCGCCCTGACCCGCGACGCGGCGTGGGCGTGCATCACCGCCCTCGGCCCGCGAGGTGGCGACAAGGACGACCCGGAGGGCGCGGGGCTGCGCAGGGCGGCCTTCACCTCGCTGGACGAGGTCCACGACACCGCGCAGCGCATGCTCGACGCCTTCGGCCACGCCGAGGAGATCGACCGGGCCGAGGTGGTCTGGCTGGAGGCGGGCACCGACCGGCGTCCTCCCCTGCTGCGGGTGGCGCCGCTCACGGTGGCGGGCATGCTGCGCGACAAGCTCTTCGGCGACCGTACGGTCATCCTGACCTCCGCCACGCTCGCCCTGGGCGGCGCCTTCGACGGCCTGGCCCGCCAGTGGGGCCTGGGCGGCGGGAAGGACGCCGCGGAACCCGTGGAAGAGGAGACGCGGGAAGGCGGGGAAGGCGGGGACAGGAAGCGGAAGAAACGCGACAAGGGCGGAGCCGGTTGGACCGGCATCGACGTCGGTTCCCCCTTCGACCACCCGCGCAGCGGCATCCTCTACGTCGCCAAGCACCTGCCCCAGCCGGGGCGCGACGGCCTGCCCGAGGCATACCTTGAGGAGATCACCGAGCTGATCGAGGCGGCGGGAGGCCGCACCCTCGGCCTGTTCTCCTCGATGCGCGCCGCCAAGGCGGCCACCGAGGCCCTGCGCGACCGGCTGAGCGTGCCGCTGCTCTGCCAGGGAGACGACTCCACGATGCTGCTGGTCAAGCAGTTCGCGGAGGACGAGCCGACCTGCCTGTTCGGCACGCTGTCGCTCTGGCAGGGTGTCGACGTCCCCGGTCCCTCGCTGCGCCTGGTCATCATCGACCGCATCCCCTTCCCCCGCCCCGACGACCCGCTCAGCTCCGCCCGCCAGCGCCACGTCGCGGCCAAGGGCGGCAACGGGTTCATGTCCGTCGCCGCCACCCACGCCGCGCTGCTGCTGGCCCAGGGCGCGGGCCGTCTGCTGCGCAGCCAGCACGACAAGGGTGTGGTCGCGGTGCTCGACCCCCGGCTCGCGACGGCACGCTACGCGGGGTTCCTGCGCGACTCGCTGCCACCCTTCTGGCCCACCAACGATCCGGCGAAGGTCCGCAGCGCCCTCAAGCGCCTCAGCTCCTCCTGAGACCATCGGCGCCGGATTCGCGGGTCCCTCGTCGCCGAGGGATCCGCGGATCAGAAAACGGCCGGTGCGGCAGGCCGAGGCGTGGCCGCCGCCGATCGACTCGGACCGCTTCACGGCGAACAACGCCACCGGCCGGGCACCTCAAGGTGACGGCCGATGCGGCAGCCCGAGGCCCTCTTACCGGCCCGGGATCAGGTGGCGGTCTCGGCGATGGCCTGCAACGCCAGCACGTACGACCGCAGGCCGAAGCCCGCGATGGTGCCGGTCGCCACGGCGGCGACCACCGAGTTGTGCCGGAACTCCTCGCGGGCGGCCGGGTTGCTGATGTGCACCTCGACCAGGGGCGCGGTGCGCTGGGCGATGGCGTCGCGCAGCGCGTAGGAGTAGTGGGTGAACGCCGCGGGGTTCAGCACCACGGGGATCCTGCCGTCGGCCGCCTCGTGCAGCCAGCCCAGCATCTCGGCCTCGTCGTCGGTCTGCCGGACGTCGACCGACAGGCCGAGCTCCCTGCCGGTGTCCCGGCAGAGCGCGGCCAGGTCGGCGAAGGTCTCCGCGCCGTAGACATCCGGCTCGCGGGTGCCGAGCCGCCCCAGGTTGGGGCCGTTGAGCACGTAGACGGGTCTCATCGGGTCACTCACCGCTCCTTGATGGCCGCGCGCCTGCCGCGGCGGCCGACGTGACTCAGCAGACTTACCGGGCGACCTCGTGGTAGGCGGCCTCCAGGAGCTCCTCCGGCGGGTCGACCAGCGGAGACACCTTCGCCAGGTCGTCCAGGAGGACGAAGCGCAGTTTGGCTCCGCGGCTCTTCTTGTCGAGGCGCATGTGGTCGCGCAGCTCGGGCCAGGCCTCGCGGCGGTAGGCGGTGGGCAGCCCGACCGAGGTGAGGATGGACCTGGTCCGCTCCACGACGTCGGCGCCGATCCTGCCGTCCAGCCGGGACAGCTCGGCCGCGTAGACCATGCCGATCGCGACGGCCTCGCCGTGGCGCATCCGGTATTCCTCGACGCGCTCGATCGCGTGCGCCAGTGTGTGGCCGTAGTTGAGGATCTCCCGCAGACCGCTCTCGCGCAGGTCGGCCCCGACGACCTCGGCCTTGATCCGGATCTTCCGCTCGATCAGCTCGCGGGTGTGACGTCCCTCGGGGCGCCTGGCGCCGTCCGGGTCGTCCTCGATGAGCTCGAGGATCCGGGGGTCGGCGATGAAGCCGCCCTTGATGATCTCCGCCAGACCGCCCACGTAGTCGTCGCGGGGCACCGAGACCAGCGTCGCCAGGTCGCACAGCACCCCGGCGGGCGTGTGGAAGGACCCGACGAGGTTCTTGCCCTCGGGGGTGTTGATGCCGGTCTTGCCGCCCACCGCCGCGTCGACCATGCCGAGCAGGGTGGTCGGCACCTGCACGACCTTGACGCCGCGCAGCCAGGTGGCGGCGGCGAACCCCGCCAGGTCGGTGGTGGCTCCCCCGCCGACGCCGACCACGGCGTCCGAGCGGGTGACGCCCGCGCGGCCGAAGGCCGACCACAGCTCCGCGACCACCTCGACCGTCTTCGCGCGCTCGGCGTCGGGCACCGGCAGCGCGACGACCTCGTACCCGGCCGCCTCGATCGCGCCGCAGACGGGACGGGCGATCTCCGGCAGGCTCTCCGGGTGGATCACGGCGACGGTGCTCACCCCCGCCCCCAGCAGGCCTGGCAGCTCGCCGAGCACACCGGTGCCGACCACCACCTCGTACGGGCTCTCGCCGGGCACACCGATCCTGGAGATCGTCACGGCTTCAGGTCCTCCACGATCTGGTCGACGATCTGGCCGGGTTCGCGCTCGTCGGTCGCCACCACGATCGTGGCGAGCTCCTCGTAGACGGGGCGACGGGCGTCCATCAGCTTCTTCAGCTGACTGCGCGGGTTCAGCACGAGCAGCGGTCGCGCCGAGCCCAGGCCCACCCGCTGGACGGCGTTGGAGAGCCCGACCTCCAGGTAGACCACCGGCTGTCCGGCCAGCAACGCGCGGGTGGCCTCGGCGAGGATCGCGCCGCCGCCCAGGGAGAGCACCCCGTCGTGCTCGGCCAGCGCCCGCCGTACGGCGTCGGCCTCCAGCTCGCGGAAGACCTCCTCGCCGTCCTCGACGAAGATGTCGCTCACCGGCTTGCCCGCCACCTGCTCCACGTCGGTGTCGGTGTCGCGGAAGGCGACCCCGAGCCGCTCGGCGAGAAGCTGCCCGACGGTCGACTTGCCCGATCCTGGAGGACCGATCAGCACTGCTCGGGGACTCATACGATCTCCTTCGACGCCGGCCCGCCCGTCGGGGAACCGAGAGCGGCCTCGCCGGGACGCCCGCTCACTTGATCACCAACGAGGAGAGGTAACCGGACAGGTTGCGGGCGACCTCCTCGACGGAGTCGCCACCGAACTTCTCGATCGCGGCGTCGGCCAGGATCAGCGCGACCATCGCCTCGGCGACGATCGCGGCCGCCGGGACCGCGCACACGTCGGAGCGCTCGTGGTGGGCCTTGGCGGCCTCGCCGGTCAGCACGTCGACGGTGGCGAGCGCCCGGGGGACGGTGGAGATCGGCTTCATCGCCGCGCTGACGCGCAACGGCTCGCCGTTGGTCATGCCGCCCTCGACGCCACCGGCCCGGTTGGTCATCCGGCGTACGCCGTCGGCGGTGTTCTCGATCTCGTCGTGGGCCAGGGAGCCGGGGCGGCGGGCCGTCTCGAACCCGTCGCCGACACCGACGCCCTTGATCGCCTGGATGCCCATCAGACCGGCGGCGAGGCGGGCGTCGAGGCGGCGGTCCCAGTGGGTGTAGCTGCCCAGGCCCGGCGGCAGGCCGTAGGCGATCACCTCGACGACGCCGCCGAGGGTGTCGCCGTCCTTGTGCGCCTTGTCGATCTCGGCGACCATGGCCGCGCTGCCCGCGGGGTCGGCGCAGCGCACCGGGTCGGCGTCGATCGCCTCCAGGTCGCCGGGGCCGGGGACGACACCCGGGGTGGTGGCGGCCCCGCCGATCGAGACGACGTGGCTGACGATGTCGACGCCGAGCGCCTGCTTGAGGAAGCTCCGCGCCACCTGGCCGAGCGCGACGCGGGCGGCGGTCTCGCGGGCGCTGGCCCGGTCGAGCACCGGGCGGGCGTCGTCGAAGCCGTACTTCTGCATCCCGGCGAGGTCCGCGTGGCCGGGACGGGGGCGGGAACGCGGCGCGTTGCGCGCCTGGCCCTCCAGCACGGCCGGGTCGACCGGGTCGGCGGCCATCACCGTCTCCCACTTGGGCCACTCGGTGTTGCCCACCCGGATGGCGACGGGACTGCCGAGCGTCCGGCCGTGGCGGACTCCGCCCACGATGGTCACGACGTCCTGCTCGAACTTCATCCGCGCCCCGCGCCCGTAGCCGAGGCGGCGACGGCGCAGCGCCTCGTCCAGCTGTGCCGTGGTCACCTCCACCCCGGCGGGCAGTCCTTCCAGGATCGCGACGAGCTCGGGGCCGTGGGACTCCCCTGCGGTCAACCAGCGCAACATGGTGACAAGTCTTCCACGTGCCGCCCACTGGAATGGCCTTTGTTCACCGGTTGAGACATCCGCCGGTCACCAGGACGGTCCGGTCACAGGGCGGTGAGGACGGCGACGAGCGCGCCGACGGCCATGAAGGGGCCGAAGGGGATCTCGCTCTTGCGGCCCGCGCGGCGCGAGGCCATCAGGGCGGCTCCGTAGAGCCCTCCGGCCAGCAGACCGAGGAAGGCCCCGGTGACCAGGGTGTTCCAGCCCAGCCAGCCGAGGGCCGTGCCCAGGCTCGCCGCGAACTTGACGTCGCCGAACCCCATGCCCGCCGGGTTGGCCAGGAACAGCAGCAGGTAGAAGCCCGCCAGAGCGAGGCCGCCCAGCCCGGCGCCGAGCAGGTCCCCGAGGCGGCCGTCGGCGAGGGCCGAGACGGCGAGCGGGGCGGCGGTCCCCAGGTAGGCGGCGAGGGTGAGCCTGTCGGGCAGCCGGTGGACGGCGGCGTCGACGAAGGACAGGACGACGGCGACCACCGCGAGCCAGCCGAAGGCGAGCAGTTCCGCCCCCCTCCCGACCGGCGTGACCTCCGCCCCTTCCGGCACTCCCGGCCAGATGGCCGCTCCCGCCGCCGCGTCCGGCCACAGGGCCCGCAGCGCGAGGGCGGCCAGCACCACCGCGGTGACCCCCTCCACGGCCCCGGCCGCGGGCCGGGCGCCCCGCCGCTCCCCCTCCACTCCTGACAACTCGACCCCTGACAGCTCGGCCCCCGACGACTCGACCCCCGAGAAACGGGCCACCAGGCGCCGCGTCCCGCGCCCGATCGCGAGTCCGGCCAGAGCCGCCAGGACCGCCGTCGCGGAGAGGGGCAGAAGGGTCACCGGGGGGCTCATGAAGCCGACCATAATCGGCGGTCCTCTGCCCGCGCCGGGAATCCGGGCACTCCTCCCCTCCCACGCCGGGTGTGCCGAAACGGCCCGCGCCCGGCGACCGCGCCGCGCACCGACCTCCCTTCCCGCCGAGGGGACCCGGTGGTCACCCCGCACGCCGAGCCCCGCCCCCACCGGAGTGGCCGAGAAGACCCGCATTCGGTGGCCACCCCGCACCGGTCTCCGGCTCCGCGGAAAGAGTCCCGAGCGGCGCGCATCCGGTGGCCACCCCGCACGCCGAGCCCCGTCCACACCGAAGGATCGAAGTGACCTCGGAGGTCATTGACGATGACGGCGATGATCACGGAGGCTGTAGGCACCCCTACCTACCCCCGGAGGTCAGGAACGCGTGGACACGGATCGCTTCAGCAAGCTGCCCGCGGTCATCGCGTCACTCGTTCTCCTGCCCGTGCTGCTCGAACTCCTCGCGTGGTACATCGAGGGCGAGGAGTACGACGTGGCCCGCGCGGCCACCGTGATCACGGTGATCGTCGCGCTCGCCCTCATCGCCACCGTGCTCGGCCGGATCAGGGCGCGGCTGCCGGTGCTGATGGTGGTCGCGCTCACGGTCACCGCGGCGGGCGAGGCGGTCCTGGGGTTCGTGGCGGCGTTCGGCCCCGTGCTCTGGCGGGGCGGGGTGCCCGGCGAGCTGCACGGCCTGGTGACCGCGGGGGTGAGCGCGTTCGCCGTGGCCACCGGCGTCTACCTGCTCGTCCAGTATCGCCGGGGCCTCTACCTCCCCTACCTGGAGGCCGGGATGGGCCCGCTGCCCACGGCCACCAAGCGCAGGGTGATCGGCGAGTCGGAGATCCTGATCCGCACCATGCCGGACATCGGCCCCTCGGTGGAGAAGGCACTGGCCAGCTGCGTGGCCATGGTCGACCAGGACGACCTGCACTTCGTGGCCTACTTCGGCGACCAGAGGTGCCGCTTCTACACCGACGTGCTGGAGGACGGCGACCTGGCCCACTTCTTCCACGAGACCGACCAGGAGGAGCGCAGGAAGATCTATCTCAGGGCGGGCAACCAGCTCAACTGGCTGACCCAGCGGCTCAACCAGCAGCTGCACAGGCTGGAGGGCGGCGCCCTCATCCGCACGGTCCTCGACGTGGAGCGCGGGGCCATGTTCTTCTACTGGGTCGACGAGACCCGCTATCTCATCGGGGTGACCCTGGACCAGCGGAAGGTCGACGTCGCCGACGACAAGATGGCCAAGCTCGTGGACACCATCCGCGGGCACTTCACCCTGCCCCCGATCAACCAGCGAGAACGCGCCCCGAAACCCCAGGGGCACCTGCGATCCATCCCAAGGAGCGAACGTTGGCCCGAATCGGGCTCTTGATCGTCGTCGTCGGCTTCGGCTGGCTCGCCGCCGACCTGGGCGGCCTGCGTGATCTGGAACACTCCAGCGCCTACGTGCTGCTCAGCAGCCTGTTGCTCGCGATCGGCCTGTACGGCAGCACGCACGGGATCGACCGCGCCGAGGCGAGGGAGCACTCGCGGCTGATCGTGCTCGCGGTCACCGTCGGGGTGCTGCTCAAGACCGCGTTCATCGCCGGGGTCGTCTACCTCGTCTCCGGCGACCCCCGGGCTCTGATCATGGCGGTGGTGGTCGCCCAGATCGACCCGCTCTCGGTCGCCGGGATGATGCGGGACAGCCGTCTGTCGAACCAGGCGAAGACGATCCTCGGGGCGTGGTCCTCCTTCGACGACCCGGTGACGATCATCCTCGCCGTCTACGCGGCGGCGCTGGTGAGCGGTTCGGGAGGCGGCGGGCTCTCGGCCTCGTACTTCGCCGACCTGGGGTTGAACGTGCTGTTCGCGGTCGTGGTCTATCTGCTGTGGCGGCTGATCAGGAAGGCCCCGCCGGTGCTGACCTACGTGACGGCCGCCGGAGCGGTCGTCTCGGCCGCCTGGACCTCCCTCATGCTCGGTATCGCGACCGCCGGGCTCTACCTGCGCCTGCCCGACGCGCGCTGGCTGGGCCGGGCGGTGAGCGCGGCGTTCGCGCTGTCGGCGTTCCTGACGGGCCTGCTGCTCGTCGGCGGGACGAACATGGGGATGGGCGTGCTGCTCGGGCTGGCCGCGTACGCCGCGCAGATGGTCGCCGCGCTGGTCCTCACCCACGGCCTGCCGATGATCGACCGGGTGCATCTGGGGCTGGCCCAGCAGAACGGGGTGACGGCGGTGATCCTCGCCCTGGTCTTCGAACGCGACTTCGGGGGGTTCGTCGCCGTGATCGCCCCGGCGATCCTCACGGTCAACCTCGTCCACGCGGCGGCCAACCGAACCGCCGACGCCTGGGAGGCTCGGCGATCTCTTCCATCCGCGCCACTGTGACGTCGGGGGCCTCGGATGCCAGCCGGTCCAGGGTGCCCGACTCGACCGCGGCGAGCGCCCGCAGGAGGCCGCCCTCGATCACGAAGGGCACCGGGCCCGCGACGTCCACCACCGCCGCCGCGCTGCCCTCGTGCACCGCGGCCTGGCAGACCTGAAGGATCGTGGCCTGGATGGGCCTGGCGTCGGGGCGCCACCGCCGCAGCGCCTCCGTCCCGGTGAAGGCGAGCACCGCCTCGCGGCCGTCGGCTCCGACGAGCTTCGGGAGGGCCATCTCGCTCTCCTTCTCCTGCCGCAGCCCGTGCTCGCCGATCTCCGACTCCTTGAGCAGGGCGACCACCGGCACGAGCAGCCGGGCCCCGCTCAGCGCGGCGACGACCTCGCCGGCCTGCGCCTCTCCCTCGGCGAAGGCGGCGAGCGCGGATGTCACGGCGGCGTCGGCGGCACCGTCGTCGCCGGGGACCAGGGGTCGCGGAATGCTCGGCACGAACCGGGAGCCTACCCTCGGCCGGGCCAGGGGGGACGATCGCCCCACCCGGCCCGCCCCGGCCCGACCTCGGCTCGGACGTGACGCGTACGCCGGAGCGGCGCACCGGGCCTGGGCATCCCGGCACCGGGGGCGGGGGGTCCCGGGCGGGGTGTCCCGGGCGATGTGTCGGGGGCGGGGTGTCCCGGCCCGGTGCGCCGGGGTGCGTGTGCCGTCTGTCAGCCGAGGTCGGCGATGGCGGCCACCGGGCCACCGCCGCTGGGCCCCTGGTGGACCGCCGCGACCGAGACGAACACGGCCGGGTCTCCGGTGACGCTCGCCGCGACACCGCCGACGGTGGCCTTGATCTGGCGGTGCCAGTGCACGTCGGAGTCGTCGAGCATGATGTTGCGGCGCCCCCGCACGCTGCCCGACGGGTCGGCCTCGCACTTCATGAAGACGTTGACGAGCCGGTCGCCGAGGTCGGACGGGTGGGGGCGCTCGGGCAGCTCGATGCCGCTGGAGCGGATCGCCTCCCAGATGCCGTCGGCGTCCAGCGCGTCCTTCATGACCGAGTGGCCGATCCGGTATCGGCCACCGATCCCCCGTACGTTGCCGACGACCACGATCTGGGCGCGGTCCAGCTCGACGCCCGAGGAGCACGACGCGACGGAGGAGTAGAGCGACAGGTCGCGGTGGATCTGGTCGGCGGAGGGCATCTCGATCTCGCCGAGGGCGACGGCGATGCCGAGGGCGGTGGTGGAGTTGGAGATGTCCATCGACGGGCCGGTGTCCTCGATCACCACGTCCTTGCCGCGCGACTTGGCGTCGTTGATCGTGGACAGGGTGAGCAGCGGGGTCTTGGTCTGGACGTAGTGGACGTCGGCGGGGTCGTCGATCCCGGCGATCTTCATCGCCTCGCGGACTCCGGCGGCGACCTTCTCCACCATCGCGGGGCGGCCGATGTCCTCGGGCAGGATCACCTCGCTCATCGCGATGCCGACGCTCACCCTCGGCTCGTCGCTCGGCTCGGCGTTCGCGGTGGTGGCGAAGACGGTGGCGTGCGGGCTGAGCACGCCGTCGGTGCCGCCCGACCACACCAGGGGCACGCTCTCCGGGGACGGGTGCCCCTTGGCCTGGAGCACCTCGCGAAACGCCCGGTCGGCCAGGATGCGGGTGTAGTCGTTCACGCCGCCGTTGCCCTCGGTCTTGCCGATCACCGCGAGCACCCGGTGCGCCTCGATCACCCCGTCGTCGATGAGCCTGGCCAGCCCGGAGGCGTCGGTCACACTCTCGATGGGCACCTTGCGCACTTCAATGGGTTCGGGCATCTCTGCCGCCTTTCGATCGCGTCCTGTTCACTTTCGCACCACGGTGCCGGTCTCCCCGGTGAGCGCCGCGCCCATGTCCTGCAGGGAGGTGATCACCGACCGGTCGCCGCCCTGCTCGACGAAGCGCAGCGCGGCCTCGACCTTCGGCCCCATACTGCCCCCGGCGAAATGGCCCGCGGCGTGCAGTACGCGCAGCTCGGCCGCGGTGATGTGACCCAGGGGCCTGGCCCGGGGCGTGCCGAACCCGACGACGGCCTGGGGGACGTCGGTCGCGATGATCAGGACCGTCGCCCGCACGGCTTGGGCGAGCACCGCGGCGGCGAGGTCCTTGTCGATCACGGCCTCGACCCCGGCGAGCCGCCCCTGCGCGTCGCGGGTCACGGGCACGCCGCCGCCGCCCGCGGCCACGACGGTGAAGCCCGCGGCCACCAGCGCGGCCACCGCGGGCGCGTCGAGGATCTCCAGCGGCTCGGGGGAGGCCACCACGCGGCGCCAGCCCCGCTCGAAGTGGCGCCAGGTCTGGCCGAGTTCCTCGAACCGGCGTGCCTCGGCCTCGCTGAAGTAGCGGCCGATCGGCTTGACCGGGTCGGCGAAGGCGGGGTCGCCGGGGTCGACGAGCGTACGGGTGACCACGACCGCGGCGCGGCCGTCGAGCGCGTTGAGTACGAGGGTGCCGATGGTGGCCTGGGTCTGCGCCCCGCACCAGTCGAGCGGCACCGGCGGCACGACGTGGGCGGCGAGCTGGTTCTTCAGGATCAGGTTGCCGACCTGGGGTCCGTTGCCGTGGGTGAGGGTCACCTGGTGACCCTCCTGGATGAGCGCGACGACGTGGCGCATCGCCTGCTCGACCGCGCGGTGCTGGTCGCCTGGCGAGGCGCCTCCGTCGGGCCCGGTCATGGCGTTGCCGCCGAGCGCGATCAGTATTCGTTCACCCACCTGGCCGACGTTAACGGCCTGCCCGTCTCGCCTCATGGGCACTCATTGCCCAAGGGGCGCCCGTCCTTCGGCACAACCGGCCAATCTCTCACCCCATGAGCGTACGGGTGATCTCCTCGACCACCGGCACGCGCCGCGGCTGCAGGTAGAAGTGGTCGCCGGGGAAGACCGTGAGGGAGAAGCCGGAGCTCGTACGGGTCTCCCACGACTTGGCCTGGGCGGGGGTGACCACCGGGTCGGCGTCGCCGACGAGGACGGAGATCGGGGTGTGCAGCGGGGGGCCGGGACGGTGCCGGTAGGCCTCGGCCAGGCGGAAGTCGGCGCGGACGTAGGGCAGGACGACCTCGCGCATCGTCCGATGGGACAGCACCTCCGCCTCGGTGCCGCCGAGTTTCGCCAGCTCGGCCACGAAGTCGTCGTCGGCGTACCCCGAGATCGCGGGCCTGTCGCGGGGATCGTGCGGCGCTCTCGCGCCGGAGACGAACAACCGCGCCGGGGCGATCCCCCTCGCCTCGAGGCGGCGCGTGACCTCGTAGGCGAGCGTCGCCCCCATGCTGTGCCCGAACAGCGCGAAACGCCGGTCGAGCAGCGGCAGCATCGACCCGGTCACCTCGTCGGCGAGCGCGTCCATGTCGCCGGGCAGCGGCTCGGCGAACCGGTCGGCCCTGCCGGGCAGCTGCGTCGCGTGCAGCTCGACGGACAGGGGCAGCAGCTCGGACCACGCGCGGTAGGCGTTGGCCGATCCGCCCGCGTGCGTGAGGCAGAACAACCGCGTGGTCGCCCCCGGGCGGGGAAAGGCACAGCGCAACCAGGTCATGTGACCATGATCCCATGGCGTGGGCCCGGCGCCTCATGCCCTGAGGCGGACCTCATGTCTTGCGGCAGGCCCCGATGTCCCGGGGCGGGCTCATGTCCTCCGACGGACCTCATGCCCTGAGGCAGGCCTCGAAGACGGCGGTGAGGCGGGCGATCACGGTCTCGCGGTCGGGGGCGCCGGCCGCGTCGGGGCCGTAGAGCTGACGCATCGTGCCGGTGCCGGTGACGAGCGCGGTGGCGATCATCGCCCGGAAGGCCGCTTCGGGGCCGGGAAGCCGCGCCGAGAGGGGTTCCAGGATCGCCGTCCTGACCCGGTCGCGGATGATCTCGTGGATCTCCGGGGCGCTGGACGACCGGATGAGCGCGGCCAGCACCACGCTCCCCTGGTCGGAGCGGAGCCGTTCGGCGACGTACTCGGCCAGCCGGCGGGGCAGCTCCTCCTCGGGGCCCTCCAGGACGCCGGGGAAACGTCCCTGCATCGCGAGCACCTCGGCGAACAGGTCCCGCTTGCTGCCGAAGTAGCGGTTGATCAGCGCGATGTTGGCGTCCGCCTCGGCGGCGATCATCCGCATCGTCACCTGGTCGTACCCGAGCTCGGCGAACAGCAGGCGGGCGGCGTCGAGGATGCGCCGCCTGGTGCCCTCCCTGTCGCGATGCCGTGTCTCATCCACTTACGGGATCCTTCCAGATTTGACGAGTAAACAAGCGTCTACTAACTTCGCATGTACCGTACATACATTGGGGGCGGTTCATGCTGACCGAACAACAGATCCAGGCCGAGGCCGCACCGTCCTTCACCCACAGGCAGGTGCTGGAGATCCTGGCCGGACTGATGCTCGCCATGCTGACGTCGATGATCTCGACGTCCGTGGTGGGCACCGCGCTGCCGACGATCGTCGGCACGCTCGGCGGCCAGGACCAGCTCGCGTGGGTCGCCAGCGCGACCCTGCTCACCATGACCGCCTCCACCCCGATCTGGGGCAAGCTCTCCGACCTCTACGGCCGCAAGCTCATGTTCCAGGTCTCGCTGGTCGTCTTCGTGGTGGCCTCCATCGCCGCCGGGTTCTCCCAGGACATGGCCCAGCTCATCGCCGCCAGGGCGCTGCAGGGCATCGGCGCCGGCGGCCTCGCCGCGCTGCCGCAGATCATCCTCGGCGACGTGGTCGAGCCCCGCGAGCGCGGACGCTACTCCGGCTACATCGGCGCGGTCTTCGGTGTCTCGACCGTGGCCGGCCCGCTGCTCGGCGGGTTCATCGTGGACAACATGTCCTGGCGCTGGACCTTCTGGATCTGCGTACCGCTCGCCGTGGTCGCCTTCGTCGTCATCCAGAGGGTGCTGAGGCTGCCGCTCGTCCGCCGCGACACGAAGGTCGACTGGTGGGGCGCGACCCTCATCACCGGCGGCACCACCGCGCTGATGCTGCTGCTCTCCCTCGGGGGCAAGGAGTTCGGCTGGAACTCCACGTGGACCTACGGCCTGGGCGCGCTCAGCCTGGTGATGTTCGGTCTCGCCGTCGTCGCCGAGCGCAGGGCCGCCGACCCGATCCTGCCCCCGCACCTGTTCCGCGACCG
Source organism: Streptosporangium sp. NPDC000563 (assembly GCF_040299985.1). Classification (NCBI taxonomy): domain Bacteria; kingdom Bacillati; phylum Actinomycetota; class Actinomycetes; order Streptosporangiales; family Streptosporangiaceae; genus Streptosporangium; species Streptosporangium sp. NPDC000563. The sequence goes on along the minus strand of NZ_JBEPDA010000009.1, from coordinate 210,146 downwards.
CACCTTCGTGCTCACCGCCGTCGCCTCCCTGCTGGTCGGCGCGGCGATGTTCGGCGCGCTGATGTTCCTGCCGCAGTATCTGCAGATCGTCAAGGGCATGAGCCCCACGGGATCGGGCCTGATGACCCTCCCCCTGGTGCTCGGCCTGCTCACCGCCTCGATCCTCACCGGCCGGCTCGTCAGCAGGACGGGCCGCTGGAAGATCTTCCCCGTGGTGGGCATGCTGCTGGTCGCGCTCGGGCTGTTCCTGCTCTCGCGCCTGCACGTCGACAGCTCGCTGGTGATCGTCGGCATCGACAACGCGGTGCTCGGCATCGGGCTCGGCGCCTCCATGCAGATCCTGATCCTCGCCGCCCAGAACGCGGTGAGCCGCGCGAACCTCGCCTCGGCGACCTCCGGGGTTGCGTTCTTCCGCTCACTCGGCGGCGCGGTGGGCGTCGCGGCCTTCGGCGCGATCCTGTCCAACCGGCTCACCGCGGAGCTGGTCTCCCTCGCGAAGGCGGCGCACCTGCCGCTGAGCGGTGGTGGCGCGGTCCCCAGCCTCGGCTCCCCCGAGGCCATCCACAACCTCCCCGCGCCCGTCCTGGAGATCATCCTGGAGGCCTTCACCCGGGCGATGAGCGCGGTCTTCGTGGTCGGTGTCCCGATCGCCGTCCTCGCCTCGCTCGCCGTCCTGATGATCAAGGAGATCCCGCTGCGCTCGGCGCGGACCCCCGCCCCGGCGGCCGCCGACCCCGCCGCCCCGCCGATCGGCGCGGGCAGGCCGTAACCACCCCCGCGCAGCCCGGGACCGGCCCGCTCTCCGGCCGGCCCCGGGCCCTCTCATTTCCGCCTCGCGCGCATCGGCCCTCCCCCGGGCGAGGGCGGCCCCTCGTGGCGGCGCCACGGGGAGTCGCCCCCCTTCCCCGGCCGGGATCAGGCCCCCGCGCGGGCGAACGACGGACATGGCACGTAGCGCCGCCCTCGGGCGGCCGTCAGAGCGTCCACTTCTGGTTGGCCCAGCCGTTGCAGTCCCACAGCTGCACCTTGGTGCCGTTCGCGTTGATGGTCCCCAGGTCCGCGTCCAGGCAGCGGCCGTTGTGCATGCTGTAGATCGTGTGGCTCGTCGCGTCGTAGATCCATTTCTGGTTGGTCCAGCCGTTGCAGTCCCACAGCTGCACCTTGGTGCCGTTCGCGTTGATGGTCCCGAGATCCGCGTCCAGGCAGCGGCCGTTCTCCTTGCTGTGGATCGTGTGAGTGGAGACCTCGTAGCTCCACGACTGGTTGTCCCAGCCGTTGCAGCCCCACAGCTGCACCTTGGTCCCGTTCGGGCCGATGGTCCCGAGATCGGCGTCCAGGCAGCGCCAGTTCTGGTGACTGCGGACGGGCCCCCAGGCGGCGGACTCCGAGTCCGAGGCCGCCGCACCCGGGACGAATCCCGCGCAACCCAGCGCGACCGCCGCCACCGACACCAGCACCCTGAATCCCCGTCGCATCGTCGATGCTCTCCTTCCTGCGAATCACGGAGGTGGAGAGCGGCGCGTCGGCGGAAGGAACCCGCCGCCCACCCGCTCCGCACCGTGCGCGTCACCCCGCGGACGCACCCGTCGATCACTCTCCGCAGCAGAAAGTACACGTACGGGGATCGGTCCCGGGTGGACGAGACGGCGACCGGCGTTTCAGGGAGGTACGGGCGCCTTCCGGGCGGCTACCGGGCGCCCTCAGCCTTCCGAGGAGGCGGAGCCCACGGCGCGCTCGGCCGCCGTGATCGCGTTGCGGAACAGCATCGCGACCGTGGTGGGCCCGACCCCGCCGACCCTGGGGGTGATCGCCCCGGCCACCTCGGCGCAGGACTCGTCGACGTCGGGCAGCAGACGCCTGCCCTCGTAACGCACCCCGCCGCCGATGACGACCGCGCCGGGCTTGACGTGCTCGGGCCGGATGATCCCGGGCACGCCCGCGGCGGCGACCAGGACGTCGGCGCGGAGCGTGTAGCGCGGCCAGTCGCTCACCCCGGTGTGCACGACCGTGACGGCGGCGTTCGCCGTCGGGCGCTTCTGCGCGAGGAGGATCGAGAGGGGACGGCCGAGCGTGGCCCCGCGCCCGAGGATGACCACCTCCCGGCCCGCCACCGGGATCTCGTAGTGCGCGAGCAGCGCCTCGATCCCGGCGGGCGTACACGGCAGCGGGCCGGGAAGCTCCAGCGCCAGCCGCCCGATGTTGAGCGGGTGCATGCCGTCGACGTCCTTGTCGGGATCCATGACCTGCAGGGCCCGGTCGTAGTCGAGGTGCTTGGGGACGGGGTGCTGCACGAGCAGACCGTGCACCGCCGGGTCGTCGTTGAAGGCGGTGATGACCGCGTGCAGGTCCGCCTGGGTGGCACTCGCGGGCAGGTGCTCGTGCGGCGAGGCGAAACCGAGCTCGGCGGCCTGCCGCTGCTTGATGCGGATGTATCCGGCGCTGGCGTCGTCGTCACCGACCAGGACCGTCGCCAGGCTCGGCGTGACACCCCGGCCGGTCAGGGCGGCCACCCGCTCGGCCACGTCGGCGAGGATCCGCTCGGCGACCGGGCCGCCGGGAAGCAACCGGGCCGACGACGTGCCCTCGGAGCTGGAACCGTTCGATACGGGCTGGGACATGCGCTTCCTCCCGGCGTGGGCGCCCAGGCGGTCGACTCCCACGGCGAGCTCCCCGATGGTTGATGCCATCCCTTTGCCGCCAGTCGCGTCATCCCCAAGGATGCCCGATCATCCCCCTCCAGGTCGAACCGCCCCCGCCGCACCGGGCCCGGCCAGGCGAATCACCCCCCTCCACCTCGCGCCGCGCCCGCCCCACCGGGGCCGGCCAGGCGAATCATCCCCCTCCACCTCCATCTCGCGCCGCGCCCGCCGCGCCGAGCCCGGCCAGGCGGCTCACCGCCTCGTCGATGACCTCGTCCCGCTTGCAGAAGGCGAAGCGGACGAAGTGGCTCCCGCGCTCGGGGTGGGTGTAGAAGACCTGGGTCGGGATGGCGACCACGCCCGCCAGGGACGGCAGCTCCCGGGTGAGGGCGAGGCCGTCGGTGAAACCCAGGGGACGGATGTCGGTCTGCACGAAGTACGTGCCCGCGGGGCGGTAGACCTCGAATCCCGCCGCGGACAGGCCCGCCATCAGGCGGTCGCGCTTGGACTCCAGATCCGCCCGCAGGGCGGAGACCCAGGCCGACTCGTGCCGCAGACCGTGGGCGACGGCGAGCTGCCAGGGCGCGGAGGCGGTGTAGGTGAGGAACTGCTTGACGGTCTGCACGGCCCTGACGAACTCGGGCGGCGCGCAGATCCAGCCCGTCTTCCAGCCGGTGACCGAGAAGGTCTTGCCCGCCGAGGAGATCATCACGGTGCGCTCGCGCATGTCCGGCAGGGTGGCGATCGGCACGTGCTCGACCCCGTCGAAGGTGAGGTGCTCGTAGACCTCGTCGGTGACCGCCACCAGGTCGCGCTCCAGGCACAGCCGGGCGATCTCGTCCAGCTCGGCGCGGGTGAAGACCGTACCGGTGGGGTTGTGCGGGGAGTTGACCAGGACGACCCGGGTGCGCGGCCCGGCCGCCGCGCGCAACTCGGCGGGGTCGAAGGTGAAGCGGCCGTCGACCGGGCGCAGGGTGACCGGGCGGAGCACGGCCCCGGCGAGGGCGACGGCGGCGGCGTAGGAGTCGTAGTACGGCTCGAAGGCGATCACCTCGTCGCCGGGCTCGCACAACGCGAGGATCGTCGCGGCGATGGCCTCGGTGGCTCCGACGGTGACGAGGACCTCGCCGTCGGGGTCGTAGTCGAGCCCGTAGTGGTCCTTGCGGTGCTCGGAGACGGCCTGGCGCAGCTCGGGCGTCCCCGGCCCCGGCGGGTACTGGTTGGAGCCCTCCCGGATCGCCGACACCGCCCGCTCCAGCATCGCGGCGGGCCCGTCGGTGTCCGGAAAGCCCTGCCCGAGGTTGATCGAGCCGGTTCGCAGGGCGAGCGCCGACATCTCGGCGAAGATGGTCGTACCGAACTCGCGCATCCGCGCCACCAGAGGATCGTTCACGCGCTACAGCGTAGTCCCGCCCTTTCCCGCCGCCTCGTGGCCTCCGCCCCGGCCTCGTTCCCGAGCGCGCCCTTTCCCGGGAACATCTCGTCCCGAGAGCGCCGCAGACGCGGTGACGGGGGCCTGACGCGCCGGCATTCACGAAGAGCGCCCGGAAAAGCGGTGAGCACGCGACGGGAAAGCACGCCGAATACGTTCTGTCAACGATCATGGACGCGCCTCGACAATCACACATCGGCTGCGTCCGGCGGCGAGTCGCCCGATTGTCGGCTCTTCATTCCATTGGAGTTCGCGATACGGACGTAACACACCAGCCCGAATGCCCCGGCCTCTCCCGCCCTCAAATGCGGCCGACCGTAAATACCAAAGCGGTTAATCCCCCTCCCTAGATCACAGAAAGCATCTCTCGGTGGTGATGATCCGACGTAGGGTGAAGGCGGACCAGCGGGAAACCACCGGCGGAGACAGCTGACAGATGGTGAACAGCGAGAAGACTTCGGAGCCCCCGCATTCGTCGGACACCGCCGGATCGACGAACCGCGCCTGGCAGATGGTGACGGGTTTCTCCAACGCTCTCATCCAGACACTTCTCGTGCTTCTCGCCCTCTCCATTTCCACGGCTTCGAAAGTCGCCCTGGTCCTCGGGATTCTCGCGCTGACGACGCTGACCATCTTCCCAGGCCACCTGCTGAAAAGCACCGCATGGCTGCGTCGCGTCATTCCCGAGCGGTCGTACGGCGTTCTCACGATGTTCTCCCGATGGGTGCGCCGGGACGTCTGGTGGCTCCTCTGCACCGGAGTCGCGGTCACCGTCGTCGCCGCCCTCGCCGTCGTTCCCAAGGACGAGCCGTGGGTGACCTGCCGGGTCCCCGACGAGATCACGCTCCTGGCGTCCGCCGAGACCTCCCCTGTCGTCCAGCGGGCGGCCGGGGAGTTCATGGCGGGGAAGGTCGACCTGTGGGGCTGCCGGCAGATCAACATCAACGTCAGCGGGCTGCGCGCCGCCGAGGTGCGGGACCGGCTGAGCGACTGGACGTTCCCCGTCCAACCGGCCGTCGGGCCGGGCGCCGGCCGGACGGCGAGGAAACCCCCCGGCGCCCGGCCCGACGGGTGGATCGCCGACTCCTCCCAGGAGATCGACTACGTGAACAGGGACACGGACGGCGTGGCGACGTTCGGCGAGCGGACGGTCGTCGCGACCTCGCCACTGGTCATCGCCGCACCGGAGAGGCTCGCGGAGGAGCTCACCGAGGCGAACAGGAATCCCGGAGAGCGCGACTGGGCCGACCTGCTGCGGAGCAGGCCCGGCGCCCGGCAGCAGGTCGTGCGCACCCATCCGCTCGCCTCCAACGTGGGCCTGATGGCCACGGCCGCCGCGCCCGGCCCCGCGGAAGGACTGTCCAGGAAGGTGCGGCCGGGCGACACCGTCCGCGACGTGATGTGCCGGTACGCGAACTCCCTCGACACCTCCGCGATGGTCATGACCGAGCAGCAGTTCTACGAGCTCGACGTCGCGCTGTCGGGCGCCGACCCCGCGCTTCCCGAACCGGGCGGCTGCGCCCTTTCCGGTGCGGGAGGCGAACGGCCGTCGCCCGGCGCCGTCTCCGTGCCGCGAAGCGCCGGCAAGAAGCCTCCGCGACCGGTCGCCGTCTACCCGAAGGGCGGCCACGCCATGCGGTACGAATGCGTCTCCAAGCGGTGGCCCGACCTGAGGCGGCCCCCTGCCGTCGAGCAGACGGTCGAGGAGTTCTGCGACTTCCTGCGGGAGACCCTCCCCCGCTACGGATTCCGTGACGCCGAGGGCCACCTGGACGTCCAGAGGCTGCCGGTGAAAACACATCGGCTGAGGAGCGACGCGCCGGTGGCGGCGAACTGGAAGCCCGACATTCCCAAGCTGCTGTACAAGCTGACGACCCCCCTCGCGGACCACGTCCTCGTCGTGGTCGACGTCTCCGGCTCGATGGCGCGCAACAAGGTGAACGACGGCAGGTCACGGCTGGAGGCGGCGATCCAGGTGGCCCAGGTCGCCGTCACGTCCAAGCGCGGCGAGCGGACCACGGGAATCATGACGTTCTTCCCCGATGACGACTACGCCGTCTCCCCCGCGCCCGTCGGCGACGAGGGAAAGGCCCTCACCGGCAGGCTCACCGAAGTCCAGAACGCCTACCGAGGCGGTTCGCGCCCCGATCCCCCGATGCGTCCGATCATCGAAAAGGCTCTCGACCGGTTGGAGAGGACGGGCGCCCCGGGGGAGCGGAAGGTCGTGCTCGTGCTCACCGACGGCGGGAATCCGAGAGGGCTGAGCGGCGAGGACATCAAAGGGCGCGACGGTGTGCGCCTGCTGATGCTCTCCTTCGACCTGCACGGCTGCGAGACCTCCCCGCTGCCCGCGCTCAGGGACGAGGGCCTGATGTCCTGCTACGACGCGAGCACCGACCCCGACCAGAAGCTGGACGACGCGTTCACCGAACTCCGGCCGGTCACCGGATGAGCCGTCCCACGCCGCCTCCGCCGTCATCGCCGTTCTCCTCAGGTGGGACGGGCGGGCGGGTCACACCGGCTTCCTCAAGTGGGACGGCCGGGCAAGGAAGACCGGCCGTGGCGGAGCCGGCCGGCCGCGGAGTGATCCTTCTCCTCCTGCTGCTCGCCTGCTTTCCCTCCCTGGCGGCGAGCACCGCGCCCACCCCTCCCCCGGGACCGCCCAGGCAGGACTGCGTCCTGCGCATCGCCAGTGGCGCCGACGTCTCGGGAGGTGCCCGCGAACGGGCGCTCGAAGCCGTCTGGAACGGCGTCAAGGGCAGGCCCCGGGCGTGCTTCGTGGCGATCTCCTCGGTCGCGGACGAGCAGCGCAGCGCGATGATCTCGGCCGCCCAGTCGAAGGCCGGGCACTACGACGTGTACAACCTCGACATCCAGTGGATCCCCGAGTTCGCCGAGGAGGGATACCTGCGCCCGATCGACACCACCGCACACGGCGGGACCAACGACTTCCTCTCCCAGATCTGGTCCGCGGGCGCCTGGCACGGCGTCCAGTACGCGGTGCCGTTCAACACCGACGTGGGACTGCTCTACCGCCGCCACGACCTGAGGTCACCGGCGAACTGGCGGGACATGACCGACCTCGCGAAGGCGCGCCGCGCCGGGCCCGACCCCACCGCCCTCGGCCTCTCCGGGCAGTTCGCCTCCTACGAAGGGCTCACGGTCAACGCCCTGGAGGCGATCTGGGCCAACGGCGGAGAGGTGGTCGACGCGGACGGCCAGGTGGTGATCGCCCAGAAGGAGGGTGTGGAGGCCGTCGGACGGCTCATCGAGACGGTGAAGGCCGGCGTGATCTCCGGGGAGACCCTCGGCAGCACGGAGGCGGAGTCGCTGACCGCCTTCCGCGAGAGGCGCGCGCTGTTCCTGAGGCACTGGCCCTACGCCCACGAGGTGCTCTCCGGGGAACGGAGGTCGGGCGGAATCGCCTTCCGCGCGGCACCGCTGCCCTGGCAGGGAGTGCTCGGCGGCCAGTACCTCGCCGTCTCCAGGCACACGCCCCGGCGCGACCTCGCGCAGCGACTGGTGGCGGCGTTGACCGGCGAGGAGGCGGCCGGACTGCTCTACCGGTGCGGCGGGTTCGCCCCGGCCAGGGTCTCAGCCCTCTACACGGAGGCGGGGACCGGTTGCGACGGCCAGGCCCCGGCGGCCCCGCCCGGCCCTCGCTCCGGTTCCTCCGGTTCCTCAAGCGCGGAACCGGAGTCCGAGAGCGTGCGGCCCGACACGCTGCTGCGCGCGCTGACCCAGGCCAGGCTCCGTCCGCCCTCCCCGTACTACAGCGAGTTCAGCCGGGTCTTCCGCACCGAGGTCCACGAGCTGCTCAGTTGCTGGTCGCTCGGGCGGAAGGGTTGCGAGGACGCGAAGACGTTCACGGCCGGCCTCGCCCTCAAGCTGAGAAAGGCATTGGCCGGCGGCTGAGCCGGACCGGAAGCCCGAAAAGGGCTTATGGATGGGGTCGTCTATGCGTAGGTGATTATGGGGTGGTACGTCTATTTGCTGTGACCCGAATGACCCGACCGACCGGACCGGCGGAACCGGCAGGACCGACCGGACCGCCCCGGCTCCACGAGCTCGACGCGCTTCGCGGCTTCGCGGTGTGCGGGATCATGGTGGTCAACACCTGGCAGCACACGCGTGAGCACCTGAGGGAGTCCGATCGCAACGCGGTCGACTGGGCGATCGACAACCTGCTGCAGAGCAGGTTCTATCCGATCTTCTCCTTCCTGTTCGGGCTGAGCTTCGTCCTCTTCCTGAGGTCGGCGGCCGCACGGACCGCGCACCCCTGGGCCGTGCTGCTACGCAGGCTCGCGGTGCTCGCGGCACTCGGCGCGATCCACCAGGTCTTCAACCACGGCGAGGTGCTCCTGCCGTACGCGATCTTCGGGGCGCTGGTCCTGCTGCCCGCCTCGTTCTTCCCGCAGCCCGCGGTGGTGGTGCTGGGCGTCGCCCTCACCACGTGGGCGGTGTACCAGGGCGGCGGGATCATCCTCGTCCCCGGCCTGTTCGTGCTGGGCATGGCCCTGATGGAGCACCCGCCGCCCGAATGGCTGCTGCTCCCCGCGTTCGTCGCGAGCACGGTGCTGGGCGTGACGCTCACCTGGCTCTGGGTGGTCATCGCCAAGGATCCCGCCCTGTTCCACGCGTCCGTCTACCCGGCCGCCGGGCTCGCCGCCGCCACGGCCTACTGCACCGGGCTGCTGCTCCTGCTGCGGACCCGGCTGCGCGACCTCCTGCTCGCGCTTCTGGCCCCGCTCGGCCGGATGGCGCTCACGAACTACCTCATGAGCACCCCGATCATCCTGCTCTTCGTGCCGCTGCTCGTCGCGGACACCACCCGGCTCGCCGGTGTGGCGCTCTCCGCCGCCGTTCTGGCGCTCCAGGTGCTGTTTAGCCGTGTGTGGCTGGGCAGGTTCAGGTACGGCCCGCTGGAATGGGCGTGGCGAAGCCTCACATGGATGGAACGAGTGCCGAACAGACGGATAGGGTCACACCCGTGACGCGCATAGCCCTCTGCCAGATCCCGGTGGCCGAAGATCCCTCCGCCAATCTGAGCCGGGTCCTCGACTCCCTCGCCGAGGCCGCCGCGGGCGGCGCCGAGCTGGCGATCTTCCCGGAGGCCACCCTCACCCGGTACGGCAAGCGCGTCACCGACCTCGCCCAGCCGTTGGACGGGCCGTTCGTCACCGGACTGGCCGCGGCGGCGCGGGAGCACGGGCTTGCCGTGATCGCGGGGGTGTTCGAGCCCGTCGAGGGCCGGGTGTACAACACCGCGGTCGCCATCGGCCCCTCGGGCTCGATCGAGGCGGCCTACCGGAAGATCCACCTGTTCGACTCCTTCGGCGCCCGCGAGTCCGAGCTGGTCGCGCCGGGCGACACGCCGGTCGTGGTCGAGCTGGCCGGGCTCCGGGTGGGACTGGTCACCTGCTACGACATCCGCTTCCCCGAGCTCACCCGGGCCCTCGTCGACCTGGGGGCCGAGGTGTTCGCGGTGATCGCCGCGTGGGGATCGGGGCCGATGAAGGAAGAACACTGGACCACCCTCGTCAGGGCCCGCGCGATCGAGAACACCACCTGGGTCGCCGCCGTGGGCCAGGCGCCGAACCCCGAGGCCCGCGACGGATTCGGGATCGGACGGAGCATGCTGGTCGATCCGATGGGAGTGACACGCACCGATATGGGACCCACGCCGGCCGTACAGACGTGTGAAATCGACTCGCAGATCACGATTGCCACCCGGAATGCCGTACCGTGCCTGGAACACCGGCGACTCCCTCTCGGCAGATCGTAAAATGCCGATCGTGAGTGAGCCACCTGGGCGTAGAACGCAGATGCAGAAGGTCATACCGCCTCGGCTGCTCGTGCCCTATCTGGCCGGCAGACGCACCGTGATCTCCGGATACGTTTACCGGGTTCAGGACTGCGCGCGGCTGACCACCCCCGCGCAGCTCTTCGTCGGCCTCGACCTGGGGTTCGAGGGGTCGGAGCTGACCGCGACGGTCCCCGAGATCTACCTGATGCGCTGGTTCGCCCGCGACATGGACGCCTACATCGTGCCGTACGGACCGCACATGGGCGGTGACTGGAACGATTCACCGCCCTTCGCGGGAAACGGCTTCACCACCTCGCGGGAGCACGTCGTGCCGCAGTTCCACACCACACCCATGCCGATCCCCGCGGGAGCCGAGATCATCCACGTGGTCCCCGGCGAGGAGCGCCCCTTCGGCCTCTACGACGGCCTGAGCTGGCGGCCCGCCTCATGAGCGCCGAGATCGAGCCGGTGGCCTCGGGCTTCGCCGCCCGCTACCTGGGCCGTACGTACGCCGCGGCCCTCGGCCCCGGCGCCTCCGAGGTGGTGCTGTTCAACGAGGAGGCCCAGAAGGGCTTCGAGGCGGCCTCCGGCTACTGGCGGCTCGTCGTCGCCCGCGAGGACCTCGACTGGCTGGTGCTGGTCCGCACGGTCGGCGCGTTCGGCGGCGAGCCGTGCCTGGTCCTCGACGTCTCCGAGGAGAACGGCGAGGAGAGCCTGCACATCGCCTACACCGGGCACAGCGGGATGAAGGCCGAGGCGCTGGGTTACTGGATGGTCGACCACGGGGCGTACGAGGTCGTCGTCCCCCGCGACGAGGTCTTCTCCATCAGGATCGAGCGGCTGCCCGTCCCCCTCTCGCCGGAGGGCGCCGAGCCGTAACCCGCCGCCCTCCTCTCGACCGGCGCCTCCTCGGAGGCGTCCCTCTCAGCCGAGGTCCACTTCGGCGAGGGTCCCGCTCAACCGGTATCCCGCTCGGCCGGCGCCTTTCTCAGCCGCTGCCTTTTCAGCCGGTGCCGAGCCGCCGGTAACGGGCCAGCCTGGCGGCGAGGCGGTCGGCGGGATCCTGGCTCAGCAGCCCCGCGATCTCGTGCTCCAGGGTGCGCGCGACCCGGACGCAGAACGCCTCCGGCTCGTAGGCGGCGTCGGGAAACTCCGGGATGATCCGGTCGACGAGCCCGTTCCCGCGCAGGTCGGTGGATCTCACCCCCTGCGCCGCGGCGATCTCCGGCGCGAAGTCGACACTCCGGTAAAGAAGCGCCGAGGCCCCCTCGGGAGACAGCGGCGACAACCAGCCGTGCTGCGCGCAGAGCACCCGGTCGGCGGGAAGCAGCGCCAGGGCGGCACCGCCCGCCCCCTCCCCCAGCAGCAGACACACCGTCGGGGCGTCGAGCATCACCAGATCGGCCAGGGAACGTGCGATCTCCGCGGCGAGGCCGCCCTCCTCGGCCGCCTTCGACAGCGCGGCACCGGCGGTGTCGATCACGGTGACCAGCGGCAGCCCCAGCTCGGAGGCGAGATGCATGCCCCGCCTCGCGACCCTCAGCCCGGCCGGGCCGAGCGGGGCGTCGATCCGCTGGTGCCGCCGGTCCTGGCCGAGCACGACCGCGGGGGCCTCGCCGAACCTCGCCAGGGCGAGGATCAGCCCGGGATCGTTCTCGCCCACACCGGTGCCGTGCAGCGGGGTGACGTCGGAGGCACCGAGCTTGAGCAGTGCCCGCACCCCGGGGCGGTCGTCACGGCGGGAACGGCTGATCGCGTCCCACGCCTCGATCGCGGGAATCCGCCCGTCGGGCTCCTCCCTCGGATCCAGGCCCGCGCGCGGTGCGCACAGCACGGCGAGCGCCCGTACCGCGATCCCCCGGGCGTCCTGTGCCGACACCACGGCGTCGACCAGGCCGTGGGCGAAGAGGTTCTCGGAGACCTGGACACCTTCGGGGAACGGGTAGCCGTGCAGCGACTCGAACACCCTCGGCCCCAGAAAGCCGATCAGCGCGCCCGGCTCGGCGGCGGTGACGTGCCCGAGCGACCCCCAGGATGCGAAGACGCCACCGGTGGTGGGATGACGCAGGTAGACGACGTACGGCAACCCCGCCGCGCGGTGCGCGGCCACGGCGGCGGTGATCTTCACCATCTGGACGAAGGCCACCGCGCCCTCCTGCATGCGGGTCCCGCCCGAGGCCGGGGCGGCCAGCAGCGGGAGCCCTTCCGCGGTGGCGCGCTCGACCGCGGCGGTGAGCCGCTCGGCGGCGGCCACCCCGATCGAACCTGCCATGAAGGAGAACTCACACGCGACGATCGCCACCCGCCGCCCTTCGAGCAGGCCCTCACCGGAGATCACCGACTCGTCGTACCCCGTCTTGGCCCGGGCCGCGGCGAGCTCCTCCGCGTACCCGGAGCCGGGCGCGGCGGGGTCGGCGGGCGGCTCGTCCCACGAGACCCACGTCCCCGGATCGAGAAAGGTGTCGATCAGCGTCCGCGCGTCGGGCCGTACCGGGGTCATAACCACGCTCCGGGAGACGGCATGCGGGCGTGGGCCGGAAGGCTGCCTGTCATCGCTCGCGCTCCTCCAGCCAGGCGAGGACCTCGTCGCCGTGCTCGCCGAGGGCCGGCGGGGCGGTGTGGCGCACGGGGGCGTCGCCGTCGAAGCGCAGCGGCGGTCCCGGCAGCTCGATGGTGCCGAGCACGGGGTGGTCCACCTCGACCACCAGGCCCTGGGAGCGGGTCTGATCCCAGGCGTAGACCTCGTCGATGGACCTGATGGCCCCCGCGGGCACCCCGGCCTCGGCGAGCGCGGCCAGCCAGTGCCCCCTGTCATGCTTGGTGAGCGCCTGCTCCATGTCGGCGATCAGCTCATCCCGATGCGCGAATCTTTCCCTATTGATCGCATATTTCGCGACATCTGGGTCTATGTCTAGCAGGGCAGCGACCTTGCGCCACTGCACGTCGTTCGCCGCCGCGATCTGGATCATGCCGTCGGCACAGCGGAAGGCGCCGTACGGAGCGATGGAGGCGTGGTGGTTACCGCCCGCCCCGGGCACCTGCCCGCCGACCGTCCAGGCCGTGCCGTGGTAGGAGTGCACCCCGGTCACCGCGGCCAGCAGCGAGGTCCGCACGACCTTGCCCCGCCCGGTCCGCTCCCGCTCGTACAGCGCGGCGACCACCCCGTACGCGCCGTGGATGCCCCCGAGCAGGTCCGCGATCGAGGCACCCACCCGGTACGGCTCCTCGGGCGACGGGCCGGTCAGGCTCATCAGCCCCGCCTCCCCCTGCGCGATCTGGTCATAGCCGGGCCTGCCGCCCTCCGGCCCGTCATGGCCGAACCCGGTGATCGACAGGATGACGAGGCGGGGGTTGAGCTCGTGCAGCCGCTCGGCGGAGAAGCCCAGCCGGTCCAGGACCCCGGTGCGGAAGTTCTCCACCAGCACGTCGCTCTGACGCACCAGCCGCTCGATCAGCGATTTCCCCTCGGCGGACTTGAGGTCGACGGCGATCGACTGTTTGTTGCGGTTGGCCGCCAGGAAATACGTGGAAATATCATGATCAGGGCCTACGAACGGCGGCCCCCACCCCCGCGACTCGTCACCCCCCTCGGGATGCTCCACCTTGATCACCCGGGCCCCCAGGTCACCGAGCATCTGCGCGGCGTGCGGACCCGCGAGCGCGCGAGAGAGATCGAGGACGACGATGTCGCCGAGTGCTCCCTGCAAGATCAACCTCCGATACATGGTGGCCGCGTCCATCTAAAGGACGCCACTGTGCTCCCGGTCCGCCTGTCATGAGACCACTTAGCACGATATCCGGATGGGGAACCACCATGATCTCCCATGTCGCCCCCTGACGGGACGAGCAGGGATGGACCACGAAAACAAGCGGGTCACGATCTCCACAAGGATTCGACCGATATGATCAAGAACTACACCACTCCCCGCCTTGTTCATTCCGTGCTAAGAACTTCGCCCCTGAGAGTCCTATTGAGCTTGATACAGAGGGCGAGGTCGACGGGTTTCACGAGTGCTCCGAAGTGACGGCGTTCGCAGGAAACCAGGCGCGCAAATGATCACAGAGGTAGTTGAAAGCGGCGTCCTGGCAGTGCCGCACGGAGATCTTGGCGGCGAGCTTGCCGAAGTCGGCGTTGAACGCCTTCACCCGATAACGGCGACGCAGGTGATCGAGGGCGGCCTTCGGGTCCGGTGGCTTCAGCGTGTTCGCGGGCCAGTGACCGCTGCGCTCAAGAATGGCGCGGAAATCGGGAGGGCATTTCAACACCTGGGCGAGATGCGGGCTGTCCTGCCAGACCCAGGCTTCCAACTCCGGGTCGATCACCACGACGGCGAAACGTTCCCAACTGCCCTTCATCCGCTCGGCGATGTCGTCGCGGATTGCGACCGCCCCCGGGCTGCCCTCCCATGCCGCGTCCAGCATCACGACGGCGTGAGCGTATCTCCCCTCATAAGCACTGAGGATCTGATGGGCACGCAGATAGACACCCGGATCTCGCCCCTGGGTGTCGACGATGACGTCAAGGGCGGGATCGAAGGAGAAAGGGCCACAGCGGAGGCTCTGATGGAACCTCTCACGCCCGAAGAACCCACGGAGCATCTGCTCCATGCCCGCGTCGGCGACGAGGAAGACAACGTCACGCTGCGATGACGACCGGGGGGAAGATGAGATCACGCACGAACTCCCACGACGTTGGGGAAGACAGTGAGCGGTGACGCGACGCCACCCGTCGCTGGGGCAGCGCTCACGAGAGCACTCCCGCCGCGAAGAGCGTGCCGATGTCGAGCGAGCCGCGCCAGTCGCGAAGCCGAGGGTGGCGGTTGCCGGGGATCACACTGACGCTGCCGTCCTCGTTCAGCCTCGCGGCCAGCACATCCGCGAGCTCGGTATGGGCGAGCACGATCGGAGAGTGGGTGGAGATCCAAACCTGAGAGTCGTACAGAGAACTCAACGATTGAACGACCGTCTCGATCGCTCGCGGGTGGATGCCGTTCTCCGGCTCCTCGGTCACCAGCAGCCTGGGCATCTCCTCCTCCCTCAGGTAGGGCAGGAGCGTCAGCACCAGAATGCGCAGCGTGCCGTCGGAGAGGCCTGATGAGGTCACCCGGTACCCCCCCGCGTACTCCACCGCGAAGTAGGCATGATGGTCTTCCTCACGTTCGACCACACTGATCCCGGTGACCTGGGGCAGTGCGGTGCGCACATGATCGACCCAGGAGGCGAATCGGTCGGGGTCGGACTGCTGTAGATCCAGTGCGAGCCAGGGCATGTTCACCCCCGACGGCAGAAGCCGAGCCGGGTCGCCAGGAGGCGCCGGGCGGCGCAACACCTCCCAGTCAGGGGCGAAGAAGACCACACCTTCGCGGAGCAACTGCGCGAGCCAGAGCGCGGCCGGAAAGAGGGTCGGGTCGGCGGGAACCGAGCCGAGCGCGAGTTGCCCCGGCGGCACCCGGAGTGGCGGAATTCCCGTTTCCTGAGCGAACGTCCCTGGCAGATCCTGGTGCGAGGAGGCGGAAGGCGACCTCCGCGCATCGATTTCTGCGGTCGGCGTGGCCGTCTCCGGGATGAATCGGGTCGGCGCACGCCCTTCCCGGAGAATCACCGGCTGCCAGTCCGGGTGTGCCAAGGTGCCGCCGAAACCGACTCTCCCCTGCGGAAAAGTTCCAGGCTCCGGACGTACCCCCGCGTCGGAGTAAAGGAAAAGATATTCCTCCGCCACGTTCAGCACACGCGGTCCGACCTCCAGGCAGAGCTCGTATCGCAGGTGGGTGTGGATCTCACGGCGGCCCGGCCGGACCTGGCCGGCCACGGACAGCGCCTCCACGACTTCGTCGTCCAGCTTCGCCTCGATGACGAAGACGATGCTGTCGCCTCGCCCCTTGTGGAGCAGGTCGGTCGGCGTACTCGCTCGGGCGGCCCTGCCGTGCTCCTGCCGTTCCAGGAACGCGGTGACCGCCCGCTGTCGACCGAGTAGGTCACCGAGAAGCGTAGGAATGTCAAGCAGTGTCGTCTTCCCTGCCCCGTTGGCTCCGGCGAAGACGTGGTAACGGCTCAGGTCGACGCTGAGCGCGGGGAAGCAGCGGTAGTTGTAGGCCTCGATCCGAGTGATCAACGCGGGCTCCCCTGCTGGGGGTACTTCTCCCGGAATCGCCGGTAAGCCTTGGCGCTCTCAGGCAGTTCAGCCGGAATCCGGTATTCGTAGGCGAGGATCTTCTCGACGGCATGCCTGATCGGCTCGTTACCCTTCAGCTTGATCCGCTCGCCGATGACGAAGCCGATGCTCTCCCCAGCACACAGGGAGCGCGGCACGGCGTTCGCCTCTCCCTTGATCTTCTTCATCTTGCCGGTCTCCAGGCTGACCTGCTCCATCGTGCTCGCGACCTCGCCCTTGCGTCTCGTATCCGTTCCCAGCGTCGCCGCTCCGTGGGTGGCGGCGGCCAAGCTCGGCAGGCTCGAATCCTATGGCCAGGTAAAGAGCCTATGCCGAGATATCGGCCGCCCCCTTCACGACGAGATCACGTTAGCCGCCAGGGCTGATGCTTCGAGTACGAAACGACGGCGATCCGCTCGATTCATGCCTTGACCTGGGAAACGATGCCCAGGGAGCGAAGTTCCTCGTCGAGATGACGGACGTGCTTGTTGTCCGCCCACGGCTGGAGCCGGGTACGCGCCTGCCGTAGAGCCGGCGAGCTAGCTGAGCTGGGCGTAGGCATGGGTGAGGCGGTCGCACAGCGCGGGAAGCAGCGTTTCACTGTGCAGTGGACCTGCGACCAGCTCACGCTGGGCGTCGACCATGGGAAGCACGACCTCGGGGCCGAGGTCGTCCTCCAGTCGGCGGCACCGGGCGGTCAGCTTCTCGATCACCTCTCGCAACATCTCGATCTGAGGAGTTGCGACGCCCCCTTGAAACCGCCCTCCGGGACGGGCGGCAGCCTCGCGGATACCATCCAGGCGATGGAGGCGGCCGGCTACCGGGTGGATCCGGTGGTGTGGCCGACTTCCGCCGAGTGCAGCAACGGCAATTGCAACCAGTGCTATGCGGGGTGTGCCGATTCACCGAAGAAGGCAGTGGTCTGACCTGCCCGAACAAGCACGCGCGGCCGTCGAAGAGCAGATCGGCCCAGTCACTGGCGTCCGATCAGCCGAGGTCGGGCTGACCTCCGGCGTCGCCGCACACCTCACCACCGAGGAGGCCGTGTTCTTCGCGAAGGCGGCCCCCGCCGCCGCTCCGGTCGCCGGGCATCTGCTGCGCGAGCGCGCCGCCAACCAAGCCCTCCCCGCGCAGATCCCAGCTCCCCGCCTGCTGTGGACCACGGACGTCGACGGCTGGCATGTGCTGCTGTTCGAGCACGCGGCCGGCCGGGAGGCGAACCTGTCGCCCGGCTCCTCGGACCTGCCCGCTGTCCTGGACGCGATCTCCGCCATCCCTGTGCCCTGCTCATGGCCCGGGGCACCGTCGATCACGGGCAAGGCCGCCGCCCTGCTGCGCGTCGCCGAGGAGCAGCTGGCCGAAACACCCGCCGAGGCCGGCCGGTACGGACCGCTCGTCAAAGCCCTCGACCTCGACGAGCTCACCGGCACCACACTGCTGCACGCGGACCTGCACGCGGGCAACCTGCTCGTCGACGGCAACCAGTGCCGGATCATCGACTGGTCGATGGCGTGCCAGGGTGCCGCCTGGGTGGACGTGGCCCTGCTGATCTCCCGCCTGATCGACGCTGGCCACACACCTGCTGAGACTGAGGCTGCCGCCGCCCAAGTACCCGCGTGGAGTTCGGCACCTATGGACGCGGTGACCGCGCTAGCCGCCACCCGAGCCTTGTTCGCCGCCCGCTTGGCCGACGTCGGCCCCGAGCATCTGCGGGCGAAGCGCGCGAGGACTGCGGCGGCGTGCCGGGTGTGGGTGGAGTACCGCACCAGCTGACCGGGCCGCCCGCGTGAACCTGGCAGGAGAGCTGAGCGTCAACGGAAATCACTGGTCCCTGCCCGTATGGACGGTTCCCCGGTCAAGGATCGGGATCCCTGGAGTCGAAAACCCGGGGATCTTCCTCACGGGCACCTCGCGCCAGGGTTCGGTTTCATGCGTCATTCAAGCTCTCTGCGGAGCCCACTCAGAGAACTACCCCCGCAAATGGCCTGTCTCGTTGAAGATCTCGGGCTTGGAGTCGCGCCACACCGAGACCGAGGCGTTGCCGACCGGACCGGACGCCTCGACGGAGTCGATCGGGACGCCCTCGATCACGTGCTTGAACATCAGCACGACGGAGTCGTGCGCGACGACGAGAACCCGGCGGCCGGCGTGCCCGGCACGCAGTTCCTCGACCACCTCGCGGATCCGAGCGGCGAGGTCCGGGAAACTCTCCCCCTCCGGGGGCCGGAAGCCGCCGTACAGGCGCGCGACCAGGTTCTCCGACTCGTCCGGAAACCTCTCCCTGATCGCGAACGCGTTCATCCCCGACCACCGCCCCATGTCGTGGTCCCTGAGTCTCGGCTCCAGCCGGACCTCGGGGTCCGCGTCCAGCTCGGCGGCGACCAGCTCCCAGGTCCGCACGGTCCTGAGGTACGGCGAGCACAGGACGAGTTCCGGCGGATCCCCCGCCGCGAGGTGCCGCCCCAGCCTGGTGGCCTGCTCCCTGCCGAGCGGGGTCAGCCCGACCTCGGAATCGGGGCGGCCCAGGACGACCGCCCTGCCCGCGTGAAAAGCCTCCTCGAAGGCCAGGTTGGACTCGCTCTGGCCATGTCGAACCACAGTGATCGTCAGTGGCATTCTCGTATGAAAACACTTTCTCGATCAGTGGGAAAGAAACGCCGGACACGAAACGAGCCGGGGCCCGCACCTTGGAAAGGTGCGGGCCCCGGCCCGTGAAGTACAGGTGCTACTAGGCGGGGACGATGTTCTCCGCCTGCGGGCCCTTCTGGCCCTGCGTGACGTCGAAGGAGACCCGCTGGCCCTCCTGCAGCTCACGGTAGCCCTGGGCGGCGATGTTGGAGTAGTGGGCGAAGACGTCGGCGCCGCCGCCGTCCTGCTCGATGAAGCCGAAGCCCTTTTCCGAGTTGAACCACTTGACGGTTCCAGTTGCCATGATCATTCTCCTTCGAACAGGGGGCAGAGCCGGGATCCGCACCGCGCGGAACCCGCGTCGCCGCGATGAGCCCATCCGGAGATGACCGGGAAAACAAAAATGCACCTGAAGGGTCATCCGTCAGGTGCACACAAAGTTTCATGGGTACCACAACCGCAACTACGTCCAGGCTAGCACCTGCCCGGACCATCACACGAGTCCACCCCCGCCGCCGGGCCGCCGTCGCGACAGGCCCGGCGGACGGCGTGAGCGGGCGGGGATGGGCACCCCACGGAGCGTCACACGAGGTCCACCTCCGCGTACGGCAGGCCGCCAGAAAGGGTGGGGAAACCGGGGCCTCGGTCGAAGAAGGGCGCGTCGGCGGGGGCGAGGGTGCGCAGTTCCGCGCGGCGGGCCTCGGTGGCCTCGGTGTCCGCCTGGGGGTCGTCGGGGGCGCCGCTCAGGACGACCCCGTAGTCGTCGCGAGCGCCCTCGGGTGAGACCTTGCCGTCGCGGACGTCGGCGGCCACCAGGGCGGGGTCGCGGTCCAGCGGGGAGCCCCAGCCGCCTCCGCCCGTGGTGCGGACCCGGATGATCTCGCCCGCGCGGACGGGTGAGTCGTCCACCAGGCCCTCCATCTCCTTCCCTTCGATCTCCACGACGAAGGGGCGCCCGGCCCGGCCACCGTTCACGCCCCAGCAGGACAGGATCGAGCGGTCGGCGATGGACATGAACGAGGCGTCGCGGAGCATCCGCAGGTGCTTGTCGTAGCCGAGGCCGCCCCGGTAGAGGCCGGGGCCGCCGGAGTCGCGGGCCAGGCCGAGCCGTTCGACGCGGAAGGGCCAGCGGGACTCGGCGAACTCGACCGGGATGTTGCGCGAGTCGGGCACCACGTGGATGGTGTCCTCGCCGTCGGCGTACCATCGGCCGCCAGAGCCGCCGCCGAGGACCTCCCTCATCAGGTACGGGGTGCCGTCGAGGCCGTCGCCGTAGACGCCGGTGTAGCGGATGGTCTCCTGGTCGGCGGGCATCCGGCCGCCGGTCGCCTTGGCCAGCACCCCGGCCAGCACGCCCAGCAGGCGCAGGATCACGAAGGTGCGGGCGTTGGTGGGGGCGGGGAAGATCGGGGTGAGCAGGGTGCCCTTCTCGGGGAAGCGCATCTCGATGAGGGGGACGACGCCCTCGTTGACGTCGAGTTCGGCCATCCGCTCGGGGGTGTCGGCCAGGTTGCGCAGGATCGGTGCGAGCCACTTCTTCAGGAAGACCCCGTCGGCGTAGTCGCCGGCGTGGTTGATCGGGCCCTTGGCCTGCGGGGAGGTGCCGGTGAAGTCGATCACCAGCGGCACCGGCGCGGAGTGGTCGACGGTGAGGGTCATCCGCTGGGTGTGCAGGCGGGGGGCGTCCACGCCGTCGTGTTCGGCGTAGTCCTCCCAGACGTGGGTGCCCTCGGGGATCTTGGCGAGCAGCTCCCTGCGGAACGTCTCGGTGGTGTTGGAGATGATCGCGTCGAAGCACGCCTCGACCGCCTCACGCCCGTAGCGGTCGAACAGCTCTCCCAGCCGCCGCGCGCCCATCAGGCAGGCCGAGCACTCGGCGTCCAGGTCTCCGGCGAGGGAGTCGGGCATCCGGGAGTTTCGCGTCATGATCGTGAGTGCCGCCCGGTTGGGTACGCCCTCGTCCCACAGTTTGATCGGCGGGACCATCAGTCCCTCCTCGAACACGCTGCGCGCGTTGCTCGGCATGGAGCCCGGTACGGCCCCGCCGATGTCGTCGTGGTGGCCGAACGCCTGGACGAAGGCGACGACCTGTCCTTCGTGGAAGACCGGGACCGTCACGCACAGGTCGGGCAGGTGGCCGATGCCGCCCTCGGACAGGTAGACGTCGTTGTGGAAGAACACGTCGCCGGGCTTCATCTCGTCGATCGGGAAGTCGCGCACGATCGGCTGGACCAGCGCCGAGTAGGACCTGCCGGTCAGCTTGCGCAGCCGTACGTCGTGGATGCCCGCGCGGAAGTCGTGCGCGTCGCGGATCATGGGTGAGCGGGCGGTGCGGGCGATCGCCGTCTCCACCTCCATCTCCACCGAGGTGAGGGTCCCTTCGACGATCTCCACCAGTACCGGGTCGGCCCCGCTCGTAGGCCGCCCGCCCGTGCTCACCGGTCGCTCACCGCTCACCGTTCCTCGCTCGTCCGCGATCGTCGGCCGATCCGCGTCATGCACGGCGTACCTCCAGGTTTCCGAACTCGTCCATGGTCGCGGTGAAGCCGGGGTGGAGCGGCAGGGTGGAGCCGTACTCCTCGATCACCGCCGGGCCGGTGATCCTCGCTCCGGCGGTCAGGTCGCGGCGGCGGTGGATGGGGGCGCTGCCCCACTCGTCGTAGAAGACCTCGCGGGAGGCGGTGGGCTCGGGTCGCGGGTCGCCGTGGGGTCTGCGTCCGATGGAGGGCCGGGTGATCGGGCCGATGCCGGAGACGCGGAGGTTGACCCACTCGACGCCGTGCCGGGGGTCGTCGCGGTAGCCGTATCCGTAGAGTTTGCGGTGCTCGGTGTGGAAGCGGTCCAGCACCTCGGCCCGCCATGCCTCGTCGAGCGGTCCCGCGGGGGCGGGCACCCTCACCTCGTAGGCCTGGCCGTTGTAGCGCAGGTCGGCGCTGCGCGCGTAGACGTGCGCGTCGGCGGCGAAGCCCTCGCGGTCCAGGGCGGAGGCGGCCTGTCCCTCCAGGTCGCCGAAGATCTCCTCGGCGTCCTTCAGGGAGAGGTCGCGGGTGACGAAGGTGCGTACGTAGTCGTTCTTGACATCCACGGTGAGCAGTCCGAAGGCCGAGACGTTGCCCGGGTCCGGCGGGACGATCACCGATGGCAGGCCGAGGATGTCGATCAACCGGCAGACCAGCAGCGGTCCCGAGCCGCCGAAGGCGACCATGGGGAAGTCGCGTACGTCCAGGCCGCGTTTGACGGTGATCTGGCGGATGGCGTTCGACTGGTTGAACGCGCTGATCTCCAGGATGCCCGCCGCGGTCCGTTCCGGGGTCAGGCCGATCTTGCCGGCGAGTGCCTCGATGCCTTCGCGGGCGGCGTCGGCGTCGAGCGGGATCTCCCCGCCGAGCAGGTGCGGCGGGACCCGGCCGAGGAAGACGTGCGCGTCGGTGACGGTGACCTCTGTGCCGCCCCGGCCGTAGCAGAGCGGGCCCGGGTCGGCTCCGGCCGATCGGGGCCCGACCTTGAGCGTGCCCTCGGGTGAGATCCACGCGACGGAGCCGCCGCCAGCGCCGACGGTCACGATGTCGATCATCGGGATCTTGCAGGGGTAGCGGCCGATGCTGCCCTCGGTGGTGAGGGATGGTTCGCCGTCGACGACCACCGCGACGTCGGTCGAGGTGCCACCGCCGTCCAGGGTGATCACCGAGGGGTGTCCGGCGGTGGCGGCGATGAGGGCGGCGCCGAGCGCGCCCGCGGCCGGTCCTGAGAGCACGGTGGTGATCGGCTGATGCACGACCTCGGCCGCGGACAGCACGCCGCCGTTGCTCTTCATGACGGAGAACGGCATGCCGCTCCCCCTCCCCGCGCTCCCCTGCCGCGCGCTTCCCTTCTCAGCGCTTCCCTTCTCAGCGCTTCCCTTCTCAGCGCTTTCCTTCTCCGCACTTCCCTGCCGCGTGCTTTCCTCCGGGCTTCCCGTACGCGTGTTCCCCGCCGCCTCCAGGCGTTCGGCCAGGTTCGCGATGTAGCGGCGCATGGTCGGTTTGACCGCCGCGTCGACGAGGGTGGTGACCGACCGCTCGTACTCGCGGTACTCGCGCAGCACGTCGCACGAGAGCGAGACGACGGCGTCCGGGTGCTCTCTTTCGAGGACCTCTCGCATGCGCTGCTCGTGGGCGGGGTTGGCGTACGAGTGCAGGAAGCACACGCCGATCGCGGTGATGCCGCGGTCGCGGAACCAGCGGGCCGCCGCGACGGCCTGCTCCTCGTCGAAGGGCCGCACCTCCGCTCCGGTGTGGTCCAGGCGTCCGCCGACGGTCCTGACCCGGTGCACCGGGACGATGCGGGGTGGTTTCACCCAGAAGTAGGAGTTGCCGTAGCCGTCCGGCACGCTCTGGCGGGCGATCTCCAGGATGAACTCGAAGCCTTCGGTGGTGACGAAGCCGAGGTCGGCGATGCGGTCTTCGAGGAGCTGGTTCGTGGCGACCGTGGTGCCGTGCACGACGGCGGAGACGGCCTCCATCGTCACGTCCTCGGCGCCGGCCGCCTTACGCAGGACTTTTCGCACCCCCTCCATGAACCCGTCGGCCGGGTTGGCCGGGGTGGAGGGAGTCTTGGTCGTGGTGATCTCACCGGTCTGTTCGTCCACCGCTACCACGTCGGTGAACGTGCCTCCGGTGTCGACCCCGATACGGACGCTGCGCATGCCCCCGTGTCTACCCAGTCCCGGTGAGTCCACAAATCGGCGGACCCTGCCGAAGCTGTGGCCGTTCCTTGTGCAGTGTTGGCGGCGGGTGGCGTGGCAGGCGACCTCTCCGGAGACGCTCCCACCCGGGAAGCGGCCTCACCGACGACGACGCTCCCGCCCCGGAGACGGCCTCGCCGTCACGGGCCGGGAGGGTCGAAGGGTGGGCTCTAGCGGCGGCGGGGGCCCATGGTGGTGTTGATCACCGCGTCGGCGTCGTGCGCGTGGATCTTGGCGGCGAGGCGGATCGCCATCTCGTTCGTACGGCGCAGTTCGGCCTCGACCCGGTCCTTGCCGGACTGGCCGACCTGCACGCCGAAGTAGGCGCCGATGATGGCGCCGGAGACGCCGACGAGCCCGGCGAACGGCGCGGCGGTGTCGCCGGCGCGCATCGCGATCACCACGAAGCCGATCAGGATGACCAGGAGTCCCACGATGACGACGTAGAACCCGTATCGCCAGCGGGCCGCCTCGGCCTGGGCGGCGACGGCCTCGTCCTCGGTCATCATCGCCGCGAGGGCCGTGGGTATCTCGGCGGTCTCCGCGTTGGAGGGGCCTGAGGTCACGACGGCCGGGGTCTTGCCGTGGGGTGGAGCGGAGTTGTTGGTGGTCGTCACAGATTCTCCCACTTTTCGATAGACCAAAAGGAATCTCCCATGGTTTTCGCCGTCAAGCCAAGTCAGACCATGTCAGGTCTTGTCGGGACTTAGTCGGGGCGTGGCCGGCGCTTGTCGGCCGGGGACCACCCACCCCTACCAGGACATCATCTCCCCAAACGTCCTGATACACCGCGCGGCTCAGTGTCGCGCGGAGATAGCCCTCTTTTCTGACGGATGTAAGAAAACGAGCCATCCATGAAACATCGCGATCACGATCCGTCTGCGGCGTACTGAACCACGGTCAGACGAGATACAAGAGATCTACTACTCTCGTCCGGCTCCCAGAGGTATCTGTGACGAAGCTCCTCCGGCTCCTCGTGGCCCCGCTGTCCGCCGTCGTCCTCCTCACCACCGTGTTCTCGGCCCCCGCCCGCGCCGACACCGACCCCGTTCTCGCCGCCCAGTGGCAGATCGCGTGGAACACCTACAGGTTCTACGAGTGCCTCACCGCTCCCCTCCCGATCACGGGACGCGGCCAGGCCAAGCGCGACGTCTCGATTGAGATCGACGCGCCGGTGGAGCACGTGTTCGACGCCTACTCGAATATCAACAACCACCTCGGCGCGCACTCGTTCCTGCAGCGGGTCGTCACCCACGCCGACCGGACCGACGCCGGGGTGCGCTACGTCAACTTCACGGCCGTGGAGAACATCCCGGTCGCCGGACTGCCCGTCACCGTCAACACGCACGCGCAGCAGCGCGTTCACCGCGACGCCCTCTACTACGAGACCGACACCTGGACGCTGCCGAACGTCGTCACGCACCAGAAGATCGTCTTTCACGACCTGGGCGACGGGCGGACGCGCGTCACCGAGCATCTCACCTTCGAGGCGAGCATCCTGCTCCTCGACTTCACCGTGACGAACGGTGTCTCCTCCCACCAGGCGACGCAGGCGGGTCTCAAGGCGGCGATCGAGAGCGGCGAGCTCTGACCCACCGGCCGAGGGAAACTCCCCCGCCGGGGATGGCGAGCCTCCCTCGGCCGGCCCCGGCCCCCTTCTGGGCCCGTCCCCCGGGCACTCCGGAGGCTTCCGCCCGGCGAGGCCGCGAGCAGTCCCGCCGGGCGAGGCGGGAGACGCCGTACGCCCCGGCGGCAGCCGAGAGCGGCGAACCGATCGTCAGGGGTGGAGATCGCGGAGCGTGGCCGGGGCACTAGGCTGGCGCCCCGTGACCGAATTGTCTGCCCTCTCCGCCGTTCCCACCGGTTCCCGGGACGGAGTGCTGCGCTTCTACTTCGGCCCGATGGACTGCGGCAAGTCCACGCTGGCCCTGCAGATGAACTACAACCACGGCCGCCAGGGCAGGCGCGGGCTGGTGCTCACCAAACACGACCGCTCGGGCGCCCCGCAGGTCACCAGCCGGATCGGCCTGGGCAGCGAGGCCGTCGAGGTCGTCGACGACCTCGACCTGGTCGCCCTGGTCCGCGCGCACGAACCCATCGACTACGTCATCTGCGACGAGGCGTGCTTCTACACGGTCGCCCAGATCGAGCAGCTCGCCGATCTCACCGACGACCACGGCATCGACGTCTACGCCTTCGGCCTCGCCTCGGACTTCCGCTCGCAGATGTTCCCCGCCGCCCAGCGGCTGTTCGAGCTGGCCGACGAGATCAGCCGCCTGCAGGTCGAGGTGCTGTGCTGGTGCGGGCGCCCCGGGCGCCTGAACGCCCGGGTGGTCGGCGGCAGGATGGTCCGTACGGGTGAGCAGGTCGTCATCGGCGACACGGGCGCCGATCCGATCCGCTACCAGGTCCTGTGCCGCCGCCACCACCGCTCCGGCGAACTCGGCCTGCCCGGCTGACCTCTCCGCCGGGCAGGAGAAAAACCATCAGACCGGGCAGTAACCCTCGTCGTCGCAGGCGTCGCCACCCGCCGTCGCGGCCTTCACGGCCCGCGCGGCCGGGGACTGGCCGGTCCGCTCGGCGACCTCCTCCAGAGCCGCGAGCAGGGTGTCCTCCGGCTGGGCTCCGGAGACGGCGAACTGGCCCTCGAAAAGGAAGAGCGGCACCGAGCTGACACCGATCGCGCGGGCCTGGGCCAGCTCCTCCTTCACCGCCGCCACGCCGTCCTCCCCATCCAGGTCGGCCTGTACGCCGATCTCCTTGGCCAGCCCGGCGAGAACCTCCCGGGAACCGATGTCGAGACCGTCGGTGAAGTGGGCGCGGAAGAGGGCGTAGAGCGCCTCCTCCCCCTTGCCCTGCTCCCCGGCGAGCTGGATGAGGCGGTGCGCGTCGAGGGTGTTGGCCTGGATCGCATGATCGAAGTCCAGCACCAGCCCGTCCTCGGCGGCGACCCCTCTCACCCTCGCGAACATCTGGGCGGCCTGCTCGGCCCCGCCGAACTTCGCCGCCGCCCAGGTTCGCGTGAGCTCGCCGCTGGACTTCGCGTCCGGAGCGAGCTGGAACGGCCTGAACTCGACCTCCACCTCACCGCCCTTGGCCCGATAGCGCTGCACGGCGCGGGCGAAGCGGGTGTGGCCGATGTAGCACCAGGGGCAGACGACGTCTGAGTAAATTTCAACCTTCACACAACGCTGCAACCGGTACGGGGGGCCGCTGATTCCGCTGATTCGTCCCGTCATCCGGGGACGCGGGCCGCGCGACGGGATGAGAGGCGGCGCCGGACGGGGTGTTCACGCCCGGCGGGGCGGGGTCAGTACGGCAGCAGCCTTCCCGACGGGGTCCGCAGGTCCAGCAGGCCCTTGATGGGGCGTCGCGGTCGCCTGCGGATCCGGATCTGACGCATCGTTCGGGACTCCTTCGTGTGCGTGCGCGGGCATGGCCCGCTTCTCTCCTCGCGTACCGCCGTCCGAGCGGCGCGAGTCGTGCGTGTCGTTCACGGGGAAGAAGCGTCCTCTCGCGTCGGGTGAGCCGGGTCCCCGAAAGCCCTCTTACCCCTCTCACGCCGCTGAACCACCGGAACGCCTGTCGGCCAGTTCGAACCAGCTGACCTTTCCCATGGGCGTGCGGTCGCTGCCCCACCGGTCGGAGAGCAGCTCCAGCAGCTGCAACCCGCGCCCTCCCTCGTCGTCCTCGTGGGCGTCGCGTGGGATGGGCGGGTCGGGATTGGCGTCACCCACCTCACAGCGCAGCGTTCCGTCCCGGTAGGAGATGGTGAGCCGGATCGGTCCCCACGCGTGGCGCAGCGCGTTGGTGACGAGTTCGCTGACGAGCAGCCGGGCGACCTCGCTCTGGCCGTCGATCCCCCACTGGGCCAGCCGGCCGCCGATCAGCCACCGGGCCCTGGGCACCGAGGCCGCGACGGGGAAGAGCGGCCAGGACGCTCTCTTGGGGCGGGGCCGAGGCAGCGGGACGGCGGCCACGAAGAGGGCGAGATGGACGAACAGTCTCATGCCGACCTCCCGAAAAGCCCTCGATGGACGGGAACGCTTCCGTCTCCCGGCGACAGCGCCCTGACACGCACCCGCGCCTCCCGCCTCTCAGCGGCCCTCGGCGGTCCCTCGGCACGGCCGGTTCGCGGCGGACGGTTCCGACCGTAACCGGGAAACTCCGTCGTCGACCGCATTCATCCGTTCTATGACCCGTACATGGTGTGGGATCTTCCAGCACACTCCCCGAGCGAACGCGCCGTTGATTTTGTCGCCATTTATGTATCGATTTATCTGTATTTACACCCAGGTGTATTGAGGGTCGACAGATACACGGTCTTGTCCTGGTAGAGCATTCTTTGCGATGCGGAATTCTCCGCACGCCGGGTAAAGCTCGTCTCCCTCACGACCCGCCGGGGACGAGGAAACTAGGGGGTGTAGATGACGGACCAGGGGCGGGGCGTGGGCGACGGTGAGGTCCGGGGTGCCACCCGTGGTGTCCCTGCGGCGTCCCGGGTGAGGACCTCGGTGGCCAGGGTGGCGAACCTGGCGGCGGCTGGGTGCGCCGACCGCTCCGGCCAGACGACGCGGATCCCTCGGACGAGGGGGTTACCGGCGAGAGGGCGCCAGACCAGGCGGGGTTCCCTGCGGGCTATCGCCTCCTGCTCGAACGCCACCCCTTGCCCGGCCAGCACGAGCCCCAGCAGGAACTCCGGGTTGCGGGCGTGCTTGAGGCGTACGGGCGAGAAACCCCCGGCGCGGCAGACATCGAGCATCCGGTCGTACCACGCCGGGGAGGTCTCGCGAGGAAAGACGACGAGGTCGTGCCCGGCGAGGTCGGCCAGCGCGATCTCCCACGGCCGCCCCCTCGGCCGTCGCGTCTCCGGCCGCGCCAGTACCAGGGGGGAGGTACGTGGCAGCACCACGCCCAGCGGGATCTCCACGACGGGGCCGGACCGCAGACCGGGAACCTCGACGGGGTGGTGCACGAGACCCGCGTCGAGGCGGGCGGAGGCCAGGCCGCGCAGCTGTTCCGGAGTGGTGAGCTCGTGGAGTTCCAGGTGCAGTCCCGGTGTCTCCTCCCCGACATGTCCCAGCAGGGCGTGCAGCGTCACGGCCGGCATCTCCGGGGGCACCCCGACGCGCAGAGTTCCCAGCTCACCGTCGGCGGCCTGGCGCATCGTCGTCCGCAGCCGCTCCTCACCGGCCAGGAACCGTCCGGCCTCCCCGACGAGGAGCCGTCCCGCCATGGTGAGCTCGATCTGCCGGCGCGAGCGGTCGAACAGCTCCGCGCCGAGCTCGCGCTCCAGCCTCTGGATCGACTGGCTGAGCGGAGGCTGCGCGATGCCCAGCACCTCCGCGGCACGGCCGAAGTGCAGTTCTTCCGCGACGACGAGGAAGTGCCGCAGATGCCGGGTGAGGTCCACGGCGTCACGATAGGCGATCGCCCACGGCCCCGCGCACCCGCGTCGCGTCGCAGGTCGGAACAGGCTTCCGGCGGCGGGTCCGGGAAGGCTCGGGGCTCCGGTGGCTGGTCCCGGAGACTTCCCGGCGCGAGCACGGGCAGGAACCCGGCCGCACGCTCCGGCGTGCTTCCCGGGGCGAGCGCGAGCGGGAACCCGGCGGCGGGTCCCGGCGTGCTTCCCGGGGCGAGCACGGGCGGGAACCCGGCGGCGGGTCCGGACAGGGGCGCGGGACTGGATAGCGTTGCGGGCATGTCGCCAGAGCAACGGATAGCGGAGATCTTCGCGGCCGCGGGGGTGGAGGGGCACCTGCACGCGCTGGACATCGCCGAGGGCCGTGAGATCGCCGTACGCGCCGACGAGCAGGTAGTGATCGCCTCGATCTTCAAGGTGCTCCTCGTCCTGGAGTTCGCCCGTCAGGCGGCGGCGGGCCAGCTCGACCCCGCCGAGCGGGTTCTCGTGACGGCGGAGGACAGGCTCGGCGGGTGGGGCACCGCCGGATGCGCGGACGACGTGGAGATGTCGCTGCGTGATCTCGTCCACTTCGCCGTACAGGTGAGTGACAACACCGCCGCCGACCTGCTGATGCGGAGGATCGGCCTGGACACCGTGCGGATGCTCGCCGCGGAGCTGGGACTGGAGCGCACGCGCGTGATCGGCGGGCCCAGGCAGGTGCTGGAGTCGATGTTCGCGGACGTGAGGGCGCGGGACGACGCCGAGTTCGCGCGGATCTTCCCGACGCTGTCCCCAGAGCGGGTTCGGGGGCTGCGGGTCCTCGACCCCGATCGCACGACCTCCAGCACGGCGCGCGACGTGACCGGGCTGCTCGGACTGATCTGGCGCGACGAGGCGGGGCCGCCGGAGGCGTGCGCGGCCGTCCGCGACTACCTGACACGACAGATCTTCTGGACGCGGATCGCCTCGGGTTTCCCACCGGGTACGCGGGTGGCGGCCAAGACGGGGACGCTGCCGGGCCTGCACATGGAGGCCGGGGTCGTCGAGTATCCCTCCGGGGAGAGGTACGCGGTGGCGGTCTTCGCCCGGAGCGGGGAGTTGCCCACCCGGCGTCTCGACGTCGACCTGGCGATCGGCCAGGCCGCGCGGACCGCCGTCGACGCGCTGCGAGCCGGGTGAGCCCTGCCCGCCGACGCGTCGACGAGCCCGCGTCGACGAGCCCCTCAAGTCCCGGCGACGCGCTGACGAGCCCGGCGACTCCCGCCGCCGGCACATCGCGGCCGAGGCGGCTTCTGCCGCCCCGAGGACCGCCGGGACCCCGTTTCACCTGCTCCGATACGTGTTCGCCTATGGGAGGCGACGGTCGCGAATCTTGGACGCGGCCGGTGCGGCGATGGTTGGGTCCTCATCGGGCCGCACGCGGCCGACGGTCGTCCCCGGGATACCCGGACGACGGCCGTATGTTCACACGCACCCAAGGGGAGACATGTCCCGATTTGATCGAAGAGGTTTCCTGCGTACCGCGACGGCGGGGGCCGTGCTGGCACCGATGGCCGGAACCCTCCTGTCCCCGTCCCCCACCGGGGCCGCGACCCCGCGTCCGAGTGGCCAGAGTGGTCAGGGTGGGCGGAAGAGCTCCGCGACGTTCCGCTGGCTCGGCACGTCGGGCTGGCGGGTGGATGTGGGATCGTCGACGCTCCTCGTCGACCCGTACGTGACCCGGTTCGACACCGGCCTGGCGGCGGGCAAGTTCGATCCCGCCACATCGCTCAAGGTCGACACCGGGGCCGTCCGCAGGCACACGGGCACCCCGCAGGTGGTGCTGGTGACGCACGCGCACTGGGACCACTTCAACGACGTCCCGCACATCGCGACCTCGACCGGGGCGCGGGTGGTCGGCACCGCCACCACCTGCAACCTGGCCCTGGCGTACGACGTGAAGGACAGCCTGCTCAGCCCGGTGAAGGGCGGAGAGGTCCTGGACTTCGGCGACTACGTCGTCGAGGTGGTGGCGTCGCTGCACAGCCGCAACGCCAACTACTCCATGCTCTTTCCCGGTGTCCGGCCGACCAGGCCGAAACGCAGGCCGAAGAACATCTCCGAGTTGCCCGAGGGCGACACCCTGGCGTTCCAGGTGACGGTCAAGGGCGGTCCTTCGGTTTTCTTCATGGGAGGCAGCGACTTCGTCGAGCGTAACCTCAGCGGTCTCGCCCCGGACGTCGCGATGATTCCCACCACCTCCTCGTCGTCCACGTACGACTACGTGCCGCGCCTGCTGAAGGCCCTGGACATGCCGGGGGTGGTCGTGCCGGTGCACTGGGACAACTTCGAGGTGGCTCTGCGCAACCCGCCCCAGGCCGACGAGAAGTCGAGGAAGAGCCTCGCCGAGTTCGTCGCGGCGGTACGCAGGGTGAGCCCCACGACGAAGGTCGTGATCCCGGACTATCTGACACCGCACACCTTCGGCTGACGTCCGCGTCAGGAGACGGAGGCGATCTCCTCCAGGCGGGCGGCCAGCTGCTCGGGCTCGCCGTCGACCAGGGCGGAAACCCCGCGCCACCAGGCGAACCACTCGCCGCTGCGCCACATCCAGTCGATCCGCTCGATGGAGGCGACGACGTCGCCCTTGTCGCGCCACACCTCACCGGCCTGCTCGGCGGAGGCGCCGTGGCGCAGCGCCCAGGTGTGCAGGGTCGCGGCGGCCTCGGCGTCGACCGGCCGCTCGTACGGGTCGGGGTGCTCGTCCAGCCGGTGGGGGCCGAGCCCGGCGGCGACGCCCCAGCTCCACTGGGCCTCGGCGGGGCGGGAGTAGCGCAGCGAGTCGAAGTCGAGGTTGGAGCCGAGCTCGTCGTCGGGACGGCGCAGGACCACCGCGTCGAGGCGGCCGCCGGCGTCGAAGGAGACCACGACCCGCTGGCCGGGGTGCGCGTCCTTGGGCAGCTCGACCCGGTCCTCGGCCTGCCAGGAGTTGAGGTCGGTGACGGCGGCCGGACGGCCCCAGGCCTCGTCGGCCGCGTCGTCGGCGATCCAGGCGGCGAGCATCTCCAGGACGGTCAGGTCGGTCCACGGGTCGATCGCCGTGGAGGTCCGAAGCGCCTCGTCGGGCGCGGGCAGCTTGTCGCCGCGCTCCAGGTGCCACCACCGCTCACCGAGCTCGCGGGTGCCGACCAGCAGACCGGCGAGCGCGGCGAGTTCGGTGGACCTGCGGGTGAGGGGGGCGCCGCGCGCGAGCTCGACGGAACGCGCGACGCGGTCGGCGCCCAGCGCCGACCTCGCCTCGCTCAGCAGCAGGGCGGCGTCCGGCCGCTCCTCGCCCAGGAGATCACGGATCAGTCGTCTGGCCTCGGTCCTCGCGTCCTCCGCACGTGCATCACGCATACCGACACGGTACGCCGGGAGATCCTTAGGCGCGAGTGTCGCCGTGCGGTACGGCCGTGCCGTCGTCCTGTGGCGACTCGGCGAGATGCGCGGCCCTTCCCACCACGTAGGCGGCGACCGCCGCCGTCACCACCTGGTAGACGGCGACCAGGAGGATGACACCGGCGATCTTCCAGCTGGGGTCGCGCAGCCACATGGCGAGCAGGATGAGGTGCAGGCCGAGCACCTGGGGTTTGGTCGCCGCGTGCATGCGCGCCAGGGTGCCGGGGAACCTGACCATGCCGACCCCCGCCGCGAACGCCAGCGTCGCCCCCAGCAGCAGGCAGACGGCCGCGGCCACGTCCATCACGGCGCTCACCGGGCACGTCCCGTGAAGAACCTGGCCAGCGAGACCGAGCCGACGAATCCCAGCAGGGAGAGCACCAGCAGCACGGGCAGCACCGAGTACTCCCGGTAGACGGCCGCCCCCGCGCCGACCGCGCAGATGACGACGGCGGTGAGCACGTCAAGCGCGACGGCACGGTCCAGCATCGTCGGGCCGCGCACCAGCCGGTAGAGCGTCATCGCCGCCGCGACGGCGAGCATCGCCAGAACGATCAGGTAAACCGTCGTCATCGCACCTCCTCCTGGTCCGCTCGGGTACCGAAGGCGGCCACGATGCGCTTCTCCAGCCGGGTCACGTCGTCCTGGGTGATCCGGCGGACCGTCTCCAGGTCGCCGGAGATGCCGAGCACGTGGAGCAGGAGCTTCTTGTCCTGGGTGTTCGCCTCCAGCACCAGGCTGCCCGGCAGCGCCGACAGCGCCACCGTCACCAGCACCACCATCGGCTCCGACGAGGTGCGCAACCTCACCTCGACGATCTGGATCGGTGGTGGTTTGCCCAGTCTCAGCGCCCAGAAGATCACTCGGGAGCTGGAGACCACCATGTCCCGCATGAAGCGGACGATGAACCACGCGATGCCGAGGGGATGGAACCGGATGCCGGTGTCCTGGAGCGGCA
The DNA here is from genome assembly GCF_040299985.1 of Streptosporangium sp. NPDC000563. Lineage (NCBI taxonomy): Bacteria > Bacillati > Actinomycetota > Actinomycetes > Streptosporangiales > Streptosporangiaceae > Streptosporangium > Streptosporangium sp. NPDC000563. The sequence continues at coordinate 176,985 of NZ_JBEPDA010000009.1, read as the reverse complement.
GGGGCATCAGCCACACGAGGAGCAGCCCGACCAGCAGGCCCCCGAGCACGTTGCCCACGCTCAGGTCGCCCCAGAGCATCAGCCAGATCAGCGTCAGCCAGAGCACCTGCGGCAGCGGCACGGGCCTGCCCAGCAGCTTCAGCACCGTGAACGCCGGACGGGACTCGCTCATCGCCCACCGCCGAGCACCGCGGAGATGTACGGCTCGCGGGCCAGGAGTTCTTCCGCGGCCCGCTCGGACAGGGCGTGCAGCGGGCCGGCCAGGACGGTGAAGGACAGGGCGAGCGCCACCAGGGCGGCCGTGGAGGCGAACATGAGCTTCGGCAGGGTGACGGAGGTGACGATCGCCTCGTTCCCGTTCACGTTCGTGACCGGCGCTCCCTTCGGGTCCTCTCCGTCCCCGTTCTCCTGGGTCTCCAGCACGGTTCCCCCCTCGGTGACCATTCCCTCGGGCGGCACCCGCCAGAACGCCTTGTTCCAGGTGGTGGCCACCGCGTACAGGGTGAGCAGGCTGGTGACCAGTCCTCCGGCGACCAGGGTCATCGCCATCGGACCACCGTTGGCCACCCCGGCCTGGATCAGGCCGAGCTTGCCCAGGAAGCCCGACAGCGGTGGGATGCCCGCCAGGTTCATCGCGGGCACGAAGAACAGCACCGCGATCACGGGTGACAGTTTCGCCAGGCCGCCGAGTCTGTCCAGGGAGGTGGTGCCGGTGCGGCGTTCGATCATGCCGGTCACCAGGAACAGGCTCGTCTGCACGGTGATGTGGTGGGCGACGTAGAAGACGGCACCGGCCATGCCCTCGACGCTGAGCAGGGCGACTCCGAACACCATGTAGCCGATATGGCTGACCAGGGTGAAGGACAGCATTCGTTTTATATCGCTCTGCGCCACCGCGCCGAGCACCCCGACGAGCATGGTCAGCAGCGCCGCCCACATCAGCAGGTTGCTCACCGGTCCCCAGGGGAAGAGCAGCGCCTCCAGGCGGATGATCGAGTAGACGCCGACCTTGGTGAGCAGACCGGCGAAGAGCGCTGTCGCGGGAGCGGGCGCGGTCGGATACGAGTCGGGCAGCCACGCCGACATCGGGAAGATCGCGGCCTTGACCGCGAAGACCAGCAGGAGCATCAGCTCGATCAGCAGCCTGATGTGCTCGGGCAGGACCGCGAACCGCTCGGCCAGCTGCGCCATCGACACGGTGCCCGTGGCGCCGTAGGTCACCGCGATCGCGACGAGGAAGAGCAGTGAGGAGGCGAGTCCCACCACCGTGTAGGTGGCGCCCGCCCGGATGCGGGACTCGGTCCCGCCGAAGGTGAGCAGCACGTACGAGCCGCCGAGCAGCATCTCGAACCCGACGAAGAGGTTGAACAGGTCACCGGAGAGGAAGGCGTCCGACACTCCGGCGACCATGATCAGGTAAGCCGGGTGGAAGATCGAGAGCGAGGCCTTGTAGTCCTGGTCCGCCCAGGACTGGGAGAGCGAGTAGATCATCACGCAGAGCGTCACCGCGGAGGAGACCGCGAGCATCAGCGTGGAGAGCCGGTCGGCGACGAGCGCGATGCCGATCTCCGCGCTCCAGCCCCCGATGTGGGCCACCAGCGGGCCGTCCTGGTCCGCCGCGAACAGCAGGACCAGCGAGACGACCAGCACCACCGCGAGCGTGCCCACGCTGATCAGCGCCTGGAGTTTGCGCAGCCTGCTGCCGATGGCCAGCTTGAGGCCGACGGCGAGCAGTGGCAGCACCACGGGCACCGGGATGAGTGCCTCCATCAGTCCTCCTCCCCCTCGAGCTCGGGATCCTGCGCCCTGGCCTGTCGGGCACGGTCCTCCCGGATCGCGGCGCGCATCTGCCTGCGCGCGTCGCGCTGACGGACGCGGAGCCGCTTGCGGATCTCGCGCTCGCGCGCGGCCTGCTCGCGCTCTCTGCGGGCGAACTCGGCACGCACCTCACTGAGGCGTCTTTCCCGCTCCTCCTTGGAGAGGTCTTCGGCCTGCTGGGCCTCGGCGAACCGCTCGGCGAGCCGTTCCGCGGACAACTCGTCGTTCTTGTGCGCCTGCAGCCAGCGGCCCAGGTCGGCGTTGACGTCGAGGATCCGCTGCTCCAGTTCTTCGGCCTCCCTGCGCTCCCACTCGTTGTGCTCCTCCTCCAGCCGGGCCAGCTCGGCCCGCTGCTCAAGGACGAGCTGCTGGTAGGCCGCCTGACGGTCGAGCACGGCCTGGCCCAGCTCACCCCACCTGGCGCGCAGCCGCACCCGGCGGTCCTCGGTGTCGTCCTGCACCTCGTCGGCTCCGGTGAGCTGCCAGGACCTGTGGATCATGCCGAGCAGGAAGGCGGTGACGCCCAGCGTGATGACGATGGCGGTGAGCACCATGACCTGCGGCAGCGGGTCGGCCATCCGCTCCGGCTCCGCCGTGCCCAGGATCGGCGGCGCTCCCGGTGGCCCGCCCACGGTGAGAATGAGCAGGTTCACCCCGTTGCTGAGCATGATGACGCCGGCGAGCAGCCGGACCAGGCTTCTCTCCAGCAGCAGCGTGACCCCCGCGGCCACGAGCACGGCGACCACCAGGAGCGGCACTACGGGCGCGGTCACCGGCTCTCCTCCTCGTCGATCTGCCGATCCAGCTCCGAGCCCAGGCTGCGCAGGATGTCCCGCACCATGCCGATCACCGTGATGTAGACGCCGATGTCGAACAGGAGCACCGTCGACAGGTGCAGCTTGCCGACCAGCGGGACGTACAGATCGGCGGCGAGCATGTCCAGCGCCCCGGCGCCCGCGACCAGCCCCACCAGCGCGGTGAGCGTGGACAGCAGGAGCCCCAGGCCGATCAGCACCCCGGGAGCGGCCGGCGCGGCTGCGGCCAGCTCGTGCCTGCCTCCGGCGAGATAGCGCAGGACCAGGGCGAGACCGGCCACGATGCCTCCGGCGAACCCGCCGCCCACCGCGCTGTGCCCGGTGAACAGCAGGAAGATCGAGACCAGCATCACGGTGTGGAAGGTCACCCTGGCGACGAACTCCAGGATCACCATCCGCTGTCCCTCGGGCTGGGTGTTCGCCAGCCAGTACGTCCTGGGCTTCTCCTCGTCGGCTCTCTGCTGCGGGGGCTGCGTCGCGTGCGCCCGGCTGCGCAGGAAGACCAGGCCGGTCATGCCGAGGGTGAGGACGACGAGGACGGAGCTCTCCCCCATGGTGTCCCAGGCTCTGATCTCGACGAGGAGCGCGCTCACGATGTTGGCGGCCCCCGCCTCCTGCGCCGCCTCGGCCATCAGCGTGCCGACCGGTATCGCCTGCCGCGCGTTCATCGCGAACATGCCGGCCCCGGCCACCACGAGACCGCTCACGATGCCGAGGGTGAGCCGCACGCCGAACGACAGCCGGCCCCGGTCCTCCCTCGGCCCGAGGGGGAGTCTCCGCAGCACCAGCACGAACACGACCAGGCTCAGCGTCTCGACGAGGAACTGGGTGAGCGCGAGGTCGGGCGCGCCGTGGACGAGGAAGAGCAACGCCGTGCCGTACCCCGTCAGACCGGCCAGCAGCACGAGCACGACGTGCGAGCGCATCCGGAGCGCGACGGCCGCCGCGGCGACGATGAGCACGCCGATGACGGGCTGCTCGATGCGGTCCCAGACCACCATGTCCAGCCCGAGGTCGAATCCGGGGCCGTAGCTCAGTGAGAAGACCCCCACCGCCGCCACCGAGACGAACGCGATCGTGAGGTAGTCGGGCAGCGAGCCGCGCTGGACGACGCCGGTCAGCTGCAGGGAGAAGCGTTCCAGCCCGCGGACCAGTGCCCAGTAGGACCGGCCGGAGTCGATCACGTGCAGGGACTCCCCGACCCGCGCCACCGGTTCCCTGAACCGGAACAGGAGCGCTCCGCCCGCCAGCGCGAGGGCCGAGAGCAGCAGCGGCACCAGGGCGCCGCTCCACAGCGCGAGGTGGGTGCCGTGACCGGGCCCGGCGAAGGTGTCGGTGTAGCTCTCCATCGCCCCGCCGTACAGGGCGGCGAACGGGGCGGCGGCGAGGCCGAGCGCGGAGAGCAGCGCGGGCGGCACGAACTCCGCGGCGCCGAAGGAGCGCACGTCCACCGGCTCGACACCGGGCTTGGCGGCGAAGGCGCCCCACACGAAACGCGCGCTGTAGCCGGCGGTGAGCGCGGAGCCGAGGACGATCCCGGCGAGCACCGCCGTGTCGATGCCCCGCCCGGTCATCAGCGACTCGAAGGCCGCCTCCTTGCCGACGAACCCCAGGAACATCGGGATGCCGGCCATCGAGGCGGCGGCCCCGGTGCCGACCGCGGCCAGCCAGGGTGCCGAGCGCCGCAGACCGCTCAGCCTGCGCAGGTCGCGGGTGCCGGTGGAGTGGTCGACGACGCCGACGACCAGGAAGAGGGAGGCTTTGAACAACGCGTGCGCGAGCAGCATCCCGACCCCGGCGATCGCGGCGTCGCGGGTGCCCGCGCCGAACAGCACCGTCAGGAAACCCAGCTGGCTCACCGTGCCGTAGGCGAGCAGCTTCTTGAGGTCGTGCTCGCGCAGCGCCCGCCAGGCGCAGAACAGCATGGTGAGCAGGCCCAGGGGTACGGCGGTCCACCACCAGGCGGCGAGCTCCCCGAAGGCGGGGCCCAGGCGGGCGAGCAGGTAGACGCCCGCCTTCACCATCGCCGCGGCGTGCAGGTAGGCCGAGACCGGGGTCGGCGCGGCCATCGCGGCGGGCAGCCACATGCTGAACGGGAAGACCGCCGACTTCGACAGCGCTCCGATCAGGATCAGCACCACCGCGACCGCCGTCAGGCCACCGGACGGCGGGCTCTGCACGATCTGCGAGATGCGGTACGTTCCCGCCGACTCGCCGAGTATGATCATGCCGCCCAGCATCGCGAGGCCACCGGTGGTGGTGACGATCAGCGCCTGCATCGCGGCTCTGCGGCTGCTTCTGCTCGCGGGATCGTGACCGATCATCAGGTAGGAGAAGACCGTGGTCAGCTCCCAGAACACGAACAGCAGCAGCAGGTCGTCCGCGACCACCAGCCCGAGCATCGCCCCGGCGAAGGCGACGAGCACCCCGGCGAACAGGCCGAGCCCCTCGCTGCCCGCGGAGAAGTAACGCGAGCAGTACAGCACGACCAGGGTGCCCACGCCGGTGACCAGGGCCATCATGAGCAGGGCGAGCGCGTCGACGCGGAAGGAGAGTCCCATGCCGAGGCCGGGCGCCCAGTCGTGGTGCGACTCGACGGGGATGCCGGTGAGGGCGATCCAGATCGTGTAGACGAATCCGCAGGCGGGTGGCACGGCGAGCAGGAAGAACGCGTTCCTGCCGAAGCGGCGTACCAACGCCGGAGCGAGCATCGCCGCCACGGCGTGCAGGATCAGCAGCGGCTCCATGTTCCCCCGTGACCCGTCGTGGCAGACGTACGCCAGGATCCTAGAAGGCCCGACTTTGACAGGTCAAACTCGCGGGCCGCCTGGTCCGGGGGCGCCCGCCCGCCACCGATCCATGATCAACTTTATGAGCATTCCTGCTGGCAGGGCCATTCACATCTCCGGCGGCGCGGGCGAAGGAAACGATCACCCTGCTCCGGCTGTGAGCGACATCACCGCTTTCCGCCGCCACGGCCGAGCAACCAGCCGATCACCGCGCCGCCGAGCGCGACGCCCGCGCCCATCCCGAAGGCGGCCAGGAGCGACCAGGCGGGGACTCCCGACGTGGTCTCCCTGGGCGGGACCGGGCGCTCGAAGACGTGCGCGGCTCCGGCCTGGCCCGCCCCGGCCGACGATGCCGGCGTGGCGGACGAGAGGGCGGCGGGTGCGGCGAGCGAGGATTCGTCGCCCGGCGCGATCTCGGCGAGGGCGTGGCCGGCGGGAACGGCGGGAACCGCTCCGGAGGCGAGATGGCTCTCCACCGCGGAGAAGAACTCCCCCGCGGTCTTCCTCGCGACGGAGCCGAGCATGCGCTGGCCGACGCCGCCGATCATGCCCCCGATCACGGCCTCGGCGTCGTAGTCGACCCGGGTGCCGCCCTCGACCTCGCTGAGGCGGATCTCCACGGTGGCGTCCACGGTTCCCGGAGCGCCCTGGCCCCGGGCCCTGAGCACGAACCGTTCCGGTGCCTCGGGGTCCGACAGGGCGACCTCGCCCTGGTAGACGCCCTTGATGGAGGCCACCCCCGCGGTGACGGTCATCCGGTAGGTGTCCGGCCCCGTCTCCTCAAGGCGCTCGCACCCCGGGATCGTGCGTACGAGCACGGCCGGGTTCTGGAGCGCTGACCACACACGATCTCTGTCGATGCCGAGCACGGCACTGCCTGCGAGCTTCACACCAAGCACCATAGGCAATCGCCGGTCGGGCGGATAACAGCAACATCTGCCCGCCGCCGCGCCCCGCCCTTGTCAGTGCTGTGTCAGTGCTGTGTCAGTGCTGCGCCGACGCCGTGGACGCAGCCTCGGCGTCCCGGGCGGGGCCTTCGCGCCTGCGGAACGCGGGCCCCCGCCCGGGACGGGCCGAACGCGAGGCCCCGCGGGACGGGCCGAACCGACCGATCCGAACGGACTAGCCGGGCGCGGGACTCTTCACCCGCAGGGACTCGCCCACGTCGTGCAGGTGGCGCAGCGCCTGCGCGTACGAGCTGACGATCCCGGACTCCAGGTAGTCGACCCCCACTTCCTCGCAGTACGCCCGGACGATCGGCTGGGCGCGGCGCAGGTTGGGCATCGGCATGCTCGGGAAGAGGTGGTGCTCGATCTGGTAGTTGAGCCCGCCGAGGACGACGTCGAGGAGCACGCCGCCGCGCACGTTGCGCGAGGTCAGCACCTGGCGCCGCAGGAAGTCGAGCTTGTCCTCGCCCCTGAGCATCGGCATGCCCTTGTGGTTGGGGGCGAAGGTGCAGCCCAGGTAGACGCCGAAGATCGCCTGGTGCAGGAGGAAGAAGACCACCGCCTTGGCGGGAGACAGCACCGCGAACAGCGCGCCCACGTACAGGACGGCGTGCACGACCAGCAGCGAGGCCTCCAGCACGCGGTTCTTCATCGTCGGGCGCGCCAGCGCCCGGACGCTGGACACGTGGAGGTTGAACCCCTCGAGCGTGAGCAGCGGGAAGAACAGGAACGCCTGCCAGCGGCCCATGAACCTGGGCAACCCCTTGCTGACGGCGGCCTGTTCGGGTGACCAGAGCAGGAAGTCGGGGCTGACGTCGGGATCGTGGTCCTCGTGGTTGGGATTGGCGTGGTGACGGGTGTGCTTGTCCATCCACCAGCCGTAGCTCATGCCGATGGCGAGGTTTCCCGCCACCAGTCCGGCGAGCTGGCTGGAGCGGCGGGAGCGGAAGACCTGACGGTGGGCCAGGTCGTGGGCGACGAGCCCGATCTGAGCGAACACCACCGCGAGGAAGGCCGCCACCAGCAGCTGGTACCACGAGTCGCCGAGGGCGAAGAAGGCGGCCCAGCCGCCGACGAAGGCCGCGGCGACCAGGCCGAGTCGCGCGGCGTAGTAACCGGGGCGCCGGTCGAGCAGACCGGCTTTGGCGATCCGGCGCGACAGGCGGGCGAAATCACTGCCCCGCTCCCCGTTTGCCGGGATGGCGGGAAGGTCCTCGTCATCGATCGCGGTTGAGTTGGACACGCTTCTCCTCAAATGGGCCGGATCATTCGACATGATTGCGTCAGCAAGGAGGGGCACAGATCTGCGTCAACCAAGCAGGACGGCCATCTTAGGATTGCGCGGTAGCTGTGATCACAAACCCCCGCTTCCACCCCAGCTTGTGGTAGTGCTGACCCTACCCCGGCAAATATACGGATTTAGGGGTTGCCGCAGGGTAGTCATGGAAGTAATCACATTCGCCGCTTTCAGCGGCGTTAGGCCGGGCTCCCGGCTGCTGGCAGGATGGTCGCCCATGGCATCGGGGACATACTGGACGGTCAGAACGGCGGCGGCGACGGCTCTGGCGGTGAGCGCCGGGTGTGCCACCGGCCTCGACGGTGCGGGCGAGGACGGTGCCACCTCCGCGCCGGGCGCCTCCCGAGCCTCGAAGCCCTCCTCAGGAGAGCAGGCGGTGAGACCGACAGGACCTCCCGGGGTGAGGCCCAGGCCGGGCGAGGTGGGCAGGATCCCCCGCCCCGGCGACGGCCTGCCTCCGGTGATCAGCTCCATTCCCACCAAGCGGAAGGTCGTCTTCCTCACCATCGACGACGGCTGGGAGCAGGACCCCGGTTTCGTGGCGCGAATCCGGGACCAGCGGATTCCCGTGGCGGCCTTCGTCACCCGCGACGCCGTGGAGGCGAGGGGCGCGGCCGACCCGACCGCACAGGGCGGCAGATACCTCGGTGCGGGCAAGTGGGGGTACGTGCGCGACCTGCGCGACGCGGGGGCGACGATCGAGAACCACACGCTGACCCACCCGAACCTGCCGGCGCTCGGCTACGAGGGCCAGAAGGCCGAGATCTGCGGCGTCTCCAAGCTGATCCGCAGGCACACCGGCACCACCCCCACCCTGTTCCGCCCGCCGTTCGGCAACCACAACACCCTCACCCGCAGGGCCGCCAAGGCCTGTGGCATCGACGCGCTCCTGCTCTGGACCGCGACCGTGCAGCCGGGCGGGAAGATCGCCTACCAGGTGCCCGACAAGAAGCTCCGCCCCGGAGACGTCCTGCTGCTGCACTTCCGTCCGAATCTCGCCCGCGACTTCGGGATCCTCGTCGCGAAGATCAAGCGCCGGGGCTTCGAGATCGGCAACCTCGACGCGTATCTGGAGGCCGCGACCCGCTGAGCGATCTCGGCGCACAGCGGGAGGCCGCGACCCGCCGAGTGATCTCGGCCGCGTGCCGGACAGCGGGTCCACCGCCCGGCGTAACCCTCCAAGCGATCTCGGCCGCGTACCGGACGGCGGGTCCACCGCCCGGCGTACCCGGAAATCCCCCAGGAGACGGACGTCCCGGAGAGGGCGCCCGGCCCATCATTGAGCCACGCCCCGGGGGGAAGCGGGCGCGGGGATCGCCGGGCCCGGCGGAACACATGTCCTGCGCGCGAGGGGCGCCCGAGAGGGGATTCTCGGGGGCACGAGGAAGATCCGGCGTCGCGAGCCGACAGAGACGATCTTGGTTCGACGGAGAAGTGCGGTCTCCCACCGGGCCATGTGACAAAGATCGCAGCGGTTCGCGGCGCCTCTCCCTCCCGTTGCTCTACAAGCCGTAGTACTACTAGTAGTAGAACTACGAGTCGTAGAGCTCCTGGCCCGCGAAGGGAACGCAAGGGGAAGATGGACGCACTAGACCTGGCCCGGTGGCAGTTCGGGGTGACCACCGTGTACCACTTTCTGTTCGTACCCCTCACGATCGGTCTCGGCGTCTTCGTGGCCGGCCTGCAGACCGCCTGGCACCGGACGGGCAAGGAGCACTACCTGCGGCTCACGAAGTTCTTCGGGAAGCTCTTCCTGATCAACTTCGCGATGGGCGTGGTGACCGGCATCGTGCAGGAGTTCCAGTTCGGCATGAACTGGAGCGAGTACTCGATCTTCGTGGGCGACGTCTTCGGCGCGCCGCTCGCCCTGGAGGCACTGCTCGCGTTCTTCCTGGAGTCGACCTTCATCGGCCTGTGGATCTTCGGCTGGGACAGGCTCCCCAAGCGCGTCCACCTCGCCACCATCTGGGCCGCGGTCATCGGGTCCAACCTGTCGGCGTACTTCATCCTCGCCGCCAACGCCTGGATGAAGCACCCGGTCGGGTACGAGGTGGTCGACGGCAAGGCCAGGATGACGGACCTGTGGGCGGTGCTCACCAACTCCGCGGCGCTCGCCCAGGTGCCCCACGTGATCGCCGGAGCCTTCGTCGTGGCGGGCGGCTTCGTGCTCGCGATCTGCGGCTACCACCTCCTGCGCGAGCGCCGCACCGGCGCCGGCGCGCTCCCGGGTGCCGGCACGGCCTCGGTGACGGCGCCGCGTGGCGGCCCGAGCATCTGGCGGACCCCGATGCGGGCCGCGCTGCTGATGACGGCGATCGCCGGGGCCCTCGTCGCGGGCAGCGGCGACATGTCGGCCAAGCTGCTGTACGAGCAGCAGCCCATGAAACTCGCCGCCGCGGAAGGACTGCGGCACGACACCGCCGGCGCGGCGTTCTCGCCCGTCCCCGGGATCGAGGTGCCCATGCTGCTCAGCTTCCTGTCCACCGGCGACCCGAACGCCGTGGTCCAGGGCACCGAGGACCTGCAGGCGCGGTACGAGGAGCGGTTCGGCCCCGGTGACTACCGGCCCAACCTGCCGGTGGTCTTCTGGTCCTTCCGCGTGATGATCGTCTTCGGTCTGTCCACGGTGGCCCTTTCCGTGCTCGGTCTCTGGCTCACCCGCCGCAGGCGGCGCGGCACCCCCCTCGCCCCCCGGGAGATCCCCACCTGGTTCGCCCGGTTCTGCGTGCTCGCGTTGCCACTGCCGACCGTCGCGATGATCGCCGGTTGGCTGCTCAGCGAGATCGGCCGCCAGCCGTGGACCGTCCAGGGCGAACTCCTCACGGCCGCGAGCGTCTCGCCGGGCGTCAGCCTGGCCGAGGTGGCCGTCTCGCTCGCGGTCTTCACGGCGCTGTACGGCGCGCTCGCGCTGGCCGAGGCGGTACTGCTCACGCGCCACGTCAAGGCGGGTCCCGAGCCCGCCGCCCCCGCCGCTCCCCTCGCGCCGCCGCCCTCACGCGACGACGAGGACGCGGACGCCCGGCTCCAGCCGACCCTCATGTACTGAAGGCGACGACGATGGAACTCACCACCTTCTGGTTCGCGGTCATCGCGTTCCTGTGGACCGGCTACTTCGTGCTGGAGGGCTTCGACTTCGGCGTGGGCATGCTGGCACCCGTACTGGCGAGGAACGAGGCCGAGCGCAAGCAGGTCCTGGGCACGATCGGCCCGGTCTGGGACGGCAACGAGGTCTGGCTGATCACCGCGGTCGGCGCCATGTTCGCCGCCTTCCCCGCCTGGTACGCCGGACTGCTCAGCGAGTTCTACCTGCCGATCGTGCTGGTCCTCGTCGGGCTGATCGTGCGCGGCGTCGGCCTGGAGTGGCGCGGCAAGGTCCAGCACGCCTCCGACCGCGTCTGGTGCGACCTGGGCGTGCTGGTCGGCAGCGCCCTGCCCGCGTTCCTGTGGGGCGCGGTCTTCGCCGATCTGCTGCGGAGCAGCGCGGCGGCCGCCCTCGTCGGCGGAGTGTTCTCGCTCTCGGTGTGCGTGCTGCACGGGGCGGTGTTCGTCGCGCTCAAGACCACGGGACCGGTGCGCTCCCGTGCCCGGCGCACCGCCCTGATCGCCTCCGTGGTGGCACTGCCCGCCGCGGTGGCGGCGCTGTCGACCATTCCCGTCGCGACCACGACGATCGACGCGTGGTCGGCGGCCCCGTGGCTGTGGGCGGCCTCGCTCGCCGCGATGGCGGCCCTCGCCGCCGGAATCGCGCTCACCTGGCGCGGCCGGGACGGCTGGGCCTTCGCCGCCACGGCCTCGTCCATCGCGCTGGGCGGCGCCGCCCTGTTCGGCGCCCTGTGGCCCGCCCCTTTCCCCGGCCTCACCGTCGCCGAGGCCGCCTCGGGCCCGTACACGCTGGGCGTGCTGACCTGGATCGGCCTCATCGCGCTGCCGTTCGTGCTCGGCTACCAGGCCTGGTCGTACTGGGTCTTCCGCAAGCGCCTGGTCGCCGAGGTCTCCTGAGAACACCGGCCACCCCGACCCGGCCGCCCCGGGCAGCCGCCTCAGTGCAGGCCGAGCCTGGCGAGCGGCTCGACGAGTTCCCTCTCCTCGTAGGACAGGTGCGACAGGAGCGTGTCGCTCAGCAGGTCCATCGCGCCCCGCAGGGCCTTGTGACCGTCGGGTTCGGAGACGAAGGCGACCAGCGCCCGGTCGACGTCTTCGAGGACCTCGTGGATGGCGTGGTGCTCCTGCTCCAGCCGGTCGACGACGGGCACCAGCCCGGGGTCCGCGCGGCGCAGACGAGGGAAGAGGCTCTGGTCCTCGATGGTGTGGTGGGTCGTGACGACCCGGCAGTAGGACTCGCAGTACGCGCCGACCGTCCAGTTGTTCTGGCGCATCGTCATCGCGTTGATGTGCGAGCGCGCGATGCCGGGATCCATCGCTCCGGAGGTGACCTCCTCGACGAGCCGCCGTACCTCGGCCAGTTCCTGGCGGAGGTGGTCGTGGACGTCGACGAGATGGCGTCCCGCCGCCTGCTCCCTGGGGGTGTAGGTGCGGGCCGGGTCGGGAGCGGGACCGGTGGGCCGGGTGGTCTCGTCCCAGACCCGGACATCGGAGAGCCGGGTGCCGTCGTCCGGGGTCGGCGTGACCCCCAGGGCGGGAGGGACCCCGCCGCCGAGAGCGGCGACGGGCGCGGGGTGGGCGGTGACGTCCGGTGACACGCTCCGCGCGATCTCCGCACTCACCCCGGTGGGCCGGCCCGCGCCGGTGGCCGCAGGCGAACCGGCACGCTCGGCGTCCACGAGTTCGCGTACGGCGGGGACGACCTCGGCGGCGAACCGCCGGATGTCGTCGGGGTCGTCACTCGCGAGGATGTAGGCGCTCATCCCCTGGTCCAGGGTGAGCTCGGCGAGCTGCTCGGCCCACACGCCCGCGGGTCCCTGGAGGAAGGCGCGGCCGGAGCCGGTGAAGGTGCCGCCGATGTTGTACAGGCGCCGGATGTCGGCGGGTGAGCGTCCCGCGCCGAGAGCGGCCTCGTCGATGATCGCGTTCATCGCCGGGAGCGCGTCCAGGCCGGCGTAGGCGTGGCTGGGCAGCCAGCCGTCCGCGAGCCTGCCGGTCATGTCGAGCATGCGCCTCTTGTAGGCCCCCAGCCAGATGCCGACGTCGTGGACGGGGGCCGGACCGGGGTGTGCCCCCCGCACGCGGTGGTGGCCGCCGTCCACCCGCACGGCTCTGCCCCCTGCCTCCCACATGGCCCGGATGACCTCGATGCCCTCCTCAAGCGCGTCGACCCCCTGGGCCGCGGTCAGCCGCGGGCCACCGAGAGCGGCGATACCGTCCCAGAAGGCGCCCGCTCCCAGCCCGAGCTCGACGCGGCCACCGCTGAGGATGTCCAGGGTCGCGACGCTGCGGGCGAGCACCGCGGGCGGGCGCAGGGGCAGGTTCGCCACGTTCGGCGACACTCGCAGCGTCGAGGTGCCGGCCGCGATGACCGAGAGCAGGGTCCACGTGTCGAGGAACCGCGCCTGGTACGGGTGGTCCTGCACGGTCACCAGGTCCAGCCCCACCTGCTCGGTGAGCCTGGCGAGCGCGACGACCCTCTCGGCCTGGTCGGCCACCGGTGTCAGGAATGTCCCGAACAACAACTCGTGCCGGTAGTCGGGCATGTCTCTCCTCGGTGCGTCATCTCGGATGCGCGACACACGTCCCTTCCGGACGCGCGGCACCGCGATGGTGCGGCAGGACAGATCGTATGTAAAACAGATGAATTGTCAAACAGAAGGTCTCGCTAACCGTCGATCCTGGTAACCTCGTGACATGCCCGCGCCCCGACCCACCAGTGCCGAGACCCAGGACGCCCTGGACAGCGATTTGGGCTGGACCCTCGGAGTCGTCTTCCGCGCCTACGTCAGGACGGCGAACGCGCTGGTCAGCCACCTCCCCGGCGGCCCGCGCGGTTACCAGGTGCTCGCCGCGGCGGCCCAGGGACTCCCCGGCGGCCAGGGCGCGCTGGCACAGCGTCTCGGCGTCGACAAGACCGTCATGACCTACCTGCTCGACGACCTGGAGAAGGCCGGGCTGGTCGAGCGCCGCCCCGACCCCGCCGACCGGCGCAACAAGCGCGTCGTCGCCACCGAGCGGGGCAGGGCGGCCTGGGTCGACACACAGACCCGGCTGGAGCACGCCGAAGACCATGTGCTGGAGCCGCTGGACCCCGCCGACCGCTCGGTGTTCCGGGAGCTGCTGCGCAGGCTCGCCGCCCGGGCCGACAGCCTCGACCCGGAGCACAACACCTGCCGGCTCGTCGAGGAGCTCGCCCCGGAAAGCGTCCCCTCGGCATCGGCCGCCCCCGCCAAGCCGCGACGCTCCCCCCGCCGCTGACCACCGGCCGTCGCGAGCGCCCGTGAGCACGCTCGCGAGGCCGCCGGAGGATCGGTGGGCATGAAGAGAACCAGGCGCCGAGAACCCGCCGAACCGGGCGCACCGAAGATCCGGAGAAGCCGTTCCGGGCCGGGGACGCACCCACCCCCGGCCCGGAACCGCCCCGGACGCGACTCAGCCGACGGACAGGATCAGCGTGGAACTGTAGGCGGAAGACGCTCCCGCGCCGAATCGCTGGTCGTTCACCACCGATCCGTAACCGGCGCCGCTCGCCCAGTGAAACGTCATCACCGGCCGGTTCCCGCTGAAGTCGATGTTGCCCACCATCTCGGTGAAGTTACTGCTGCCACCGATCCGCGACGAACCGTTCGCCGCGAAGACCCAGCTGTTCCCCTGCCTCTGGAACCGGCCGCGCAGCGGATAGAGGTCCGTGCGCACGTTGGTGGTGTTGAAGGCGAACGTGCCGTTTCCCGAGAAGACCCACACCGCGTTCCTGACGCGCGAGAGCGCGCTGTTCGCCCAGGCGGGCTGCCCCTTCAGCTGCTGGAACCGGGTGACCCTCGCCGTACGGAAGCGGTAGGGGAAGGCGGCACTCACCACCTGCCCGGACCCGGTGGGCGCGCTCGCCCCGGCCTGTCCCGACGCGGACGCCTGCGCGGCAGGAGCCGACACCACGGCCCCGGTGAGCAACACCCCCGCGGCGAGCGCCCTCGCCACCCTTCCCCTGCTCCTCCCGGTCCGGGCCCTCCTGCTCCACGTCCCGTCCTCGTCCGCCCTCGCCCTCGCCCTCGCCCTCGCCCGGATTCGACTCCTCGACCCCATGAAATCCATGCCGATCTCCCTCCCGGCACCCTCTCCACCCTGTCTCCCACCCGGCGGCAGAAGATGCATTCCTGACTACAGGAGTAGCGTAAAGCGAAATCTTCCTTTCCCGAAAGACGGAGGGCAATACGATCTGGAGAAGCAACAGAAAACGAGAGAAAGAGCCAGATCAACCCGACCACCAGCTCAGAGCAACGTACTATTTGTCGGTATTGTAATTAATTTATCTGACTATATTTTTGTCGCCTTGGAAACCAGACGAGAGCTCCTGCACACATCTCCACGAAAGCGCGATTGACCTCAAGAAGACTTGAGGTTGAAGACTGACCCCCATGGCCTCCCTCATGGACATCGGAGTGATCCTGCCCAGCGTCGCCGTACAGCGAGAGCAGCGGCTCGACCTGGGCACCGCCGCACGGCACGCGGAGCAGGTAGGGCTGGACGGCGTCTGGCACGGCGACCATCTGGCCACCGGAACGGCGTCACTGGACTGCGCCGTGGCGCTCGCCGTCGCGGCGGGGGCGACCGCGCGGATCAGGGTCGGGGCGAGCGTGTTCGTCCCGGCGATCCGCCCCCTGGCGTGGGCGGCCAAACAGGTCGCGAGCCTGCAGCACGTCTCCGGCGGACGGCTGGTCCTGGGCGTCGGCTCCGGCGGCGGCCCCGGGCAGTGGGCGGCGGCCGGAGTGCCGTACGGGGAGCGCGGCAGGCGCACCGACACCGCGCTGGAGCTGCTCGCGCGGCTACTGGCCGGGGAGACCGTCGCACTGGTGGACGAGCCGGGAGAGGTACGGCTCGAACCGGCCGTGACGCCCCCGCCGATCTGGGTCGGCAACGCGTCGGCGGTGGCCGTTCGACGCGCGGCCCGCCACGGGGACGGCTGGTTCCCCTCGATGATCCCCCCGTCGGAGGTGGCCTCGGGCAGGGCCACGCTCGCCGAGCTCGCCGCCTCCCACGGACGCCCGGAGCCGGTCGTCGCCATCGGCGCCACCGGCGTCCTCGGCACGGCTCCCGGACTGCCCACCCTCGATGCCATCGCCTCGCGCATCACCGGATACGGCATCCCCATGGAGAAGGCCGTGCGTCTGCCCCTCACCGGCGAACCCGCGCAGGTGGCCGAGCGGCTCGCCGCCTACCGCGAGGCCGGGGCGCGTCACGTGGTCCTGGGGTTCGCGGGAGGCGACTGGCGCGAGCAGTGCGACCTCCTGGCCGAGACCCGCACCCTCCTGCCCTGACCACCTCGATGAGGGCTCGGCGCCCTCTTCGGCCGACGCCGCTGCGGCGACGCGGGCGGCGGTCGTCAGCCGGGCTGGCTGTTGTCCTTGAGCGCGCCCCAGCCGTGCCAGTTCACGATCTCGATCCAGGCGCTGACCCGGCCGCGGTCCCGCTGGGGGTACGGCTTCCCCGTGTACTGACGGGACAGCCTGTCGATGTCGCTCAGATCCTTGTCGTCATACATCTCGGCGACGTTCCCGCTGATACTGACGTGGGTGTACCAGCCGTTCTCGTCGAGCACGGTGAGGGAGACGCGGGGATCACCGCGCATGTGGTCGAGCCGCCTGCGGCCCTCGTCCATGTTGACCAGGATCCGGCCGTCGTCCCAGAGATACCAGGTGGCCGTGGACACCGGCCGTCCGTCGGGCCGAAGCGTGGTGATGACGGCGGGGTTCGGCTTCTTCAGCATCGCGACTGCCTCATCGGGAAGCGGCGGCTTTGACATGATCGCTCCTCTTCGTCTCCGTGCCCCTGCGATGCAGGTGACGCGTGCGGTTCACGAGATACATGCCCACGGTGCCATGTCGCGGACAACGACCGCCCCTCGGCCCTCCACACGCGGACCACCCCTTGCCTGACCTTGGCGTAATGCCCGCCAAGGTCAGGCAAGGGGGTTCGGTCACCGGTCCGCAGAGTGCGCCCTTCGGCCCGTGACACCTACCGGGACCCGACCGGAACCCATAATTCACATGCATATAAACGACTTTTAGGGCCACACTTATCGTCCGCCACTCGAAAATCGTGCACACATTTTCGCCACAGAAATTCGATCTGTTTCACCATTCCGCGAGGGAGGGACTTGTTTGGCAGGTGTGCCGCTGTTTAACCTGTGAAATGAACGGGAGCCGCCTCCTGAACTGTTTCTGTACGGTGAGCCATACGAGAGGATCGTTGTGGCCGACCTCGATCGAGAGGCTATGCGGGCAGTGGTGGAGCGGATTCAGCGGCTGTCGGACGAGCACTGGTGGGCACTTGACCCTTCCTGCCGTCTGATGGAGAACGACGCGTGGGTGGGGCCGACGGGCACCCGATTCGGCACCGAGGTTCATGCCCATCAGCGAGAACTGCGTGACCTGCTCACCACAGCAGTACACAGTGCGCAGAGCAAGCTGGCATCGCTACCGGGCAAGGCATGACCGAGTCGAGCTTCACCGGTGTCAAACAACCCGAGTTCGACACGATGACCAGCAAGCACACCCAGACGGCCGGGCGACTGGAACAACTGGCACAGACGCTGTACGGCGAGCTCCAGCGTGCCGGGCTGGACACCTCTCCGGCGCTGCGCCTACGCGACCTGGCCGGACGGGTCGACAAGCAGGCCGCCGACCTGCGACGAAGACAGGCGCTGGTCCGCGAGTTGGAGCGGGAGAAAATCAGTTTCGGCACCTCCAGACCCGAGGGATCCTTCATGCGGATGCCCGACGGACTGGACGCCGCCCAGGGCCTGCTCGACGGGAGCCTGGCCGCCGGCGCGGCCTTACTCGCCGCCGGTGGCGACGACAAGGCTCTCGCCCGGCTACAGAAGTACGCGGGCCGCGGCAAGGACCCGGAGTTCGCCAAGGTGCTCCTGGCCAAGCTGGGGGCCAAGGGTGTCACCCAGCTTCCCGGCACCCTGGCGGCGCAACTGAACGAGGCCCGCAACCGGGGCGACACGGCGCGGCTGGAACGTCTCTCCGCACAGGGCAGGCAGGTCCTGCGCATGCTGGGCGACGCCCTCGCCCAGGGAACCGATCCCAAGAATCCCGCGTACGCGGGCGATGGTTTCCTCAAACAACTCGCCGAGCAGGGCCGGACCGAACATACCGTCGGCGATGTGAAATACGCCGGATACCAGGCACAGGCACTTCTCTGGCGCGCCAACGACGGGAAACCACCGCTCTCCGCACGGTTCATGGAACTCGTCGGCGGCGACGCGGTCGCCTACGAGAAGGAGCAGTACGAGGGCAGATGGGCGGCGAGCAAGGACGTGCTCGGCCAGGCGGTGGTCAACGGCAGGCAGGTCCCCCTGTTCGACCTGGCCGCCGCACTGAGCCTGGGTCCCCTGCTGAACGTGGGGGCGGGAGCGGTGAAAAAGAACGGGAAACCCTCCAACACGACGGTTGTGGAAGACCTGCTGCACGCGGCCGGGTCCGGTAAGGAGTCCTCCCAGGCGCTGCTCGCCCACACTCCGGCGGGGTGGAAGCAGTCCGTGTTGACCCATCTGCTGACCACCAGACTGGACGCCTTCCGCTACACCGGCGCTCACGAATCGTTCACCAACGTGCTGCTGAACGCCACGACGGGTCAGGACGCCACCTCCCGGAAGCTGGCCGCCGAGCTGACCAAGGTCCTGGCCGACGAGGTCCGAGGAGCTTTCGGCAAGGCCGACGACGGCAACCTGGAGATCACCGACAGGGCGGCATTGGCTCGGCTTGACCCCCTGCGCTATCCACTGGCCCGGGCGATGGCCGCCAACATCGACCAGCTCTCCAACGTGCTCCTCAACCACGGCACGTTCGGCAAGGCCGACGCCACGGACATGTCGTACGCGCTGGCCCTGGCCACCCGCGATGACCGGGGCTTCGAGGCACTGCTCCGCGCCCAGACCGAGCACATGAAGGCGGCCCTCGACAGCATGCCCCCGGTCGGTCTGGACGCCTCCAACCTCAAGGCACTCGGCTTCACCGCGGCCGATCTCAAACGTTTCGACTTCGACGAGGACGGCCGCATCGGCAAGGCCGACGTCAAACAGTTCCTTGTGGACAACATCGTGGCCGAGGCTCGTCCTTTCTCACACATGGTGGAGATTCACCGCCAGACGTTGATCGCCGAGGGACTGGACGACAAAAAGGCGAGCGAGGCAGTAAAGAACATGGTGCGTGAAACGATCGGGCTGGTCCCGTTCCCAGGCGCCAAGCAGGTAGGCACGCTGGCCGAAGGAGCCTTTGGTGAACTGATCACCAGTCAGTACGACAAGATTTCCGGAGCCGCTTACGACGCGATCTCCAATCAGGCTGCCCAACTGGTTTCGGATAAGGGCCTGAGTCTGGACGAGACATACCAGACACTGGCAGACGATCGGGTCGGAATAAATAGGCTGGCGGAACAGATGATCGCCACAGCCATGCTGAACAAGGGCCTGTTGAACGACGTCGACCTGAAAGGTCAAATCTTCGCGACTGGAACTCCTCCGAAGCTTATTCCCTTCACCAATATGAGCCCAGCCGAATACGAAAAATTTCTCACATGGGTTCGCGAGAATGGCGGGAGCAACGATCTGATCGATCGTTTCAACGGCACCTTCCGCATAACCAGCGAGGTGGACGACTATCTCAATCTTCGGATCCCGCCCCCCTCGGCAGGTGGTTGAGTGAGGATTCACAGCCTGCCGGTTACGCTGACCGCCATCGCGCTCATCGTTACGGGGTGCACTCTGGATGACACGCCCGCCCTCACGCCGGCACCGATTAACACGGGTGCAATCGTTGATTCAGCACCCTACATCTGTAGGCTTGTACCTGATCAGGCGTTTCAACTGGTCAGTGGTGTCGACAAGACTCTCAGCGAGGAAACGAGTGGCAACGACGGGACCGGTGACTGCTGGACGCCGAACACCACGTCCAAACCACTGACGGTTGCCTGGATGCAGGAGAATGCGGGATCAACGCGAGAGCATCTGGACTACGTCATGGACGACCGTCGCGCGGCCTACAGCAGGCACGGCGCAGTCACACTGCCTACCGATCTTGGCGAAGGGCTGGCGGTTCACTTCCCCGAGGGTCCGTTCAGCGATCAGCCATACCGAGTGGTTTCGAGATTCGCCTGCGGGGGCAAGCAACGGATCATCACCCTCTACCTGGCGCAAGTCGCCAAAGGCAGGGACGGGATCAGGGACATGATCGACCTGATGCGGATCGCCCAGAAACGCTACGGCCACCTCTACAAGTGCGCACTCGGCGAATAGCCCCAGCCCCATCACTCCTCAGAAGGCCTTCACGATCGAACAGTCGCGCTTGGCCTCAACGACTGTCAGGTTCGCAAATGGAAGCCCTGGCACCGACCTGTCACCACCTGCATGGCGACAGGACAGGAGTCACCGGAACCCGCGAAAAGCCGTCGGGCGTCGCCTCCTTTCGAAGGCGGCGCCCGACGGCTTTTCGATTCAACGATCTATCGATGAGGCGACAGATCGTTGTCCACCGATTTTCAGGGAACCACGTAAGGGCTGTAGTAGTACCCTCCGTTGGTGATGTCCTGCATTCGCACCCGGCATGAGCCCTGGTTACCGACCGCGAAGACGAAGCTCTTCACCTGGCCCGCCGAGATGGAGAAGGGGCCGTTGTCGTCTTTCTGGAAACCATTTATGCACATCAGGCGGAATCGCGCAGTGAGCTTGGATCCCTCGTTCTTGTAGTAGGCCACGTCGTAACCGCCCGGACTTCCGGTAATACCACGCGCACACAATTCGTTGTTGCTGATCGGAGCGCACTTCACCGGGCCGAGAAAGGCTGCCGTGCCTGCCTGGGCGGCGGATGCGGAAAGAGCGGTCAGCGGCACAGCGGCGCAAACCGCCGCAAGCGCGACGGCGCCGATTCGACGAGTGATCACTCGTTGATCCTTCCTAGATGAACCGTTGTTCTGTGGAACCTAGGCAACGATCACTGTTCGGCCGTGCTTTCGACAACCTGTAAGGCTCCAGGGTGCGGCTGAGGCGCCGACAAGATAGGACGAGGTAGCGTGAACGCGCGGTCAAGCGGCCGAGTGATCCCGCAGATCTCCCGGAGACGACTCGCGTCGGGCCGAGAAGAGCCGGCCCCGGGAACCCCGATGCCCCCGGAGGTCAGGTCGTAGCGGCGTGGCGCAGGTCGAAGAGCTCCGACGGGGAGATGGGCATCTTGTCGATCCGGATCCCCTCGGCGTCCTCGATCGCCGAGGCGAGCACCGCCGAGACCGGGATGACCCCCGCCTCGCCCGCGCCCTTGATACCGAGCGGGTTGAGCGGGGACGGCGTCTCCAGGTGCGCGGTCTCGATGAAGGGCACCTCGGTGGCGTACGGCATCAGGAAGTCCATGAAGGAGGCGTTCAGCAGCTGGCCGTGACCGTCGTAGACCATCTTCTCGTACAGCGCCCCGCCGACGCCCTGGCCGACGCCGCCGTGGATCTGGCCCTCGACGATCATCGGGTTGATCAGCTTGCCGCAGTCGTGGACGACGGCGTAGCGCAGGATGCGGATCTCGGCGGTGAGCGGGTCGGTCTCGACGATGGCGGCGTGCATGCCGGAGGCGAAGGTCGAGCGGATCGGCGAGTAGTAGTCGCGGCCCTCCAGCCCCGGCTCCTCCCCGTCGGCCACCGGCGGCCGGTCGTAGGAGGCGGCGCCGGCGAACTGGGTGGCTCTGGCCGCCTCCTCGTCGAAGGCGTAGCGCAGCGGGTTGGACAGCACCGCCACGGTCGCGAGCGGGATCGAGGCGCCGGGGGTGCCCGCCACCCGCACCTCCCCGTCGACGATCTCCAGGTCGCGGGGGTCGGCCTCCAGCGCGTCGGCGGCGATCCGCAGGGCCTTCTCCCGCACCTTCCTGCAGGCCAGCGCGATCGCGTTGCCGCTCATCACCGCGGCGCGCGAGGCGAAGGTTCCGACCGCGTAGCCGAACCTGCGGGTGTCGCCGGTGACGACCGAGACCCGTTCCATCGGCACGCCCAGCTCGGACGCGGCGATCTGCGCGAACACCGTCTCGTGGCCCTGGCCCTGGGAGGTGAGGCCGGTGGAGACGTGCACCCGGCCGTCCGAGGTGACCTGGACGTGCCCGCCCTCGTACGGGCCGACGCCGGTGCCCTCGACGTAGCAGCCGACGCCGATCCCGATCGTGCGGCCCTCGGCGGCGGCGCGGGCCTTCAACGCGGGGAAGTCGTCCCAGCCGATCAGCTCCTTGAGCATCCGCAGCGACTCGGGGTAGTCGCCGCTGTCGTAGATGAGCGGGCGGCCGTCCTGGAAGATCAGGCCCTGGTCGTAGGGGAACTCGTCGGGCTGGATGAAGTTGGCCGCGCGCACCGCCGTACGGTCGGCCCCCAGATACTCGGCGATGTGGTCCATCGTCCGTTCCATGCAGAAGACCCCCTGGGGGCGGCCCGCCCCGCGGTAGGGGGTGACCTGCACGGTGTTGGTGTAGATCGAGGAGAACTCGACCCGGTAGGCGCCGATCCGGTAGGGGCCGAGCAGCTGGGTGGAGGTGATGATCGGCACGATGATCCCGTACGGCGTGTAGGCGCCGTGGTCGTGCAGGATCTCGACGTCCAGGCCGAGCACCCGGCCCTCGTCGTCGAAGCCGACCCGGACCGACTGCACCTGGGCCCGCTCGTGCGCGGAGGAGACGAAGTGCTCGCGCCGGTCCTCGGTCCACTTCACCTCGTGGCCGAGCGTGATCGCCGCCCACGGGACCAGGATCTCCTCCGGCCACGGGTGGACGATCTTCACGCCGAACCCGCCGCCCACGTCGGGGGCGATCACCTCGACCTTCGGCAGCGGCAGGCCGAGCTTGGCGGCGATGGCCATCCGGACGCTGGTGGAGGTCTGGGTGCTGGAGTGGACGCGCAGGGAGCGGTCGTCGGCGTCCCAGCGGGCGTGCACGCCGCGGCCCTCCAGCGGCATGGACGCGCTGCGCTCGATGTCGAGCCGGAAGGACAGCGTGTGCGGCGCGGCGTCGATCGCCTCGCGCGCGCCGAGCCCGGCGTCCGAGGGCACCTCCTGGACCAGGTGCGCGCCGACGTTGCCCGGCACGCCCTCGTGGACGAGCTGGGCTGACTGCGCGGCCTCCTCCACGCCGACCACCGGCTTGAGGATCTCGTAGTCGACCTGGATGAGCGCGCAGGCGTCCTCGGCGAGGTAGCGGTCGCGGGCGACGACCATCACGACGGGCTCGCCGACGTGCCTGACGATCTCGCGGGCGAGCGGGTACGCGGTGCGGCCGTGGGTGAGCGCCGGGTGCGGGATGAGCAGCGGCAGCGGCTGGGCGAGCGCGCCGGGCAGGTCCTCCCAGGTGTAGATCGCCACCAGTCCCTCGACCTCGATGGCGGCCGAGACGTCGATGTCGCGGATCCTGGCGTGGGCGTGCGGGGAGCGGACGAACGCCGCCTCCAGCGCCCCGGCTCCCAGGTCGTCCAGGTACAGGCCCCTGCCGGTGAGCAGCCGGGGGTCCTCGCGCCGGGTGACCGGTTCGCCGAACAGTTTCGTGGTCACGGGTCCTCCGCCATGATCTCGGCCGCGCGGTGGACGGACTTGACGATGTTCTGGTAGCCCGTGCACCGGCACAGGTTGCCGGAGACGCCCTCCAGCACCTCCTCGTCGGTCGGCGCCGGGTTGTCGCGCAGCAGCGCGGTCACCGTGCACAGGAAGCCGGGGGTGCAGAAGCCGCACTGCAGGCCGTGGCACTCGGCGAAGGCCCGCTGCACCGGCGAGAGCGTGCCGTCGGAGTCGGCGAGTCCTTCGACGGTGGTGATGTCGCGCCCGTCCACGGTGACCGCGAACGTCAGGCAGGAGCGGACGGGCTCGCCGTCCAGCAGCACCGTGCAGCATCCGCAGACGCCGTGCTCGCACCCGACGTGCGTGCCGGTCAGACCGAGGTCGTGCCGCAGGCAGTCCGACAGCAGCCGCCGCGCGGGAACCTCGGCCTGCCGGAGCACCCCGTTGACGGTCAGCGTGATCTCATGCATCCGCGGCCTCCCTGGCGGCGTCACGGAGTGCCTGCTCGGTGAGCACTCCGGCGAGGTGCCGCCGGTAGGCGGCGGTCGCGTGGATGTCGGCCTCGGGGTCGACCCGGTCCCGTACGACGCGGGCCGCCGAGGCCCAGTCGGCCGAGGCGGCCGGGCGGTGGCCGACGGCCTCGGAGACGTCGACGAGCAGCGGCACGGGGCCCAGGCTCACGCACGCCACCGTCGCCGAGGTGATCCTCAGGTCGTCGTCCAGGACGACGAGCGCCGCGATCCCGGCCAGGGCGTAGTCGCCGTGCCTGCGGGCGACCTCGCGGAACGCGGTGCCCGAGCGCGGGGGCGGCGCGGGGAAGAACGCGGAGACGGCCAGCTCACCGGGGGTGACCGCCGACTCCAGCGGGCCGGTGAAGAAGTCGTCGGCGGCCACGTCCCTGACGGCGCCGGGCCGCGCCAGGCGCACCGAGCCCCGCAGCAGGGCGAGGACGGCGGGCAGTTCGGCGGCGGGGTCGGCGTGGGCCAGGCTGCCGACCACGGTTCCCCGGTTGCGGATCACCGGGTGGGCGACCAGCCGGAGCGCCTTGCCCAGCAGCGGCTGGGCGGCGGCGGCCGATCCGTCGCGTTCCACCTGGGCGTGCCTGGCGAGGGCTCCGACGCGGACGCCCTCCGGTGTGACGTCGACGAACGCCAGCTCCGCCAGCCGGTTGATGTCGACCAGGTGGGCGGGGGCGGCGAGCCGCATGTTCAGCATCGGGATCAGGCTCTGCCCCCCGGCGAGCACCTTGCCGTGCTCCCCGGCCCCGGCGAGGGCGTCGAGCGCCTCGCCGAGGGAGCGGGGAGCGTGGTATTCGAACGGGGGTGGCTTCACCCGGTGGCCTCTCGTCGCGGCTCCGACACCTGCGGACCGGCACCGCCGCCGCTGCCGCCCCGCCCGGCGATGACCCGGAGCAGGTGGTAGCCGGCCACCACCACGATGGTGCCGAGGGCGATGCCCTCCAGCGTGAAGTCCGAGCTGATCATATGCTTGACCGGGCCGATGGCGAGGATGATCCCCGCCCCGATCGGGACGAGGTTGACGGGGTCGGCGAAGTCGACCCGGTTCTCGACCCAGATCTTCGCGCCGAGCAGGCCGATCATGCCGTACAGGATGACGGTGATGCCACCGAGCACACCACCCGGCGTGGCCGCGACCAGCGCGCCGAACTTCGGGCAGAGGCCGAACAGGATCGCGATGACGGCGGCGATGTAGTAGGCGGCCGTCGAGTAGACGCGGGTGGCGGCCATGACGCCGATGTTCTCGGCGTAGGTGGTGGTCGGGGACCCTCCGAAGGCGCTGGCCACGACGGTGGCGGCGCCGTCGGCGGCGACCGCCCGGCCCATGTACGGGTCGACGTCGGTCTTGGTCATCTCGCCGACGGCCTTGACGTGGCCGACGTTCTCGGCGACCAGCGCGATCACCGCCGGCAGCACGAGCAGCACGGCGGAGAATTTGAAGTCGGGAAAGTGCGTGCTCGGCAGGCCGATCCAGTCGGCCGCCGCCACGTCTTTGAAGTCCACCCTGGGGTGCGTGTCGACCGCTCCGGTGCCCGCGTTGAAGGCGGTGATGTTCCCGAAGACCTTGTCGGCCAGCCAGGAGAGCACGAAGCCGACGATCAGACCGAGCAGGATGGCGATCCTGCCGATGAAGCCCTTGAAGAGCACGATGAGGACGAAGGTGACGGTCATCGTGATCAGGGCGATCCACTGGTCCTGCGGCCAGTAGATGTCGGCGACGACGGGCGCCAGCCCGAAGCCGATCAGCATGACGACGGCGCCGGTGACGACCGGTGGGAAGACGCGGTTGATGATCTGTACGCCGAGGAAGTGGATGGCCACGCCCACGAGCGCGAGGACGAGTCCGGCGACGAGGATGGCACCGGTGACGATCGCGTCGGTGGCGGGCGTGTCACCGCCCATGAGCGCCCGGATCGCGAGCACGCCGCCCACGAACGACGCGCTGGTCCCGAGGTAGCTGGGGACCTTTCCCTTCACGATGAGCAGGAACATGATCGTTCCGACGCCCGAGAACATGATGGCGACGTTGGGGTCGAGTCCCATCAGCAGGGGGAAGACGAAGGTCGCACCGAACATCGCGACGACGTGCTGCGCCCCGAATCCGACCATCCGCGGCCATGACAGCCGCTCGTCGGGTTTGACCACCTCTCCTGGGGCGAGCGTTCTGCCGTCGCCGTACTTCGTCCAACCTGCAACCATCGAGCCCCACCTTTCACCGGGCCGTCGGTCGGTGAACCACCCCGCGGGCTTCCCTCCGGCGAATCCCCTTACAGCTGTTGCGGGCACGTTAGGACCGAAAGCATGCCCTTACATCGTCATGATCTGCCAAATCTGCGGGGCGTAGCAGTGGACAGCTCGCACACCGCGCACCCGCCGCCCCGGTGAGGGCCGCCCGCGGCGCCCGCCACGGGGCACGTCGATCTCCCGGCCGCCCGGATCCCGGAGCCGTCACCCTCCCGGCCACGCGGACCGCGGAGCGGTCACTTCCCGACCACGTGGATCTCGAAGCCGTCGCCGCTCACCACCTGGCCGTCACGGATCTTGCAAGTCTTGCGGAGCTCGACCTCGCCGTCCACCAGCACGTTGCCGTCGGCGATGAAGTGTTTGGCCTGACCGCCCGTCTCGGTGACGCCGCAGTATTTGAGCAGGTCGCACAGCGGGATGTATTCGGTTTCCAGCTCGAAGGTCTCGTTCACGCCGAACAGCTTAGATCCCGCCTGCGCGCCCTCCTCGCCGTGCCGGGCGCCGCCGCCGGATGCCCCCCGCCGGACGCCGCCGCCGGACGCCGCCGTCAGATGCCGCGCATCCGCAGGACGTGCAGGGCGAGGGTGAGGTTCAGGCGCAGGTGGGCGTCCTCGGTGAAGCCGCCGAGCATGCGCTCCAGCTTGCCGATCCGGTAGCGCAGCGTGTTGTAGTGGAAGTGCAGCCTGCGCGCCGTCTCGGCCACGTTGAGGTTGGTCTCCAGCAGCACCTGCAGCGTACGGCGCAGGTCGGCGTTCTCCGCGTCGTCGTCGGAGGCGAGCGGGCCGAGGGTCTCGCGGACGAAGGCGTGCAGCTCGGCGGTGTCGTTGACCAGCGACAGCAGCCGGTAGACGCCGAGCTGGTCGAAGTTCGCGACCGCGCCGTTGCCGTGGAGCTGGCGGCCCACCCGCGCGGCCTTCAGCGCCTGGCCGTACGCCTCGGGCAGCGCCTCGGCCCCGATGGCGGTGCGGCTCGCGCCGGTGGAGAAGGTGGCGGGCAGGGACTCGGCGAAGGCCGCGGCGGCGTCCTTGGCGAGGCGGCCCGCGTCGACGGAGGCGTCCACGATGGTGACGACCTCGTGGGAGAACCCGGCCACCGCGCCGCGTGCGTCGTGGCGGCGCATCGCACCGGTCCAGCACGTGACGAGGCGGTCCTGGGCGGCGCGCTCGTCGCCCTCGGGGTCGAGCTCGGCCACCAGCACGGTGACCGGGCGCTGCAGGTCCCAGCCGAAGGCCCTGGCCCGGGAGGCGACCCGTTCGGAGCCTCCCGCCCTCCCGGTGAGCACGTCGCGCAGGAAGTCGGCGCGATACTTGCTCTCGACGGCGTTGACCGCCTCCTGCCGGGTCACCACCAGCGCGGCGACCGTGGCGGCACGTTCCAGAATGCCGACGTCGCTGTCACCGATCGCCCCGACCGGGCCGCAGGCGACGATCCTGCCGTGGTGGTGGCCGCCCGCCACCACCGGCACCGAGGCGTGGCGCCCGTCGGGCCCCTTCGAGGCCTCGCGCAGCGCGGCCACGTGCTCGACCGGCCCTGCCGCGGCCAGCACGTGCCCTGTCCCGTCCAGCACGGCCACCCCCGCGCCCAGCAGCCCGGCGACCTCGGCCGTCACCTCGCGCAGTCCTCCCCCGGCGAGCACGACCTGGACCAGTGCCCGGTGCGCCTCCTCCGCCCTGGCCAGTACGGCGGCCTGGCGGTTGAGGATGTCGGTGAGGACCTGGTTGAGGATGTCGTCGAAGCCGACGTCGTCGGGAAGCTGGATGAGCGGGAATCCCAGCCGGTCGGCCTGCTCCACCATCTCCTCGGGCAACTCGTCGAGATAGCGGCCGAGTTTGATGGCGAGCGCGGCCAGGCCGCGCTCGTCGAGGTCCGCCACGAGCCTGCCGAGCGACTGGGGCGTGTTGCGCAGCGGGTAGCCGGTGGTGAGCAGCAGCTCGTGCGGCTTGACCCAGGCCAGGACGTCGGGCACCTCCATCACGTTGAGGCGCTGCACGACACGGTCCAGCCCCCGCTCCCCCGCGATCAGCCGGGCTCCCGCGAGTGTCGAGACGCCGAGGACCTCGCCGACGGCGACGCCGTGAATGATCGTTCCGGTGCTCGCCGGGCGTACGGGGGGTTCCATGAGGTGATTGTGACTGATGGACCCGTCTGTCAGGAAGAGCCAACCTTTGAGCGGAGTGTTGGCAGCTTTCTCCGTACGGCCTGCGTTCACGCCCGTTCTACCGTCTGCTCAATGGATGGGGGAGTCCGTGAGCGAGCGAACCGCTGGAGAGAGCACCTTCACACCTACGGGGCCTGCCGAGGAGCGCTCATGACCGTTGGAACACGCCAGAGGACGCCGAGGGCGCCGAAGACGCAGCGCGTACACGCGTGGACGCACGGGACCGGCGCGGCCAGTACCGCCCTGCGCCAGGTGCTGGAGGCGCCCCGCCGCCCGGCGCGGGTGCTGGCGGCCTTCCCGGCAGGCGTCTACCTTGAGGTACGCACGGAGATGGAACCGCAGGTCATCGCGGTGGTGACCGGGGAGGCCACCCGCCTGCCCAACGCGATGGTGGTCACCGACCCGATGCCTCGCGTCGCGGTGGGCGACGAGGCGTCCGTCGGAGACGGCTCGATCGACGTCGGACGGCTCAGCCTGCGGGCCCACCGCTGGTGGAACCCGGCCCCGGCGCTCGGTGCCGTGGAGACGGCGCGGCTGGCCCGCTCGCTGCCCGCGATGGCGGAGTTGTGCGAGCGGTCGCCGAGGCGTCCCGGGCTGGAGGGCAACGGCGCTGCCGGCCTGCTGGCCCAGGGGTGCGCCGAGGGTTCGTTGCTGAAAAGCGTGACGGCCGCCGAGCAGCTGGTCGGCCTGGGTCCCGGGCTCACGCCCAGCGGCGACGACGTGCTCGCGGGGTTGCTGGTCGCGCTGCGTCACCTGGGCGGGGCGGTGGGCGCGAGACGTGCCGTGTGGCTGGCCGACTGGCTCGCTGCCGCGGTCACCTTCGACGTGCGTGGCAGGACCACCCCCATCTCGGCGGCGCTGCTGCACTGCGCCGCCCGGGGCGAGGCGAGCGGCGAGGTACTGGCCGTGCTGCGGGGGCTGGCGGGCCGGCACTCCCTGGAGCCGGCGCTGCACCGCCTCCTGCAACTGGGCCACACCTCCGGGGCCGATCTGGCGTGGGGGCTGCGGATCGGGCTCGCGGCGGTGATCGATTTGGAAGGCGGGGGCAATGGCGAGTACTGACGTGGTCCGGACGCGTACGGGGGTCTACCACGACTCCGTGAGCCTGATGCGGGTCAGCCGCACGGCGAGCGCGCTGCCCGGCGTGAAGGTCGCGGTGGTGGCGATGGCCACCGAACTCAACCTGCAGATCGCCTCCGAGCTGGGTTTCGACCTCCCCCAGGCCGGGCCCGCCGACCTGCTGATCGCGCTGCGCGGCGAGAGTGACGCCCTGGAGGCCGCGTCCGCGGAACTGGACGGGTTGCTGGCCGCGCTGTCGGCCCCGTCCCTGTCCGCGGGCGGGGTCGGAGACGGCGCCGCCGAACTCCCTCCGCGCACCGTCCGCGCCGCGGCCCGCGAGCACGCGGCCGACCTCGCCCTCGTCTCGGTGCCCGGCCCGCACGCGTTCGCCGAGGCGCTGGACGCGGTCGAGGCCGGACTGTCGGTAATGATCTTCAGTGACAACGTGCCGGTCGAGCAGGAGGTTCTGCTCAAGAGGCGCGCCGCCGAGCGCGGCGTGCTGGTCATGGGGCCGGACTGCGGCACCGCTGTGATCGGCGGGGCGGGCCTCGGCTTCGCGAACGTCCTGAGGCCCGGTCCTGTCGGGCTGGTGGCGGCCTCGGGAACGGGCGCGCAGCAGGTGACCTGCCTGCTCGACCTCGCGGGAGTGGGGGTGTCCCACGTGCTCGGCGTGGGCGGTCGCGACCTGTCCGCGGACGTGGGCGGGCTGTCCACCCTGCGCGCTCTGGAGGCCCTCGACGCCGACCCCGCCACCGAGTTGATCGTCCTGATCTCCAAGCCTCCGGCCCCCCAGGTCGCGCGGGCCGTCGAGGAGGCCGTCGCGAGGCTCGGCACACCGGTCGTGACCGCGCTGCTCGGTCCCGGACGGGCCGACCTCACCTCGGTGACCGAGGCCGCCCTGCGTGCCCTCGGCGCCCCGATCCCCACCTGGCCCTCCTGGCCCGCCCCCGGGACAGCCGATGCGTCTCCCGCGTCTCCCTCCGGGGCAGGTGGCCCCGGCGCGGAAAGGAACGTGCGGGGAATCTACTCGGGCGGGACGCTGTGCGTGGAGGCGAGGCTCATCGCCGGGACCGGCGAGTTCACCGACTTCGGCGACGACGCCTACACGGTCGGCAGGGCCCATCCGATGATCGACCCGACGCTCCGCCTGGAGGCCCTGGCCGAGGTGCCGCCCGGCGACGTCGTCCTGCTCGACGTGGTTCTCGGCCACGGCTCCGATCCCGATCCCTCCGCCAGGCTCGCGCCCGCGATCGCCGAGGCCGTCGCCGGAGGCGTCACCGCGGTGGTGGCGCTGGTCGGCTCGGAAGGCGACCCGCAGGGGCTGGCCGCGCAGGCCGGGGCACTGAACGCGGCGGGGGCCGCGGTGTTCACGTCCAACGCCGAGGCGGCCGGGTACGCCGCGCGGGTGGCCGCCGGGATCACCGCGAACACTCGTTGATCGTTCGCACTGTTCACGCCGTTCGTGCCTCCTCCTCGGAAGCGGAGGTTTCCGGGCTCGTTTCCGGCTCGGGTCTTCAGACCCGTTCCGGGCTCGGGTCTCAGGTTCATCAGGGAGAAGTGATGACGCTGTCCATGCTTTCCGGCGAGCCGGAAGTGATCACGGTGGGGGCCGACGTGCTCGGCGAGGCGCTGGACGCGCAGGCCGTCTCGCGGGTCCGGGTGGACTGGCGCCCGCCGATGCCCGGCACCGAGGCCGACCTGGCCAGGGTGCTGGCCGACCCGCGCAGGGTCCGCGCCAACGAGACGGCCGTGGGCCGCCTGGTCACGGCGCGGCCGCAACTCGTCGGGGTACGGCCGGCGCACGAGGTGCTCGACCTGCCGAAGGGCACCTTCCTGCACGCCGGCCCGCCGATCGAGTGGGAGCGGGCGTCGGGACCGATGCGGGGCGCGCTCATCGGGGCGATGCTGCTGGAAGGGCTCGCCGCCGACCCCGAGGAGGCCGAGGAGCGGCTCGCCTCCGGACGTGCCCGGTTCGACTCCTGCCACCACCACCGCACCGTCGGGCCGATGGCGGGTGTGGTCACCCCGTCGATGTGGATGTTCGAGGTGCGCGACGCCGAGCACGGCGGCACCGCCTACTGCTCGCTCAACGAGGGGCTGGGCAAGGTGCTGCGCTACGGCGCGTACGGGCCCGAGGTGCTGGAGCGGCTGCGCTGGATGGCGGATGTGCTCGGCCCGGTGCTCCAGGCCACCCTGGAGCGGAGCGGGCCGCTCGATCTCAGGTCGCTCGCCGCCCAGGCCCTGCAGATGGGCGACGAGCTGCACAACCGCAACCGCGCCGCCACCTCGTTGATGGTGCGTGAGCTCGCCCCCGACGTGGTGGAGGCCGCGCCCGGCCACGCCTCCGAGGTCCTGCGCTTCGTCAACGGCAACGACCACTTCTTCCTCAACGCGGGCATGGCCGCGTGCAAGGTCAGCACGGACGCGGCGAGGAACGTCCCCGGCTCCACGATGGTCGTCGCGATGGCCCGCAACGGCACGGACTTCGGGATCCAGGTCTCCGGGCTGGGCGACCGCTGGTTCACCGGCCCCGCGGGCGTGCCGGACGGCCTCTACCTGGGCGCCTACGGCCCCGAGGACGCCAACCCCGACATCGGCGACTCGACGATCACCGAGACGGCGGGGCTGGGCGGCTTCGCGATGGCCGCGGCCCCGGCGATCGTGAGGTTCGTCGGCGGGAACGTGTCGGACGCGATGGCGGCCACCCGGTCCATGTACGAGATCACCCTGGCCGAGCATCCCGCGTACCAGATCCCGGGGCTGGACTTCCGGGGCACGCCGGTCGGCGTCGACGTCACGCTGGTGGCCAGGACCGGCCTGCTGCCCACCGTGAACACCGGTATCGCCGGACGGGTCGCGGGAACCGGGCAGGTCGGCGCGGGGCTGGTCAGCCCGCCCGCCTCGGCCTTCACCTCGGCCCTCGCCGCACTCGCCGAGGCCGCCGATCATGAACACACGGCTACGTATTGATCTTTTGTCTATTAAGATTGGGTAAAGCTGACAATTTCTCCATCCGCCGGTAGCATTCGGCGACGTTCAGAGCGTGGACGCAAGATCAGTGATCTGAAGAGCACCGATCCTGACAAATACCGTCATACGCCTTCTCGGCATGCAAACTTCCATAACCAAATGCCCTCCCGATATCGTGTCCACCGCACAGGGCTGGTTTTGGGGAACGGGGAACGATGACCGATCGCTTGCTCGGGAGAAACCCCCTGGGGCCTGAGGGCGGCGATTCCGCGGGCGCGACACCGGAGGGCCAGGGCCGGCTGGTGGGCAGGCGCTACCGCCTGGTGTCACCGGTCGGACGTGGCGGGATGGGCATGGTGTGGCACGCGCACGACGTCCTGCTCGACCGGGACGTCGCGGTCAAGGAGTTGATCCTCCCCTACGGCCTCGACCACGCGGGCAAGCAGGGAGCCCACCGGCGGATGCTGCGCGAGGCCCGCTCGGCGGCCCGGCTCAGCCACCCCGGCATCGTCACCGTCCACGACGTCGTCGAGGAGGACGGCCGCCCCTGGATCGTGATGGAACTGGTCCGCGCCTGGTCGCTGGAGCAGGCCGTGCGGCAGAGCGGGCCACTGCCCGTGGTCCAGGCCGCGGAGATCGGCGTCCGGGTGCTCGACGCGCTCCGCCACGCCCACGCCGCCGGGATCATGCACCGCGACGTCAAGCCGGGCAACGTGCTGCTCACCTCCGACCGGGTGGTGCTCACCGACTTCGGTATCGCCGCGATCGAGGGAGACGTGACGGTCACCCAGACCGGCCTGATGATGGGCTCGCCCGCCTACATCCCGCCGGAACGGCTGTCGGGCCAGCCGTTCACACAGGCCTCCGACCTGTGGTCCTTCGGCGCCACGCTGTACGCGGCGGTCGAGGGGCGACCCCCCTACGAGGGACCGGACGCGGTGGCCGTGCTCGGCGCGATCCTCACCCAGGAGCCCAGCCGCCCGCAGCGGGCCGGTGCCCTCATCGCCGTCATCGAGGGCCTGCTCCGCAAGAACCCCGCCGACCGGATGAGCGCCTCGCAGGTGTCGGACCTGCTCGATCGGGTGCTGCGCAGCCACGGCTCCAGCACCCCGAACCGCGCGCCCAGCCCCATGCCCTCGTCGATGCCGATCCCGGGCGACTCCATGCCGATCCACCTGGTGCCCCCGCTGAACGCGCCGTCGGGGCCGCCCCCCTCCCGGATCATCGAGACGCCCTCGGGGCCGATCCGGGTCCCGTACGCCAACGACTCCTCGGGCGGCGACGCGCTCTCCGGCCCTCCGAGGTCGCACCGCGCGGACCTGCTGTCCTTTCCCGCGTCCGGCTCGGGCGGGTTCCCGCAGGCGGGCGGGGCCACCGGTCTGACCGGCGGGCACCAGCGCGGTTACGACGCGCTGCGCATCCCGGCCACCGGACCCGACGGAGACCCGTTCGACCCGCTGAGCAGTTTCTCCGGTGATCTGCCCGTCGCAGCATCGTCGGCACCGTCGCCGGCACTGTCGCCCGCGCAGTCGTCCGCACCGCGTCACGGCGGGCAGAGCGAGGCGTCCAGGGCCCGCGAGGCGACGCTCTGGCCCACCCCCTCGGCGCGGGAACCGTCCTCCCGCACCGCCGTACGGGACTCGCGGTCCGTCACCTCGCCCGGCCGGAGCGGGATGCGCGGGACCTCGCGCCGCGCCCGGGGAAACAGCGAGGGCGGCCCCGACTTCCGGCTGCTCATGCTCGGCGGGGGCGGCGTGCTGGCCATCGTGGTCGCCGGACTGCTCGTCTTCCTGCCCAGCGACGCCTCCGACACCCCGGTCTCCACGATCCCGTCCACGGCGATCTCCGGCACGGACGCGCCGGTGACGTCCACCGGGCCGAGCGAGGAGATCCCCGAGGGCTTCAAACTGGCGAGCGCCGCCGGCGTCTCCGGCGCGGTGCCCGGCGACTGGACGGTGAAGGCGAGCTCCGGCGGAGTGGTCACCTTCACCGGGCCGAAGAGCGGCGGGCAGACCATCGTCGTCACCGAGGTGCCGGTCGAGGAACCGATGACGGCACTGGGCAAGGCCAGCAAGAAGGGCCTGGACGAATACACCGAGGTCAGCGTGATGGCGGTGAACTACCGTACGTGGAAGGCCGCGGACTGGGAGTACACCTACGTCCAGCCGAACGGTGTCCCGATGCACGGGCTGACGCGCTACGTCGCCCTCAACGGCCGGACCGCCTACCAGATCACGTTCAAGGTCCAGGACCTGGACTGGGAGAAGAACGCGGACATCCTGGAGACGTTCTTCGCCACCTTCAGCTCGGTCAGCTGATCCCGGCGACCGGCCGTCACCCCCGGCCTTCCCGCCGTCCACCATCCTTCACCTCACCACCGATCCCTCCCGCCGTCCGTGCTTCTTCGTCTCATCACATGCCTCATCGGCCGAACCCCGTCCCGTCGTCCTTCACCCCGCACCGCCGTCCCGCCATGTCCAGGTCGCGCCCGCCGTCCACCGTGCCGCTCCCGAAAAGGTCTCGTGGCTCGGTCATGAGTGATGGCAGACTTCGCTCGTGACCGCGAACCCCACGAACACCACGCCCCCCGGCGCCTCCCCCGGCAGGAAGACGCGAGTCACCGCCGTACAGCGGCGGACGCTCACCGTCCTGTCCGCCGCCCAGATCAGCGGCGGGATCGGAGTCGCAGTGGGGCTCACCTTCAGCTCGGTGACCGTGAGGGAGCTCTCCGGCTCCACGGCGCTCAGCGGGCTGGCCGGCACCGCGACCGTGCTGGGTGCGGCGCTGCTCGCGCTGCCCACCGCGAAATCGTCCGGGAGGAGTGGCAGGCGCGCCGGGCTCACCCTGGCCTACGGCTGCGCCCTGCTCGGCTGCCTGGTCTCGCTGCTCGCGGTCGCCCTGGGCTCCTGGCCGCTGCTGCTCGCCGGGCTGGTGCTGTTCGGCGCGGCCAGCGCGGGCAACCTCGCCTCGCGCTACGCCGCGACCGATCTGTCCCCGCCGGGGCACTCGGCCAGGCACCTCTCGCTGGTGGTGTGGGCCACCACCGTCGGGTCGGTCGCCGGGCCGAACCTGGCGGAACCGGCCGAGCGATTCAGCACCGGGCTCGGGATGCCGTCGGGCAGCGGCCCGTTCGCCGTCGCCCTGGTGAGCTTCGCGATCGCCCTCGGCATCATCGTGGTCGCCCTGCGTCCCGACCCCCTGCTCCTGGCCCGCTCCGCGTCTTCCAACGCGTCTTCCAACGCGTCTTCCAACGCGTCTTCCGACACGTCCCCCGACTCCGACGTCCCCGCGCCCGGACCCGCCCCCTCGGAGAAGAGCGCCGGGACGTTCCGCACCGCCTGGCGGGTGCTGCGCGGGACACCCGTGGCGGCACGCGCGCTGGTCGCGATCGCGGTGAGCCACACCGCGATGGTCTCGATCATGTCCATGACCCCGGTCCACCTCGACCACGGCGGTTCGACGTACACGGTCATCGGGATCGTGATCAGTCTGCACATCGCGGGGATGTACGTCCTGTCGCCCGTGGTCGGCTGGCTCGCCGACCGGGTGGGCAGGACAACGGTGCTGGTAGCGGGAATGGGTCTGCTGCTGGCCGCGGCCGTCCTCGCGGGCGGGGCCGGGACGCACGACGTCACGCAGGTGGCCGTCGGACTTCTCCTGCTCGGCCTCGGCTGGTCGTTCGGGCTGATCTCCGGCTCGGCGATGCTCAGCGAGGCCGTGCCGCTGGAACACCGCACCCCCGTGCAGGGCCTCTCCGACCTGCTGATGAACGTCTGCGGCGCGGCCGGCACCGTGATCGCCGGTCTGATCGTCGGTGGTCTGTCGTACGGCGTGCTCGGCGCGGCGGTCGCGGTCATGGTGACGGTCACCGGCGCCTGGCTCGCCCTCACCCGCGCCTGAGCCACGACCGCCCTCACCCGATCCGCTCAACCGGCGCCCGGGAGTGTCCGAAACCGCCGAAGACGCCCGGCCCCACCGGGCGTCACTTGGCGTCGGCGTAACACCTGACCGGGACGGCCAGCATGGGGAAGCGCACCGGGGTCGATCCGAACAACAACCGGGTCGCCTCCTCCGCGGCCTTGCCGACCGCCGCGACGACCTCCTCCGCCTGCTCGGCCGGGCAGTGCACCATCACCTCGTCGTGCTGGAAGAACACCAGTCTGGCCGGGGCGGGAAGCAGGCCGCGCAGCACGGCCATCAGCACGAGAGCCCACTCGGCCGCGGTCGCCTGGACGACGAAGTTGCGGGTGAACCGGCCGCGGTCGCGAGCCGCGCGGCCTCCCTCGGGGCCGGAGACCAGCTCCCGCCAGCGGGCGGAGGGCGGGGGCGAGGTGCGGCCCAGCCAGGAGCGGACCACCTTGCCCTCCTCCCCCGCCCTGGCGGCGTCCTCCACGAACTGGTAGGCGCGGGGAAAGCGCCGGCGCATCACGGCCAGCAGCTTGGGCGCGTCTCCGCTGGTGCCTCCGTACATCGCCGACAGCATCGCGATCTTGGCGTTGTCGCGCTCGCCGCCGAACGCCTGCGCCAGCGCCTGATAGAGGTCTATCTGCCCGGCCGCCCTCGCGAGGCCGACGTCCCCCGCCATCGCGGCCAGCACACGCGGCTCCAGCTGGGCCGCGTCGGCGACGACGAGCGTCCAGCCGTCGTCGGCCACGATGACCTTGCGCATCAGCTTGTGGATCTGCAGGGCCCCGCCACCGTTGGTCGCCCACCGGCCCGTCACCACGCCGCCCACCACGTATTCGGGCCGGAAACGGTGGTCGCGCACCCACTGGTCGGCCCAGGCCCAGCCGTGGAAGCTGTAGAACCTGGCCATCTCCTTGTAGGCGAGCAGGGGCGCGACGCCCGGGTGCTCGACCTGCTTGATGTCGTGGGCCCTGGTGGAGGCGACGGGCACGCCCGCCGCCTTGAACGCCCTCACGATCTGCTGCGGGGAGTCGGGGTTGAACGGCGTGCCGAACGCCGCCGCCACCTCGTCGGCCAGGGCCTGGAGCTTGGCGGGCCGCATGCCGTGCACAGGACGCGGGCCGAGCAGGCCGGTCAGCAGCTCGTCGTGCACGTCCCGGCGCCAGGGCATGCCCTCCCTCGCCATCTCCGCGGCGACCAGCGCCCCGGCCGACTCCGCGGCGACCAGGAGCCGGAAGCGCCCGGGGTCGGCGGTCGCCTCCACGCGCCGCAACTGGTCGGCGTAGACCTCCGCGACCAGGTCCGCGTCCGGCGGGGACGCCTCCTCCTCGAAAAGCGTGGCCTGCCGTGCCTGGGGGCCGTGCGGATCGTCGGGCACGGGCAGGCCGTGCAGCCGGGCGTAGGCCGCGGGGGCCGACCTCGGCTCGCCGAACCGCCCTTCGTGGGCGAGGAGCAGGCCCTCGGTCAGCGCGAGGTCATGGCAGCGCGCGAGCCGCACCCCCGCGGCGAGCAGGGCGGGGTAGACCTCCCGCGTGTCGGCCCAGACCCAGCGCGGCCCCCGGGCCTCCAGCTCGCGGACGGCCGAGGTCAGATCGGCGACGGCCCCGGCGGGCTCGCCGTCCACACGCAGCACACCCCCACCCCCGGGAGCCGCCGCGACCGACACGTGCATACGCCCACCCTGCCACGCCGGTACGACATTCTCGATCAGACGAGCGGTATGACGATCTCGTCCTCGACCGGGGGCTCGATCTCCTGCCGCAGGCAGCCGGTGGCGGCGAAGCAGCGGATCGTGAGGGCCTCCGAGGTGACCGAGACGTGCAGGAAGCTCTTGAAGAACGGCGGGGTGTCCCAGTCGGACAGCTCCGACAGGTAGCGGTGGAACGTCCTGCCCACCGGGAGCCGCAGCGGCATCGGCCAGCCGCCGAGGATCCTGGCGACCCACCGCATCCGCCGGGTGATCGGCACGGCCGGGATGTCCCTCACCGGGGTGTTGCCGATCCGCCGGGACATCAGCGCCGCGCTCTCGTCGGGCGTGAGGTAGAGCCACCGCATGCGCAGCCGGTCACTGTAGAGCCCGCTGTAGAACGAGAGCGAGTCACCGCGCAGCGGGTAGCAGCGGTAGTCGTCCTCGTGCACGCCGCCCACGGTGACCCTCGGGATGGTGTGGGTGGCGTGCATGAAGGCCCCTGATCCGCCCGCCACGAGATACTGGATGGTCCGGTCCCCGACCTTGACCGGGAAGCGCTGGTAGTTGTGCACGTCGCCGCCTATCGCCGCGACGTAGTTGTGCGCGGGGTCGGTGACGATGTCGTCGATGGTTCCGCCGCCGGCCAGCTTCGACGGTTTGTAGTCGTTACGGCTGTAGATGGGCTTTCCGGTGATCAGCACCTTGGGCCGGGGATCGCGGGAGACCTCGCGCAGCCAGGTGGCCTGCTCGGAGTCGATGTCGCCGCGGATACCGGTGTCCACCCCGACGATGAGCAGCCCCGGGGTCTCCATCGCCCAGTAGGGGGCGGGCTGCACGGCCCGCTGCTCCGGCTTCGCCCGCAGCTCGCGCGCCCTCGCCAGCCGGGCCTCGTCGATCTTCTCCGGCTTGCGCCAGAGCAGACCCCGCAATCCCGAGGGCGACAGCTTGAACCCCTCGTTCTCGGCCTCCAGGGCGGGGGCCTCGCAGAAGACGCGCATGAAACCACCGAGCCCGTCGTACCAGTCGTGGTTGCCGGGGATCGCGTAGATCGGCGCTCGATAGTCCTGGTACGGGCGGAAGAACTTGTCCTCGTACTCGTTGCCCGAGCCGGTGGGGTAGATCACGTCGCTGGCGACAACCGCGAACGCGGTGTCCTCACCGACTTTGAGCATGCCCGGCACCACGGCGTACTGCGAGGCGTCGCCCTCCCCCGTGTCGCCGAGGACAAGGAAGGAGAACCCGGAGCCGACGTCCATCGGGATGCGGAAGGAGGGGTCGACGCCCCGGTCCCGCTGCGAGCCCACCCAGCGCGCCCTCACCTGCCCCGAGGGGTCTCCGAACAGGATCGCGAGGACCTCGTTCCGCGACCGCCAGATGGTGCGCGGGTTCAGCCAGGAGAAGGTCTCCTTACTGGGCAGCAGTTCCTTGAAGGTGCCCGTCTGGGCGCAGGACCAGCCCGCCCCCTCCTTCGACACCCGGGAGGAGACCTCACGCCCGCGCTCCGCCGCCTGTCTTATGTCAACCATGGCCCATATCTTGGCAATGATCTTAAAAAGCCGCACACCTCTCGGGAAAGGCGGCCGATCTCGAAGCCGTGTCCCTCACCCGCCCGGCGGGACGAGAACGCCGGGGTTGAGGATGCCCTCGGGGTCGAGCCTGCCCTTGATCCCGCGCAGGATCTCCACACCCAGGTCGCCGATCTCGGTCGCGTAGGCCTCCCGATGGTCGCGACCGACCCCGTGGTGGTGCGAGACGGTGCCCCCGGCCGCGACGATCGCCTCGTTGACCGACCGCTTGGCCTCTCGCCACTGCCCGACGGGGTCGTCGCCCTGCGCCGTGACGACCGTGAAGTACAGGGAGGCGCCGGTGCCGTACACGTGGGAGATGTGGCACATGACCAGCGGCGAGCCGAGCGAGGCGTGCAGCGAGAGCCGTACGGCGTCGTAGAGGCGAGGCAGGTTGGACCAGAACCCGGCCGTCTCCAGGGTCTCGACGGTCGCGCCGGCGGCGAGCAGCGAGTCGCGCAGATAGGGCGCCGAGTAGCGTCCGTGAACCCACGACTCCCCCGGATCCGTGCCGAGAGGAACGCCTCCGAGCCCGGACAGCACGGCGGCGACCCGCTCGCGCAGGGCGGGCACCTCGGAGAAGCCCTCGTATCCGGCGATCGCCAGACAGCCCGCACCGGTCGGCGAGGCGCCTATCTCGCCGGGGCGTGCCAGGCCCACCATCGTCTCGGTCTCGTCGGACAGGCGCAGCACGGTGGGCACGACGCCCTGCTGGACGAGGTGTCGCAGCGCGGCCGACCCCTCCGTGAACGACGCGAACCGCCACCCCTCGTAGACCCGTTCCTCGGGCACGGGCCGGACGCGGAGCCTCAGGGAGGTGATCACGCCGAAGGCCCCCTCCGAGCCCAGGATCACCTGGCGCAGGTCGGGCCCGGCCGCCGACTTGGGCGCCCGGCCCAGCTCAAGGGTCCCGCGCGGAGTGGCCACGGTCATGCCGACCACCATGTCGTCGAAACGCCCGTACCCGGCCGAGGCCTGCCCGCTGGAACGGGCGGCGGCGAAGCCTCCCAGCGTGGCGTACTCGAACGACTGCGGAAAGTGACCTAGGGTGAACCCGTGCCCGGCCAGAAGCCGCTCGGCCCCAGGTGCCCGGAGCCCTGGCTCCATCTCCGCGACCATCGACTCGGCGTCGACGGCGATCAGCCGGTCCAGGCGGACCAGGTCCAGCGCGACGACACCGGCGAAGCCCTGCCTGCTCGCGACCAGGCCGCCGACCACGGAGGTTCCGCCCCCGAAGGGGACCACGGCGATCCGGTGGGCGGCGCAGACGGCGAGCACCTCCAGCACCTCGCGGTGCGAACCGGGCAGCACCACCGCGTCGGGCGCGTCGGAACCGTCTCCGGCGCGCATACGCATCAGGTCGGGGGTGGACTTGCCACGGGTGTGCCGGACGCGGGCCTCGTCGTCGGAGCGCACGTGATCGGCGCCGACCACGCCGCACAGTTCCGCCCGCACGGGCGACGAGAGGGTCACGGCGGGCAACCGCACCTCGCCGAGCCCGGCGGCCCGCTCTGGACGCGGGCTCACGCCCAGCACGTCGTGGAGCAGTTTTCTCACCGGTTCCGGCAGGTCGGCGGCCTTGCCGGGATCACCCCAGCCGGACCAGAGCATGGGCTCGGTGGCACTCGTCGGATTTTCCACCCTTACACTGTGACACATGACGTCTATTCGTCACAACGCGGACGCGGAGAGCGGCGGCCAGGTGCTGGACGCCGCCCGCGAGGTGGTCCTCGCGGTGGGGGTGCGGCGTGCCACGCTCACCGACGTGGCACGCAGGGCAGGGCTCTCCCGCATGACGATCTACCGCCGCTGGCCCGACATGCGGACCCTCGTCGCCGACCTGATGACCCGCGAGTGGGTGAGCGTCGCGGACCGGTTCGCGACCGGGGACCCGGTCACCTCCGCGGTGGCGGCGGTACGGGCACTGCGCGACCATCCGCTCTGGCGAAAGATCGTCGAGGTGGACCCGGAGCTGCTCCTGCCCTACCTGCTGGACCGCAGGGGGGCGAGCCACGAGGCCATGCTCGCGCTCGTCGAGGCGGCGATCGTCCGAGGCCAGGAGGGGGGCACCGTGCGGCGCGGTGACCCGGCGAGGATGGCCAGGGCGGTGCTGCTCACCGCCCAGTCGTTCCTTCTCTCCGGCCCGACCATGCTCGACCCGGCCGCCCCCGACACCCCGGACGGCACGGGCGGCCCGAACGGCCCAGGTGGCCCGGGCGGCACGGACGCCCCGGTCAGCCTGGACGACCTGGACGCCGAGCTCGCCACGCTCCTGGAAAGGTACCTGCGACCGTGAACTCCTCTCTCAACGCCGCCCGCCGCGCACGCGAGCTGGCCGAGGTGCGCGACCTCGTGGTGGACGTGCTGGTGGTGGGGCTGGGCGCGACCGGCGCCGGGGCGGCGCTCGACGCGGCCTCCCGCGGCCTCTCCGTCGCCGCGATCGACGCCCACGACATCGCCTTCGGGACCTCCAGGTGGAGTTCCAAGATGATCCACGGCGGGCTCCGCTACCTGGCCAAAGGGCAGGTCGGGGTGGCGTACGAGAGCGCGGTGGAGCGCGGCCACCTGCTCGGGCGCACCGCGCCGCACCTGGTCAGCGCCCATCCCTACCTGCTGCCGCTCGTCCCCGAGGTCTCCCGCCGCCACGCGGCGCTGCTGATGACCGGATACCGCCTCGGCGAAGGGCTGCGGGTCGCGGCACGCACGCCCAGCCACCTCCTGCCCGGCCCCTCACGGATCTCCGCCGCGCAGGCTCTCGCCCTCGCCTCGCCGCTGGACTCGCGCGGGCTGCGCGGCGCCCTGCTGTCATGGGACGGGCGCCTGACCGACGACGCCCGCCTGGTGATCGCCGTGGCCAGGACCGCTGCGGCCCACGGGGCGAGGATACTGACGCGCTGCCGTGCGCTGGAGCTGTCGGGCGACGGCGCGCTGGTCCGCGACGAACTCGACGGGGACATCTTCACCATCCGGGCCAGGACGGTGGTCAACGCCACCGGCGTCTGGGCCGCCGGACTGCACCCGGGCATCCGGCTGAGCCCTTCGCGCGGCACCCACCTGGTCCTGCGACCGGAGACGCTGCCCGGCCTGGCCGCGGGGCTGCACGTACCGGTTCCCGGGGAGAGCAACCGTTTCGTCCTCGTTCTTCCCCAGCCCGACGGGCGGGTCTACGTCGGGCTCACCGACGAGGCGGTGGACGGCCCCGTCCCCGACGTACCGCAGGCGCCGGAGGATGACGTGACCTTCCTGCTGTCCATCCTGAACTCCGTGCTGGAGGAGCCGATCCGGCGCGAGGACGTCGCCGGGACCTACGCGGGACTGCGCCCACTGCTCGCCGGCGCCGGCGGCGGCCGCAGCGCCGACCTGTCCAGAAGGCACACGCTGCTGAGCACGCCGGACGGGCTGATGACGATCGTGGGCGGCAAACTCACCACCTACCGGCGGATGGCCGAGGACGCGATCGACCGGGCCGTGTCGCTGGGCGGGCTCGACGCGGGACCGAGCCGCACGGCGGACCTTCCCCTCGTCGGGGCCGGCGCGCACCCGGGGAAGGACGCGAACGGCGACGGGCGCGAGGACCGGGAGGCGGACCGGCTGCTTGAGCGGTACGGGAGTGAGGCGGCCGCCGTACGGTCCCTGATGGCGGAGGACCCCTGGCTGGCCGAGCCCGGGCCGACCGGGGTCACCGGGGCCGAGCTCGTCTGGGGCGTCAGGCACGAGGGCGCCCTGGACGTGGACGACCTCCTGGACCGGCGCACCAGGGTCGGCCTCGTCCTGCGGGACCGCGACGCGGCCCTCCCCATGGCGCGTGCCGCACTGGCCTACTGACGTCTGCCCGCCGGAGCCGGAAGGCCGCCGACGCACGCGCCTTCACCCAGCTGTGATCGTTTCGCTCCTCGCCACCCCTCTCTCACCATTAGGTTAGTCTTACCTAAGTCAGAGCGAGGAGAGAGCGTGAGCACGGGGAGCGTCGTGGGCAGGGCGGACAGAGCGGTCAGAGCCGCCAAGGGGTGCACCCACCCTCCGGGCTGTCACACCGGTGAGCTGCCACTTCACGCCAGCGCGACCGTCGGAGCCCGCTTCTGGCTTCTCATCGAGCACCCCGGCCCCTGGGCCTCCCACCTGGAAGACTGCGATCTTCCCAAGGAAGTTCACACTCTTGTCAAACGGGCCACCCGCCTCGGCATCCGCCCCCAGCTGATCCGCCGCCCGGGACGCAGAAACCTCGTGGAAACCGGCATTCACGTCATGGTCGCCGACTCCGGATCGGCCGAACCGTGGATCGCCGAAGGCGTCATCGCAGATCCGGACGATCTTAACCTTGACAACGTGGTGGCCGGAGTGGTCCCGGAGTCCTGCATACTTGTGAGTGAGCCGGTTTTTCTGGTCTGCACGCATGCCAAGCGCAACGCGTGCTGCGCCCGCATTGGACTACCCCTCGCTCGGTCCTTGGCAAAAACATTGCCGGACACAGTATGGGAAACATCACATGTTGGCGGCGATCGATACGCCGCCAACCTCGTGTGCTTGCCACACGGGCTTTACTACGGCAGCATGTCTCAGGCTGCTGCGATCGCGGCAGCCAACGCGTACCGGTCCGGCGAGGTCATCCTCGACCGTTTCCGGGGACGCGCAGGCATCCCTGAGCCACTGCAGGCCGCTGAGCATTTCATCCGCGTTCATACGGGTGATCTCTCGGTTGGCGGAGTGGCCGTGGAATCCTCCAGGTTGGACGGCGCCGTCACCGAGGCATTTGTGCGCGGTAATGGCACCCGTTTTCGGGTAGTGGTTGAACCCATGACGCTGACAACGCCATGCGGTACGGCTTGCGCCGATACGATCACTACCTACCGGCTGGTCACGCTGGACAGGGTAGCCCCTGTGCGGTACGCCACGTCCGCGCTGACCTGACCTGAGGGAACATCACGGCCAATCCAGGCGTTGTC
This sequence comes from Streptosporangium sp. NPDC000563, assembly GCF_040299985.1. Classification (NCBI taxonomy): domain Bacteria; kingdom Bacillati; phylum Actinomycetota; class Actinomycetes; order Streptosporangiales; family Streptosporangiaceae; genus Streptosporangium; species Streptosporangium sp. NPDC000563. The sequence goes on along the minus strand of NZ_JBEPDA010000009.1, from coordinate 132,596 downwards.
CTCAGGGACGTCACAAGCGTCCAATGCGGCATCAACCAGAAATACCCTCTCACTATAAGGTGGTTTTCTCATGTCTCAGGTACGTCGGCAGACCGCCCGGCCTCGGCCCAGCTGGGGCTGGCAGGATGACGCCGCGTGCCGGGGCGAGGACCTCGTGCTCTTCTTCGGTCCCGACGGCGAGCGTCAGCCCGAGCGTGACATCCGCGAGCGTAAGGCCAAGGCGATCTGTGCCCAGTGCCCTGTTCGCGCCGAGTGCCTGGACTACGCGCTCTCCCGTCCGGAGAAGTACGGCACCTGGGGCGGTCTGAACGAGGACGAGCGCGCCTCCGAGCGTCGCCGTCGTATGCGCCGCGCCGCCAGCGCCGGCATCAGTGCCGTCGCCTGAGCAGTACCTCCACCCGGCTTCCCCCGCACGTGTGATCTCGCGAACCCCCTGCGAGATCACACGTTGTCGCGTCGGGCCCCGCGCGTGCGGCCCCCCGGAACGGGCGACCGCACGGCGGGTTTCCCCCGCGCTTCCACTTCTCACCAGGGCCCATCGGTTCCCTTCAGGGCCCTTTTCGCGTTTCAGGGCCTGTTGCGGCCCGCCTTCCGCATCTCCTTGGTGATGCTCTTCCATCTGCCCTGGAGCTCCTTGCGGAGCCGCGCGTCAGTCCTGGACGCCATCCACGCGGCCTCCCGCTGAAGCTTGTTCCAGCTTTCCAGCCGCCGCTCGGCGAGCGTGCCGTCCTCGATCGCGGCGATCACGGCGCAGCCCGGCTCGCTGTCGTGGCGGCAGTCGCCGAACCTGCACCGCGCGGCGAGCTCCTCCAGGTCCGAGAAGACCATGTCCACGCCCTCGCCCATGTCGTACAGGCCGATGCGGCGGATACCCGGCGTGTCGATGATGAGCCCGCCCCCCGCGAGCGGGATCAGCTCGCGGTGCACGGTGGTGTGACGGCCCCGGCCGTCGCCGGCCCTGACCTGCTGGGTCTCCATCACCCCCTCCCCCGCCAGGGCGTTGACGAGCGTCGACTTCCCCGCCCCCGAGGCGCCCAGCACCACCGCGGTGCGCGTGCCCTCGAGATAGCCGCGGACGATGTCGACGCCCTCGCCCGTGACGGAGCAGACCGGGTGCACGTCCACACCCGGCGCCGCCGAGGCGACCTCTTCCATCAGGAAGCCGAGGCCCTCGCCGATCAGGTCGGACTTGGTGACGAGCACCACGGGACGCCCCCCGCTCTCCCAGGCGAGCGCGAGCAGCCGCTCGATCCTGCCCAGGTCGGCGGTGTCGGTGGCGTGCAGGGCGGGTTCCGCGACGAAGACGACGTCGACGTTGGCGGCGAGCACCTGGCCCTGGGAGTCGCCGGAGAGCCCGCCCCTGGAGACCCTGGCCACGCCGCCGCGCACGAACGCGGTGCGCCGGGGCAGAAGCGCCTCCAGCTCGAAACGGCCCTCGGCCAGGCGGCGGAGCCCGGCCCAGTCACCGACGCAGGGCAGGGCCACGGGGTCGGCGGCGGCGTCGCGCCGCACCCTGGCGCCGTAGTGGGCCCGGAGATGACCGGAGGCCGTCAGCACCTCGGCGGCACCGCGATCGACGCGGGACACCCGGGCGGGGATGAGGCCTGCGGGAAGCTCGGCGGCGAGAGAGTCGTTCCAGCCGAGCGAGGTGAGAACGGATGAAGAAGAGATGATCGGCGAAGACAACGTAAGCACCCTTGTGGAAGGCCGGGTGCCTCGTCGCGAATCGGCTAGGCGGGCACCCGGAGGTTGATGGACGGCAGGCTCACCAGAACAACCCGCATGCTTCCCACCTCCTGTCGCCTCGTGGCCGCGCGTTTCTCGAACGGCTTCTTCGGGAGAACCTTAGCGCAGTGCCTCCCGTCCGGCGCAAACACATTTTTGCCGTGTTTCCCGGGGTGCCCCGGGATCCCCCGGGCCGAGCCCGGAGGGCTCCACCCGGCCCGGACGTCGCCCGGTGCGCCGCGAACCGGTGGAGATCCCCCGGAGGGCGGGGCCGCGATCGGAGTGGAGAATCACCCCGATCGCGGCCCGCCCTCCGGGGAGGAGATCACAGACCGGGGGCGGGGAAGTGGGAGGTGAGCTCCCTGACCTCTCCGTGGACCCGGGTGATGACGTGCTTGGCCTCGTCCTCGTCCTTGGCCAGGGCGGTGACGACCTGGTCGATCCAGGCGCCGATCTGCCGCATCTCGGCGACGCCCATGCCCCGGCTGGTCACGCCCGCGGTGCCGATGCGGATGCCCGAGGGGTCGAACGGCTTGCGCGTGTCGAAGGGCACGCTGTTGTAGTTGGTCTCCAGCCCGGCCTTGTCGAGGGCCTGGGCGGCGGGCTTGCCGCCGATGCCCTTGGGGGTGAGGTCAAAGAGGATGAGGTGGTTGTCGGTGCCGCCGGAGACCAGGTCGAAGCCCCGGGCCAGGAGCTCCTCGGCCAGCGCCTGCGCGTTCATGACCACCTGGCGGGCGTAGTCCCTGAACTCGTCGGTCGACGCCTCCTTGAGCGCCACCGCGATGGCCGCGGTGGTGTGGTTGTGCGGGCCGCCCTGCAGGCCGGGGAAGACGGCCTTGTTGAGTGCGGTGGCGTGCTCGTCGGAGGTGGCCATGAGCATGGCGCCCCGGGGACCGCGCAGGGTCTTGTGGGTGGTGGTGGAGATGACGTCCGCGTGGCCCACGGGCGACGGGTGTGCGCCACCGGCCACCAGGCCCGCGATGTGCGCGATGTCGGCGGCGAGCACCGCCCCGACCTCTCGGGCGATCTCGGCGAAGGCCGGGAAGTCGATCGTGCGCGGGACCGCGGTGCCACCGCAGAAGATCAGCTTGGGGCGCTCGCGCAGGGCGATCTCGCGCACCTCGTCCATGTCGACGCGGCCGGTGTCCTGCCGCACGCCGTAGCGGACCGGGTTGAACCACTTGCCGGTGGCCGAGACCGACCAGCCGTGGGTCAGGTGGCCGCCGAACGGCAGGCCCATGCCCATCACGGTCTCGCCCGGCTTCAGGAAGGCCAGGTAGATGGCGAGGTTGGCGGGCGAGCCCGAGTAGGGCTGCACATTGGCGTGGTTCACGCCGAACAGGGCCTTGGCCCTGTCGATGGCGAGGGTCTCGATCTGGTCGATGACCTGCTGGCCCTCGTAGTAACGCTTGCCGGCGTAGCCCTCGGAGTACTTGTTGGTCAGGACGGTGCCGGTGGCCTCGAGGACGGCCTTGGAGACGTAGTTCTCCGAGGCGATCAACTTGACGGTGTCGGACTGCCGCCGCTCCTCGGCCTTGATGAGCTCGGCGATCTGCGGATCCACGCTGGAAAGAGCGCTCATGCGCCTTCACTCCCCTGTCGTCGTCGACATCGCGCGAAGACCCAGGCGCTCGGCCTCCTCGCCCTTTCGCTCCCCGGTGGTCTCTCCCACCTTATGCGCCAGTCGCGGCTTAGACGATAGCGGACTAAGCCGCACGCCCGGCGCGACCTGCGCCCTCGACAGGCCAGAGCCGGTCGACCTCGGCGTTGAGCGTGGCGCCGATGAGCACGGCCAGCGCGGTGATGTAGAGCCACAAGAGCACGGCGATGGGAGCGGCGAGCGAGCCGTAGATGGAGACGGGCGAGAACCAGGCGGCGAGGACCGCGCGCAGCACGGCGGCGCAGGCGATCCAGATGACGAGGGCGAGCATCGCTCCCGGAAGCTCGCGCCACCAGCGCGTGCGCACGGGCACGCTCACGTGGTAGAGCAGGGTGAGGAAGATCACCGAGCCGATGACCACCACCGGCCAGTAGAGGATGTCGACCAGCACGGTGTAGTCGGCCGGCAGGGCCCCGCGCAGCGCGGCCGGGCCGAGGACGAGCACCGGCATCACCACGAGGCCGATCAGCAGACCCGCCAGGTAGAACCCGAAGGACATCAGGCGGGTGCGGATGATGCCGCGCTCCTCGCCGAGGCCGTAGGCGACCGAGATCAGGTCGACGTAGACGAACAGCGCCCGCGAGCCCGACCAGAGCGCGAGCAGAAAGCCCAGGGAGATCAGCGAGACCTGGTTCTCGGGTTTCAGCACGTCCTCGATGAGGGGGGTGACGACGGTGTCCACGGCGTTGTCGGTGAACAGCAGGTGGGCCTGCTCGTCGATCCAGTCGCTGACGTTCTTGACCGTCTCGGGGCCGAACACGCGGGTCAGCTGGCCGAGCATGCCGATCAGGCCGAGCATGAACGGCGGCAGCGACAGCAACGCGAAGAAGGCCGCCTCACCCGCCAGGCCGGTGACGCGGTAGGTGACGCCCGCGTTCGTGGTCGCGACGATCAGGGTCCACACGTCGGTGCCGCGGATCCACGAGAGCAGCGCCCGCAGCCTGCCCCAGACGTCCCTGCGCAACCAGGCGACGCCGGCGCGCAACCGCACCCCGGGCCCGCGCGGGGGGCGCCGCTCGGGCCCGGGCCGATGAGCCGGGGCATCAGTGGACGTCATGCCACACAACGGTATTCCTAGCCGCTCTTGATCACGAGTCAGGCGGGCAACGATCGAATCTCACCGGGCTGCCCTCGGCATCCGCGGCGAAACCTACCTGCGGTAGAACGCCTCGGCGTCGTCGACGTCGACGATGCGCGCTCCCAGCGGCAGCAGGGAGACCGGGATCAGCTTCAGGTTGGCCAGGCCCATCGGGATGCCGATGATCGACAGGAAGAGCGGGATCGAGGTCAGCAGGTGCCCGATCGCGAGCCAGACGCCGGCCACGACGAACCAGATCACGTTGCCGATGGTCGACAGCGCGCCCGCGTCGGGGTCGCGCACCACGGTCCTGCCGAAGGGCCACAGCGCGTAGGCGGCGATCCGGAACGACGCGATGCCGAACGGGATCGTGATGATCAGGACACAGCACACGATTCCAGCGAGTACGTAGCCGATCGCCAGCCAGATCCCCGCGAAGACCAACCAAATGACGTTCAACAGTGTCCGCATATTTACGAGCATGTCAGGTGAAAGGGCGCCTGCTCCATCCGGCGTCTCCCTGAAACGCCCCTGATCCGGACCCCGACCCGAGTGGAGCGCCCGTTTCGCCGCGACGCTCCGGTGAAGTCCCTGTCGATCGCGGCTCAGGTCCGAGGGAGGAGCCGAGTGATGCCCCGGCCGGAAAGGGCAGAGAATGGAGCCATGATCTGCGAGGACTGCAAAGAGCGGCGGCACGACGAGTGCCGGGGAGGCTCGTGGTGCGACTGCCAGCACCAGCCCGTCCACGAGCCCCGGGAGTCGGCACTGGACTGGCCCCGCCAGGGCTGATCCGAACCCCCGGCGCCCGCCACACCCGTCGAGACCCCGCCGTCCGGCGGGGTCTCGACGGGTGGCTGCCCCCGCTCCCCGCGCGACTCCCGATACCACGTCCGCGTCCAGATGGTGGACCCCGCATTGGACATCCACCGTGCCCAAGGTATCGTCGTAGACATGCCAGCGGACCCCTTGCTCGTCGTGCGACGCCACGTCGACCTCCTGCGTGTCCGCAGCGCCATCTGTTGTGACGTCCGTTAACAGTCGCCCCCTGCTGATTTCACCCAGCTCGGCCGCGTAACAGGCGTCCTCTTCTGAGTAATCGACCCCCGCACTCGACGATGAGGCGGGAGGTGCCGCCTGTGCGCGTCCGGAAATCATTCCATCGAGCCACAAAAAGGACGCGCGCATGACGACCCCAGCCCGGTCGGCGAACCGACATCACAAGCGCCCGCGCGGCGAAGGTCAGTGGGCTCTCGGTTACCGCGAGCCGCTGAACAAGAACGAGGAGAACAAGAAGAACGACGACGGGCTCAACGTCCGTCAGCGGATCATCGACGTCTACTCCAAGCGCGGCTTCGACTCCATCGACCCCTCCGACCTGCGCGGCCGGATGCGCTGGTTCGGGCTCTACACCCAGCGAAAGCCCGGGATCGACGGCGGCAAGACCGCGATCCTGGAGCCGGAGGAGCTCGACGACCGCTACTTCATGCTCCGGGTCAGGATCGACGGCGGCCGGCTCAACCTGGCCCAGCTGCGCGTCATCGCCGACATCTCCAACCTCTACGGCAGGGGCACCGCCGACGTCACCGACCGGCAGAACATCCAGCTGCACTGGATCGAGATCGAGGCCGTTCCCGACATCTGGGAGCGTCTGGAGTCGGTGGGCCTGTCCACCACGGAGGCCTGTGGCGACACCCCGCGCGTCATCCTGGGCTGTCCGCTGGCCGGGATCGACACCGACGAGGTCATCGACGGTTCCGCGCAGATCCAGGAGATCCACGACACCTACATCGGCGACCCCGCCTACTCCAACCTGCCGCGCAAGTTCAAGTCCGCGGTGAGCGGGTGCCCGGCGCACTGCACCGTGCACGAGATCAACGACGTGGCGTTCGTGGGCGTGGTGAACGAGAACGGCGAGCGCGGCTTCGACCTGTGGGTGGGCGGCGGCCTGTCCACCAACCCGATGCTGGGCAAGCGGCTGGGCGTCTTCCTCACCCCTGACCAGGTCGCCCCCGCCTACGGTGGCGTGATCGGCATCTTCCGCGACTACGGCTACCGCCGCCTGCGCCACCGGGCCAGGATCAAGTTCCTGATCAACGACTGGGGCCCGGAGAAGTTCCGCGACGTCCTGGAGAAGGAATACCTGGGATACGTCCTGCCCGACGGCCCCGCGCCCGAGCAGCCGCGCGGCGGCCGCCGGGACCACGTGGGCGTCTTCCCGCAGAAGGACGGCAACTTCTACGTCGGCTTCGCCCCGAAGGTCGGCCGCCTCGACGGCGACAAGCTGAACCTCATCGCCGACATCGCCGAGCGGCACGGTTCCGACCGGGTGCACACCACGGTCGAGCAGAAGATGGTCATCCTCGACGTGGCACCCGACAGGGTCGACAGCCTCGTCGCCGAGCTGGAGGCGGGCGACCTGCAGGTCAACCCCTCCACCTTCCGCCGCCAGACCATGGCGTGCACCGGGATCGAGTTCTGCAAGCTCGCCATCGTCGAGACCAAGGTCACCGCGGCCAACCTGATCGACGAGTTGGAGCAGCGGCTGCCCGACTTCAAGAGCCCGCTCACCATCAACGTCAACGGCTGCCCCAACTCCTGCGCCCGCATCCAGGTCGCCGACATCGGCCTCAAGGGCCAGCTCGTCGTGAACGACAAGGGTGAGCAGGTCGAGGGCTTCCAGATCCACCTGGGCGGCTCGCTGGGCGTCAACCCCGGCTTCGGCCGCAAGGTCCGCGGCCTGAAGGCCACCTCCGAGGAGCTTCCCGACTACGTGGAGCGCGTGCTCCGCAACTTCGAGAAGCAGAAGGACGAGAACGAGACCTTCTCCGACTGGGTGCAGCGCGCCGACGACGCGGACCTGAAGTGAACGGCCGACACGCCGTCCTTTCGGTAACGGGCGGGACGAGGAGGAGCGGATGAGCGAGCGAGCCGTTCCCTTCCACTGCCCGTACTGCGGTGAGGAAGACCTGGAGCCCTACGAGGGCGACGGCGGCTGGTACTGCCGGTCGTGCGTGCGCGCCTTCAAGCTGAAGTTTCTCGGAATCGGGGTGCGCTCGTGACGCACGGCGAATCCGACGCGGCGAACGTGCCGGCCGCGCCGACCTCTCCGACCGGAGAGGTCACCGCGGCCGGCACGGCCCGCACGGTGAGTTCCGGCACGACGACGAGCGCGACGGCCCGTGAGGCACGACCTGCCCGCGCGGCGAACGAGGATTGGATGAGCGAGCGATGACACTGGTGGACATCGAAGTCGGGTTACGTCAGCAGCGCGGGACCCTCGACCTGCAGGAGATCGTCGAGTCGGCCGCGCGGTTCCTTGAGGACGCCTCGGCCCTTGAGATCATCCGCTGGGCGGCGGCGACCTTCGGCGACCGGCTCTGCCTGACCGCCTCCATGAGCGACGCCCTGCTGATCGACCTGGTCAGCCGGGTCAAGCCCGGCGTGGACGTGCTGTTCATCGACACCGGATACCACTTCGCCGAGACGATCGGCACCCGTGACGCCGTCCGGCAGGTCTACGACGTGAACGTGATCGACGTGAAGCCGTCCCGTACGGTGGCGGAGCAGGAGCGCGACCTGGGCCCGCGCCTGTTCGGGCGCAACCCCGACCTGTGCTGCTACCTGCGCAAGGTCGAGCCGCTGAATCGCGCCCTGGAGCCGTATCTCGCCTGGGTCTCCGGCATCCGCCGCGACGAGGCCGTCACCCGCGCCGGCGTCAAGGTCGTCGAGTGGGACGCCAAGCGCCAGATGGTCAAGATCAACCCGATCGCCCGGTGGACGCAGGACGACGTCGACAACTACATGGCCGACAACGGGGTGCTGATCAACCCGCTGCACTACGACGACTACCCCTCGATCGGCTGCGCCCCCTGCACCCGCCAGGTCGCCCCGGGAGAGGACCCGCGCAGCGGTCGCTGGGCGGGCATGGGCAAGACCGAGTGCGGGCTCCACGTATGACCTGGCGTGCCACCGGCGCCGCTCTCGGGACACCGCTGGTCGCGGTGGCGCACGGGTCCCGTGACCCGCGCGCCGCCGCGACGGTGGAGGCCCTGCTCGACCTGGTACGGGACGCGCGGCCCGAGCTCCTCGTACGCACCGCCTACCTCGACCACGCCTCCCCGACGCTTCCCATGGCGCTGTCGGGGCTCACCGAGGCGGCGGTGCTGCCGCTGCTGCTCACCGAGGCCTACCACAGCCGGGTCGACATCCCCGGCGCGCTGGCCGAGGCGACGGCGCGCAGGCCCCTGCTGCGCGTGCACGCGGGCGCCACGCTCGGCCCGCACCCGCTGCTCGTCGCCGCACTGGAGCGGCGCCTGGCCGAGGCCGGCGTGGAGCCCGGCGAGCCCGGCACCGCCGTGGTGCTGGTCTCGGCCGGTTCCAGCGACCGGCGGGCCAACGCGACGGTCGCCGGGATCGCCGGAGACTGGGCGAGGCAACGCGGCTGGCGGTCGGTGACCGCCGCCTACGCCTCGGCCGCCGGTCCCACCCCCGAGGAGGCCGTGCTGCGCCTGCGGCGCTCGGGCGCCTCACGGATCGTGGTCGCCCCCTACCTGCTCGCCCCCGGCCACTTCGCCGACAGGATCCGCCGCGAGACCCTGGCGGCGGGCGCCGACGCCGTCGCCGACGTGCTGGGCGCCGCCCCCGAGGTCGCCGCGGTGCTGCTCGAACGCTACCGAAATGCGGGCCAGTGCTCCGGCCTTCAGGCCTGGGGTGAAGGCCCGCGCGGGAGTGCCCTCCAGGGCGTGGGCGTGCCCTGACCTTCCTGGTCTTGCCGCTCGGCCCACCAGGTGCAGGACACCGGGGCGGCGCGGGGCTCCCCGTGCGTGGATTCGCCGGTGAAGGGGGCGACGTCGATCTGGCGTCCCAACTGGTCGTGGAGTTGTCGAGCGCTCAGGCGTTGCGTCATGCGACCATCGCCACCGTGCAGCTTCGTTACCGGTATCGGCTCTATCCCGACGCCGCTCAGCGCCAGGCGCTGGCGCGGGCGTTCGGGTGTGCGCGGACGGTGTTCAACGACGGGCTGCGTGCTCGTCAGGACGCCCACCGGGCGGGGTTGGCTTATGTCTCGGATACGGAGTTGTCCCGGCGTCTGAGCGTCGCGAAGGCGACGTCGGAGCGGGTGTGGCTGGGTGAGGTGTCGGCGGTGGTGTTGCAGCAGGCTTTGGCCGACCTGAACGCCGCCTACCGCAACTTCTTCGCCTCCATCACCGGTAAGCGCAAAGGGGCGAAGGTCGGCCCGCCCCGGTTCCGGTCGCGTAAGGACAACCGCCAGGCGATCCGGTTCACCCGCAACGCCCGCTTCGCCGTCACGGCGGGCGGGAGGTTGCGCCTGCCGAAGATCGGCGAGGTGGTGGTGCGCTGGTCGCGCCCACTGCCCGCCGAGCCGTCGTCGGTGACGGTCATCAAGGACGCGGCCGGGCGGTACTTCGCCTCGTTCGCGGTCGAGACCGGTGATGAGCCGCTGCCCGAGACGACGTCCGAGGTCGGCGTCGATTTGGGTCTCACTCATTTCGCGGTGCTGTCGGACGGCCGGAAGATCGACAACCCGCGTCTCCTGCGCCGCGCGGCCAAGAGGCTCCGTAAGGCGCAAAAGGCCCTGAGTCGTACGGTGAAGGGGTCGGCCAACCGCTCCAAGGCCGTTGTCAAGGTCGCCCGCGCGCATGCCCGGGTGGCTGATGCGCGCCGGGACTTCGCCCACAAGCTCTCCACCCAGTTGGTTCGCGACAACCAAGCGATCTACGTGGAGGACCTGTCGGTCAAGGGACTGGCGCGCACCCGGCTGGCCAAGAGCGTCCATGACGCGGGCTGGTCGCAGTTCGTGGCCATGCTGGAGTACAAGGCGAAGCGGTACGGGCGGACCTTCGCCAAGGTCGGCCGGTGGTTCCCCTCCTCCAAGCGGTGCTCGCAGTGCGCGGCTGTGGCCACCGCTCTGCCGCTGAACGTCCGATCGTGGATGTGCCCGTGTGGGGCGGTCCATGACCGTGATGTCAACGCCGCACGCAACGTGCTGGCCGAGGGCCGACGGACCGTCGCCGCTGGACGGAAACCCGCCGCCGACAGGCGGCGGGAGGCGGAGACGTTAAACGCCTGTGGAGGTGACGTAAGACCACCGCTCGCGGTGGCCGACGCCGATGAAGCAGGTAGCCACAGAGGTGCCGCATGACGCGGCACGGACTGAATCCTCGGCCCTTCAGGCCGGGGAGCGCGTCAAGAACTCGCCACCCACCGACACCCCGCCCTCGCCACCGCCTGAGCGCGGCCCCCACCCTCGGGACCCCCGGGGTTCACCCGGGGGGTGCCTTGTCCCTGCCCTCGCAGGTCAGGCGGACTATCTCCCCGGTACGCGGATCCAGCTGACGCACGTTGTCCCGGCAGAGCGGGTAGATCATCTCCCGTACCCTGAGCGACCAGTCGAGAGGGAAGGACTCCGCCGCGGCGAGTTGCTCCTCCCAGCCGTCGAAGAGGCCGTCCATCGCCTGGGCCAACTGGCTCACCGTCCTGCCCGCTGCGTCGATCTCGCCGGGCAGTATGGCCGCGGTCACGACCTGCTCCCCTGCAGGACGGTCGCCGCCCCCCGCCGCACCGCTCGGGTTCTCGGTGAAGACCTCCACGACGTTTCCATCGGGATCGGTTCCGCAGAGACGCCACAGCGCGGGGCCGTCGCCGATCCAGACGACCGCCCGCCGTATCGGCCCGGAGCAGCGGACACTGACCTTCAGCGAATTGTTCCAGGACATGACGCGAAGTTCCTCGCGTACCCCGCCGGTCCTGTAGTCGCCGCTCGCGACCTCGTCTCCCGGAAACGGCCCGCCCAGCGGCTGTGACGTCGTCGGGACCGTGGGAGACGGCCGGGCCATGACGCCGGTCCAGATGCCGAGGTCGTCGGCGACGCCGCCCGCAGGGGTGTTGAGGGCCACCACGGCGACGATGACGGCCGCTACCGCACCGCCCGCCGTCCAGCGGCGGCGGCGCCTGATCGCGCGGGCGTGCCGGTGGACACCGGCGACGGTCACCCCCCTGTTGTGGCCCTCACCCTCGTCCTCGTTCAGGATCTCGCGCAACTCGGATTCGGTGATCGTCATCTCAGCTCCCCGTGGTGATCGCGGCGACGGCCGCGGGATCGACGCGCAGCTTGCGCAGTGCTCGGCTGGCCTGGCTTCGTACGGTCGCCACCGAGCAGCCGAGAATCTCGGCGATCCGCTGGTCGGGCAGGTCCGCGAAGTAACGCAGGACGATCACGGCCCGCTGTCTGCCGGGAAGCCCGGCCAGAACCTGCCGGACCGCCTCCCGGGTGGCCACCGCGTCCATCGTGTCGCCGTCCGGCATCTCGGGGAGGACAGCGCTCGGCAGCTCTCCGCGCCATCTGCGGCGCCACCAGGTGGCGTGGGTGTTGACCATGATGCGGTAGACGTACGGGTCCGGATCGTCACCCACCCTCCGCCAGGCGAGCCATGCCTTGGCCAGGGCTGTCTGTACCAGGTCCTCCGCCGTGCCCCAGTCGCGGCACAACAGGTGGGCGGCCCGTAACAGGCGCGGCGAGCACTGCTCCACGTAGTGCTCGAAGTCAGCCCGATCTCGCATCGGGGGATCCTCACTGTCGGTGTATGTCACCGATCACTACGCCCTGGGGATCCCGGGATGTTGCACATGCTCCGAAGTTGTCCCGATGAGCGAGAGGTGAGGCGGCCCCTCAGAGGTGGGGTAGTTGAGGGGGGTGGGGAGGCTGAGGCGGCGCCGGGGGCCAGGGGGGCCTCGGAGGCTCCTGGGGGGAGGGGTGGATCTGGTGGGGGCCGGGTCCCGCCCGGTGGTGGCCGTATTCGCCGGTGAGTTCGGCGCGCATCTCCTCCCACTGCTTGCGCCAGGCCGCCATCGCCTTCTTGAGTGGCTTGGCCTTGGAGTCCCCGACCACCTTGACGCTTCCCATGAGGGCGTAGGCCGCGACCCGGACGAGCGGCGCGTTCGTGCCCGGGGGTGCCTCGATGACCTGGACCTTCTTGTCCCCCATGATGGCGATGCCGTCGATCTCGACGTCCACCCCGTCCGGGACGATGATCTTCACGTCACCCATGATCGCGGTGGCCATGATGTCGACCACCCCCGTGCGCACCTCCGCCTGGCGCAGGTCGAGCAGCACGTCGCCCATCACGGCGACGGCGCCGAGTGGCTTGTCGATCCGCCAGGTGCCGCGCCGCTTGGAGCTGCTCATCACCGCCACGAACCAGCGCCGCACCGAGCCGCCCTCCCCCGACGAGGGCTGAGGATAGGCGGGTGCGGGCACCGGGCGACCGCCGGGCAGGTCGGAGGTGATCACCGCCAGCTCGGCCTGGGTGACGGCGGTGTAGGCCGCCTCGGTACGCTCGGTCAGCTCCCCGAGGGTGAGACGGCCCTCGACGGAGGCGACCCGCAACCACTCGACGGCGGCTTCCCGCTCCGCGTCCGAGACCCGCATTTCCCCGGGATTATTCATAACTCACAACATATCGCGAGTTGCTACGGCGTGCGGATCCCCCCGAGGGAGGAAACTCGCTAATCAGATCGGATGACGCCCCCCCACCAGGGGCGCGGGACCGGCGTACGGCCGTGCCGGGGAGGCACGCCATATGATCCGGAGGCATGTACCGAGAACTCCTGGACGCGGTGGCGGCCAACGACGCCGAGCGGGCCGAGCGGCTGCTGCGGAACGGCACGAGCGCCGACCCCGACGGCACGGAAGAGCCCACCGCCCTTTACCTGGCATCGAACCAGGGCCGCGTGGACATCGTGCGCGCGCTGCTGGCCCACGGAGCCGACCCCAACCGGATCAGTGGCGGCGAGGACGAGGGACTGCCCCTGTGCGTGGCCTCCTCCTGGGACCATGTCGAGGTCCTGCGGGCGCTGCTCGCCGCCGGTGCCGACGTGTCCGGGCGGGAGGCCGGCGGATGGACCGCTCTGCTCTGGGCGGCCGCCAACGGGCGGGCGGACGCGGTCGGCGCGCTGCTCGCCGCGGGAGCGAACCCCGAGGACGCCAACGAGGGCGGCGACACCCCGCTCACCCTGGCCACCCGGCGCGGCGCCCTGGGCGTCGTACAGACGCTGCTGCAGGCCGGCGCCGAGGCCGACCGGCCCGACGGCGACGGCGACACGCCGCTTTCCATCGCCTACGACTGGCTGGGCACCCAGCTGGAGAGCGCGCTTCTCGAGCAGCTCACCGAGCAGGCCCCCGAGGGCTCGCAGTTCGTCGTGGGCCGCAGCAGGGCGAAGGACGGCACCGACCTGGTGACCGTCGCGGCGGTGGGACCCGACGGGACCCGCGTCGCCGAACTCACCTGCCAGCGCGGGCACGCGGCCGTCGCCACCCTGCTGGAGGACGCCACGGGCGAGCGGCTGCCGTTCGACGAGCTGGTCGAGCGGGCGATGCCCTACCGGGACATCGACGAGGAGGCCGAGACCTGGTGGACCGTGGCGAGCTCGCTGAGCAGGCGCGACGACGGTGAGACCTTCGACGCGGCGGCGCGGCTGTGCTCGAACGAGGATCCGCGCAAGCGGGAGTTCGCCGTCGACGTGCTCGCCCAGCTCGGCTTCACCGAGAACGAGAAGCCGTTCCTGGAGGAGTCGCTGCCGATCCTGCGACGGATGGCGGCCACCGAGGGCGACGAGCGGGTGCTGCGCTCGGTGCTCGGCGCGCTCGGTCACCACGCCGACCCGCGTGCCCTGCCCGAGGTGCTGGAGATCGTCACCGCCGACGGCTGGACCCGCACCCAGGCCGATCCCGCCGCGCTCGCCGCCGTCCTGCCCCCGGGTCACGCCGAAGGGCTCGCGCTGCTCATCTCCATGACCGAGGACCCCGACGCCGAGGTGCGCGACTGGGCCACCATGGGCCTGGCGGGCCTGACGGAGGACCCCAAGGACAGCGAGCGGATCCGCGACGCGCTCGCCGCCAGGCTCGACGACGAGGACCTGAACACGGTCGCCGAGGCCACGCGCGGCCTCGCCACCCGGGGGGACGCGCGAGCTCAGCGGGGCGCGGAGCGCGTGCTCGCGGAGAGCGACGAGGACGACGACTACGTCCGCGACCTGGTCAAGAATCCCTGACGCGCGGGCGGGGGCCTCACCCGGCGGTCCGCGCCCGCTCTCGCCTCGTCCCGGCGTCGTCGGGACGAGCGCGGATCCTCCCGCGTGGCCGACAGTGGTCCGTACGCGTGTCCGCGCGGTCCGCGCCGTACGCGTACGGCGGGGTGAACTTCCGGAAGCCGGTGTCCAACAGCGGACGTAAATCGGATATAGCGCCCAATAAAGGGCAACTTTCCCCCGGCAGGATGTTGAGATAGGCGCAGAACCCGGCGACGAGCCGAATGAGTTACCGGAGGCCGCACGTGACCCATGACGTCTTCAACCAGGCTCACCCGCTCACCGGACACGACGTGTCCGCCGACGCCGCCCTGATGGACGGCGTGGAACGCGAGGGGGCGGGATGGGCCACCGGGGAACTGCGCCGGCTCGGTCTTCTCGCCGGTTCGGAACAGGCCCAGGAGTGGGGAAGGCTCGCGAACGAGCACCCGCCCGTCCTGCGCACCCACGACCGCTACGGGAGGCGGATCGACGAGGTGGAGTTCCATCCCGCCTGGCACGAGCTGATGACCGTCGCCGTCGACAACGGCATGCACGCCACCCCGTGGGCGAGCGCCAGGCCGGGCGCGCACGTGGCCCGCGCCGCCAAGTTCTACGTCTGGAGCCAGGTCGAGGCCGGACACGGCTGCCCGATCTCGATGACCTACGCCTCGATCGCCGCGCTGCGGCACAGCCCGGCGCTCGCCGCCGACTGGGAGCCCCTGCTGGCCTCGCGGAGCTACGACTTCGGGCTGCGCCCGCCGCTCGGCAAGCGCGGCGTGCTCGCGGGAATGGCGATGACCGAGAAGCAGGGCGGCTCCGACGTTCGCGCGGGCACCACCCGCGCCGAACCGCTGGGCGACGGGAGCTACGCCCTGACCGGGCACAAGTGGTTCAACTCCGCCCCGATGTGCGACGTGTTCCTCGTCCTCGCCCAGGCCCCCGGCGGACTGTCGTGCTTCCTGCTCCCCCGCGTCCTTCCCGACGGCACCCGCAACGCCGTCCACCTGATGCGGCTGAAGGACAAGCTGGGCAACAGGTCCAACGCCAGCGCCGAGGTGGAGTACCACGGCGCGACGGCCCATCTGGTGGGCGAGGAGGGACGCGGAGTGCGGACCATCCTGGAGATGGTCAACATGACCCGGCTGGACTGCGTGATCGGCTCGGCGGCCGGCATGCGGTACGGCGTCACGCAGGCCGTCCACCACACCCGGCACCGCGGGGCGTTCGGCAGGAAGCTCGCCGACCAGCCGCTGATGCGCAACGTCCTGGCCGAGCTCGCCCTGGAGTCGGAGGCGGCGACCGTCCTGATGACGCGGCTGGCCGGAGCCACCGACCGGGCCATCGCCGGCGACCAGGCCGAGGCCGCGCTGCGCCGCACCGCGCTGGCCGTGAGCAAGTACTGGATCTGCAAGCGCGCTCCGGCGCACGCGGCGGAGGCGCTGGAGTGCCTGGGAGGAAACGGCTACGTCGAGGAGTCGCAGATGCCCAGGCTGTTTCGTGAATCGCCGCTGAACGGCATCTGGGAGGGATCGGGGAACGTCGCGGCGCTCGACGTGCTGCGCGCCCTGGGCCGCGAGCCCGAGGCGCGGGAGGTGTTCTTCGCCGAGGTCGCGCTCGCCGCCGGCGCCGACCGGCACCTGGACGCCGCCGCCGACCGCCTGCGCAAGTCCCTGGACGACACAGGCGACTTCGAGGTCCGCGCCCGGCGCGTCGCCGAGGACATGGCGCTGGTGCTGCAGGGCTCCCTGCTCGTGCGGCTCGCCCCCGCGGCCGTCGCCGACGCCTTCTGCGTCTCCCGCCTGGCCGGGGACACCGGCCGCGCCTTCGGCACCCTGCCCGCCGGCCTGGATCTGGACGCCCTCCTCGACCGCGCCTCCTTCTGACCTCCGGTGGCGGGCGGTGGGGGGGGGGGGGCCCCGGCGCAGCCGGGGGCCGGCGCGGC
>NZ_JBEPDA010000009.1:0-116092 GCF_040299985.1 Streptosporangium sp. NPDC000563 | reverse complement strand
ATCCCCCCCCCGGGCCCCGCCTGGGGCCCGCGCCCCCCCCCCACACCCGCGGCCCCCCGGCGCCGAGTAGGGTCGGTCATGGCCAACGGTTCATGATCGAAAGGATAATCGCCATGGCGACGACACGTACCGCGACGACCCAGTGGAAGGGCGCGCTGCTCGACGGTTCCGGCAGCGTCTCCCTCGACTCCTCCGGGGTGGGCACGTTCGACGTGTCCTGGCCCTCGCGCGCCGAGCAGGCCAATGGCAAGACCTCTCCCGAGGAGCTCATCGCGGCCGCCCACTCCTCGTGCTTCTCGATGGCCCTCTCCCACGGGCTGGCCCAGGCGGGCACCCCGCCCCAGACCGTGGAGACGAAGGCCGACGTGACCTTCCAGCCGGGTGAGGGCATCACCGGGATCGTCATCTCGGTCCGCGCCCAGGTTCCCGGCCTCACGGCCGAGCAGTTCCAGGAGGCGGCCGAGACGGCCAAGGCCAACTGCCCGGTGAGCAAGGCCCTCTCGGGCACGACGATCAGTCTCAACGCCGAACTGCTGAGCTGATCACGGCCGTACGCGCACGCCGCCGATCGGGGCCGTAGGCGCGCGATCGGGCTGACCGGGGACCGAACCGCTCCGGCCGGGCACTCACCCGGCCGGACCTTCTTCAGCGGCAACCGCCTCGAACCGGTCACCCTGGGTGGTCGGCGGCGGGCCGGGCACGACATCTTCGCGGCCACGCGTGTCCTCGCCGGACACGCGTGGTCACAGCGCATGCACGGAAACGGCAGGTACGGAAAGCACGCCAAACCCCGGATACGAAACTCCTCAATACCACCTTAAAGTGACAGAGGCGAGAACACCCTGCACAGGGGAGCCTTACCAGAGGAGAATAGGGTCACATGCGCGCAGTCTGGCCGGGAGAGTCTTATCCGCTCGGCGCCACCTGGGATGGCGTGGGTGCCAACTTCTCACTGTTCTCCGAGGTAGCGGAGCGTGTCGAGCTCTGCCTTTTCGGAGACGACGACCGCGAGGAGCGCGTCGAGCTGACCGAGGTCGACGGATTCGTCTGGCACGGCTACGTCCCGGGGATCATGCCGGGGCAACGGTACGGCTACCGGGTCCACGGCCCCTACAACCCCGACCAGGGGCACCGGTGCAACCCTTCCAAACTGCTCCTCGATCCCTACGCCAAGGCCGTCGAGGGCGACGTGAAGTGGAACGAGGCGATGTTCTCGTACCAGTTCACCGATCCGGGAAACCGCAACGACGAGGACACCGCCCCCTTCATGCCGAAGAACGTGGTGATCAACCCGTTCTTCGAGTGGGGCAACGACAGGTCGCCCCGGACCCCGTACCACCAGACCGTGATCTACGAGGCGCACGTGCGCGGGCTCACGATGCGCCACCCCGCGGTGCCCGAGGAGCAGCGCGGCACCTACGCGGGACTGGCCCACCCGGCGGTCATCGACCATCTGCTGAGCCTGGGCGTCACCGCGGTGGAGCTGATGCCGGTGCACCAGTACGTCCCCGAGCACGCGATGGTCGCCAGAGGGCTGACCAACTACTGGGGTTACAACACGATCGCCTACCTGGCCCCGCACGCCGCCTACTCCGGCTCGGGCCAGCGCGGTGAGCAGGTGCTGGAGTTCAAGGCGATGGTGCGGGCGCTGCACGAGGCGGGCATCGAGGTCATCCTCGACGTGGTCTACAACCACACCGCCGAGGGTGATCACATGGGTCCCACGCTGGGCTTCCGCGGCATCGACAACCGGTCGTACTACCGCCTGCACGACGGCGACCGGCGCTACTACCTCGACTACACCGGTTGTGGGAACTCCCTCAACGTCCGCTCTCCGCACGCCCTCCAGCTGATCATGGACTCGCTGCGCTACTGGGTGCTGGAGATGCACGTGGACGGCTTCAGGTTCGACCTGGCCTCCGCCCTCGCCCGCGAACTGCACGACGTCGACCGGCTGAGCGCCTTCTTCGACCTGATCCAGCAGGATCCGGTGATCTCCCAGGTGAAGCTGATCGCCGAACCGTGGGACGTGGGGCCGGGCGGTTACCAGGTGGGCAACTTCCCGCCGCTGTGGATGGAGTGGAACGGCAAGTACCGCGACAGCGTGCGCGACTTCTGGCGCGGGAGCGGGTCCGCGCTGCCCGAGTTCGCCTCCCGGCTGACCGGGTCCGCCGACCTCTACGCCATCTCGGGGCGCCGCCCGGTGGCCTCCATCAACTTCGTCACCTGCCACGACGGGTTCACCCTGACCGACCTGGTCTCCTACGACCACAAGCACAACGAGGCCAACCTGGAGAACAACCGCGACGGCACCGACGACAACCGGTCGTGGAACTGCGGGGCCGAGGGCCCGGTGGAGGACCCGGAGATCGTGAACCTGCGCCGGCGCCAGCGCCGCAACTTCCTGGTCACCCTGTTCGTCTCCCAGGGCGTGCCGATGCTGCCGGCCGGCGACGAGTTCGGCAGGACCCAGCACGGCAACAACAACGCCTACTGCCAGGACAACGAGGTCTCCTGGATCGACTGGTCGCTGGCCGGAAGCGAGGGAGACCTCCTCGACTTCGTCAGGAGCCTGTCCAAACTGCGGCGAGAGCATCCCGTCTTCCAGCGGCGGCGTTTCTTCCACGGCCACAAGGCCGACGACGGGACCCGCGACATCGTCTGGCTCACTCCGGCCGGGGTGGAGATGTCGGCCGGTGACTGGCACACCGGTTACGCCAAGTCGCTCACCGTCTTTCTGAACGGCGACGCCATCACCGAACCGGACACGCGAGGCGAGCGGATCGTGGACGACTCGTTCCTGCTCCTGATCAACGCCCACCACGAGAACATGGCCTTCAGCCTCCCCGAGGCGAAGTACGGCAAGCGATGGCAGCACGTGCTGGACACCGCGGACGACGGTCCTGAGACGTTCCCCTTCTCCGAGGGGTCCTGGCCGGCCGAGGCCTCGGTGGAGGTGACCGGGCGCTCGGTGCGGATCCTGCGCTGCGCGCGCCTGTAGGGATCCCGTACGCCCCTCGGGCGGCGAACAGGAGAGACGGCTCTCAGACGCCGGACGCCCCCGACATCGGACTCTCGACCCCCTGAACCCTCAAGCGCCGGACTCTCAGGCACCGGACGCGACCGCGGCGGTGAGCAGGACGAGCACGAACGTCACCACTCCCACGGCGCCGTGCAGCAGGACGGCGACCACGGGAAAGCGCTGCTCGGCGCCGCGGGCGTGGCGGCCGGCGCCCAGCCAGCGGGTGAACATGGTGAAGCCCAGCAGCGCGGAGGCCGAGAGCACACCGAACGACAGCCAGGCGAAGAGCGGGTCCAAGGTGACCACGTGGACGACCCAGCAGGCCAGGGCGGAGATCGCCAGGACCGGATGAGCGAAGATCAACAACGTCGGAAAGCGAGTCACCTTGGTCGCCTGCTGACGTAGCCCTCCCCCGGAGAGCCACAGGTACAGCAGGTAGATCCCGGCCATCGCGGTGATCAACCATGTCACGATCGTGACAAGCCTCACACGACCCTCCCGTCTCTTCAAGGATGAATCATGTATCGGGAGTCATCCGAAGTCACTACAAGCCACCCCAACCGTTATCGACCATTCCGGGAAAGTTCACAGCTCGCCTCCGTGCGAAGGTAGGGCCATGCGCCTCATCCATCCCGAGACCTCCGCCGAGGTCGATCTCGCGCGGGTCTACGCCTATCCGGACGACCCGTGCCTCAGGATCAACATGGTCGCCAGCGCCGACGGCGGGACCTGGCTGAAGGGTTTGTCCGGCGAACTGTCCGGCAGGGGCGACCGCCAGGTCTTCTGGGTGCTGCGCGGGCTGGCCGACGTCGTCGTGGCCGGGGCGGCGACCGTACGGGCCGAGGGGTACGGCCCGGTACGGGCCAGGCCGTCGTGGCGCGGGCTGCGCGAGGGACGCCCCGCCGTCCCGCCGGTGGCGGTGATCACCCGCGGGCTCGATCTCGACCTGTCGGGCCCGCTGTTCACCGACGCGGACCCCGAGGCGCGAACGATCGTCGTCACCTGTGAGGCGGCCCCCAGGGAACGCCGCGAGGAGGCCGCCAGGAACGCCGACGTGATCGTGGCCGGGGGCGAGCGGGTGGATCCGGCGCTGGCGGTGAGGGAACTCGCCGAACGCGGCCTGGGCCGGATGCTGTGCGAAGGCGGCCCGAAGGTGAACGCCCAGTTCGCCGCCGCGGATCTGGTCGACGAACTCTGTCTCACGGTGAGCCCGATACTGATCGGCGGAGACGCCGCCAGGGTCCTCGACGGCCCGTCCTCGCTCGCTCGCCTGCGCCTCGCCCACGTCCTGGAGGACGAGGGGTTCCTCTTCACCCGCTACGTCCGGCGACGTGACGAGGAGACCGAGACCGTCTGAGGCCCGATCCCCACCGCGCCGAGGGCGCAGGGATGCCGAGGACACAGAGGACGGCGAGGGCTCAGGGACGCCGAGGACGCCGAGGACTCAAAGGGTCCCGTGACCTCGCCGAGGGTTCCGCGAGGCCGGGCCGGCATTCGCCTGGACTTCCCCGCACAGAAACGATATATCTCGAATATGCCACGAACCCCTTCCTCCGACGACGACCTGCGCGCCTCGCTCGAGGCCCGCAGGCATCTGGGGCCGGAATACGAAGACTCCCTCGTCGAGGGCTTCCTGGAGAAGATGGACCAGGAGATCGACAAACGGGTGGACGACCGGCTCGCCCAGGCGCGCAGGGAGAGCCCCGGGGTCCGCCCGTCCCTGGACGCCGGGCAGCGGCTCGCCCTGTCGATCATCTCCCTCGGGCTCGGGGTGCCGGGGACGGTCGCGGTGTCCTACACCGGCCTGAGCGAATCAGTCCTCATGTTCATCCTGGCGCTCATGTGGGTCGGGATCATCGGCGTGAACGTGACGTTCGCCGCCGCCCGGCGACGCCGAGGCTGACCCTCACCCCCGTTCCGGCCGCGCTCCCGCCGCGCTCCCGCCGCTTTCCCGCGCCCGGCGGGTCGAGCCCGCTCGACCGCGCCGGGCTTTTTGATCTTTGTCACAAAGATCGAGAGATACCTGTGATGTTGTTGGTTCTCCTGATTTACTCCTCGTTCATAGACAGGAAACCGGGAGTCGCGCCACGGGGGTGCGGCACGCGTGACATCCAGGAGGCCGACGCACAGTGGTCGACGTCAACACAGAGGCCCTCAAGGCCGCCACCCAGAACCTGATCAGGGTCTTCCGGCCGATCGCGGAGCAGGTCAGCACCCTGGCCGAGAACACACGGCTCAGCGCCTACCAGTGGGGCGCCATCGGCGCGGTCACGGTGGCCAACAACTACACACCGTCCCGGGAGTACCAGGCCAAGCAGGCCGCCGACTTCGTCAAATGCCTCGACGGCATCAACGCGGGACTGCTCAGCGTGGTGCACCACTACCGGGAGGCCGAACTGGCGACCGCCATTCGCGCACAGGACACGCTGAAGACGGCCGACCTCCAGGGCAAGATCGCGCTGGACGTGGCCGACCTCGAAAGGGCGACGAAGGGCAAGGCCCTGGGGCCCACCGACTGAACGGGAAGGAGGCTCCATGGCGGGCGAAGAGGCTTTCACCGGTGCCATAGCCGGGGTCGCCACCATCGGCGGGATGAAGCTCCTGGGCACCTACGGCCCCGCGTGGGCCGCCACCCTGGCGAAGATCCAGCTGGCCGGGACACTGGCCAAGCCCGCGGCGGGCGCGGCGGCCGTATGGCTGCTCGCCCAGCCGGGGGACGACCAGGCGATCACCGAGGCGTTCAACGACTGGCGTACGGTCAACCTGAAACTCCTGCACCTGCGGACGAGGGAGTGGGACAACGAGGTCAAGGCGGTTCAGGCAGCCTGGCCCGAGGGCGAGGACCGCAAGGCCTTCGACAGGTTCATGTCGATCGTCTTCCAGGAGGTCCAGCAGCTGGAGACGGCCGCGTCGCAGATGGCCACCGCGGTGCAGGGCGCCCAGTCGGAGATCCATAAGATCGTCAACAACGCCGGAACGATCGTCGACGGCCTCCTGGGCATCATCATCGCCTCGGAGATCGTCGAGCTGATCGGCAAGCAGATGATGGCCTCGGCCGTACCGCCGGTCGCCGCGCAGGGCGCCACGTTGGTGGCGATAGCCAAGGCCACTCAGGAGTCGTCCGGGCTCCTGCTGATGGGCACGACGGTCAACGCGGTCGTCGGCGCGACGGCGGCCGTCATCTTCAGCCTGGGCAACCTGACGGCACTGATGGGCGCGGACAACCAGTTCCCCCTGCCGCAGGCCAACCTCGACAGTGACGGCACGGACGGCAGGACGGACTTCGACGACATCGTGCGCAAGAGCGCGACCAGATCGCCGGGGGAAGGCTGGTCCTACACCTGATCGCACATGACGCGGGGCGGGGACATGACGTGTCCCCGCCCCGCGTCGTGTGCGACCGCGTCGGATCTCGTACCCGGCGCGCGCCGACACGGACGCGACCCGGCGCCGGAGCCCTCGTCGCGCATCGCGTGCACGTCGGCGTCACCGTGGTCCCGGTGCGGGAGCCGCCTCAGACCTGGTACTTGTCGCGCATCTCCCGCAGGTTCCGCAGCGCCTCGGCGACCCGTGGATCCGCGGAGAGACCACCCTCCGGGTCCAGGGTGGGCATCCGCCCCTGCAGCGCCTCACTGAACCCCGTCATGCCGCCGAGCAGGGGCGCCAGTACCTCGTCCATCCGGGCGGCCGCCATCTTCGAGGCCTCCCCCACGGCCTCCATGATCGCCTCTCCCAGCGCCTCCGAGCCCAGTCTCATCGCCCTGGGATTGATGTCGACGCCCAGCAGTGCCCCGCCGGGAGCGACCTCCACCTTCACCAGCCCGTCGGCCGCCTCGCCGTGGGCCCGCATCTCGGTCAGCTCCTCACGCATCCGCTCGTAGCGCGCCGAGAGCTTGTCGAACCCCTCCGCCAGCTGGTCCACCTCAGGATTACCCGTCCGCCCGAAGCGGCCGTCAGCCGTGGTCATCCGAATCCTCCAGGAAACGAGTCAAGATCAAAAATGCCATACGCACTCTAATGCCCCATATGGCGATAACGCGGGTAAACAGCCACCATCCACCTCAAGGAAGTCGCCCGACGACGGGCCCGAACAGGCTCGGCGCTCTCCAGGGGGCGCCGTTCAGGCGCGTGCGGCCGACCAGCCGATGTGAGGTGCCACCCGGGCGAGCAGGCCCGGCAGCGCGGGGTGAAGGCCGGTCGGCAGTTCGTCCTCGCCGAACCAGGTCAGGTTCCCGATGCGGTCCGGCTCCGACGGCGTGACCTCGCGCGGGTCGACCAGAACCGCGAACTGGACGGACACCCAGTGGGTCGGCGCGTCTCCCGAGGTCCGCCTCACGTTGGCCACCCCCACCTGGACCAGCTCCATGGCGGTGGCGCCGAACTCCTCCCCCACCTCGCGCCGCACACACTCCTCGAAGTCCTCGCCGAAACCGAGTTCGCCCGCCCCGGAGTCCCACACCTCGCGGCTGTCTCTCGCCTTGGGGCCGCGCAGGTGAAGAAGGACGCGGCCCTCGCCGTCGTGGCAGACGAAGCTGCAGCTGACCCCGATGTGGGAGCGGCCCGCCGGGCGGGGGTCGACGGGTGCCGTGCTGTTGTCGCGGTCGCTCAAGGGAGTCCGTCCTGGGCAGGGGAGGCGCGGGCGGTCGCCCGCCGGTCAGGGACAACCGTAGGTCAACCGGCACCCGGAGCACACCGCGAGACCGGGAGTCACCGGGTCCCCCTCGGAAGCGCACCCTAAGGCAGCGAGCCGGAACGACGGGCGAAACGGGTGGTCCGCCCCGGAGCCGCCACGGCGGCGGGACCGGGCACTCGACGGGACGGACCAGCATGATCATCTGTCGTACCCACCGGCGTCCGGACGCTGGCGCGCCGCCCGGACGGTGGCATCATGGCCGATCCGCAGAGCGTGGAGCGGCCGGCAGATGATCTCCCCCCTCAGCGGGAAGGTGAAACACCCTCCACATACCTAAAGACGCCAAAACGGCCACAAAAGGATGCTTCGCCCTTCAAGATTTTTCCGGACGCGCACAACACGCGGGCGGCCTCCCGGACACACCCCCTCCGATCGCCCCCCGTCCCCGGATCTCCTCCCTCCGCCCACCCCGGAGACCGCATAGGCTGGTGGAATGGACAAGGTGGTAAAGAGCGACGCCGAGTGGCGCGTCCAGCTCTCTCCCGAGGAGTTCCGCGTGCTCCGCCAGGCGGGGACCGAGCGCGCCTTCACCGGGGAGTACGTCGACACCAAGACGGTGGGTGTCTACAGCTGCCGCGCCTGCGGCGCCGAACTGTTCAGGTCCGATACCAAATTCGACAGCCACTGCGGCTGGCCGAGCTTCTACGAGCCGTCGAAGTCCGAGGCGGTGACCCTGATCGAGGACCGCTCGATGGGCATGACCCGCGTCGAGGTCAGGTGCGCGACCTGCGACTCGCATCTGGGCCACGTGTTCCACGGCGAGGGTTACGGCACCCCCACCGACGACCGATACTGCATCAACTCCGTCTCGCTGAGGCTGGAGCCCGTCGAGTAAGCTACCGGCTCACACCCGTGAAGGCCTCGCCGGAGCGCACCTCCGGTGGGGCCTTCAACGCGTTCGGACAGTCATGTCGCTCCGCCCGGAAGGTTAACGAGCCGCCAGGAGGGGCAGAGCGAGACGACCCATGGTATTCACGGTTTCGCTTAGTGTGATCGTCTAAGGAGTCCTCGTGCATCTCCGCCACAAATGGGAGATCATCGAGACCATCGGCCGGGTGGTCACCCAGCGCTGCTCGATCTGCGGCAAAACCCGGGTCCGAGTGGCCCCGGTGGCGCGCCGCGTCGACTATCGCGGACTCGGATAGGTGAGGCGGCAGTCGGGGTCGTCGGGGCCGAGGACGTTGGCCAGGACCGGGTTGCCGTTCTCCCCGAATTCCGCCTGGACGAAGACCACGGGGCTGGGCACGCCGAGCTCTCCGACGAGATAGTCGACCCCCGCCTCACAGAGCTTGATCGCCTGCTTCGAGTTGCTCGCGCTCTCCGGCAGGTCCGTGTATATCCGCAGATAGCCGCCGACCATGCGGATGTCCTTGACCCGCTTGGTCGCCTTACGGCTCTCGAAGTAGGCCACCGCCTTCTTGTCGGTGTGCTTGGACGGCCCCGAGGCCTCGGTCTCCCTGTCTTTCTGGCGCTTCTTCTCGGCCTTGGACCGTTTCGCGGCCTCCTCCTCGCTCTTCGCCCCCTTCCCGTCCACCTCGGCGGCCACCACCGCGCCCGACACGGGGGACTGCGGCGGTGCGGCGGCGCGGGGAACGGCGCTCGGCACCGGCGCCGGGGTCATCCCGCCCGCCGAGGCCTGATCACCGGAAAACCACCCGCTCACCGCGAGGGCCCCCACGGCGAAGGCGGTGACGGCCACCGAGACCTCGAGAACGGGTGAGCGAGACTTCTTTCTCCGGCGCCCCCGAGCACGTCGCCTGGATCGTGCCAGATCTTCGCCCCTTTTCACCTTCGGCCTCACATAGACGGGTGATTTTCCCCGAGTATGACAAAGCCAAGGGACGACAAAGAGACCTTCAGCGGATTATTTTCCGCCGGGCCGTCACAGGAGACACTTCCCTCACCTCACGAAACTCCCGAACCTCACGGGTTTCGAGAGGTTCACGGAGTGTGCCCGGCCGCGCCTCCCCTTCGCCGCCGGGCCGAAGCCCCGCGGCGAAGGAACGCGCGGAGGCTACGGCAGCGCCGCGATCAGCTCGCTCGGCGGCTTGCGGACCCCCGTGTAGAAGGGCGTCTCCTCGCGGGTGTGCCGCCGGGCCTCGGCGCCCCGCAGGACGCGCATCAGGTCGACGATGCGGTGCAACTCGTCGGCCTCGAAGGCAAGCATCCACTCGTAGTCGTTCAGCGAGAAGCAGGCGACGGTGTTCGCCCGCACGTCGGGGTAGTCGCGGGCCATCCTGCCGTGCTCGGCGAGCATCCGGCGGCGGTCGGCGTCGTCCAGGAGATACCACTCCAGGGAACGCACGAACGGGTAGACGCTCACGTACGCCCGCGGCTCCTCCTCGGCCAGGAAGGCCGGGATATGTGACTTGTTGAACTCGGCCGGTCGGTGCAGCGCCATGGCCGACCAGACCGGCTCGGCCAGCTGTCCCAGGCCGGTGCGGCGGAAGCGCGAGTAGGTCTCCTGCAGGTCCTCCGCCGTCGGGGCGTGCCACCAGAACATGAAGTCGGCGTCGGCGCGGAAACCCGACACGTCGTACAGACCGCGGGTGACCACGTCCTTGCGGCCCATCTGGGCCATGAGCTCCTCGACCTCGGCGGCCATGCCCTCCCGGTGGCCCGGACAGCGCTCCTTCATCCTGAAGACCGACCACATCGTGTAGCGGATCACCTGGTTCAGGTCGCGCGCCTTGGGGCGCGGGTTGGCGTCCGTCATCGTCACCCCTTTGTCAACGAATCGGTGCTGTCCCGCCATTCTCTCGCGGGATCGAGGTGGTCGAGAATCCGGGCCGCCGCGGTACGGGCGGTGGCGACGCAGGCGGGAATGCCGAGACCGTCGTAGGCGGCACCGCACAGGGCCAGGCCGGGCTGGTCGGCGGCGGCCGACCGGATGCGGGCCACCCGGTCGAGGTGGCCCACCTCGTACTGCGGCAGAGACCCTCCCCACCGGGTCACCCGCGAGTCGCGGGGCAGCCCGCGCACGCCCATCACCTCGACCATCTCGGCGATCGCCAATGCGACCAGCTCCGCGTCGTCGCGCTGCAGCACGCCCTCCTCGCCGATCCTGCCGATCGAGCAACGCAGCAGGACCAGGCCGGGGTCGTTCTCGGCCAGGTGCGGCCACTTGACCGAGCTGAACGTGGCGGCCTTGATCGGCCGCCCGTCGACGGCCGGGACCAGGTAGCCGCTGCCGGTCGGCGGAGCGGGGAACGCCTCGCGCGGGTAGGCGAGGGTGACGATGGCCATACTGGCGTACTCGATCCTGGCCAGCTCCGCGGCGGCCCGGGGCACCTCCCCGGCGAGCAGACGGCTCGCCGCGGGCGCGGGAACGGCGATGATCACCGCGTCGGCCTCGACGGTCTCCGGGGCGGGGACGGGTCCGGTGACCAGCAGCCAGCCGTCCTCGGTCCGACGCAGCTCCCTGACCGTGACGCCGGTCCTGATCTCGGCCCCCGAGGCGGCGGCGACGACCTCGGGCAGGCTGCCCATCCCTCGCCTCAGGGTGGTGAAGACGGGGCCGGCGTCCTTGGGGGTGTCGGCGACGATCTCCCTGGTCGCGGCGAGCAGCGACCGCTCCGACCTGGCCGCGATCGCGATCCTCGGCATGGTCGCGTCCAGCGACAGCCGCTCGGCCCTGCCCGCGTAGACGCCGCCGAGCAACGGTTCGACGAGCCGGTCGACCACCTCCTCGCCCATCCTGGCCCGGACGTAGGCCGCCACCGACACGTCGGTGGTGACGCGCGTGGCCGGAAGGATGTGGTCCAGGGGCACCCGGGCCAGGCCCGCCGGGCTCAGCACGCCCGACCTGGCCAGCGCGAGGACGTCGGAGGGAACGCCCATGACGTGTCCCTCCGGCATGGGCCGCAGCGAACCCCTGGTCAGGATGCCCGCCTTGACGGTGCCGGGAGACATCAGCTC
The DNA here is from genome assembly GCF_040299985.1 of Streptosporangium sp. NPDC000563. NCBI lineage: Bacteria > Bacillati > Actinomycetota > Actinomycetes > Streptosporangiales > Streptosporangiaceae > Streptosporangium > Streptosporangium sp. NPDC000563. The sequence continues at coordinate 104,459 of NZ_JBEPDA010000009.1, read as the reverse complement.
GTCGCCCAGCCCGGCCAGCCTGGCCAGCTCCTTGCCCTCGGGCCGCCGGGCGAGCATCGCCTCGGCACCCGCGTCCATCATGACTCCCGCCACCTCGGTGGCGTGCAGCTTGCCGCCGATCCGCGAGGCGCCGTCGAGAACGGTCACCCTGAGGTGCTCGCCGCGCCCTCGCAGGTGCCACGCGGCGGCCAGCCCGGCGATCCCGCCGCCGACGACCACCACATGCCTCCGCTTGCCTTCCATGACTCCCGACCGTATCGCCCCCTCCCCGCGCCCGCGTATCCCGCTCACGCTCCCGGTACCTCCGTGACCCGGCGGCGTGAAGAACGTGACGCCATCGTGACTGCCCGCGTCGAACCGCCTCACCGCGCCGGGCGTCAGGAGGTTCATGAGATCAGTGAGCAGAATCCGGTGTGGTCCGCGCCTGGCCGCTCCCCTGGTGGTCCTGGCGCTGTTGGTGTCCGCCTGCGGAGGAGGGGTCGAGTCGCAGAGCGCGTCCGACGCCGCGGCACCCGCCGCCGGCTCCGGTGCGCGGGGGGACGTCCAGGTCGGCGAGGCGGCCCCGCAGGACGCCTCGGGCAGGGACACCGCCCCGAAGAACGAGGCACAGAAGACCGCCCAGGTGAAGGTGGTCCCACAGGACAGGGCGATCATCTACACGGCGGAGATGACGGTCAGGGCCAAGGACGTCACCGCCGCCGCCGAGCGGGCACGGCAGATCGTCACCGCCGCGGGCGGCTACCTGGCCATGGAGAGGTCGGACGCCCACTCCGGCGGCGAGGGCTCCGCGACGCTGGTCTTCAAGATCCCGCCGGGGAACTATCCCGGCGCGCTCGACCGGCTGGGCAAGGATCTGGGCACCCGCGAGTCGCTGCAGCAGAACACCGAGGACGTCACCGAGCAGGTGGCCGACGTGGAGAGCCGGCTGAAGTCGGCGAAGGCCGCGCTCGACTCGCTGCGCACACTGCTGAAGCGGGCCAACACCATCGGCGAGGTGCTCGAGGTGGAGCGGGAGGTCTCCAACCGCGAGAGCGAGCTGGAGTCCCTGCAGGCGAGGCAGAAGACCCTCGCCTCACAGACGAGCGTGGCGACGCTGACGCTGAACCTGGTCGGCCCCGCGACGGTGGTTCCGCAGGAGGAGGACGAGCCGTCCGGTTTCCTCGGCGGCCTGCGGACGGGGTGGAGCGCCTTCGTCACCGCCGTCAAGGTCGGCCTGACGCTCCTGGGCGTACTGCTCCCCTGGCTCGTCCTCATCGGCCTGGTCTGGCTCGCGGTGGCCCTCATGCGCCGCGGACGGCGCTCAGGACGTGGCGACGGGCCGCTCGGCCCCGCGCCCGCGGACCCCGAGCCGGACCGCTACGACGAGGACGAGGCGGAGGACGGCGAGGACGCGAAGGAGAGCGGGGGCGGAGGACCGGTTCCCATGAGCCCGGGGCGGGGAGGCGCCCCCGGGTGAACGCCCGGGGCGCGCGGGCCGGGCGTCCGACCGCCCGCGATGGGGCGTCTCCGGCCGGGGAGCCGGGTCCGGTCAGCGGGCCGAGGTCTCGTGGACGAAGTCGGTGAGGCGGGCCAGCTGGTCGGGGTCGGTGCCGGGCAGCACTCCGTGGCCCAGGTTGAACACGTGGCCCTCGGTCTCGGCCGCGCGGGCGAGGATCTCGCCCGCGCGGCGCTCGACGACCTTCCAGGGGGCGAGCAGGATCGCCGGATCCAGATTGCCCTGCAGCGCCTTGCCGGGGCCGACCCGCGAGGCGGCCTCGTCGAGCGGGACCCGCCAGTCGACGCCCACGACGTCGGCCCCCGCCTGACCGAGCAGGCCGAGCAGCTCGCCGGTGCCGACACCGAAGTGGATGCGCGGGACGTCCAGGTCTGCCAGGCCCGCGAAGATCCGGCTGGTGTAGGGGAGGACGAACTCGCGGTAGTCGTCGGGTGACACCGCGCCGACCCAGGAGTCGAAGAGCTGGACGGCGGAGGCCCCGGCGGCGAGCTGCACGCGCAGGAAGCCCAGGGTGATCTGGGTCAGCCGGTCCATGAGGGCGTGCCACAGCTCCGGCTCGCCGTACATCATGGCCTTGGTGTGGTCGTGGTTCTTGGAGGGGCCGCCCTCGATGAGGTAGGAGGCCAGCGTGAACGGCGCTCCCGCGAACCCGATGAGGGGGGTCCCGCCCAGCTCCTTCGTCAGCGCCTGGACGGCCTCGGTGACGTAGGAGACGTCGTCCGGCTCGATCGGCCGCAGCGCCTTGGCCGCCTCGGCGTCCCTGATCGGCGCGGCCACCACCGGTCCGACGCCCGGCTTGATGTCGAGGTCGACGCCGATCGCCTTGAGCGGGACCACGATGTCGCTGAAGAGGATGGCCGCGTCCACGCCGTAGCGGCGGACCGGCTGCATCGTGATCTCCACGACCAGCTCGGGGGTGGCGCAGGCCGTGAGCATCGGCACTCCCTCGCGAAGCGCCCGGTATTCGGGCAGCGAGCGACCGGCCTGGCGCATGAACCACACCGGCGTGTGAGGAACGGACCGGCGGCGGCAGGCGCGCAGGAAAGCGGAGTCGACGAGCTCGGAAGTCACCCCACCAGGGTGCCATGCCGACAGACCGCTCGGCTCACCAAGGCCCTCGACCGATGAGTTCAATACGAAATCACCGACTATTCAATGAGATCGCACGTCACACCCCACAGACACTGTCAAGTGATGACAACGATCGCGCTTTACCGGTTTTGAGAGCTTCGTCCACTGAAATCCGATGTTGGCACGCGGCAGATGAGAACAGGCGGAGCGAGGCGATCATGTTTCCGGGTACAGTTCCTCTCATCGGCGATCCTGGCCCGGCCCTCGGCTGGTCCAAATGTTCGCCAAGTCACCGCGCGGCATCGATTCCCGCACCACTTTGGGGACACGCCGAGCACGCTGCGCGGAAATGTCGGCGCGACGTGCCAACGTCGGACCACGACCCGACGAAAGGCCCGTGCGATGTCCACCATGTGGAGTTCACCCGAACGTCGCGGTGAGCACCGTGCCTCCCGCACCAGCGGGCGGGGTCCCCACCAACGGTCCCATCCCCGCGGTCACGACCGGGGCGAGCGTCACGAATGGGCCGACACGGAACGGGTCCGCGCCGGGCACGGTCACGAGCTCCTCCCGGAAGTTCCCGTCGGCGGGCTCACCCTCGCCCCTCGCAGGCCGTCGGCAACGGCTTGATCGGTTCCAATGGCTCCTATACGCACCCCAGTGGTCCCCATGCGATCAGTTTCGACCTACGCTTCCGATATGACCGTCGGTGACGCGCCGCCCGCTCCCGCCGCCTTCAGGCGCGCGGTGGCGAGCATGCGCCCCGCGGAGGTCAGGCCCGAGATCGAGCTGGAGGACATCCCGGCCCCGCAGCGCCTGGCCCCCTATTCGGCCGCGATCGGCGCGTCGGTGTACCGCGACGACGACGAGCTCGCGGTCGGCCGCCTCATCGTGCTCTTCGACCCCGACGGCCAACGCGGCTGGGACGGCCAGTTCAGGCTCGTCGCCTACGTACGGGCCGACATGGAGCCGGAGATCACCGAAGACCCGCTGCTCGGACCCGTCGCGTGGAGCTGGCTCACCGAGTCGCTCGACGCCCACGGCGCCGGCTACGCCGCCGCCGGAGGCACCGTCACCCGGGCGGTCTCCGAGGGCTTCGGCAACAAGGCCGAAGACCCGGTGACCACGGAGCTGGAGCTGCGCGCATCCTGGTCGCCGCTGCAGGAGGACCTCTCCGGCCATGTCGCCGCCTGGTGCGACCTGATGTGCCTTGCCGCGGGCATGCCACCCCTGCCACCCGACGTGGCGGCCCTGCCGCCGCGCCGTCGCGAAGATCCGGAGCCCTTCAGAACGTGACCGATGAGACGACCGTAGTCCCGCTGCTGGAACCTCGTGAGGGAATCCCACCCGTCGTCGAGGATCCGGCGGCTCTCGCGCGCGTGGTACGCGCCTTCGCCGAGGGCACAGGCCCCGTCGCCGTCGACGCCGAGCGCGCCTCCGGCTACCGCTACAGCGGCCGCGCCTATCTCGTCCAGCTGCGCCGCGCGGGCGCGGGAAGCGCCCTGATCGACCCCATCCGCTGTCCCGACCTGTCGGAGCTCGACGCGGCGCTCGCCGACGCGGAGGTGGTGCTGCACGCGGCCTCCCAGGACCTGCCGTGCCTGGCGGAGGTGGGCTTCCACCCGCGAGAGCTGTTCGACACCGAGCTGGCCGGTCGACTGCTCGGCTACGAGCGGGTCGGGCTCGGCCTGATGGTCGAGAACGTCCTCGGATTCAGGCTGGAGAAGGGCCACTCGGCCGCCGACTGGTCCACCCGACCTCTGCCGGAAGACTGGCTGCGCTATGCCGCCCTCGACGTCGAGGTCCTGATCGAGCTCCGCGACGTCCTGCACGAGGAGCTGATCTCCAGCGGCAAGCTGGAGTGGGCGCGGGAGGAGTTCGCCGCCGTGCTCGCGCACAAGGCGCCGGCCCCGCGCTCCGACCCGTGGCGGCGCACCTCGGGGATCCACAAGGTCCGCTCGCTGCGCGGGCTGGCGGTGGTGCGGGAGCTGTGGACACTCCGCGACGAACTCGCCCGCCAGTCCGACGTCGCCCCCGGCCGGGTCCTGCCCGACTCGGCGATCGTGACAGCCGCGCTTGAGCTGCCCCGCACCACCAAGGCGCTCACCGACATTCCCCCGTTCACCGGCCGCAGCGCCCGGCGGCACCTGCGCGACTGGCTGGCTGCGATCGGCGCCGCCCGCTCACTGCCCGACTCGGAGCTGCCGCAGCCCAGCGCCCCCGGCGACGGGCCGCCACCGGCCAACCGGTGGATGGACCGCGACCCGGTGGCCGCCCGCCGGCTCGCCGCCGCCAGGGCCGTGGTGGCCGCGCTCGCCGACGAGCATCACATGCCCGCGGAGAACCTGATCCAGCCCGACGCGATACGCCGCCTGACCTGGGAGCCACCCCCGGTCATCAGTGACGAGAGCGTGGTCGCCCGGCTGCGTGAGCTGGGTGCCAGGGAGTGGCAGATCGGGCTGACGGCCCATCCGATCGCCAAGGCCCTGCTCCGTTTGGAGATCAAGGGTCAGGCGTGAGGCCCCCGCCCTTTACAAAGTAGATCACTTCCCGTTCCATTCCCGGGACCGGGCCGAGCACGTCCACACCGGCCCGGATCCCCGGTCTCGGGAACGCTCCAGGCCGGCTCAGTTCCGGCAGGCCGCGGAAAGAGGGCGTTCCGCCTCGTCGCTCTCGTCACCGACCGGCTCCGGCCGCACGTAGGGGATGGCGCACCACACCGTCCGGCCCAGCCCGCGGCCGTGCTCGCGGGTCCCCCAGCGTCCACCGGAGAGCCGGTCGACGATGAGCAGGCCCCGACCGCGTCTGGCCTCGAAAGGCCGGCGCCACGAGATGTGCGGCGCACGAGAGGCGGAGCCGGGGTCGGAGACCTCGACGTGGACGGAGTCGTGGGTGGCGGTCAGGGTGAGACCGATCAGGTCGTCCACCAGGCCGGGGTCGGCGTGCTCCACGGCGTTCGCCAGCAACTCGGAGACCACCTGGACGACATCGGACAGCAGGACGTGGTCGGGACCGAGGGCCTCACGCGTCTCATGGCGGGCCCGTCCGACCGATTCGTAGGCGCTGTCCAGAAATACCTCCGCGAGTTTTCCCGTCTTCATGCCCGAAGCCCTCCACCTGGTTTCACGAATCGCCGTCTTCACATCCACCTTCGCGGGGAATCCCTTCGAAGAACGACTACCCTTCGTGTCCGGCTCGACACATGACAGCCCAGCGCTTCCCGGCATTTTCCGCGCGGCCGTCGAATAACCCGGGGCATTCACCCGCACCGGTCTCAATGTCGGCCTTTCATGAGGAATGCGATCCGATATGGAGTTCGGCGGACATTCAGTGCCACGGAATATCACGCAACCAAGATGATCATCCTCTTCGCGACGTCACGGCTCCGGGGGCCGGGCCCCCACCGCCACCGCCCCCGGGGGGCTCGGGGACACCGGCCCCGGAGCGCGGGGGACGGCGGCCCCGGACAGGGCGGGGACGGCGGGGGCCGGCGGGGCGGGAGGCTCAGCAGCTCGCGAGCATGCTCTGCAGGGCGCTCTTCTCCGAGCTCTGCAGGGTCAGCTTCCAGTAGTACTTCACCTGGATCCACGCCCTGGCGTAGGTGCAGTGGAAGCTCGCCAGCGGTGGCCGCCACGTCGAGGGGTCCTGGTCGCCCTTGGCCTGGTTGACGTTGTCGGTCACCGCCCACAGCTCGGGCCCGCCCAGATCGTTCGCGTACTCCTGGCGCTGCGCGCTGGTCCACGCGTAGGCGCCCGAACGCCACGCCTCGGCCAGTGGCACCATGTGGTCGATGTCGACGTCACTCGCGGCGGTCCAGGTGGCGCCGTCGAACGGGGAGTACCACCGGCCGGAGACGGCCGCGCAAGCGGAGTCGACGACCACTCCCGTGCCGTCCCTTTTGAGCACCGTCTCCCTGGTGTTGCAGGAGCCGCTGATGGTGATCCAGTGATTGAACAACGACCGGCTGTAGGAGGACTGGTTCGTCTCCGCGGCGACGGTGAGCGTCGCGAGCCTGCTCGCGGCGGTGGCCGCGGAGGGAATGTTGGGCGGGGTCGCCGACGCCGCCCCTGCCGTCAGGGAGACGGCCAGGGAGACGATGAGGAGAATCGGCGTGAGGGCAGCGGAAATCCCGGTGACGACTCGTTTCACGAGTGGCCCCTTCTGTCGCTCCACCTCGGCCAGTCGAGGGGTCTGGGCACGGCGAGAGGAGGACAGACGGAACGTCTCAACTCATGACAAATACGGAAATGTCATGCTTTGACGACGAGTCAGGACACGCTTGGTCGGATACTGCCCTGATGCGCGCTCGGACGCGTTTCAGCTGCGATGACGTGGGACACGGAAAACGCGAGACTCTCTTTCACCCGCCCTTTTCTCGCGAACGTGTTGTAAAGATCTCGTGAACGCCGGAATATCTCCGGGAAACGCCGGGAATCCTCCGGTCCGGACCTCAGGACCACCTCGACGACCTCGCCCCGGCCCCGGCCGGCGTTCCCGCCCCGCGACTCCGAGGGGCACCGGCCGGCATCCCGCTCATCCGGACATCGCCCGGCGCTTGCCGCAGGCGGGACGACTGTCGTACGGTGGAAAGGAAAGCGCTTTCCTCAGAGGTCGGAGAAAGATGTCCCCGCAAAGCATCGGCGTGGTGATGAACGGCGTCACGGGCCGCATGGGCTACCGCCAGCACCTGGTCCGCTCTGTCCTGGCGATCAACGAGCAGGGCGGCGTGCCCCTGTCGGGCGGCGAGAGGGTCCTGCTCAGACCGGTGCTGGTGGGCCGCAACGCCGAGAAGTTGCAGAGGCTGGCCGACGACCACGGCATCGAGTCCTGGACCACCGACCTCGACACCGCCCTCGCCGACGACGCCAACCTGATCTACTTCGACGCCCAGGTCACCCAGGCCCGCGTGAAGGCCGTGCTCGCGGCGATCGAGGCGGGCAAGCACGTCTACGCGGAGAAGCCGACCGCCGAGACGTACGAGGACGCGCTGGCGCTCGCCGAGACCGCGACCGCCAAGGGGGTGAAGAACGGCGTCGTGCAGGACAAGCTCTTCCTTCCCGGCCTGCTCAAGCTCAGGCGCCTGATCGACGGCGGCTTCTTCGGCAGGATCCTGTCGGTGCGCGGCGAATTCGGCTACTGGGTGTTCGAGGGCGACTGGCAGGAGGCGCAGCGCCCGTCGTGGAACTACCGCTCCGAGGACGGCGGCGGCATCGTCCTCGACATGTTCCCGCACTGGGCCTACGTGCTGGAGAACCTGTTCGGCCGGGTCACCTCGGTCTACGCCCAGGCCGTCACCCACATCCCCGAGCGGGTGGACGAGCGGGGTGAGACCTATCGGGCCACCGCCGACGACGCCGCCTACGGGGTGTTCGAGCTGGAGGGCGGGATCATCGCGCAGATCAACTCCTCCTGGAGCGTGAGGGTGAACCGCGACGAGCTGGTGGAGTTCCAGGTCGACGGCACGCACGGCAGCGCGGTCGCCGGTCTGCGCGACTGCCGGATCCAGCACCGCGCCGCCACTCCCAAGCCGGTGTGGAACCCCGATCTGCCCGCCACCGCCCGCTTCAGGGACGGCTGGCAGGAGGTGCCGGACAACACGGAGTTCGACAACGGCTTCAAGATCCAGTGGGAGCGGTTCGTCCGCCACGTGGCCGAGGACGCGCCCTTCCCCTACGACTTCGCCTCGGGAGCGCGCGGCGTCCGCCTCGCCGAGCTGGGCCTGCGCTCCTCCACGGAGGGCCGCCGCCTGCCGGTGGAGCCGTGATGGCCGCGCCGAGGACCGCGCGGATCGCGCTGCCCGGCGGGGAGCACACCCTGCGCGAGCCGGTCACCTGGAGCAGGCCCGCGGGCCCCGCCGTGAGCCGCGTCGTCTACGCCGCCGCCCACGTGGTCGCCGATCCCCTCGGCGACAACACCCCGGGCTCCCCCGCCGCCGTCGACTGGGACGCCACCCTGCGTTTTCGCCACCATCTGTGGTCGTACGGGCTGCGCGTCGCCGACGCCATGGACACCGCCCAGCGCAACATGGGGCTCGACTGGACGGCCACCCGCGAGCTGATCCGGCGCAGCGCCGCCGAGGCGAAGGCCTTCGGCGACCCGGCGGAACTGGTGGCCTGCGGCGCGGGCACCGACCAGGCCCCGCACGCCCGGACCCTGGACGAGATCGTGGCGGCCTACACCGAGCAGATCGAGACCGTGCGGGACGCGGGCGCCGGGGTCATCGTGATGGCGAGCCGCCGGCTGGCCGCGATCGCGCGGGGCCCGGAGGACTACCACCGGGTCTACGGCGAGCTGCTCTCCGGGGTCGACCGCCCGGTGATCCTGCACTGGCTGGGCGAGATGTTCGACCCGAACCTGGCGGGCTACTGGGGCTCGCGCGACGTGACCGAGGCGACCGCGTCGTTCCTCTCCCTGATCCGCGACCACGCGGCGAAGGTGGACGGGGTCAAGGTCTCGCTGCTGGACGCCGAGCACGAGATCGGGTTGCGCGCGGCACTGCCCGAAGGCGTACGGCTCTACACCGGCGACGACTTCAACTACCCCTCGCTGATCGCGTCGGGCAGCCACGCGCTGCTGGGGATCTTCGACGCGATCGCCCCCGCCGCCGCCGCGGCCCTGGAGGCACTCGACGCGGGCGACCTGCGACGGTACGACGAGATCATGGAGCCCACGGTCCCGCTCTCACGGAAGATCTTCGAGGCGCCGACGTACAACTACAAGACGGGCATCGTCCTCCTCGCGTGGCTCAACGGCCACCAGGACGCCTTCAGCATGGTCAACGGCGCTCAGGCGGCCAGATCCCTGCCCCACCTGGCCGAGGTGTTCCGGCTGGCCGACCGGGCCGGGCTGCTGGCCGATCCCGAGCTGGCGGTCTCCCGGATGCGCTCCCTGCTGGCGGTGAACGGCCTGTGATCGCGCGAACGAGCCGTCTCTCGCTGAACCAGTGGACCACGAAACGGTGGTCGGTTGCCGAAGCCGTCGACGGGTGCGTGCGGCACGGCGTCGAGGCCATCGGCCTGTGGCGGCAGGACGTCGCCGCGGCGGGCCTGGAGGAGACCGTGAAGCTCGTCGCGGACGCCGGGCTGCGGGTGTCGTCGCTGTGCCGGGGCGGTTTCCTCACCTCGGGCGGGCAGAACGCCCTGGACGACAACCGCAGGGCGATCGACGAGGCCGCGGCGCTGAACGCCGCCTGCCTGGTCATGGTGGTCGGCGGCCTGCCCGGCGTGGTGCCCGGCGAGCCGCCCGGCACGATCTCCCGGGACCTGCCCGCGGCGCGGGAGCGGGTCGCCGAGGCACTGGCCGTGCTGGCACCGTACGCGGGCGAACGCGGGGTGAGGCTCGCCCTCGAACCGCTGCACCCGATGTACTGCGCCGACCGGGCCGTGCTGTCCACCCTCGCCCAGGCACTCGACCTCGCCGAGGCGCACCCCTGCGAACAGGTGGGCGTCGTCGTCGACACCTTCCACGTGTGGTGGGACCCGCGGGTGCTTGAGCAGATCGCGAGGGCCTCGGACCGGATCGCGAGCTACCAGGTGTGCGACTTCCTGTCGCCGCTCCCCGCCGACGTGCTGCTCGGCCGGGGGATCATGGGTGAGGGCGTCATCGACTTCGCCCCGATGACCCGGGCGGTGGCCGAGGCGGGCTACACGGGGGACGTCGAGGTCGAGATCTTCAACGCCGAGGTGTGGGCGGCCGACCCCGACGAGATCCTGTCCAGGGTGAAGGCCGCCTTCGCCGAGTTCGTCGGAGGGTGACGGGCACTCTCCCGCCACGATTTTTCTGAGCGAAGGACCGTTCCAGCGGGAGGAAAAACGTATTCGCCGAGCCCGGATTACCGCTTCACGGTGGAGTGACGTGTCAGGTACTCGTACGGTAGGGACATGACGACCGCAGAAAGCGAAGCCCGCCCCGCCATACAGCGGCCGCCGGAACACGTGATGGCCGTGCTGGAGACGATCAGGGAGTGGGAGGCCGCCAACCCCGACTCCGCCCCCTCGGGCCAGGGAGAGGCGATTCTCTGGGCCCTGGGAAAGCGGGAGCAGGCGCCGATCAGCGGTCGTCCCTCCTCGGGATCCCCGCCCACCCTCGCGGAGGCGCGCGCCGAGATCGACGCCGCCGAGCGGGTTCCGCGCGAGGGCCGGGTCCTGCCGGCCGACGGGGTGATCAGCACCCTGAACTGGTTGATCGGCGCCAAGGACGGCCTGCCCATCCCCGGCCGCCGCTCCTCGGAAGGCTGGGGACACCTGGTCGGCGGGCGTGGCGTGATCCTGCGCACCGAGGACGAGATCGCCGCCGTCGCCGAGCTGGCCCGCCAGGGCCGGCCCAACGCCGCGGGCGAGTGGGAGAAGGAGTGGTGCGCGGGCACCGTCGCCGTGTGCGAATGGGTGCTCGGCACCCGCAGGAAGTCCCCGGTCCGTAACACGCCTCGCCCCATGCACGGACCGACCGGCCTCAACCTCGGCATGGAGGAGAGCGCGGCCGAGGACGTGTCCCGGCAGCTCGGCCGAGGGCGCCAGCACTCTCCCGGATACGGTGACGGGGTCATCAGGACGATCCGCTGGCTGCGCGGGCAGATCATGGTCCCGCCGGTCAACGAGCGGGGAAACCCCGTTCCCGGCATGCGCTGACCCCGCTCCCCCCGTCTCCCTTTTTCCCGCGTTTCGCCGCGTTTTCCCGCGACACACGATCGGCCCGGACCGCCCCAGGGGTATCCGGGCCACCTGTCGTGTCACCCCGGGCCGTGGCCTCTGCCGTACCTCTCCGGGCCGTGGCCGCCTGTCATGTCATCCCAGGCCGCGGCTGCTCTCCCGGAGGATCACCTCGCCGCTCACGGCCTCGGCCCGGACCTCCTCGGACGGGCCGAGGGCGAGCTCCAGCGCACGGGCGCCCATGTCGGCGAGCGGCAGCCGCACCGTGGACAGCGAGGGAACCAGGTCGCGCAGGGTGGAGATGTCGTCGAACCCGGCCACGGACACGTCCTCGGGCACCCGGACGCCCCGGTCTCTGAAGGAGGCGAGGGCGCCCACCGCCATCACGTCGTTGACGGCGAAGACGCACGTGACCCCGGAGGTCCGGGTGGCCGCCGCGTAGCCGCCCTCCCGGTCGAAGGTGCCGTGCAGGACGCGCGGCGCGGGCAGGCCGAGCTCCTCCAGCGCGCCGGCGAAGCCCTCCACCCTGTCCCTGGGCGCGATCAGCCAGTCGGGCCCGGCGAGGATCGCGAAGTTCCGGTGTCCCAGCCCGGCGAGAGCGCGGGCCAGTTCGGCGGCGCCCCGGCGGTTGTCCGGCACCACCGTGTCGACGCCGAGCAGATCCTGGCCCACGCAGGCGACCCGGCCCCCGGACTCCCGGTAGCGGTCGAGCTCCGCCCGGAGCCTCTGGGTCGTCCGCGGGTCGGTGACCCGGGAGCCGACGAGCAGCACGGCACGGACCCGCTGCGCGTTGAGCGTCGAGACGTAGGCGATCTCCCGCTCGGGGTCACGGTGGGTGGTGCCGATCATGACCATGAGCCCCTGGCTCTCGGCGACCCGCATCGCCCCGTCGGCGATCGCGGCGAAGTAGGGGTCGGTGAGGTCGTGGACGACCAGGCCGATCACATTGCTCGCACCCCTGGCGAGGGTCTGCGCGGCCACGTTGGTGCGGTATCCCAGCTCGGCGGCGGCCAGCTCCACCTTGGCCCGCAGGGGTGCGCCCACCTGCCGGGTGCTGCCGTTGAGCACCCGTGACGCCGTGGCGAGCGAGACGCCCGCATGCCGGGCGACATCCTCAAGCGTGACCACCGACAACCTCCTGGAAAGCGTTTTCCAAAGTCTGTCAGAGTTACCCTCGCCCCGCACCCCGGACACGGGCCCGCGAGGTGGGGCGTGAGCCCGCACACTCCTGGGGACAACTTACCCACCTCCCGTCCACCCGGTCGCACCAAACCTTGTTACTGACGAGTAGCATGGTGGGGAAGCCATCCAGCAACGAGGAGCGAACCCGTGCCTTCGTCTCGTGACGTCGTATTCGTCGACGGTGTGCGCACACCATTCGGCAGGTCGGGCCCCAAGGGCCTGTACGCCGAGACGCGCGCCGACGACCTGGTGATCCGCGTCATCCGCGAGCTGATCCGGCGAAACCCGAATCTGCCTCCCGAGCGCGTCGACGAGGTGGCCATCGCGGCCACCACGCAGATCGGCGACCAGGGCCTCACCCTCGGCCGCTCCGCCGCGATCCTGGCCGGGCTGCCCAAGACCGTGCCCGGCTACTCGATCGACCGTATGTGCGCGGGCGCGATGACCGCGGTTACCTCGGTCGCCGGCGGCATCGCCTTCGGCGCCTACGACGTCGCGATCGCCGGTGGCGTCGAGCACATGGGCCGCCACCCCATGGGCGAGGGCGTCGATCCCAACCCCCGGTTCCTGGCCGAACGGCTCGTGAACGAATCCGCCCTCGTCATGGGCATGACCGCGGAGAACCTCCACGACCGCTACCCCTCCATCACCAAGGACCGCGCGGACGCCTTCGCCCTCGCCTCCCAGGAGAAGGTCGCCAAGGCGTACGCCGACGGCAGGATCCAGCAGGACCTGGTCCCGATGGCGACCAGGTCCGCCGAGAAGGGCTGGGGGCTGGCCACGGCCGACGAGGCCCCCCGCCCCGGCACCACGCTGGAGGGCCTCGCCGGGCTGAAGACCCCGTTCCGCCCGCACGGCCGGGTCACCGCGGGCAACGCCTCCGGCATCAACGACGGCGCCACCGGCTGCGTCGTGGCCGCCTCCGACGTCGCCGAAGAGCTCGGCCTCGCGCCGAAGATGCGCCTGGTCTCGTACGCCTTCGCGGGCGTGGACCCGGAGGTGATGGGTGTCGGGCCGATCCCGTCCACCGAGCGGGCCCTGCGGCTGGCCGGGCTCTCCGTCTCCGACATGGGACTGTTCGAGATCAACGAGGCGTTCGCCGTGCAGGTGCTGGCGTTCCTCGAACACTTCGGCATCGCCGACGACGACCCCCGGGTGAACCCCTACGGCGGCGCCATCGCCTTCGGCCACCCGCTCGCCTCCTCCGGGGTGCGTCTGATGACGCAGCTCGCCCGCGAGTTCGGGGAGCGCCCCGACGTCCGCTACGGCGTGACCACGATGTGCGTGGGCCTGGGCATGGGCGGAACGGTCATCTGGGAGAACCTCGGCTGGGAGGGCGAGAAGTGACGGACAACAAGACGAACAGCGAGACGGACATCACGCGGCTCTTCGCCGACGAGGTCGTCACCCGGGCGGCCGTGCGCGACGTGGAACTGCCCTACGGGGCGGGCACCATGGCCCTGATCACGCTGGACAACGGCTTCGATCACACCAAGCCTTCGACGTTCGGCCCCGCCGGGCTGACCTCGCTGGGCGAGGCCCTGGACGCGGTCGCCGCACGCGGCGACCTGGCGGCCGTGGGTGTCGTCGGCAAGCCGTTCGTCTTCGCCGTCGGCGCCGACCTCAAGGGCGCCGCGCTGGTCTCCGAGCGCGAGCAGGCGCTGCTGATCGGCAGGCTGGGGCACGACGTGTTCCGCCGTCTCGGCGAGCTGGACGTGCCCTCGTTCGCGTTCGTCAACGGCGCGGCCATGGGCGGCGGCCTGGAGGTCGCGCTGCACTGCACCTACCGGACCATCTCCTCGGGCGTGGCCGCGGTGGCGCTTCCCGAGTGCTTCCTCGGCCTGGTCCCCGGCTGGGGCGGAACCCAGCTGCTGCCCCGGCTGATCGGCCCGGCCGCGGCCGTCAAGCTGATCGTCGAGAACCCGCTCGCGCAGAACCGCATGATCAAGGGCGGGGAGGCGTTCGCGCTCGGCGTCGCCGACGCGATGTTCGAGCCCGCCGACTTCCTGGAGGAGTCGCTGCGCTGGGCCGCCCAGGTGCTGCGCGGCGAGGTGACGGTCTCCCGCACCGACCACACCGGGGACGACTGGGCCAAGACGGTCGCCGACGCGCGCTTCCTGCTCGACATGAGGCTGCACGGCGCCTCCCCGGCCCCCTACCGGGCGCTGGAGCTGGTCGAGTTGTCCCGCACCGCTTCGCGCGACGAGGGGTTCGCCGCCGAGGACGAGGCCCTCGCCGACCTCCTCATGGGCGACGAGCTTCGCGCCGGCCTGTACTCCTTCGACCTGGTCCAGCGGCGGGCCAAGAAGCCCGCGGGCGCCCCCGACAAGGCGCTGGCCCGCAAGGTGACCAAGGTCGGCGTCGTCGGCGCGGGCCTGATGGCCTCGCAGATGGCGCTGCTGTTCGCGCGCCGCCTGGAGGTCCCGGTCGTGCTGACCGACCTCGACCAGGACCGCCTCGACAAGGGCGTGGGATACGTCCACGCCGAGGTGGACAAGCTGCTCGGCAAGGGGCGCCTCTCCGCCGACCAGGCCAACCGGCTCAAGGCCCTGGTGACCGGCTCGCTGACCAAGGACGCGTTCGCCGACGCCGACTTCGTCATCGAGGCGGTCTTCGAGGACATGAAGGTCAAGCGGAAGGTGTTCGCCGAGGTGGAGGAGGTCGTCTCCGCCGAGTGCGTGCTCGCCACGAACACCTCCTCGCTGTCGCTGACCGAGATGGCCTCGGGGCTGCGCCACCCGGAGCGCGTCGTGGGCTTCCACTTCTTCAACCCGGTCGCGGTGATGCCGCTGCTGGAGATCGTGCGGGGAGCGAAGACCGACGACGCGACGCTCGCCACGGCCTTCTCCGTCGGACGGTCGCTGAAGAAGTCGTCCGTGCTGGTCAAGGACGCGCCCGCGTTCGTGGTCAACCGCCTGCTGACGCGCTTCATGGGCGAGGTCATCGGCGCCGTCGACGAGGGCACCCCGCTTGAGGTCGCCGACCACGCGCTGGACGGGCTGGGCCTGCCGATGACCCCGTTCGCGCTGCTGCAACTCGTCGGCCCGGCCGTGGCGCTGCACGTCGCCGAGACGATGCACGAGGCCTTCCCCGCCCGCTACGGGGTGTCGGAGAACCTCGCCCGGCTCGTCGCGGCGGGCAGGCCCGGTGTCTACGCGCCGGACTTCTCGCTGGACCCCGAGGCGGTCGCCCTCTTCGCCGGCGGCACCTCCCCGTCGACGGCGGAGGAGGTGCGGCTGCGGGCGCTGCGGGCGCTGGCCGAGGAGATCCGCCTCATGCTCCAGGAGGGCGTGGTCTCCGCTCCCCAGGACATCGACCTGTGCATGATCCTCGGTGCGGGCTGGCCGTTCCACCTGGGCGGCGTCACCCCGTACCTGGACCGGACGGGCATCGCCGAGCCGCGGTTCCTGCCGCCGGGCGTGGCCTCGGTCCCCGCCTGACGTCTCCTTCTCGCGGCCCCTTCCCTCGGGAACGGGCCGCGAGAAGGAGATCACCGCGAGCGCTCCGAGAGCCTGCTGTGCCGGTAGCCGTACCCGAAGTAGAGCAGGATCCCGAGCAGCATCCACACCACGAACCTGAGCCAGGTCTCCACGGGGAGGTTGAGCATCAGGTAGACGCAGGCGAGCACCGACAGGACGGGAACCACCGGCACCAGCGGGGTGCGGAAGGAACGCGGCAGGTCGGGGCGGGTGCGGCGGAGGATGACCACCGCGATCGAGACCACCACGAACGCGAAGAGCGTGCCGATGTTGACCAGCTCGGCGATGGTGGACAGCGGAACCAGCCCGGCCAGGGCCGCGACGACGACACCCATCATGATGGTGATGACGTACGGGGTCCGGTATTTGGGGTGCACCTTGGCCAGCCCGCTCGGCAGCAGGTGGTCGCGGCACATGGCGAACATCACCCGCGACATGCCCATCATGAGGATCATCACGACCGTCGTGAGACCGGCCAGCGCGCCGACGCTGATCAGCGACGCGGCCCACGTCTGGCCGACCGCCTTGAACGCGTCGGCGAGCGGCGCCGCCTCGCTGAGCTGACCGTAGGGCTGCATTCCGACGACGACCAGGGAGACCGCGACGTACAGCGCCGTGCAGATGGCGAGCGAGGACAGGATGCCGATGGGCAGGTCCCGCTGCGGGTTGCGCGTCTCCTCCGCCGCGGTGGCGACCACGTCGAAGCCGATGTAGGCGAAGAACACGATGGCCGCGGCACTGAAGATGCCCAGTACCCCGTACGCCACCGGGCTGATCCCGAACAGCACCTGGATCAGCGGCGCGGACAGCCCCTCCACGGCCGGGGTCGCCTTCGACGGCGGGACGAACGGCGAGTAGTTGGCGCCCCTGACGAAGAACAGCCCGGCCACGACGACCAGCAGGATCACCGCGAGCTTGATCGTGACGATGATCAGGTTGAACCGGGACGACAGCTTGATCCCGACGACCAGGATCGCGGTGAGAACCAGCACGATCAGCGCGGCGGGCAGGTTGAACGCCGCCCCCTCCCCCGCGATCGTCTCCGGCAGTGTCATCCCCAGGGACGCCAGCAGCGAGGTGAGGTATCCCGACCAGCCGACCGCGACGACCGCGGCGCCGAGCATCATCTCCAGCGTGAGGTCCCAGCCGATGATCCAGGCGGGAAACTCACCGAGGGTGGCGAACGCGAAGGTGTAGGCGGATCCCGCCACCGGGACGGTGGAGGCGAACTCGGCGTAGCAGAGCGCCGCCAGCGCGCAGACGATGCCCGCGACCACGAAGGACAGTGCCACCGCGGGCCCGGCCATCTCCCTCGCGACCCGGCCGGTGAGTACGAAGATGCCGGTGCCGATGACGACGCCGATCCCGAAGACGGTGAGGTCCAGCGCGCTGAGGTCCTTGCGCAACCGGTGTTCCGGTGCCTCGGTGTCCGAGATCGACTGCTCCACCGACTTGACGCGCAAGACCCCCATGGCCCCTCCTCGACCGCCGGTTCTGTGTCGCAGGTCACATGCCCATTGGATCGGCGGACGAACGGCGAAACTCAAGGCTGTTTCAAAGTCGGGGTTGTCTAGGGGAAGGTCCCCGATGCCGTCCGCCGCTCCCGGCCGCGATCCTGGGGGCATGCTCCTGGACATGCTGCAGTCGTCGTCTCCGTACCTGGTCGGCTCGATACTCCTCGCGGTGCTGACGGTGGCGGGCTCGCTGATACCCGGGGTCGCGGCGATCCTCGTGGCGGGGGCGGCGCTGACGGGTCCGTGGGAGATCGCGGCGGTGGCGGCCGCCGGGTGCGCCGGGTACGCCCTGTACGCCACCGGCGGCTGGCTCGTCGGCCGCCGGTACGGATCGCGGCTGCGCCTGAGCGGCCTCGGACGCAGGATCGGCGAACGGCGCTGGTCGCGGGCCGAGCGGCTGGCCACGAGCACCGGCGCCGACAGCGGCGCCGGCACCGGCCCGGCCCTGGCCGCCGCCCCTTTCCTGCCCGTGACCGGCTCGCTCACCCCGATCGTCGCCGGGGCCCTGAGCGTGCCGTACGCGCGCTTCATCCGCTGGACCCTCGCGGGCGGCGCGGCCTGGGTGACCGTCTACCTGTGGCTGGGCTCCCTCGCGAGTGAGGCCCTGCGGCAGAACCGGCATCTGCTGGTGCCGATCCTCGGGTGCGTGGCGGTCGTGGTCGCGGGCCTCGTCGTGATCAACCACCGTGCCCGCCCGGCGCGCGAGGCGGCGGGCACGGGTGACGCCGACGGCTCGGGCCACACGACCGGCTCCGGCGACGCGAGCGAGCGGATCCCCGGTTGACCCGGATCGACGCGGGCTACCGGGGATCCGCACGGTGGAGGTACCGCGCGGACGGAGGGGACGCGGTTCAGCGGCTCGGGTGCTCCTCCAGGTCCGCGGAGCGCTTCGCGATCGCCTCGGTGATCTGACGGGCGATGTCCTGCGAGGTCAGGCCGATCTCGCTGAGGATCTTCGGGCGCTTGGCGTGGTCGAGGAAGCGCTGCGGGATGCCGTACGTGCGGACCGGCACGTCCACGTCGGCGTCGCGCAGCATGCGGGCGACCGCGTCGCCGACCGCGCCGACCCTGCCGTTGTCCTCGACCACCACGACCAGCTTGTGAGCGCGGGCGGCCGGCACCAGGGCCTCGTCCAACGGCTTGACCCAGCGCGGGTCGACCACCGTGGCGGAGATGCCCTGGGCGTCGAGCAGGTCGGCGGCCTCCAGGCACAGCTCGGCCATCGGCCCCACGGACACGAGCAGCACGTCGGGATCACCCGCGCGCAGCACGTCCATCTCGCCGAGGCGTCCGACCGCCTCGGTCTCGGCGGCCACCGCCCCCTTGGGGTAGCGCACGACGCTCGGGCCGTCGTCGATCTCCACGGCCTCGGCCAGCAGCTCGCGCAGGCGGGGCTCGTCGCGGGGAACGGCGACCGACAGGCCCGGGACGACCTGCAGGATCGACAGGTCCCACATGCCGTTGTGGCTGGCGCCGTCGTCGCCGGTGACGCCCGCCCGGTCGAGCACGACCGTGACCGGGAGCCGGTGCAGGGCGACGTCCATCAGGAGCTGGTCGAAGGCCCGGTTGAGGAAGGTGGCGTAGACGGCCACCACCGGGTGCAGACCGCCGAGCGCCAAACCGGCGGCGCTGGTCAGGGCGTGCTGCTCGGCGATACCGACGTCGTAGAGACGGTCGGGGTAGGCCTCGGAGAACGGGATGAGGCCGGTGGGGCCGAGCATCGCGGCGGTGATCGCCACGATGTCGCGCCGCTCGGCGCCCAGGCGCACCATCTCCTGGCCGAAGACGTTGGTCCAGCCGTGCGGCTTCGGCTTCTCCTCACCGGTGAGCGGGTCGAAGACGCCCGGCGAGTGGAAGCAGTCCTCGTCGTGGTTCTCCGCCGGGGAGTAGCCGAAGCCCTTCTTGGTGAGCACGTGCACGATGACCGGGCGGCGGAAGTCGCGGGCCCTGCGCAGTGCGGACTCCACGGCCTGCTCGTCGTGGCCGTCGACGAGGCCGATGTACTTCAGGCCGAGGTCCTCGAACATGACCTGCGGGGCGAGGACGTCCTTGAGGCCCTTCTTGACGCCGTGCAGGGCGTCGTAGACGGGGGCGCCGACCACGGGGACCCTCGTCAGGTTGCCCTTGACGAACTCGAGCACGTCCTCGTAGCGCTGATCGGTGCGCAGGGAGGCCAGGTGCGAGGCGAGTCCGCCGATGGTCGGCGAGTAGGAGCGGCCGTTGTCGTTGACCACGATGATCAGTGGCAGGTCCTTGCGCGCCGCGATGTTGTTGAGCGCCTCCCAGGCCATACCGCCGGTGAGCGCCCCGTCCCCGATCACCGCGACGACCGTGCGGTCGACCTCGCCGCGCAGCCGGTACGCCTTGGCCAGGCCGTCGGCGTACGACAGCGCGGTCGAGGCGTGGGAGTTCTCGATGATGTCGTGCTCGGACTCGGCCTGGCTGGGGTAGCCCGACAGGCCGCCCTCCTGGCGGAGCGTGTCGAACTGCCCGGCCCGGCCGGTGAGCATCTTGTGGACGTACGCCTGGTGACCGGTGTCCCACAGGATGCGGTCGTGCGGCGAGTCGAAGACCCGGTGCATCGCGATCGTCAGCTCGACGACACCGAGGTTGGGACCGAGGTGGCCGCCGCTGCGGGCGGTGGAGGCGATCAGGAGGTCCCTGATCTCGGCGGCGAGGACCGGTAGCTCGTCCGCCGCCAGGCGCTTGAGGTCCTCTGGCCCCTTGACCGACTCCAGAAGATTTCCAGGCTGCCCGGTCCGCTCGCTCACGGAATCATCCCCTCTGTCCAGTCAACGTCACGACGAGTCTAGTTGCGATGGGGGACGCAACCCCCAGGAGCGGCGATTCTGCACGTTTTATCCACAGTTGCAATAACCTTTGCCTCACCATGAAAACTCTCCCCTTTAGGCAACTATCATCGCTTGTTGCCGTCTCGTTGACGTTTGCCCTGGTGATGACCCTGGACACAGCCGGCGCCTCCGCCTCGTCGGCCACCGCGACCTTGGCCTCGCAGCAGGTCGCGCCGACCGTCGAGACGGCACAGGGTACGACCACCTCCGCGGGGAGGCAGGCGCCCCCGCGCGGCCGGGCCGCCGCGACGGCGAGCCCTCTTTACCGCACCGGCACCCTGCCCACGATGCGTTGCCAGGCCGGACAGATCCGCGCGGGGAGCGCGGCCTCCTACCGGACCTTCGTCACCAAGACGGTTCGCTGTCTGAATCGGGCCTGGAAGACCCAGTTCAGGAAGACGAACCTGTCGTTCTCCCACCCCAACCTCCGCTTCTCCTCCACCACCAAGGTGACCACCCCCTGTGGTCGGTGGCCCAGCAGCGCCGGGGGGATGTACTGCTCCAGCAACCGCACCATCTACATCGGTGTCACGCGTGAGGTCCTGAAGAACCCCTTCGTGCCCAACCACGCCCAGTTCATCGCCCACGAGTACGGCCACCACGTGCAACACCTCGCGGGGATCATCAACTACTACAGCAGCAGCATCTGGCGGGCCTCCTCGTCCACCAAGCTCGCCTTCTCCCGCCGCCTCGAACTGCAGGCCGACTGCCTCGGCTCCGCCTTCCTGCGTCAGGCCGCCGACGACCTCCCGGTCGATCCGGCGCACTGGGACGCGATGGTCAGCTGGGTCCGCGACAACGGGCACAAGAACTGGCCCAAGAACGACCACGGCAAGGGCCGCAGCCAGGCCTACTGGATGGAGCGCGGCTTCAACGCGGGCTCCCCTTCCGCCTGCAACACCTGGTCGGCCCCGACCGGTCGCGTCGCCTGACCCCGGCACACCCCGCACCACCTGATCTTCAGCGCCTCCCGCACCTCCTGACCCTCGGCACGAACCCCGCGATATGCGGCCATGCTTTCCAAGCATGGCCGCATATCGGCTTTACCCCCTCTTGAACCTTCCCTAGGGTTGGGCATCATGCGCATCCCCCTTATCGCACTGCTCTCCGGCGTGCTCGTGAGCACGCTGCTCGCCGGTACGGCGGGCGCGGAGATCAGCGGCGGGCGGCTCGCGCCCGTGCCCACGGGCCAGGCCGCCCTGACCGCCAACCCGATCTACAAGACGGGCAAGCTCGAACCGGACGCCTGCCCTGAGCAGCCGGTCTACAACGACGACCGGGAGAGCGCGGAGATCTATCTCGACTTCGCCCTGGACTGCCTCAACGAGGGCTGGGAGTACCAGTTCGCCAAGGTGAAGCTGCCCTTCTCCAAGCCCAGGTTCGCGGTCACCTCGCGCATCGGCGTCCCGACCGGCTGCGGCAAGTTCCCCAAGGACGCCCAGGCGGTCTACTGCCCGGCGAACAAGAAGATCACCTTCTACCTCAACAAGGACATCCTCTCCCAGGCGACCGAGCTGTTCCTGCTGCAGACCCTGGCCCACGAGTACGGCCACCACGTCCAGCAGCTCTCCGGGATCATGACGGCCTTCGCCTCACGGGACTACAAGAACGAGAAGGCGGTGCTGCGCGAGCTGCGCAAGATCGAGCTCCAGGCCGAGTGCCTGAGCGGCGCCTTCATCGGCAGCATCTGGCACTCCCTGAACCGTGAGGAGTCGGACTTCAAGTACGTCCTGAGCGCCGCCTACAGCACGGCCACCCACGGGACCGCCAAGAACGTCGCCTACTGGGTGACCCGCGGTTTCGACCAGGAGACCCCCGGCTCCTGCAACACCTTCTCCGCCCCCAGGTCCAAGGTCGCCTGACCCCCTCCCCCTTCTCTCGCCCTTTCTCTCGCGACCACCCGCCGCCGTTCCCGCGAGCACGCGACGGGTGGTCGTTCTTTTCCACCCGGTGCAAGCCACATCCTCCGGGGGTGCGAAACCCACCCCCGCCACCGGCCGGCGCGAGACAACCGCAGAACGCGAACACGAGTGGCGACGAACCGATGACATTCAGTAGTCTGGCGACGCCGCCTGAACACCCCTCCCCGTGAGCGCCCTCCACGCCACGGAGCCAGGTCCGGTCCCCCCGCTGGTACAAGGGCAAGGAGAAAGACGAGTTGGACACGACCGACATCCGCTTGCGCGTCCTGGAGACAGACGTCGCCGCGCTCCGCGCGCAGAGCCAGGAGAGCAAGGTGATCAACGCAGGGATCCTGGATGTCCTGAAAGACCTGCGAACCGTGACGACGGAACTCTGGACGGAGATGACCGGTTTCCGTACGGAGATGACGGGCTTCCGCACGGAACTGGACGAGCTCCGCACCGGACAGGACAGCCTCCGGGCAGAGATGGCCGGGCTCCGTACGGAGGTGAACGAACTCCGCACCGGACAGGACGAACTGCGCGCCGAGATGCGCACCGGTCACGCCGAGCTCCGCGAGGAGATCTCCGTGGTCAAGCGCTCCGCCGGAAACCTCGAGCTCTCCATGAAGCGCGTCGAGGGTGACGTCGCCGAGCTCAAGGCCGGTCACATCGAGCTGCGCCACCTGGTCGCGGACCTCGTGAAGTAACACCCGCACCGCCGTCGGCACCCGTGGCCCCGGGTGCCGACGGCCCGGCTTCCGTGAGTCATCCGACCCCACCCCGGGTTACACGACCGGCGCTCTACCCTTTGCGGGCGAGCAGGTGGATCTCCTGGAACTGCCGTCGGTCGGTGGGCTGAGGCTGACGCACCATCCGGCCCACCTCGGCGAGCCCGGACTCGCGCAGCGTCGCGGCGAGGTGATCCGGCCACCACCGGTAGGCCGGTGCGACCGCGTGGTCGAAGACCTGTGTCGGGTGAGACGGATCATCGCTCGCCGAAAAGCCGATCAGAAGGTGACCGCCGGGTGCCAGTACGCGGTAGAACTCGGCCAAGATGACGGGGAGTTCTCGCGGTGGCGTGTGGATGACGGACCACCGTGAGAGTACGCCGCCCAGCACCCCGTCGGCGATGTCCACGGCGGCCATCGAGCCCACGTCGAACCGCAGGCCCGGATAGGCGTGCCGAGCCAGTTCGATCATCGCGGGAGAGGCGTCGACACCGAACACCGCCAGCCCCAGCTCATCCAGATAAGCAGTGATATGGCCGGGTCCGCACCCCAGGTCCGCGACCTGACCGTCGCCACTCGCGCCCACAACCTCGGCGAAGGCACCCAGGATCGCGCGGTCCATGGGCCTGTCACGCAACTCTTCGCGGAACAACTGCGCGTACAGGGGGGCGGCGGCATCGTAGGCCGCACGGGTGGCATCGAGGACATCGTGTTCAACCATGCCCGCGACAGTAGTTCCTGGCACCCAGGCAAGTCGGAAGAATCACGACGCATGCTGGTACGAGGCTCCCGTGAGAGCCGAAAGTTTCAGTGCCGTCCTGGCGTTTCCCCACCCCGGAAAGCGCTTGCTTGACACCCCGGGCCCCGGACCCAAAGCTGCGCGGAGCGCTCCCATGGCGTGTGGGGGCGCGCATGAGCTCCCACACGCATCGGAAGGAACCAACGTGCGCCACAGAAAAGCGCTGCTGTCGGCCACGGCCGGGGTGCTGGTCGCGGGCCTCGGCCTGGGCCACCTCACCGGCCTCGCCGGCGCCGCCGTCACGGGCCCGGCCTTGAGCGTCGACCTGGCCGACAGGCACGCGATCAGCCCCGACATCTACGGCATGAACTTCGCCGACGAGTCGCTCGCCCGCGACCTGCGGCTGCCGGTCCACCGCTGGGGCGGCAACGCCACAACCCGCTACAACTTCCGCAACGACACCACCAACCGGGCCTCGGACTGGTACTTCGAGAACATCCCCAACGACAACCCCAGCCCCGGCGACCTGCCGGACGGCTCGGATACGGACAGGTTCGTCGAACGGAACAGGGCGACCGGCACCCAGAGCATCCTCACCGTGCCGCTGCTGGGCTGGGTGGCCAAGGAACGGGCCAAGGCGTGCGGGTTCAGCGTCACCAAGTACGGCGAGCAGCAGTCCGTCGACCCGTGGGCCACCGACTGCGGCGACGGCAAGAAGCCCGACGGCACGCCGATCACCGGAAACGACCCGGAGGACACCAGCGTCGAGGTCGGCCCGCAGTACGTCAAGGACTGGATCGCCCACCTCAAGGGCAGGTACGGCTCCGCCGCCACCGGCGGGGTGAAGTACTACAACCTCGACAACGAGCCCGACCTGTGGCACTCCACCCACCGGGACGTGCGCCCCACGGGACTGGGCTACGACGAGCTGCGCGACCGCACCTACGAGTACGCCGCCGCGATCAAGGAGGCCGACCCGGGCGCCAAGACCCTCGGCCCGGTCGGCTGGGGCCTGAACTCGATCTTCTACTCCGGCCTCGACCAGGACACCTGCAGCAGGACGGGCTGCTGGAGCGACCCGCCCGACCGGGCGGCACACGGCGGCGTCCAGCTGGGCCCGTGGTACCTGCAGCAGATGAGGGCCTACGAGCAGGAGCACGGCACGCGCATCCTCGACTACTTCGACATCCACATCTACCCGCAGCAGGCCGGCGTGCACAACCAGGACGCCGGTGACGCCGCCACCCAGGAGCGTCGGCTGCGCTCCACCCGGCAGCTGTGGGACCCGGCCTACGTCGACGAGAGCTGGATCAACCAACCGGTGCGGATGATCCCCCGGATGCGCGAGCTGGCCGCCCAGCACTACCCGGGCACCAAGGTCGCCATGACCGAGTACAGCTGGGGCGCCTACGGCCACATCAACGGCGCGCTGGCCCAGGCCGACATCCTGGGCATCTTCGGCCGCGAGCGCCTCGACCTGGCCACGCTGTGGACGGCGCCCGAGCCCACCCAACCGGTGGCGCACGCCTTCCGGATGTACCGCAACTACGACGGCGAGGGCGGCGCGTTCGGAGAGACCTCGGTCAGGGCGGCCAGCGCCGACCAGGGCAAACTGGCCGTCTACGCCGCCGAGCGCGCTTCCGACGAGGCGCTCACCCTCGTCGTGGTCAACAAGACCGGCGATGAGCTGACCAGCGACGTCGCGATCGCCGGCCGCACCGGCTCGTCGACCGCCCAGGTCTACCGTTACGGCGCCGCCGACCTGACGGCCATCCAGCGGGCCGCCGACCAGCCCGTGGGCGCGGACGGCTTCACCGGCACCTTCCCTGCCAACTCCATCACCACCGTCGTCATCCCGCCGGGCGGCACCGACCCCACGCCCACGCCGACCCCCACCCCGACTCCCACGCCCACCCCGACCCCCTCGGCCTCCTGCAGTGTCACCTACACCGTCGTCAACCAGTGGCAGGGCGGCTTCCAGGGCGGCGTGAAGATCACCAACCTGGGCACCACCCCGGTCAGTGGCTGGAAGGTCGGCTGGACCTTCGCAGGAGGCCAGAAGATCACCCAGTCCTGGAACGGCACCCACGCCCAGAACAGCGCGGCCGTCACCGTCACCAACGCCTCCTGGAACGGCACCCTCGCCGCGGGCGGCGGCAGCGCCGAGTTCGGCTTCCTGGCGAGCCTGACCGGAACCGCCAACGACAGACCCACCGCCTTCACCCTCGACGGCACCCCCTGCTCCATCGCCTGACCAGCCAGTTTTCCGTACAACGGGTCCGTCGGCCGATCTCGCTCGGAGAGGGAAACCCGCGTGGGGTCAGGAACCGGCGCGGGCGAGGACTTCGAGGGGGTCGGCGAGGACCTGGGAGAAGGCCAGTTCGGCGGCGCCGACGAGAGTGGCGTCATCGCCGAGGGCCGAGGTGCGCAGGCGCAGCTGCTCACGGCACGGAGGCAGGGCGTCGAGGGCGAGGCGGCTGCGGACCTGCGCGGCGGAGCCGAGATAGATCTCCCTGAGCGTGCCCCCGAAGACGACCATGTCGGGGTTGAACAGGTTGACGAGGTTGGAGACGCCCAGGCCGAGCCAGTCGCCGACGCGGCTCAGCGCCGCCTGCGCGACGACGTCTCCGCGGTCGGCGGCGTCGACCGCGGCGCGGACGGCGTCCCTGCCGACCTGGGAGCCGAAGCGGCCGGCGGCCTCCAGGAAGGCACGCTCTCCGACCTCCGCCTCCAGGCACCCGTGCGAGCCGCACCCGCAGAGGCGGCCCTTGTCGGGGTTGACGATCATGTGTCCGACCTCGCCGCCGAAGCCCAGGTGACCGCCGAGCAGCTGACCGTTGACGATCACTCCCCCGCCGATGCCGACGTCACCGTGGAGGTATACGAGGTCGCGGCAGCCGACACCGACGCCTCGGGTCTGCTCGGCGAGGGCTGCGAGGTTGGCGTCGTTGCCGACGGTGACCGGCAGGCCGAGAGCGAGCCGGCGGGCCATCTCGTCGGCGAACGGCACGTCCTCCACGGTGACCATGTTGGGACCGAACCTGACGACCCCGTCGCCGCGGCCCACTCCCCCGGAGAACGCCGCCGCCACCCCGACGCACACCGTGTCCGGCCGTGTTTTGCGATGCATCTGCCGGGCGAAGGCGGCGAGCGGACCGACGATCTCCTCAAGGGAGAAGTCCCCGCGCCGCCGTATCGTCTCGCGACGGTCGAGAATGGTGCCGCCCAGACCGACGCGGGCGGCGACCAGCCGGTCGACGCCCACGTCGAAGGCGAACACGTAGACCCGCGCCGACTCGGGGCGGACCACCAGGGACGGACGTCCCGCCCTGCCCGTCTCCCTGGGGAGCTCCTCCCTGACCAGCCCGGCGGCGGTCAGATCGGCGGTGAGGGCCATGATGGTGCTGCGGTTGAGGCCCATCCGGTTGGTGAGTTCCGCACGCGAGGTGGGCCCGCTCAGATGGACGTGCCGGAGCAGGGCCCCAAGGTTGTGACGCCTGATCTCCTCTTGGGAGGGACCTGCCCGCATGGCGTGGTGTTCCTTCGGTGAATCGGAGTCGCTGGTCACCTTAGGCCGGTGGCGGCCGCCCGCTTGCGAGACAGGGCGTCCACCACGGCGGCGAGCAACAGGACAGAGCCGGTCACCATGAACTTCACACCGGAGCTGTAACCCATCAGGCCCATACCGTTCTCGATGACCGCGACCACGGCGCCGCCGAGGATGGCGTCCAGCACCCGGCCCTTGCCGCCGAACAGGCTGGTGCCGCCGATGACGGCTGCGCCGACAGCGTAGAGCAGCACGTTGCTGCCGCCGGTGTTGGGGTCGACGGAACTGGCCCGCGAGGCGGCGATGACGCCGCCGACCGCGGCCATGGAAGAGCAGATCATGAAGGCGCTGATCTTCATCCGGTCGACGTTGATACCCGCCCGGCGCGCGGCCTCGGCGTTACCGCCGACCGCGTACAGATGCCGGCCGTACGCCGTGCGGCGGAGCACGAACGTCAGGACCAGCAGCAGGACCACGATGATGGGGACCACGAGCGGCATGCCCGCCAGGGAGACGACGGCGACGTTGCGGCTGCGCTCGATGTTGAGGAAGTAGACCGCGAGGCCGCCGAGCAGAGCGAGGGCGCCGACCCGCACCGCGATCAGCGAGATCGGGTCGGAGGTCAGCCCTCGGGCTGCACGCTTCTGGGAGCGCACCAGCTGGAGTCCGGCGTAGGCGGCGACGCCCACGGCCAGCAGGATCCAGCCCAGCGTGGGCGGCAGGTTCTTGTTCGCGATCGAGAGGATGGTCTCGTCGCGGATGGCGATGATGGTGCCGCCCTTGACGAGCAGCAGGACCAGTCCCTGGAAGGCGAGGAAGGCCGCGAGCGTCACCACGAACGACGGGATGCCGAGTTTCGCGACGATGGAGCCGATCGTGGTGCCGATCACCACACCGGTGAGGATCGCCGCTCCCACCGCCACGTACCAGGGCAGCCCCTGGCTACTGAGCATGATCGCGAGCACCGCGGCGCAGACCCCGCTGGCGAAGCCCGCCGACAGGTCGATCTCACCGAGGAGCAGCACGAACACCAGGCCCATGGCGATCACGGTGACCGCGGCGCCCTGGGTGAACAGGTTGGCGAAGTTTCCCGCGGTCAGGAAGGCGGGGCGCAGGACGGCGAAGACCGTGCAGAGCACCACGAGGCCGAACACCGCGGGCAGCGCGCCCATGTCGCCTCCGCGCACCCTTTCGGCGTAGCCGCGGAAGTTGCTTCTGATCGAGGGTGCCTCGGGTACGGTCTTCTGCGAGATCGTGGCGGTCATACGGTGACTCCGTTGGTGAGGCCGAGGTCCCCGCTGCGGCCAGAGGTGATCAGTTCGACGACCTGCGCGTGAGTCACGTCCGAGGTCTTGACCTGGGCCGCCATCCGGCCGAGGTAGAGGGTGGCGATCCGGTCGGACACGGCGAAGACGTCGTTCATGTTGTGGGAGATGAGCACGACGGCCAGGCCCTGGTCGGCCAGGCGCCGGACCAGTTCCAGCACCTGCGCCGTCTGGGCGACGCCGAGGGCGGCGGTCGGCTCGTCGAGGATGACGACCTTGCTGTTCCACAGCACGGCCTTGGCGATCGCCACCGTCTGACGCTGGCCGCCGGACAGGCTGGCGACGAGCTGGCGGATGGACTTGACGGTCCTGACCGACAGGCTCTCCAGGGTCTTGGCCGCCATCTCCTCCATCGTGTCCTCGTCGAGGACGATGCCGCGCTTGTGCTCGCGGCCGAGGAACATGTTCTGGACGATGTCGAGGTTGTCGCAGAGCGCGAGGTCCTGGTAGACGATCTCGATGCCCAGTTCGGCCGCGTCGCGCGGGCTGCCGATCTGGATCGGCTTGCCGTCGAAGAAGTACTCACCGGAGTCGATCGGGTGGATGCCGCCGACGCACTTGACGAGAGTGGACTTTCCTGCGCCGTTGTCGCCGACCAGCGCGGTCACCTCTCCGGCGTACGCGGAGAGGGAGACGTCGTGCAGGACCTGTACGGGACCGAAACTCTTGTCGATCCCGCGGAGTTCCAGTGCGGGGGTCATGGGGTTGTGCTCCCTGTGTTCATTTCGCGCGGCGAAGTTCGCGCGGGTCGGGCGCCTGCGAGCGGCGCCCCGCCCTGTCGCCGTCGCCGGGAGACGCTTCGCCTGCCGCGTCTTTTCGGTGTCTTCTCGGTGTCACAGGGTGGGGGATGCCGCGGTCGAGCGCGAAGGTGCGGCCGGCCGGAGAACGACCGGCCGCACCCTCCATGCCCTACTGGATTCCGGCCTCGGTGCACTTGGCGGCGAAGTCGCCGGTGCACAGCTCGTCCTTGGTCACGAAGCCGTCGGCGACGACGTCCTTGACACTGTCGAAGAAGATCGGCTGCGGGTCGAGGAGGACGGCGGGCACGTCGGCGCCGCTCTCGGTGTCCTTGACCGAGCCGGTCGCCGCGGGCTTCTCACCCTTGGCCAGGCCGATGGCGAGCTCGGCCGCCGCGTCGGCCTCCTTCTTGATCGCCTTGTAGACCGTCATGCACTGGTCACCGGCGAGGATGTTCTGCAGGCCCTGCACGGTGGCGTCCTGGCCGGTGACCGGGACCTTGCCGTTCAGGTTGTTCTTCTTGAGTACCGAGATGGCGGCGTTGCCGAGACCGTCGTTGGCGGCGAGGACGCCGGCGATCTTCGGCTGCTCGGTGAGCATCTGCTCGAAGATCGTGCCCGCCTGGGCGTTGTCCCAGTCGGGGACCGACTGGTCGGGACCCTTGACGTAGTCGCCCGAGTCGTACTTGGGCTTGAGCACGCCGTCGTAGCCGTTCTTGAACAGCGTGGCGTTGTTGTCGGTCGGCGAGCCGTTGAGCTCGGCGACGATCGGCTTCTCGGCCTTCTTGTCGGTCAGGCACTTCACCAGGCCCTCACCCTGCAGGGTGCCGACCTTGGTGTTGTCGAAGCTGACGTAGTACTGGGCGCCGCCGTTGAGGGTGAGGCGGTCGTAGTCGATGGTGGCCACGCCCTGCGCCTTGGCCTTGTCGAGCACGGCCTTGCCGGTGCCGCTGTCAAGGTTGACGATCATCAGGACCGTGGCCCCGTTGGTG
Source organism: Streptosporangium sp. NPDC000563 (assembly GCF_040299985.1). Lineage (NCBI taxonomy): Bacteria > Bacillati > Actinomycetota > Actinomycetes > Streptosporangiales > Streptosporangiaceae > Streptosporangium > Streptosporangium sp. NPDC000563. The sequence continues at coordinate 74,246 of NZ_JBEPDA010000009.1, read as the reverse complement.
ATCATCTGGTCGGCGATGGTCTGGAACTGGGTCTTGTCGCCCTGGGCGTTCTGGATGTCGTAGGCGACACCCGCGGCCTTGAAGGCCTCCTCCAGGTACTTGCGGTCCGCGGTCTCCCAGCGGGCCGAGGACTTGCTGTCAGGAAGGATGACGCCGACCTTCCCCTCGGCGGCGGGTGCCGTGCTCTCCGCAGGGGCGGCGCTGGTGTCGGGGCTGTCGCTCCCGCAAGCGGTGAGGCCGAGGGTCATCGCCGCGGCGGCGGCGGTAAGGCTGAGGATCCCCTTGCGCATGGTGCACGGGTCCTTTCTTCTCTTAGAAAGACGGGGGGTACGGACGGGCGGCATGCCGAATTCGCGGGTACGGCTGTGCCGGGTCTCGGCTCACCATTCCGTTGAATGTTGTTTGCGGCAACGTATTCCGCCGTTGGCCTGGAGCGCCAGACCCTCCATAGGTAAAGTTTGTTGTGGCCGGTAACAATCCAGAAACGCACCCTTAACCGTCTCGGGACCGTGTGCGACCCGCCAGGCCAGATGTCACCTGACCACGATCGTCGCCGTCAAACCGGCCCCGGGTCGCGCCGCGGCCCGCGACGGAGGACGCCCCCACGGTTCACGCGTGACAGCCGCGAGTGCACCTGTTCGTCCGCGGTCGCCGAGGATCGCCCGTTGCTCCGATCGGCCTTTCCCTTCATTTCTCGGCCGAAGCCGACGGCGAACCGGTGCAGAAGATCGCCGGGTGCCCGTTTTGACACCCCGCATGGATAACCGCTATCTATTAGCCAACCGTTAGGGGTGACATGCAGGACGCAGTGCTGGCGATGCTCGCCAAGGAGCCGGCGCACGGATATCACTTGCACGCTCGACTGCGACGCAGTCTTGGCCCGCTGGGCGAGTCGATGAACCGTGGCCAGATCTATGTGACGTTGGCCCGGTTGGAGCGAGCGGGGCTCGTTGTCTGCGAGCGGACGGACGGCCTGCCCGAGCGGCCGGAGCGCAAGGTCTACGCGTTGACGCCGGACGGGCAACAACGGGTGGCCGCCTGGCTGGCCGAGGTGGGCTGGCCGAAACCAGACCTGGCGGAGTTTCATCTCAAGCTCGCCGCCGCCGCCGCTGCCCGGCTGGCCGACCCGGTGGAACTGGTGGCGGCGCAGCGCCGTGAACTGCTGCGCCGCTTGCGTGAGGCGCAGCAGGCGGCGCTGGCCCAGCCGGCGGGGTCGGGCGCCGGCCTGCTGCTGGAAGGGGTCGTGCTGCGGTTGCAGGCGGACCTGCGCTGGCTGGATGCCTGCGAACGGGCCTGGTCCAGGGCCGATGACGAGATCGAGGGTGGATGAACGTGTCAAGTGCCGCGGTCCGGACCTGCGCCCTGGTGAAGACGCATGGCCGGGGGCAGAGCCGGGTCCGCGCGGTGGACGAGGTCGACCTGGAGGTGCCGCAGGGACAGACACTGGCCGTCATGGGGCCCAGCGGCTGCGGGAAGTCGACCCTGCTGCACCTGCTGGGTGGCCTGGAGCGGCCTACCGATGGAGAGGTGTGGGTGGCCGGACGGCGCATCGACACGCTGAACGAGCGAGCTCTGGCGCGCATGCGGCGCCGGTCGGTGGGGTTCGTCTTCCAGGCCTTCCACCTGGTGGAGGAACTGTCGGCGGCCGAGAACGTGGAGCTGCCCGCGCTGCTGGCCGGGCGCTCGCGCCGCCAGGCCAGACGGCGCGCGGGCCTGCTGCTGGAACGGGTCGGGCTCGCCGACCGCGCCCGCCACCTGCCCTCACGACTGTCCGGCGGTCAACGCCAGCGGATCGCCGTCGCCCGCGCGCTGGTCAACGACCCGCTGGTCGTCCTGGCCGACGAGCCGACCGGCAACCTCGACACCGCGGCGACCCTCGATGTGCTGAGGATCTTCGAAGATCTGCGTGCCGGGGGACAGACCCTCGTGGTCGTCACGCACGACGAACGGGTCGCGGCCACCGCGGACCGGCTGATCTCGATGCGCGACGGGATGTTCGTCGACGACACCCGGCTGGCCGGCTCCCACCCGCGCGGGCTCGGCGGGCTGATCGGGCTGGAGGGCTGAGCTCATGGGCCACATCATGCTCGTCGCGCGCCTGGTGCCGGCCGACGTGCGCCGGCACAGGCTCCAGGCCTTGACGCTCCTGCTCGCGGTCACCGTGGCCACCGCCACGATGGCCCTGGGCCTGTCCCTGCGCGGCGCGAGCGACGCGCTGTACGAACAGACCCGGGCGGCCACCGCCGGGCCGGACGTGGTGGCGCTCTCCGGTGACACGGGCCCCGCCGTGACCTCGGCCCTGACCTCGCTGGCGAACGATCCCGAAGTGGTCGCCCACCACGGCCCCTACCGCATCGTCTACGCCACCCTCACCGCGCGCTCCTCCACCTCGTCCCCGGTGGTGGTGCACGGCTTCGCCGAGAGGCCCGGCACGCTCAACCGGCCGCTGGTGACCTCGGGGCAGTGGGTACGCTCCGGCGGCGCGGTCCTCGAACGCGGCTTCGCCACCGCGCTGGGCGTCGGCGTCGGCGACCGCGTCGTCATCGCCGGCCGGTCGTATCCCGTCGTCGGGATCGCCGTCACCGCGGCCACCTCCATCTACCCCGGGGCCGCGCAGATCGGCCCGTACGGTGGTCCCATCGACTACAGCGGCCTGGCCTGGATGACCCGGTCGGATGCCCGGGCCCTGGCGTCGTCCCAAGATCTCCCGGTGACCACGGCCCTGGACCTCAAGCTGCGCGACCCGGCCGCCACCGAGGCATTCCTGGAGTCCTCCCGCGTCGCCGCCCTCGGGGTGAACGTCCACTCCTGGCAGTTCACGGCCGAGCACGACATGGTCGTCCTCAGGAACAGCCGGCCGATCCTGGTCGTCGGCAGCTGGTTGCTCGGTTTCCTGGCCGTCACCGGGGTCGCGGCGCTGGCCGCGGGACGCGCCGTCGAGCAGACGCGCCGGGCCGGGCTGCTCAAGGCCGTGGGCGCCACCCCTGGTCTGATCGCCACCGTCCTGTTCACCGAGTATCTGGCACTGGCGCTGGCCGGCGACGCGCTGGGGCTGGTGATCGCCCGCCTGGTCGTGCCCGCCGTCGCCGGCCCCACCGCCGGCCGGATCGGCGACGTGGCCGGGCCCGGCGGCGCCACCGTCGCAGCGACGACCGTCCTCGCCGTGGCGGTGGCGGTGTTGTCCACGCTGCGTCCCACGCTGCGGGCCAGTCGCACGGCGACCGTCACGGCGCTGTCCGCCACCGCGCACCAGCCCCGTCACCGCCCCTGGCTCACCGCGCTGTCCGCGCTGCTGCCCACGCCGCTGCTGCTCGGGCTGCGGCTGACCGCCCGCCGACCGGGTCGCGCCGTGCTGCAGGCGTGCTCCACCGCCACCACGGTGATCGCGATCGTGGCCCTGCTGACCCTCTACGCCCAGCCGGAGAGAGGCTACGGTCTGGACGGCTCCTCCATCCTGCCCAACCTGCGCGGCGAGCACGACCGCCGGCTGATGCTCGCCGTCACCATCCTGGTGATCGCCCTCACCGTCGTGAACACCGTCACGTTCACCTGGACCACCGCCATGGAGGCCCGGGCGAACATGGCCGTCGCACGTGCGCTCGGCGCCACCCCCGGCCAGGTCGCCTCGGGGCTGTCCACCGCCCAGCTCCTGCCCGCGCTGGGCGGTGCCGTCGTCGGCGTCCCCGCGGGCATCGGCCTGCTCTCGCTCTTCGCCGCCGGGAACGCGGTGGACCCCCCCTTCTCCTGGCTGCTCGGTGCCACACTCGCGACTCTCCTGGCGACGGCGGCACTCACCGCCCTGCCCGCACGCCTGGCTGCCCGCCGTCCCGTGGCGCGGGCGCTCAGCGCGGAAACGGCGTGACCGGCCCCGCTCAGCGGTGGAAGCTCTGAAAGCACGGAACCGCCCGGCGGGATGGTGTCCCGCCGAGCGGTTCTCGTCCGGGGTGTGCCCCCGAGCGGGCGGGGCCGGCGTGCGGCCCCGCCCCCCTGCTCAGCTCTTGGCGAGCAGGGAGCGCAGGACGTACTGCATGATGCCCCCGTGCCGGTAGTAGTCGGCCTCTCCGGGGGTGTCGATGCGCACGATCGCCTGGAACTCCTTGTCGTCGGCCCGCACCGTCACGGTCTGCGGGACGCCACCCTCGTTGAGTGCCTCGACACCGATGACGTCGAAGGTCTCCTCACCGGTCAGGCCCAGCGAGCTCGCCGTCTCCCCTTCGGGGAACTGCAGCGGCAGCACGCCCATGCCGATCAGGTTGGAGCGGTGGATGCGCTCGTAGGACTCCGCGATGACGGCGCGAACGCCGAGCAGGGCGGTGCCCTTCGCCGCCCAGTCGCGCGAGGAGCCCGAGCCGTACTCCTTGCCCGCGAGGACGACGAGCGGGATGCCCGCGGCCTGGTAGTTGGCCGAGGCGTCGTAGATGAAGGACTGCGGACCACCCGGGGCGGTGAAGTCGCGGGTGTAGCCGCCCTCCACGCCGTCGAGCAGCAGGTTCTTCAGCCGGATGTTCGCGAAGGTGCCGCGGATCATGACCTCGTGGTTGCCGCGGCGCGAGCCGTAGGAGTTGAAGTCCTTGACCTCGACGCCGTGTTCCTTCAGGTAGTCGGCGGCGGGGGTGCCGACCTTGATCGCGCCCGCCGGGGAGATGTGGTCGGTGGTGACCGAGTCGCCCAGCTTCGCGAGCACCCGGGCGGCGGAGATGTCGGTCACCGGCTCCGGCTTGGGAGGCATGCCCTCGAAGTAGGGGGCCTTGCGGACGTAGGTCGAGTCCGGGTCCCACTCGAAGGTGTTGCCGGTCGGGATCGGCAGCGAGCGCCAGGTCTCGTCGCCCTTGAACACGTCGGCGTAGTCGTGCAGGAACATCTCCTGGTCGATCGAGGAGGCGACGACCGCCGCGATCTCCTCGGGCGCGGGCCAGATGTCGGCGAGGAACACCGGCTCACCGTCCGAGCCCACACCCAGCGGCTCGTTGTTCAGGTCGAGGTCCATGGTGCCCGCGAGGGCGTAGGCGACGACCAGCGGCGGCGAGGCCAGGTAGTTCATCTTGACGTCGGGGTTGATCCGGCCCTCGAAGTTGCGGTTGCCCGACAGCACGGCGGTGACCGCGAGGTCGTTGTCCTGGATCGCGGCGGAGATCTCCTCCTGCAGCGGGCCCGAGTTGCCGATGCAGGTGGTGCAGCCGTAGCCGACCAGGTTGAAACCGATCTTGTCGAGGTACGGCTGCAGGCCGGAGCGCTCGAAGTAGCCGGTGACGACCTGCGAGCCGGGGGCGAGGGAGGTCTTGACCCACGGCTTGCGGGTCAGGCCCTTCTCGACCGCGTTCCTGGCGAGCAGCGCGGCGCCCATCATGACGTACGGGTTGGAGGTGTTGGTGCAGCTGGTGATCGCGGCGATCGTCACCACGCCGTGGTCGATCTCGAAGTCGGTGCCGTCGGCGAGGGTGACCCGCACCACCTTGTGCGGCCGGTCGCCGTCGTGGCCGGCCGGGGTCGGCTTGTCGCCGTTGTCCTGGCGGGAGACGGCCGGGGGGTCGGAGGCGGGGAACGACTCGCCGGACGCCTCGTCGAGCGGGCCCTGGACGCTCGACACGTAGTCCTTGACGGCCGCGCGCCAGGCGCTCTTGGCGTCCGACAGCGCGATGCGGTCCTGAGGGCGCTTGGGGCCGGCGATCGACGGGACGACCGTGGACAGGTCCAGCTCGATGTACTCGGAGAAGACCGGCTCGGCGGCCTCGGGGTCGAGCCACATGCCCTGGGCCTTGGCGTAGGCCTCGACGAGGGCGACCTGCTCGGCGGAGCGGCCGGTCAGCGTGAGGTATTCGGTCGTCTGACCGTCGATCGGGAAGATCGCGCAGGTCGAGCCGAACTCGGGGCTCATGTTGCCGATCGTCGCCCGGTTGGCCAGCGGCACGCTGGAGACCCCGTCACCGTAGAACTCCACGAACTTGCCGACGACACCGTGCTTGCGGAGCATCTCGGTGATCGTGAGGACCAGGTCGGTGGCGGTGGCTCCGGCGGGGAGCCTGCCGGTCAGCTTGAAACCGACCACGCGCGGGATGAGCATGGAGATCGGCTGGCCGAGCATCGCGGCCTCGGCCTCGATGCCGCCCACGCCCCAGCCCAGGACGCCGATGCCGTTCTCCATGGTGGTGTGGGAGTCGGTGCCGACGCAGGTGTCGGGGTACGCGGCCAGCACGGTCTCGCCGTCGATCTCGACGCTTCGCGTCATCACGACCCGGGCGAGGTGCTCGATGTTGACCTGGTGCACGATGCCGGTGCCCGGCGGGACGACCTTGAACTCGTCGAAGGCGGTCTGGCCCCAGCGCAGGAACTGGTAGCGCTCGCGGTTGCGCTCGTACTCCCGTTCGACGTTGCGCTGGAAGGAGTCGGCCCCGCCGAAGAAGTCGACGATGACCGAGTGGTCGATGACCATCTCGGCCGGGGCGAGCGGGTTGATCCTGGCCGGGTCGCCGCCCAGGTCGCGGACGGCCTCGCGCATGGTGGCCAGGTCGACGACGCACGGGACGCCGGTGAAGTCCTGCATGATCACGCGGGCCGGCGTGAACTGGATCTCCACGTTCGGGTTCGCCTTCGGGTCCCACTGGCCGATCGCGCGGATGTGGTCGGCGGTGATGTTCGCGCCGTCCTCCGTGCGGAGAAGGTTCTCCAGAAGGATCTTCAGGCTGTACGGGAGACGCCCCGAGCCCTCCACGGCGTCCAGCCGGTAGATCTCGTATTCCGCGTCACCGACGCGGAGCGTGTCACGGCTGCCAAAGCTGTTCGCGGACACGGTTCGCCTCCCTCATCACCTGATGTCTGGCGCGCCGGCACATAGGGCGCGCTTGAATCCTGCCGCACCGCCCGAGTGCCCCGAACTGTTAGGTCTGCCTAACTTCCAGGTCACCGACAGGCCGCGACAAATGTCTCGACATCAAGATATCCCTCCGGGTATCTCGACATCAAATTACCCCCCAGTATGATCACTGCGGAGCGAGCCGGAGGTACAGCAGCCCGAGAACGACGACGGAAAGCACCGGGGCGAGAAACTTCTGCTCGAAGGCGCGCCCCGTCTTGATGCCGATCTTCCACGGCAGCAGCCACTTCTGCCGCATCGGCCAGAGGACCGGACATCCCTTCTCCGTACAGCAGTCACCCACGACGTGGGTGAGACATCCGATCGCGACCGCCAGCCCCAGCCAGGCGTATCCCACGTTGTCGCTGCGGAACACCACGAACAGCCCGGCCGTCATACCGATGTTGAGCATCGCCGAGGCGAACTTCTTGCCCGGGATGCCGATGCCGATCGCCCGCAGCGCGAGGCCGATGAGCAGCACCACCAGGATGTCGCGGCCGATCGGATAGGTGTTGGCCAGGTAGTGGGCGCCGAAACCCGCGGCGATCGCGAAGACCAGCGAGTGGGTGGCGTTGCGATGGCCACCGGCGAGCCACGAGACCGCCTTGCTCAGCCCCCAGGTGACCGGCCCGAACGTCTGCGCGATCGTCGCGCTCGGATGGTCGAGGTCCGGCAGCATCGCGGCACCGGCGCAGATGATGGCTCCGGCGACGAATTCGGCCGGATTGAGCGCGTTCACCATGACGCCGGTCTCGATGAACCTGGACGTCTCGGTCAGCAAGGGCAGCGCGGCCAGCGCGGGCGCCACCCCCAGCCAGGCGATCGCACCCGTCAGCGCATGCGTATGCCCCATCATCGGTCAAACACCCCCATCAAGATCACCCTGGGAGACTGTACGTCAAAGCCTCCCCCAGATGGAGGACCGTGCCATCGCACACCATCGGCGTGTCGCAGGGGCGGAACGGCCCCGGCACGCGAACACTGATCGTTTTCCGTCGACTCCAGGGTCGCCCGAAGGCGACGATGGCCCGTTTCGATCTCTCCGCCCCTCCACGAAAGATGACCGCCATCCGCATCTTCCTACGAATGGGGAACGGATGGAACGGGCGAACAGTGCCTGGAACGGCGATCGGGAAGCCTCGCGGCGGAGTGGTCGTTCCCATGAGGCGGGTCTCGCGCGAGAAGCCCTCCGGGGAGTCTTCACCGGAGGGCGGAACGCGCACCCGGAAGGGTCGCGATCAAGTGCGGACATGCGAAAACGACAGACGGGACCGTTCCGTACCGAAAGCACCCCCCAGCCCTTCCGGTACGGAACGGATCCCGTCCACGTCCTTTGTAACGTGCAGGTCTCAGGACTTGTTCCAGAATCCGGCAAGAATTACGTGATCTGCCTCACTTCTACTTAGAGTAATCAAAAATTACTCTGTGTAACCATCGGACAAATCCCCCATTTCGCGACATGGGGTTGTCGTCAGAACGTTCGCGATATATCTTTGAAGCATCGAGAGCGATCAAAAGACGATCGCGGTACGGAGGTACGACATGACATCGTCGAACGCGATGGGCGGCCCCTGGGCCGGATTCGGATCCCACGAGGTCAGGCGCGAGATGAAGCGCGCGGCCAGGGAGGCATGGCGGCAGATGGCCGCCGGATGGCACGAGGGCGGCCCGGAGCACGGCCCCCGCACGCCACACCACGGACACCACGAGGGCGGGCCGCACGAGCACCGGCACCGTGGCCACCGCGGCGGCCCCTTCCCCTTCGGCCCCGGGTTCCCCTGGGACCTCGGCCGGGGCGGCAGGGGGGGCAGAGGCCCGTTCGGCGGGGGGCCCTTCGGCGGCGGGCCGCCGTTCGGACGCGGACGCAAGGCGAAGCGCGGCGACGTCCGCGCCGCGATCCTCGCCCTGCTCACCGAGTCCCCCCGCAACGGCTACCAGATCATCCAGGAGATCGACCGGCGCAGCGAGGGCGGCTGGAAGCCGAGCCCCGGAGCGGTCTACCCGGCCCTGCAGCAGCTCACCGACGAGGGCCTGGTCCTGGCCGAGGAGAACGAGGGCCGCAAGACCTTCAGCCTCACCGACGCCGGCCGCGCCTACGTGGCCGAGCACTCCGAGGAGGTGCGCGCCCCGTGGGAGGAGATGACGCCCGAGGTCGACGACAGCACCTGGGAGCTGATGGACATCACCCGCCAGTCGGGGTTCGCCATGCTCCAGATCCTGCAGACCGGCAGTGACGCGCAGATCCGGCAGGCGAAGCAGACCCTGATCGAGACGCGCCGCAAGCTCTACCAGATCTTGGCCGACGGCGACACCGGCGAGGAGTGACCTGACCATGATCCCCCGAGACGACCTCCGCATCGGAGACGCCGAGCGCGACGTGGCGATGGAGGCCCTGCGCGAGCACTACGCACAGGGCCGCCTGACCCGTGATGAGCTCGACGAACGCCTCGAACTGACCCTGGCCGCGCGGACCGGCGGCGAGCTGGCCCGGGTGAGCGCGGACCTTCCCGGCCCGCACGCCTGGCGGCAGGAGGAGCCCGAGAACTCCCGGGGTCCCTGGGGCGCGGGAGCCCCCTGGGGCCCCGGATCGCCCTGGGGGCCGGGCGGAGGGCCGTGGGGGCCGGACGGGCGCCGCGGGCATGCCCACTCCTGGGGCCCTCCCCGGCACGGGGGCCGCCGTCACCACCCCGGCTGGAGCCACCACCGCATGGGCCACCACCTGGGCCACCGTGGCGGGCCTCCGCTCTTCCCCCTCATGTTCCTGGTGCTGGTGGCCGGGGTGCTGATCGGTGGATTCGGGGTGCTCAAGTTCGTCTTCCTCGCCTGGCTGGTGATCGCCGTGCTGGGAATGCTCCGCCGCGGACGGGGACGCTCCGGGAGGCGCCACGACCGGATCGGCCCCCCTGCCTCGTTCTGATCTCCTCCCGGGCGCTTCCGCCCTTGCCCCGATCGGCTCCGGGCGAGCGGGCGGCCCGCCGTTCCTCGGGGCCCCTCGTACCGACCGGTACGAGGGGCCCCGACAGCCCGACAGGAAGAAGCCACCGCGCAGCCAGCCAAACGTCTCGACTCGTAACGACCGGTACGAGGGGCTCCGGCCCGTCAGGTGAGAGACTCCCGCAGCCGCCGCATCTCCTGCGCGATCCCGTCCAGCGTCCAGTGCGCGTTCAGACCGCTCGGGTTGGGCAGCACCCACACCGCCGCGCCGCCGATCCGGGACTCCTGCGGCCCGATCACCGCCTTGGGAACGCCGAACGCCTGCCGGTAGGCGGTCACCCCCGCCACCGCCAGCACCTTCGGCCGGACCTCGGCGACCAGCCTCGCCAGCCGCTCCCCGCCCGCGCGAAACTCCTCGGCGGACAGCTCCGCCGCCCGCGCGGAGGACCGCCGCACCACGTTGGTGATGCCCAGCCCGTAGGAGGGAAGCAGGTCCTGCTCGGCCGGGGACAGCAGCCTGGGGGTGAAGCCCGAGCGGTACAGCGCGGGCCAGAAACGATTGCCCGGCCGGGCGAAGTGGTGGCCGGTGGCGGCGGAGTACAGGCCAGGATTGATCCCGCAGAACAGCACCTCCAGCGAAGGCCCGAGGACGTCCTCGATCGTCGCCTCCCCCGCCGCCTCAAGCTCGGCACGGCTCGGCCGCGCGACGGCCCGCCCTTCGGAGGGCGGGCGTCTCGCGGGCGGGGCACCCCGCTGTTTCCTGGACGGCACGATGCGAACCTAACCCATCTCCTCCCCCGCCCCGGCGGAAAAGCCGAGCGCTTCGTCCTTCTCCGGAGGAGGAGGACTACCGGAACGCGGGGGGCAGGGGCGGGGAGACCTCGGGGGTACCCGGTCCGTGAAGCGTCACCCCCGCCCCGCTCACCCGTGACGGGAGAACTCCGGCCTTCACCCCGGACAGGGAGATCAAAGACGGGGGTCGACCGGTTCGGACTCCAGCGCCAGGACGGCGAAGACCGCCTCGTGCACCCTCCACAGCGGCTCCCCCTCGACCAGCCGGGAGAGCGCCTCAAGCCCCAGCGCGTGCTCGCGCAGGGCGAGCGAGCGCTTGCGGCCCAGGAAGCGGCGGCGCAGGACGTCCAGGCTCTCGGTGTAGTCGGGACCGTAGATGATCCGCAGGTACTCCCGCCCGCGCACCTTGATCCCGGGTTGCACCCGGCTGCGCCCGTCCGGTAGGTCCACCGGCTTGACGACCATCCCCTCGCCGCCCTCGGCGGTCAGCGCCGACCACCACGCCGTGGCCGCCTCCATCGACTCCGGCGAGGTCGGATCCACGAACACGTGCCTGGTGGGCGCGATCAGCGGGTCGTCGAGCCGGGACAGCAGGTCCAGGTGCCAGGAGTGCGGCTCCTGGACCGCGGTCGCCCGGCCCTCGCAGGCGAGGATCTGGAACGGTGCCAGGCGAAGGTCCTCCACCCCGGAGACAGGCCAGCAGTAACGCGCATATGCCTGCCTGAAACGGGCAGCGTTGCTGGAACGGCGTCGGGTGCGGTCCAACAGATCGCCCACATCCAAACCGCGCCCGGCCGCCGCTTCCAGCACGGTGACCGCCTCGGGCAGCACCGCACGGGCCGCGGCACCCACCGACGCGTACTGGCCGCGGATCAGCCCTTCGGCCTTGGCCGACCAGGGCAGCAGCTCGCAGTCGAGGGCGAGCCAGTTCGACCCCAGCTCCTCCATCAGCGGCGCGCACACCCGCCTGAGCCTGTCGACCAGTTCGGTGGTGTCGGCGAAGAACGGCCTTCCCGTACGGGTGTAGACCGTTCCGGCGGTGCCGTCGGTGATCCCGAACCGCGCCGCCGCCACCTCGGGGTCGGCGGCCAGCACGGCCACCGCCCGCGAGCCCATGTGCTTCTCCTCGCACACCACCCGGGTCACCCCGGCCGCGGCGAACTCGGCGAACGCCTCGGCCGGGTGCTCCAGGTATCCGTCCAGGCGGGAGGTCTCCGGGGGCGCCATCGTCGGCGGCAGGTAGACCAGCCAGCGCGGGTCGACCGCGAACCGGCTCATGATCTCCAGGGCCGCGGCCGAGTTCTCCTCCCGGATCTTGACGCGGCCACCGCCGTGGCGCACCTCGATGTGGTGGGTGCCCCGCACGTCGTCGACGGAGAGCAGGCCGGGGTCGCGGTGGCCGGGGGCGGTGAGCGGTTTGACCGGCTCGTACCAGACACGCTCGGCGGGTACCGAGACGATCTCCCGCTCCGGGTAGCGCAGCGCGGTCAGCCGCCCGCCGAAGACCACCCCGGTGTCCAGGCAGAGCGTGTTGTTGATCCACTCGGGCTCGGGAACCGGCGTGTGACCGTAGACGACCATGGCCAGGCCCCGGTACTCGCGTGCCCAGGGGTAGCGCACCGGCAGGCCGTACTCGTCGGTCTCACCGGTGGTGTCGCCGTACAGCGCGAAGGAGCGGACCCTGCCCGAGGCTCGGCCGTGATAGGCCTCCTTGAGCCCGGCGTGGGCGACGACGAGCCTGCCCCCGTCGAGCTGGTAGTGGCTGATCAGCCCGTCCATGAAGGCGAGCGCCTCGCGCCTGAACTCCTCCGGCTCGGCGGCCAGCTGGTCCAGCGACTCCTGAAGGCCGTGGGCCACCCTGACCTTGCGGCCGTTGAGCGCGCGGGCCAGCTTCTGCTCGTGGTTGCCCGACACGCACAGCGCGGTCCCGGCCGCGACCATGCCCATGACCAGCCGGAGCACGCCCGGCGAGTCGGGCCCCCGGTCCACCAGGTCGCCGACGAACACCGCCGTCCTGCCCTCGGGGTGCACGGCCCCCGCACCACCGGGGTCGATCTTCCAGCCGAGGTCGCGCAGCAGCGCCTCCAATTCGGCGCGGCAGCCGTGCACGTCGCCGATGATGTCGAACGGGCCGGTCAGCTCACGCCTGTCGGTCCACGCCTTCTCGGTGACGACCGTGGCGGCCTCGATCTCCTCGGCCCCGCGCAGCACGTGGACCCGGCGGAAACCGTCGCGCGAGATCCTGCTCATGGACCGGCGCAGCTCCTTGCGCTGCCTGACGACCACGCGCGCCCCGAAGTCCCTGTCGGGCCTGGTCTCGTTGCGCGCGACCGCCAGCTCCTCCGGCACGTCCAGGACGATCGCGTCGACCAGCACGTTGTGCGACTTCGCGAGCTCGACCAGCTGCTTGCGCGCCTCCCACTGGACGTTCGTGGCGTCCACGACCGTGAGCAGCCCGCGCCGCAGCCGGGTGCCGACGATGTAGTGGAGCACGTCGAAGGCGTCGGGGGTGGCGGCCTGGTCGTTCTCGTCGTCGGCGACCAGACCCCGGCAGAAGTCGGAGGAGATCACCTGGGTCGGCGCGAAGTGCCTGGCGGCGAAGGTCGACTTGCCGCTGCCGGACACCCCCACGAGCACGACCAGCGACATCTCCGGTACGGCGATCTCAGTCATCTCCACCTCCCGCGTCTCCCGCGCCTCCCGTGCCCGCGCGCCCATCCTTGCCCGCGCTCACAGGACCTCTCACGCTCGTACGGCCCGCAGCGCCTCCGACGCTCACGAACCCGTCCGTGCCCGCGGAACCCTCCGTGCCTCCGGAACCGCCCGACGCGCCCGCGAGGCCGAACAGGGCCATCTGGGTGGGTGGGCCCACCTCGGGGTCGTCGTCGCCGATCGGCAGGAACTCGACGCGGTAGCCGTACTCGCCGCACACCTTCGCCGCCCACGCGCGGAACTCGGCGCGAGTCCATTCGAAGCGGTGGTCGGGGTGGCGCATGCCGTCCAGGGACTCGTAGCGGACGTTGTGCTCGACGTTGGGGGTCGTGACGATCACGTGCCCCGGCCGCGCCGCTCCGAAGACCACCCGCTCCAGCGCGTCCAGACGCGGTGGATCGACGTGCTCGACCACCTCCATCAGCACCGCGGCGTCGTATCCGGCGAACCGGGCGTCGGTGTAGGTGAGCGCTCCCTGGAACAGTTCCAGCCGCTCTCGCCGTCGCTCCGGCATCCGGTCGAGTTTCAACCGCCTGGCCGCGAACGCCAGCGCCCGGGAGGACACGTCCACCCCGGTCACCCTGGTGAAGCGGGGCCGTTCGAGCAGCGCCCCGACCAGCCGGCCGGAACCGCAGCCGAGATCGATGACGGTGCCCGCGTCCAGCCTTTCCAGGGTGGCGAGCACGGCCTCCAGACGCAGGGTGTTCAACGGGCGCCTGACGGCGTCGGCGGGCGCGGAACCTTCCTGTGAGGCCCCACGCGCGGGACCGCTCCGCCCGGCGTACTCCTTCGCGGCGGGGTCCTCCCCCGAGGAACGCTCCGCAGCGGAGCCCTCCTCGGCGGCCCTCTCCGCGGCAGTGTCCTCCCCGTCCTCCCCGTCCTCCTCGTCTTTCCCGGCGTGATCCTCTGTGGCGAGCTCGGCCGCGGGGTCCTCCTCGACCGGGGGTTCGAGGTCCTCCTCCACGTCGTCGCCGATCTCGGCGAGGCGGGCGAAGGCCGTACGGGTGAGGGCCCAGCGGCGGCCGAGGTAGCGGCGGGTGATCAGACCGCGGTCGGGGTGGGAGGCCAGCCACGACCCGCCCGCCCTGATCAGCTTGTCCACCTCGTCGGGGGCCACCCAGTAGTGCTTGGCGTCGTCGAGCACGGGAAGCAGCACGTAGAGCTGGTTGAGCGCGTCGGCCAGGCGGACCTCACCGCGCAGCACCAGCCGCACGTAGCGCGAGTCGCCCCACTCGGGAAACTCCTCGTCGAGCGGGAGCGCGGTCGCCTCGACCCGCCAGCCCAGCGGCTCGAACAACCGGTGCGCGAGCCCGGGACCGCCCCTGCACGGCAGCACGGGCAAGGTGATCTCCAGTGGGATCGGCCCGGCGGCCAGCTCGGGACGGCTCGCACAGCGCCCGGTGCGCGCCGTGCGGAACACGTCGGCCAGCGCCACGGCGAGCAGCGACGAGGCGGCGTAGGGCCGGTCGTTGACGTACTGGCCCAGCGTGTAGTCGGGCGTGGCGCGGTCGCGCGAGCGCACCAGGCGGATCGGGTCGACGTCGAGCATCAGCGCCGCCGTGCAACGCTCCTCGCCCGCCTCGGGGTAGAGGACACGTGCCACGCCGTACGACTGCCCGAACTCCTGGACCCGGCCGGGATGCTTGTGCAGCAGGAAGCCGAGGTCCGTGGCGGGCCGCACGGTGGTGGAGATCGTCAGTAACACCCGGCCCAGTGTGCCGCACGCCCTCCTGGACGGCCATCGGTTAACGGCGGGCCGGTCCGCGGCCGACCCGCCCGTGAACGACGCGCCCCTCATCTCCCGTGAGCCCGTGCCCCGCCCCGCTCCGGTTCGGTCCGCCGGTGACGCGGTGACCTCTGGCGACAGGAGGGGCCGGGAAGGGACGGACCCCGTCCACGGGCGGTGACGTGGACGTGGACGACGCGAAGGCCGGTGACCTACACGCGGAACAGGATCTCGTCCGCGATGAGCTCAAGGTGGTCGAGATCGTCCAGGTCCAGCACCTGCAGGTAGATCCGCTCGGCGCCCAGCTCGGCGAACCGGCCGATCTTCTCGATGACCTCGGCGGGGGTGCCCGCCAGGCCCGCCGCCCGCAGCGCGGCGAGGTCCTGCCCGGTCGCCGCGGCCCGCCGTTCGATCTCCGCGTCGTCGGAGCCGACGCAGACGGTCTGCGCCACGGACAGGAGCACCGGCTCCCTGCCCTCCGCCTCACAAGCCTTCCTGACCCGGTCGAAGGCCTCCGAGGTGTCCTCGGGAGTGCGGAACGGCACGTTGTACTCGTCGGCGAACCGGGCGACCAGACGTGGGGTGCGCCTGGCGCCGGTGCCGCCGATGATGATCGGCGGCTTCGGGCTCTGCGCGGGCTTGGGCAGCGCGGGCGAGTCGGCCAGCCTGTAGTGGGCGCCCTCGAAGGAGAAGGTCTCGCCCACCGGCGTGGTCCAGAGCCCGACCAGTATCTCCAACTGCTCCTCGAACCGCCCGAACCGCTCGCCGACCGGCGGGAACGGGATGCCGTACGCGATGTGCTCGGCGTCGTACCAGCCGGTGCCCAGGCCCAGCTCGACCCGCCCGCGGCTCATCTGGTCGACCTGGGCCACACTGATCGCGAGCGGGCCCGGCAGCCGGAAGGTGACCGGCGTGACCATGGTGCCGAGACGGATCGTGGAGGTGTCCCTGGCCAGGCCCGCCAGGGTCGTCCAGGCGTCGGTGGAGCCGGCCCCCGCCTCGCCGGGGCCGATCCGCATGTAGTGGTCGGAGCGGAAGAAGGCGTCGAACCCCAGCCGCTCCGCGGCCAGCGCTACCGCCAGCAACTCGTCGTAGGTGGCACCCTGCTGCGGTTCAGTGAAGATCCTCAACTTCATGAGAGCCATTATCCGGGCACTCCGGACGGCATCCGTTGAAAGCCCGCGCCGTGGCGGGAACGCTTGCTAACGTTCTGGCCTCTGACGCAACGGGTAGCGGGCCGACGACTCACAGCGATCGTCCCCTGGCCGTCGAGGAGGGGATCACATGTCTGTGGCGACCGAACGCCCCGGCACCCGCAGGACCCGCGAGCCCGGCACTCCACCCCGGCCCCTCGTGGTGCTCGCCTCGATCGCGCTCGCCGCGGGCACCGGGGCCGCGGTCTGGCTGCTGCCCTCCAGGGCGCACGGCGAGTGGGCCGTCGTCGGGCGGGCCGGGCCGAGTGCGACGTCCTCGGGGCCGGTCTCGCGGCCGACGGCCACACCGTCGGCCACACCTGCCGTCGCCCGCCCGTCGGGCTTCGTGACCTTCGTGGACGCGGCCCGCGGGCCGCGTTTCAACCTGTCGAGGGAGGTGCGGAGGGGCCACGTGCGCTGGTTCACGCTGGGCCACCTCACCGCCGGACAGAAAGGCTGCGTGCCCAGGTGGGGAGGGCTCGGGGCGCGGGCCGGCGGCCCGCTCGCCGATCGGCTCGCCCCGCTGCGCGCCGCGGGCGGGAACGCGGGCATCGCCTTCGGCGGCCCCGAGGGGCGCGAGCTCGCCGCGGCCTGCTCCGATCCGGCCAGGCTCACCGCCGCCTACCGCCGGGCGATCGGCGTCTTCGGTGCCGCCTACATCGACTTCGAGGTCTCCGCCCCCGGGGATGACGCCGTCGTGCTGCGGCGGGCCAGGGCGATCGCGGCCCTGCAGCGCGAGGCCGCCCGCGAGGGCCGTTCCCTCACCGTGAGCTTCACCCTCCCGATCACGAGAGCGGGCCTGTCCCCGGGCGACCAGGAGATGCTCCGGGCCACCCGGTCGGCGGGCGCCGAGATCGCCGCCGTCAACCTCCTGGCACCCCTCGGCACCGCCCCGGTCACCGAGAGCCGCCTGCGCCCGATCGCCTCGGCCGTCCGTGCCGCGCATCCGCAGATAGCCCGTTCCCTGGGCGAGAGCACCGCCTGGCGTCGGATCGCCCTCACGCCCGTGCTCGCCAGGTCCGGCGACCTCACCCGGCTGGAGGCCCGCAGGCTCGCCGCCTTCAGCAGCCGCAACCATCTGGCGTGGCTCTCCGCCAGGGGCGCGGCCCTCTCCCCCGGCATCGCCAGGTTCCTCATCGGCGCGACGCGCTAGACAGGCACCTCCTTTGGGGTTATGAATGGGTTATAACCCTTCTCTAACCCCAAAGGGGCGACCTGATGCCGAAGATCAATGTCTACCTGCCGGACGAGCTGGCCGAGGCGGTGAAGAAGGCGGGGGTGCCGGTCTCCGCCGTCTGCCAGCGGGCTCTGGAACAGGCGGTACGGCGGGTGACCGCCATCCGCGAGACGGCGCTCGGCGCCTCCGGCCTCGACGACCTGACGGCGCGCCTCACCCACTTCACCCCGCGGGCCCGGGAGGTGGTGAAGCTCTCGGTGGAGCAGGCGAGGGCACTGGGCGCGACGGAGGTCGGCACCGAGCACCTGCTGGGCGGCATGCTCGCCGAAGGAGGCAATCTAGCGCTCCAGGTTCTCGGTGCCCTGGAGATCGACCCCGAGGAGGTGCGGCGGCGCCTGGACCGGCTCGGCCGCGACGCCCCGGTCCCTGTCGCCGAGACCACCTCCTCCGGCTCCTCCGAGACCCTCACCTTCGGCGGGCCCGCGGCGGCGGCCCTGGAGATGACCGTCACCGAGGCCACCTCGCTCGGCCACAACTACGTCGGCTGCGAGCACCTGCTCCTCGGGCTGGTCGCGGAACCGGACGGTGCGGCCGGGCGCATCCTGCGGGAACTGGGCGCCGAGCACCGGCTGACCCGCCACGCGGTCTCGGCCGCACTCGCCGGATACGTCCACCTGAGAGCACAGACCCGGGCCACCACCGCTCCCCCGGTCACTCCCCCGGTCCTGCCCGCCGACGCGGCGAGCGCCCTGTCGGCGGCCGTACGCGAGGAGCTGCGCCCCGTCCTGCTCAGGCTCGAACGACTGGAGGAGCGCCTCGGCCCGGCGGACGAGGCGTAGTCGTGGACACGCCCACCCACGCGACCGTGTCTCCGTCCGCGTCTCCGTCCGCGGCCACCCCCCGTGCCGTGCACCCGGTCCTCTGCCTGGCCGCGGGCGTGATCGCACGGCTGGTCACGGGGGTGGCCGTCGGCGTGCTCGTGGGGATGGGTTCCGGCGTGCTCGCCGGGGTGCCGGCGGGCATGATCGCGGGCATGCTCGTGCGTCTCCCGTACGCGGAGAGGGCGCGGCACCGAAGATCCCTTCGATGACCGGCCGACCGGCACCGCTCACACCTGCTCACACCTGCTCACACCTGGCGGGATGCTCGCGACTCCACACCCGTCCTCCCACGGGCCAACGGAGTGACACCGTCGAAGGGCCGTTGCCCGGAGCGCGGCGAAGGATCACCGGTGCCCCGGGACCGCTACCCGCTCTCCTCGGGGTCGCGGATGGGGATCCTGGCCACGAAGCGCGCGCCGCGTTCGGAGTCCTCGATGGTCAGCGTCCCGCCGTGGCGCTCGGCGATCCCTCTGGCGATCGCGAGGCCGAGTCCGGTGCCCCCCTGGTCCTTGCTGCGGGCGGCCTCCAGCCGCGCGAAGCGCTGGAACACGTACTCCCGCTGGTCGGGAGAGATCCCGGGCCCGTCGTCGCCGACCTCCAGCACGGCGTCGTCCCCCTCCCGGCGGACCGAGACCGTGACCGTGGAGGTGGCGTGCCGCTCCGCGTTGTCCAGAAGGTTGGCGATCAGCCGGGCGAGCTGGAGCCGGTCCGCGGTGACCACCACGTCCGGTTGGGGGTCGGTCACGACCCTCGCCCGGCGGACACGGCGAGCGAGTTCGAAATCGGCCAGTTCACTCAGGTCCACCCGTTCCCCCAAGTCGACGCCGCCGGCGTCGACCCGGGCGAGTTCGAGCAGGTTGGTGACGATCGCCTGCAGCCGGTGGAGGCTGTCCAGGAGGGCGTCCGCCGTGGCGGGCCAGTCGGCCTCCTCCTGATGCAGCAGCGCCTCCTCCACCTGGGCGCGCATCGCGGTGATGGGACTGCGCAGATCGTGGGAGGCGTCGTAGGCGAAACGCCGTTCCCGCTGAAGCGCCGCCTCCAGCCGATCCAGGGTCTGGTTCACGATCTCGGCCAGCTGCCGGATCTCGTCGTGGTGCTCGGGCACCGGCACTCGGCGGCCCAGGTCGGTCGAGGTGATCTCGGCCAGCTCGGTGCGCATCGCCTCGATGGGGGCGAGGGTCTTGCCGACCGTGCGGTAGGTGCCGACCGCCGTGACTCCGACCAGCAGCGCGGATCCGCCCAGCAGCGCGGCGAGCAGGAAATGGTGAACGTACGGCGGGACGACGGGCTCGGCGCCGTAGATGATCCAGTGGCCTCCGTGCGCGTGGACCCGCAGGCCCACGACGATCACGCACGCGTCGGGGTTCGGCGTGCCGCAGACGACCCCGCCCTTCGGCGAGAACTCCTCCGGGGGGACGAAGGAGGCCATCCGCGGCTTGCCGGTCATCCGGGAGTTCGCCGCCACGACCCGGCCGGTCGGGCCCACCACCTGGAGGGCCACGATGCCCAGGTCGGGGAGCACCGGGGGCAGCCGGTCGCTCAGGAGGAGAGGAAGCACGCGCAGCTTCACCCGAAGGATTCGGTCGGCACGGTCCTCCGTCGCGTCCTGGTGGGCGCCCACCAGGATCAACGCGCAGAAGGTCGCGCACATCAGTGCCATCAGGACAGCGGCCAGCACCGTCATCCGGGCCCGCACGGACCAGTCGCGCCGCATGTTCACCGTCCTCCATCCCTGACGATCACGCTAAACGCGTGTCGCGCGAGGAAGCGGCGACCACCAGGCAAGGAGGCGCAAACTGTGAATCAAGAGAACGGAGCGGACGGGAAGACACGGTCGCCGTCCCCGAAAAACCCGCGACGGCCACGCTCGAACCGAGGTTCGAGCGTGGCCGTCGTGGAGACGGACCGGGCGGTACGCCTAGGGTTTCGGTCCCGGCTGGGGTTCTCGTTCGGCAGGTGAGGGGACGGGCTTCGGGTCGCGGCGGTTGGCGTACATGCTCGTGATCGTGACGATGGCCAGGACCCCGATGATGACCCCCAGCGAGAGCGGGGTGGGAATCTCCGGGACCCACGACCAGACACCGTGCGCCCAGTGCAGGACGAGCTTGATCCCGATGAAGGCCAGGATGATGCTGAGCCCGTGGTTCAGGTGCCGCAGCTTCGCCAGGACGCCCTGGAGCACGAAGTAGAGCGCCCGCAGGCCCATCAGGGCGAAGGCGTTCGTGGCGAAGACGATGAACGGGTCCTCGGTCACGCCGTACACGGCGGGCACCGAGTCGACGGCGAAGACGATGTCGGTGGCGAAGACGGCCACGATGGCCAACGCCAGCGGAGTCAGGGCCCGGCGGCCGTCCTGGCGAACAACCAGGTGGGAGCCGTGGTAGTCGTTGGTGACCGGCATGAAGCGCCGCAGCAGCCGCACCGAGCGCATGGAGGAGACGTCGACCTTGTGCTCCTCCCCGCTCAGCGCGTCCTTGAAGATCTTCCATGCGGTGAAGAGCAGGATCCCGCCGAAGAGCAGGAACGCCCACGTGCCGCTCTGCAGGACGGCCGCCCCCAGCGCGATGAAGATCGCGCGCAGCACCAGCGCCCCGACGATGCCGTACAGCAGGACCCGCTGGGCCAGCGCGGGCGGGACCGCGAAGGCCGACAGCAGCAGCATGAACACGAACAGGTTGTCCACCGACAGCGACTTCTCCACCACGTATCCGGTGAAGAACTCCACCGCCACCCCGGACCCGAAGGCCCCCCACACGTAGAAGCCGAAGATCAGAGGCAGCACCAGGTAGAAGACCGACCAGCCCACCGCCTCGCGCATCCGCACCTCGTGCGGGCGCCGGGTGATCATGAAGTCCACGGCCAGCAGCAATATCAGGGCGGCTACGGTGATCGCCCACAGTTGCGGCGAACCGATGGTTTCAAGACTGGCTACCGACAGGACTGTCTCAGCGGACATGACCCTCCTCGAACGCGCGCTCGGCTGTTCGAGGTCTCCTTCGCCTGTTTTCGCAGGCGGCCGCCCGGGGCCGTTATGAAACGTCCGTATTGACCGGGTCGGCTCTTGGGAAGTACTCCCCTCGTCGTCCTAGGTTAGACCGTTTCTCGAGCGGTGCTCTACCCCGGGGTTCGCGCGACCTCTGAGCCACCCGGATTTTCGGGCCGGCAGGAAACCCCACCCGCCGAGGGCGCGACGAGCCGCCTCGGAGGGCCGGGGGCCGTCGTTTCCCCGCTTCGCGCGGTCATCCGCGGCCTCGCCGGGTGACCGCGTCACCGGCCGCGCCCACCGCGAGGCCGAGGACGATCATGATGACGTAGCTGTAGATCTCGTAACCGCCGGGGGCGAGGAACCGAACGAATCCCATGAGATGAATCCAGCCGAACCACTCGTGCAGAAGGCCGCTCGCGCCGCCGACGACGAGGACGAAGCAGATCAGGCCGGACAGTGCCGCCAGAGGGGGCTTCGGCGGGGTGGTGGAGGTCATGACCCCGACGGTAGGCGCGCGGTGCCCGGCTCGGGATCGGGCCGAGGATGGCCGGGCGGTGACCAAGGATGGCCGTCGGCGGGCCCTGCGGTCGTACTTAAGTATCCGGTCGCGGCACGGGCGCCGGGACACGGGCCGGAGGCCGCGTAAATTCCTGGAGTATGCGCCGCATCCACCGCACCCGCCGCGACCGGGTCACCGACGTGGCGCTGTTCCTCTTCGCCGCCTGTTTCGCCGCCGTCAGCTCGCAGTCCATACCGGTCCCCGAGACCCTCGACCCCGTGTGGCGGGACGTCGACCAGGTGGTCGGCGGGCTGGGGGGCGCCGCGACGCTGTTGCGGCGGAGATGGCCGGTACCGCTCGCGGTGGTGCTGCTGGTGGCGGGCACCTGGGCGCACTACCTGACCGGTCCGGCGATGGTGGCGGTGTTCACGGTGGCCGCGACCCGTCCGTGGCGGGTCACCGCGTGGGTGGCGGCGCTGGCCTTCGCACCGTTGCCCGTCTTCCTGTGGCAGGTGGCGGAGCTGTCCGGGGAACGTACGGGATCGGCGCTGACGTACTTCGCGCTGATCGCCGGGGCGATCGGGTGGGGACTGTTCCGGCGGTCCCGGCAGCAGCTGATCGCCTCGCTGCGAGAGCGCGCGGAGCTGGCCGAGGCGGACGCGGAGTTGCGGGCCGAATGGGCACGGCGGGAGACGCGGGAGGAGATCGCCCGCGAGATGCACGACGTGCTCGGCCATCGGCTGTCACTGCTGAGCGTGCACGCCGGAGCGCTGGAGTTCAACCCGGGCGCGCCCCGGGAGGAGATCGCGCGGGCCGCCGGGGTGATCCGGGAGAGCGCCCACCTCGCCCTGCGCGACCTGCGCGAGGTGATCGGGATACTGCGGGCCGGGCCGGACGAGGGCGAGCGACCGCAGCCGGAACTCGCGGACCTGGCCCGGCTGGTGGCGGAGGCACGGGCGACGGGCGGCCGGATCGAGCTGACCGGGCCGCCGGACGGGCGGATACCGCCGCCCGCGGTGGGGCGCACGGCGTACCGGATCGTGCAGGAGGCGCTGACCAACGCGCGCAAGCACGCGCCCGGCGCGGCGGTGGCGGTGGCGGTGAGCGGGTCCCCTGACGGCCGGCTCACGGTGGAGGTCCGCAACGCGCCGCCACCGGGACCGGCTTCGATCTGTGGCGGAGGCGAGGGAGGGAGCACGGACGGAGACGGGAGCGCGGGCGGGCAGGGGTTGATCGGGCTCGCCGAACGGGCCAGGCTGGCGGGCGGCGAGCTGACGGCCGGCCCCACCGACGGCGGGTTCCTGGTCCACGCCTGGCTGCCCTGGTCCACGACGGGCGTCGCGTCCCCCGCGTACCGGAGTTCCGCGAGCGGGAAGGGGGAATGAGGTGATCCGCGTCCTGCTCGTCGACGACGACGCGATCGTACGGGCCGGGCTGCGCCTGATGCTGGGTGGCGCCCCGGACATCGAGATCGTCGCGGAGGCCGCCGACGGGTCCGAGGTGCCCGCCCTGGTCGCCGCGCACGGTCCCGACCTGGTGCTGATGGACATCCGGATGCCGGGCGTCGACGGGCTGGCCGCCACCGAGAGGCTCCGGGCCGGGCCCGGCGCCCCGGAGGTGCTGGTCCTGACCACCTTCCACACCGACGCGCACGTGCTGCGGGCACTGCGCGCCGGCGCGGCCGGGTTCCTCCTCAAGGACACCCCACCGCAGGACATCGTGACGGCCATCCGGACGGTGTCCGCCGGAGATCCGGTGCTCTCCCCCGCCGTCACCCGCCGGCTCATCGAGCAGGTGGCGGACGGCTCGGGGCAGGGCGACCGGGCCGCCGCCGCCCGTGCCCGGCTGGCGCTGCTGGCCGAACGGGAGCGACAGGTGGCCCTCGCGGTCGGACGCGGCCGCTCCAACGCCGAGATCGCGCGGGAGCTGCATCTGGCGCTGCCGACGGTGAAGACGCACGTGTCGCGGATCCTGACCCGGCTGGATCTCAACAACCGGGTCCAGATCGCCCTGCTGGTCCACGACGCGGGCGCGTCGGAACACCTGTGAGACCGCCGCCGGTCAGAGCCTGGATCGACTCGCCGACCAGCAGCGCCACACACTCCGCGTGGTGGATCATCGGGACCACATCGAATTCACGTCGCCCCGGCTCACCCGAAGGGTGAAACCCCGCCTCGGCCGCGTTCGTTCGCCTGGGCCGATTCTCCGTCCAACAGTTCGCCCTCGCATGAACACAATGCCCGCACCGAAGGCCGGTCGACCTGCACGGCTCCGGCGAATCACCGAAAGGCCGGCTCCGATGTCCCGCATGCGATGAGAACGGATTGCGTGGCAGGACGTCGGTTCAATGGTCGCCACACCCAAAGGACGCACGGCTCGTTCACCGCGTTAAATGAATTCCCACGCCATCTCGGTATTCATTTCTTCTGGCGACCGAAACGGTCCGGCCACACTCTTTCAACACGCCGGAAACATGATCACAAAGTGTGATCGAACAGCGACCCGGCGCGAGATCACAGCCATTGACGCTCTTTGTCGCCCCCTAAAAAATAAATTATTCACCTGGCGTACATCAAATGGCATTTTTGTCACGGTTGTGTGTGGGTTCAAGAGAAATGGAGAGGCTGCGGAAGGAGGTCGTCTCCGCCCGTCCACCGCCGGCGGGGCCGCGGTCGTCGATGCGCCTCGCCCCGCATCCGCGACCAACGTGACCGGAAGCGGAGCCTCACACGCCCTGCGCCGGGCGCGGGCCCTGACCGCCCAGTATCCCGGCAAGCATCTTTGATCGACCCACCCGCTCGGCGAGCCGCCGGCGGATGAACAGGTGGAGGGACCGTGCCCGCATCCCGCGGCAGGATGTTCACCCGACCAAGAGGAAGAGGCAGGGTCCTGACGACCCTGCTGGTCACCCTGTCACTGCTGCTCCAGGTGGGCTTCCAGCCCACCGCGAAGGCCGCGACCACGGTGTCGATGGAATTCGACCTCCCCCAGGGGGCCGAGCGTACCGAGATCGACGAGTGGATCGACACAATAAACGACCGCGACGGCCTGCTCAGCGACGCCATCAAAGAGGAATGGCTGAACAACAGGGGGGCCTTGCCGGTTACGACACTGGACGGCTGGGTCGACTTCGACGGAACCATCGCGGTGAGGGGTTCCAAACTCGCGTTCACGCTGGAGAGTGACATCGCGCTCAGCGAGGTGTCCCCGTGGGGGGCCCTCGGCATCGCCATCGCCGGTGTGGCGGTCTACTTCTCCATCCTCATTACCTGCACGTTGTTCTTCCTTCCCGAATCGGGTCCGCTGGCGCCTCTCGCCAGCGCGGCATGCTCAGGGATAGCGACGTTCTTTTCGGTTTTCGCCAGAGGGGCACTCACGATCGCCTTCGAGGACAACCCCGATCCGGACGCCTGGTGGAACCTCCTCATCAACTCTTTCGTCCTGGGCGCGGCCGCGGCTGTATGGGAGGGCTACTTCGCGCCCGGCCTCAACGCCTCCGGAGCGCAGTGGTTCTCGAACATGGCGCGAAATGTGCGGGATGCCGGCAGCAAGGTAAAGTCCTGGTGGTGGGCGGGCAATATCGGCCTGACCATGGAAAACGTGGGCGGAACCATTCAACACAACGTCCCCCGGTACATGGATGCGATCGAGCTCGCCGCCGCGCGGCGCGGCGCGGCCCCCGGGCTCCTGCGGGTGATGCCGCTGGGCGACTCCATCACCCACGGCGTCGGTGGGACCCCTGGCGGCGTCGGCTATCGAGGCCGCCTGTGGGACCTGTTACAGGACGACGCGAACGCAATCGACTTCGTCGGCTCCGTGGACTCCGGGCACGGCAACATCCCCGACACCGACCACGAAGGCCATCCCAGCTGGCGGATCAGCCGGCTCGACAGCCTCGCGTCCGAGTGCGTGATCGCCCGTTACCGGCCCAACGTCGTCGTGTTGCACATCGGGACCAACGACCTGGCGAACGACGAGGAGCCCGAAACGGCCCACATCCGCCTCAGCAGGATGGTCGACAGGATCACGGACATCGCGCCGCTCACCACGGTCCTCGTCTCCAGCCTCGTACCGGCGAAGGACGAGTGGGACAACACGCTGATCGCGAGGTACAACGCCAGGCTGCCGAACATCGTCAACCTCCTCCGCGCCGAGGGCAAACGCGTCCGTCTGGTCAACAACGGCGCTCTCGGGGTCACCACGGCCGACCTGGCCGACTCGCTGCACCCCAACAACGACGGCTACCGCAAGATGGCCAACGCCTACCACAACGCGATCAAATCCGCGATGAACGAGGGCCTGATCATGCCCGCGCTCCCCGGCGACAACCGGCCGTGCACCCCGGCACCGGCCAACCCGCCGCCACCGCCCCCCACGGGCCCCGCTCCCGCGGGCTGGAACTACGTCGGCAAGATCGCCTCGGTTCCCGACGCGAGCCGTGCGCAGGTCCGCTTCGCCGACCTGAACGGCGACGGCCGCGACGACTACCTCCTGGTCGGCGAGCAGGGCCAGGTCAAGGCCTGGCTCAACAACCGCGCCGGTCAGGGCGGCGGCTGGAACTACATCGGCGAGATCGCCACCGGAGCGGCCCCCCGGCAGCAGGTGCGATTCGCGGACGTGAACGGCGACGGCCGCGACGACTACCTCTCGGTCGGCGACCGGGGCCAGGTCTCGATGTGGCGCAACGCCGGCACCGGTAACGCCGTCAGCTGGGTGGCTCAGGGCATGGTCGCCACGGATGTCGGCGCGACGCGTGACCAGGTGCGGTTCGCCGACGTCGACGTCGACGGCCGCGATGACTACCTGGTGGTCGACGACCAGGGCCGGGTGCGCGCCTGGCTGAACCAGTTCACCGGCGGCGGCGTGGCGTGGTCGTACCAGGGCGAGATCGCCTCGGGCGTCGGCGCCACCCGTGACCAGGTACGATTCCACGACTTCGACGGTGACGGCCGCGATGACTACCTGGTGTTCGACGACACGGGCTATACCAAGGCCTGGCTGAACAACGTCGGCGGTAACCGGCCGTGGATCTACCAGGGCGCCGTCGTCGGTGGCGTGGGCGCCTCCCGCGACGATGTGGTCATTGCGGACATCGACGGGAACGGCCGCGACGACTACCTGACCGTCAACGCCGCAGGCGAGGTCGCGGCCTGGCTGAACGAACGCTGGGGCCGTGCCGACCCGTGGGACTACCAGGGCCAGATCGCCTCCACCGACGCGCCCCGCCAGGAGGTCAGGTTCGCCGACCTGAACGGCGACGGCCGCGACGACTACCTTCTGGTGAAGGACAACGGCAGGGTGGAGGCCTGGCTGAACGTCCGGGAGGCCGATCGCGTCGGCTGGAACTTCCGCGGCGTGGTCGCATCCGGATCGGGTCCGCGCGACCACATCCGCTTCGCCGACCTGAACGGCGACAACCGCGACGACTACCTCGTGGTCGGCGACCAGGGCCAGGTCGATGCCTGGTTCAACAGCGGCACCGGTGATGCCGTCGCCTGGACGAGCAAGGGCCGGCTCGCCTCGGGCTCGGCCCCCCGCGACCAGATCAGGTTCGCCGACATCGACGGCGACAACCGAGACGACTACCTCGTGGTCGACGACCAGGGCAGGGTCCGGCTCTGGCGCAACACCGGCACCCGCGATGCCGTCTCCTGGGTCAGTCAGGGCGAGGCCGCCTCCGGCGTCGGCGCGACCGGTCCCACGGTGACCTTCGCCGACGTCAACGGCGACCGCCGTGACGACTACCTGGTCCTCGGCGACCACGGCCAGATCCGCGCGTGGATCAACAACCGGGGCGGATCCGGGTCGGCCTGGCTGTCGGCCGGCGAGGTCGCCTCCGGCGTCGGCGTGGCCCGCGCGAACATCGGCCTGGCCGAGATCAACGGTGATCGCCGGGCCGACTACCTCGTCCACGACAGCCGGGGCGGAGTGAAGGCCTGGTTCAACAACGGCGCCGGCATGACCGGCATGACCAGCCCCATGCCGAACGACCCCCAACCGCCGCCGCCGGGGGGCCTGCCGCTCTGCGTGGCCAACCGATGCTGATGATCTGAGACGCCCTGATCGATCAGAGCGGAACCGAAACTCCCATCACGGGCTTCGCCGGAGACCGTTCCGGCGAAGCCCTGCGACCGCCGGCGGTATGGCCTGGCGCATCGCCGCGGGGCAGAGCCTAGATCGACTCGCTGACCAGCAGCGCCACACACTCCACGTGATGCGTCATCGGGAAGGCGTCGAAGGCCCGCAGGTCGGCGAGGCGGTAGCCTCGTTCGGCGAACCAGGCCAGGTCGCGGGCGAGGGTGGCCGGGTCGCAGGAGACGTACACGATCCGGGTCGCCTGGAGGGTGGTCACGTTCTCGACGACGTCGCGGCCCAGGCCCGCCCTGGGCGGGTCGACGACGACCAGGTCCGCGCGCTCGATGCCGAAGCGGTCGAGGGCGTTCTCCACGCGTCCCCTGGCGAAACGGGCCTGGGGCAGGTCGCGGAGGTTTCGTTCCGCGTCGCGGACCGCCACGGACTCGGACTCGACGCCGAACACGGCTCCCTCGGGACCGACCGCCTCGGCCAGCCCCGCGGCGAACAGGCCGACGCCGCAGTAGAGGTCGAGGGCCCACTCGCCGGGGCGCGGGGCGGCGAACTCCATGACGGCGTCGAGGAGGGTGGCCGCGGCACCGGGGTGCACCTGCCAGAAACCGCTGCCGGTGACCTGGAAGTCTCGGCCGGCGACCCGCTCGACGAGATGGTTGCGGCCGTGGACGACGCGGCTGCGGCCCTTGCCCTCGTCGACGAAGACGGCCACGCTCGTGTCGAGGTCGGGGATCGCCACCGTGCGCCTGGGCTTGGGGGCGACCACGACCGCCTGGTCACCGGCGCTGGAGGCGATGACCTCCACCGATGAGGCGTTGCGCCAGTTCATCACCTCGGCGCCGACGTTCTCCACCTCGGGGTGGGCGATCAGGCAGGCGTCCACCGGCTCGATGTCGTGGGAGCGGTGGCGGCGCAGGCCCAGGCTCCCGTCCCGCTCGACGGCGAACTGGACGCGGGTGCGCCAGCCGAGCCCGTCGGGGGCTCCGGGGACCTCCTCGACGATGCCCTTCCAGTCGATCGAGGCCAGCCGCTTGAGCTGCTCGGCCACCACATCGGCCTTCAGCCGGCGCTGGGCGTCGAGGGAGGCGTGCTGCCAGTCGCAGCCGCCACAGCGGCCGGGGCCCGCGAACGGGCACGGCGGGGTCACCCGGTCGGTGGAGGGCTCCAGGATCTCGACCGCGTCGGCCCGCAGGAACCGGGAGGTCTCCTCGGTGATCTCGGCGACGACGCGCTCGCCGGGCAGCGCGTGCCGCACGAAGACGACCCGTCCGTCATGGCGGGCGACGCACCAGCCACCGTGCGCAACCGGTCCCACCGTCAGTTCGATCGCCATGGCCGTCGCCCCCAAGAGTAAATCGTCGTCGGTCGAGCCTCCTCGCGTCAGGAGCACCTACGAAAGGTTATGCCTTGACGTCCTCGTCTCGCGCCGCCTCCTGGGGTGGACGGCGTACGGCGCCCGGCGCGAGGGGCTCGGGGCGGCCCTTGAGCCGGTCGGAGGAGTGCAGCTGCCAGGGCACGCTGATCACCATCACGCCTGGCTGGAACAGCAGGCGGCCCTTCAGGCGCAGCGCGCTCTGGTTGTGCAGGAGGTGCTCCCACCAGTGGCCGACGACGTATTCGGGAATGTAGACGCTCACCACGTCCCGGGGGGAACGGCGGCGCAGCGACTTGACGTACTCCAGGATCGGCCTGGTGATCTCGCGGTAGGGCGAGTCGAGCATCTTCAGCGGCACCGGGATGCCGCGCCGCTCCCACTCCTCCTGCAGCGCCCTGGCCTCCGGTCCCTCCACGCCCACGGTGATCGCCTCCAGGGTGGAGGGACGGGTGGCGCGGGCGTAGGCGAGAGCACGCAGGGTCGGCTTGTGGATCTTGGAGACCAGGACGATGACGTGGTTGCGCGCGGGCAGCATCGTCTCGTCCACCTGGGAGTCCTCGGCGACGGCGAGTTCGGCCGCCACGTTCTCGTAGTGGCGGTGGATGCCCTTCATCATCAGGAAGAGCACCGGCATGGCCACGCAGACGATCCAGGCCCCGTGGGTGAACTTGGTGACCAGCACCACCACCAGCACCAGGCCGGTCATCACGCCGCCGAAGAAGTTGATCGTCCGCGAGCGGTGCATCTGGTGGCGGACCCTGGGGTCGGTCTCGGTTCTCAGATGCCTGCTCCAGTGCCTGACCATGCCGATCTGGCTCAGCGTGAACGACACGAAGACGCCCACGATGTAGAGGTTGAGCAGGCGGCTGACGTCGGCGTCGAAGCCCCACAGCAGCAGGCAGGCCCCGGCGGCGAGGATCACGATGCCGTTGGAGAAGGCGAGCCGGTCGCCCCTGGTGTGCAGCTGGCGGGGCAGGTAGCGGTCCTGGGCCAGGATCGAGCCGAGCACCGGAAAACCGTTGAAGGCGGTGTTGGCGGCGAGGAACAGGATCAGCGCGGTGACGGCGGCGATGAAGAAGAAGGGGAGTGAGCCGTTCCCGAAGACCGCGTCCGCCACCTGGGCGATGATCGGCTGCTGGTAGTAGTCGGGCCCGGCGGGCCTGCCGTCGATGAGGATGTCGCGGTAGGCGACGGCGGGGTCGGCGACCTTGACGCCCGAGGCGAGCGCGAGGGTGATGATGCCGACGAACATCGTCACCGAGATCAGGCCCATCATCAGCAGGGTGTTCGCGGCGTTCCTGCTCTTGGGCTTGCGGAAGGCGGGCACGCCGTTACTGATCGCCTCGACGCCGGTGAGGGCGGCACAGCCGGAGGAGAACGCGCGCAGGATCAGGAAGGCCGCCGCGAAGGAGGTGAGGTTCGTCTGCTCGGCGATGATCTCGTACCCGGAGGTGGGCGCGTGCAGCTCGTCACCGAGGATCAGCACCCGGAATCCGCCCCACGCGATCAGGCCGAGGACCGCGAACATGAAGGTGTAGGTGGGGATCGCGAAGGCCGCGCCCGACTCGCGGATACCGCGCAGGTTGACCACGGTCAGCAGCACGACGATGACGATCGCGACCAGCGTCTTGTGCTCGGCGACGTACGGGATGGTGGCGCCCACGTAGTCGACGCCGTTGGCGACCGAGACCGCGACGGTGAGCACGTAGTCGACCATCAGGGCGCTGGCGACGGTGAGACCGGCGTTCGGGCCGAGGTTGACGGTGGCGACCTCGTAGTCGCCACCCCCGCTGGGGTAGGCGTGCACGTTCTGCCGGTACGACGCCACGACGGTGAGCATCACCACGACGACGGCGACGGCCACCCAGGGGCTGAAGTGGTAGAAGGAGAGTCCCGCGAGGGAGAGGATGACCAGGATCTCCTGCGGGGCGTACGCGACGGAGGAGAGGGCGTCACTCGCGAAAACGGGTAGCGCGATGCGCTTGGGGAGCAGTTGCTCGTGTAGCTGCGTGCTGCGCAGCGCCCGCCCGATGAAAAGGCGTTTGACAAGGTCCGTCACCTTCGACACGTCTGCAGATGCTAGCCGTTATTACTCGGCCCCACTCACGCGGCACTCCCGGGGCGGTCCATACTGGCTGAATACATCGGGAACAAGATCCGCCTCACAGCGACCGGCGGGGGAGCATGCATATCGTGATCATGGGGTGTGGGCGGGTCGGTTCGACCCTGGCGCACATTCTTGAGGACAGCGGCCACTCGGTCGCGATCATCGACCATGACCCGCAGGCGTTCCGCCGCCTGCGGGCGGGGTTCAGGGGTCGCCGGGTGACCGGGGTCGGCTTCGACAGGGACGTCCTGGAGGAGGCGGGCATCGAGGCCGCGGCAGCCTACGTGGCGGTGAGCAGCGGAGACAACTCCAACATCATCTCCGCCAGGGTCGCCCGCGAGACGTTCGGCGTGGACAACGTCGTGGCCAGGATCTACGACTCCCGGCGCGCCGAGGTCTACCAGCGGCTGGGCATCCCCACCGTGGCCACGGTCCGCTGGACCGCCGACCAGATCCTGCGCCGCGTCCTGCCCGAGGGCGCCGAGCCGCTCTGGCGCGACCCCAGCGGGCGCGTGGTACTGGCGGAGGTGGCCTACCACCCCGGCTGGATCGGCACCCTGACGAGGGAGCTGGAGGCGGCGGCGGGCACCCGCCTGGCGTTCGTCAACCGGATCGGCGACACCCTGCTGCCCAGGAACGACTCGGTGGTGCAGGAGGGCGACATACTGCACGTCATGGCGGTCGAGGCCGACATGGACCGCATCAACAAGGTGTTGTCCGGAGCGCCGGAGAAGGAGCACTGATGCGCGTCACCATCGCCGGCGCGGGGGCGGTCGGCCGGTCGATCGCCGCCGAGCTCCTGGAGAACGGCCACGAGGTCCTGCTCGTCGACATCGACCCCAAGGCCATCAAGATCGATACCGTGCCGCGGGCGGAGTGGCTGCTCGCCGACGCCTGCGAGATCTCCTCGCTGGACGAGGCGGGCCTCGCCGACTGCCACGTGGTCATCGCCGCCAGCGGTGACGACAAGGTCAACCTGGTGGTGTCCCTGCTCGCCAAGACCGAGTACGGCGTGCCTCGCGTGGTCGCCAGGATCAACCACCCCAAGAACGAGTGGCTGTTCAACGAGTCGTGGGGCGTCGACGTGGCCGTCTCGACCCCGCGCCTGCTGAGCGCGCTGGTCGAGGAGGCGGTGAGCGTCGGCGACCTGGTGCGGCTGATGACCTTCCGCCAGGGCCAGGCCAACCTGGTCGAGCTCACCCTGCCCGAGGACGCGCCGGTCGTCGGCCAGCGCGCCGGCTCGGTTCCGTGGCCCAACGACACCGCCCTGGTCGCGATCCTGCGCGAGGGCCGGGTGCTGGTGCCCACCGCCGACGACCCGCTGGAGGCCGGCGACGAGCTGATGTTCGTGGCCAGCCAGGAGGTCGAGGAGGAGCTGGCCGAGCTCCTGTCCCCGCACCGCACGCCCCGCTGAACCCGCGCTCCCGCGCACCGGGCGAGCCGGTCCTCCCGCACCGCGTGCCGGGGGATCGGCGCCGGGAAGCCGTGTGTGACCTCCTGGGGACCGGACGGGTCGCCGCCCGGCGGACCGAGAAGCTCTTCGCGAAGGCGAAGGCGAAGGCCGGCGTGGCGGTCAGGAGGCCGCGGGCCGCACCGGGGTCCTGCCGCGGGCGAGGAGCCACACCATGGCCGCGAGCGCCGCGACCTGGAGCGGCCAGCCCATCGCGATCTTGAGGATGCCCAGCTGGGCGACCGCGTCGTCCCTGCCGATCAGATAGACGGGGAGCTGCACCGCCACCCGGATCACGCATGGGATCATCAGCAGCCAGGTGAGCCTGATGCACAACTTCACCACGGCCGGATCCGCGCGCCACGCGGTCGGGTCGCCGGTGACGGATCCGATGAGAAAGCCCACGACCGGCCACCGGGTGATGATCGACAGCAGCATGACCACGGAGTATCCGGCGTTGTAGAGGATGCCCGGCAGGAAGACGTCCTCCGCCTGGCCGGTACGGGAGGCGAAGAAGGCGCCGATGCCGATGCCGATCAAGCTGTTGATCACGAACTGCGGCGTCGAGCGTTGCACCAGCCGCACCACGAGCAGCAGCACCGCGGCCGAGATGCTCACGGTCAGTGACGGCCTCAGCTCCGAGGTGGTGATCCACATGACGGTGAAGGCGATGGTGGGCACGGCGGCCTCGATCACGCCTCGCACTCCGCCGAAGGCCTTGGCAAGCTGGCTGCGGATCGCGGCCTCGACCGTGTCGTGCGCGGCGGTCTCACCGGTGGTGGTCATCTTCTCGCTCACCGTCTTGGGATCGTCAATCACTCACGCACCGCCCGCTGGGCGCAGCTCGTATCTCGGATTGAACATGACTTTGCGGCCATCCTGCACGCTGACGAGCCCTTCCGCCAGCACCAGGCGCCCTGGCTCGATACCGGCGATCTTCCTGCGGCCCAGCCATATCAGGTCAATCACATCGGAACCATCGTAAAGCTCGGCCTCCAGTGCCGGAGCGCCTCCGCGAGGACGCAGCGTCACCGTCCGCAGGGTGCCGGTGACGCAGGAGCGACGGCGCATACCGCAGGAGACGATGGGCGTGGCACCGTGACGATCGAGGTCCTGCTGGAGCTCGTCGGCCTCCAGTTCGTCCTGACCGGCGGTCAACCGACGGAAGAATCCCCGCAGACCGCCCTGTTTGTGCGGCTCCTGAGAACCCACGGACCTCTCCTTCACACCCGAGTCGAACCAGCGTACGCGATCCGGCCCGTCAGCGAATCTCGGCGATCTCCGGCCCCCGCTCGAACGGCTTGAGATCGGGCACCTCTCCCCCGGCGGCCTGCTGCTCCGCGGCCTGCTTGGCCTCGGGCGGCAGCCGGAGCTCGATCGCCTCCTTGGGAGCCATGGGCTCGTCGCCGCGTACCACGACCATGTCCCTGACGACACCCTCCAGCGTCTCGGCGGCCCCGGCGTCGTCGGCGGCCTTACCGCTGATCACCGCGCGCAGGAACCAGCGCGGCCCGTCCACCCCGATGTAGCGGACCGGCTGCTCGCCGCCCTCCGCGGGGATCCTCGCGGCCAACTCGACACCGAACGGCCCCTCCCGCTCCTCGGCGGTGCCTCCCGCACCCTTGACCCCCTCGGCCAGCTCGGCCCTGACCTCGTCCCAGATCCCGCTGCGCTTGGGCGCCGCGAAGGCGTGCACCTGCAGGGCACTCCCCTCGAACAGCACCACGGCACCGACGATCTGGTCGCCGGCCAGGTTGAGCTGCACCTCGAAACCGGCGTCCACCGGCAGGCGCATGCCTCCGAGGTCGACCCGTTCGCGCTCGGGGTGGGGCTCGTCCGCGTCCCACGGCCCCGACTCCCGCGACGGTACCCGCTCGACCTCTTCCACCGCGGCCTTGGCGGCCGGGGACTTCTCACGACGGCTGCGTCCGAACACTTCTCTCACGCTCCTTGAAGATTCACTCGTCACCCGCCGGGCACGGCGGCGGTCGCTCTCCGGGGCCGGGAGGATGCCCCGCCCTCGGATCGCCGGCCGTTCCGTCCACCTCGCCGGGATCACTTCCTGTCAGTGGCCGGTGGACCCGAACCCGCCGGCGCCTCGCACCGAACCCGGCAGCCGGTCCACCTCGTGGAACGCCGCCTTCTCCACCTTCTGGATCACCAGCTGCGCGACCCGGTCTCCCCTGCGCAGCCGTACGACGCTCTTGGTGTCGGTGTTGATCAGTGTCACCTTGATCTCCCCCCGGTATCCCGCGTCGACGGTGCCGGGCGCGTTGACGAGCGTCACCCCATACCTGGAGGCCAGGCCCGAACGCGGGTGGACGAACGCGGCGTACCCGTCTGGCAGGGCGATCGCCAGCCCGGTGCCGACCACGGCTCGCTCTCCGGGGAGGAGCTCGACGTCCTCTGCGGCGTGCAGGTCGGCGCCCGCGTCGCCCGGATGGGCGTACGAAGGCGGCGGCAGGTCGGGATCGAGCCGGTGGATCAACACCTCGACGGTGTGGGTCACGGGTTCACCTCGTACTCGTGGTGCTCGTCGGCGATCTTCTGAATGTCACCGTGCTTGGCGAAATGCTCCATGCCCACCTCGACGAAGAGGGCCGCGGCCCGCACGGCGACCGGACCGTCCGGGGAACCGATCCGGCCCTCAGCCTCAAGGTACGCCTTCCTGCCGGACATGCCGTTGCACCAGGCGCGCAAATGCAGGGCGGTGCCCACCGGAACCGGCGCGAGATAGTCGGTCTCCAGCCGGGCGGTGACGTAGGGGCGCTGGAAGAGCCACACGGACATACCGATGACCTCGTCCATCGCCGCGGCGAGCACACCGCCGTGCGCCAGGCCCGGCGCGCCCTGGTGGGTCTCCTCCACGGTGAACTCGGCGACCACCGTGATCCCGTCTGGGGTGAGAGCGGTCAGGCGCAGGCCGTTCGGGTGGTCGGCACCGCAGCCGAAGCAGCGGCTGTAGTGGGGACCGAGCGGGGTGCCGGGAGCGGGGGCGCCGGGGTGCGGCGCCGGGCGGGTCGCGTCCGGCGGAGGGGTGGTCAGGGCGGAACGGGTCACGGGGCAGAACGTTACCGCCTGGGCTGCGGTGATTCCTCATTCGCCGGCTTTCCCTCCGCACCGGCCCCCGGCCCGCCGGAACCGCTGCTCGGCCCCCCGGGACCACCGGGACCCTCGGGACCGCCGGGGCCCTCGGGACCACCGGAGCCCTCGGGACCGCCGGGACCGTGAGGTTCCCCGGGATCGGGGTGTGGCGGGGCAGGTGGCAGGGCGGGCCGGGAACCACCCCCGAGGAGCTCCGGCAGCGCGCGGTAGATCACCGCGGCCACCGGCACCGCCACGGCGGCCCCGGCGATGCCCGCCAGGATGCCGCCCACCGCGAGCACCAGAATGATCGCCAGCGGGTGGAAGTGCAGCACCCTGCCGACGATCAGCGGCTGGAGCACGTGGTTCTCCAGCTGCTGCTCCACGACCAGGATGCCGAGGAAGATCAGAGCGTAGATCGGGCCCTTGGCACCGAGGGTGACCAGGGTGGCCACCGCACCGGCGAAGAAGATTCCGACGATGGGGATGAAGCTGGCCAGGAAGATCAGCACCGCGAGCGGCGCCCAGAGCGGCACGCCCATCCCCGCGAGCACGATGCCCATGACCACACCGTGCACGGCGGCCACCGCGACCGTACCCTGCACGTAGTGCGAGAGCGTCACCCAGGCGGCCCGGCCGGCCCTGTCGACACGGGGCGCGACGTCACCGAAGCCCTTCAGGAACCACGACCAGATCTGGTCGCCGTCCTTGAGCAGGAAGAACGTCACGAACAGCAGCAGCACGATGGAGGCGAGCACCTCCAGTGCCACCGTGGCGCCGGTGAGGACCGTCTGGGTGATCTGGTTGCGCTGGGTGGTGATCTGCCGCCCGATCTCGTCGACCCAGCTGGAGATCTGGGTCGGCTGCAGGTGCAGGGGGCCGGTGTAGAGCCAGTTCTCGACGCTCTTGACCGTCACGCGCAACTGGTCGAGAAGACCGGGGAACTCGTCGTTGGCACGCACCCCGATGATCCATCCGGTGCCGCCGAGCACGGCGAGCGCGATGATCATCGTGAGCCAGGTGGCGTAGATGGGCCGCATGCCCATCGCGCCGAACCTCCGGGTGAGCGGGAACAGCAGCGCGGTCAGCAGGAGCGCGACGGCCACCGGCAGCGCCACGATGCGCAGCGTCGCGATGAACTGCGCGAAGTAGAGGACCGCCCAGCCGATGATGATCAGGCAGAGGCTCCACATCGCGATGCGCAGCAGCGTACGAGGCACCAGGTTGGTGAGGCGTTCCCGGTCGGAAATCACATGTTCAAGACTGTCACGCCGGGAGGATGAATGCGCGGGGGTTATCGCAGGAACACGAAACGCGATGGTTCGTCCGTGCGCCGAGTGCCGGCGCCCGTCCCGCGCCGACCCGGCGGGCGTGCGGGTGCCCATCCCGCCGGGGTGGGCACCCGCCTTGCCTGGTCGGTGACACACCCCGGCGGGATCGGCCTCCGCCCGCGACCGGGAGCCGACGCCCCTGGTCACGGGCCGATGCCCACCGATCCCGAGCCGACGCCCCCCGGTCACCACTCACCGGATGAGCGCTCACCGGCAGGGGTCAGCGCTCATCCGGCGGGCGCGAGATCACCCTGTCTTCGAGGTAGCAGCTGCAGTTGCCACATCCTGGCGGCATGCCTGTCCTCCTCTCACCTGTCCTGCCTCGACCGTACGGCAGGACGCCCCGACGGGAAGGACAGATTCGCGTGCGCGCCCGGAGCGCGGATCCCGCCCGGGACCCCCGGCCGGGCGAGGAGCCGGACCTCACCGGGAGGCGTACCTCCGCACCTCGGGCCCACTGTCAGGTGAGAGCGACCTCCACGAGCAGATCCCCCTCGCCCTCGTGGAGCACGAACTCGTCGATGACGCCCGCGCCGCACAGGTCGTCCTGCGCCTGGCGCACGAGGGCGGCCCGCGCACCGGTGACGGTCAGCCGGGAGACCTCCGCGCGCATGGAGAGGCGCGCGTCGGACTTGGCCTTGCGGACCCGGCCGAGGACCGCGGCCACCACGGGCAGCAACTCGGGGTCGCCTCCTCGCTCACCCGCCTCGGGCCAGGCGGCCCGGTGCACCGAACCCTCACGCCACCAGGACCAGACCTCCTCGGTGACGAAGGGCAGGAAGGGGGCGAACAACCGGAGCATGACGTCGAGCGCCTCGCGCAGCGCTGCGTGCGCCGAACGCGCCGCTGTGTTTCCGGCGTTCCCGGCGTTCCCGGCGTTTCCTTCGCCTCCGGTCCCGGTGTTCGCGTCGTCGTAGGCCCTCGCCTTGACCAGCTCCAGGTAGTCGTCGCAGAACTCCCAGAAGAACCGCTCGGTCCGCTCCAGCGCGCGGGTGTAGTCGTAGCCCTCGAACGCCTCGGTGGCCTCGTGGACCACCTCCGACAGCCGGGCCAGCATCGACAGGTCGATCGGCTCGGTGACCTCCCCGCCCTCCTCGCCCAGGCCGAGGACGAACCTGGAGGCGTTCAGGATCTTGATGGCCAGGCGGCGGCCGACCTTGATCTGACCGGTGTCGAACGCCGTGTCGGTGCCGGGGCGGCCGTTCGCCGCCCAGTAGCGGACCGCGTCGGAGCCGTACTGCTCCAGCAGGCCCAGCGGGGTGACCACGTTGCCCCGGGACTTGGACATCTTCTTGCGGTCGGGATCGAGGATCCACCCGGAGATCGCGACATCGCTCCAGGGCAGGGTGCCCTGCTCCAGGTGCGCGCGGACCACGGTGGAGAACAGCCAGGTCCGGATGATCTCGTGGGCCTGCGGGCGCAGGTTCATCGGGAAGACCCGCTCGAACAGGTCCTGGTCGCGCTCCCAGCCCCCGGCGATCTGCGGCGTCAGCGAGGAGGTGGCCCAGGTGTCCATCACGTCCTGGTCTCCGATGAAACCACTTGCCTTGCCGCGCTGGTCCTCGGTGTAGCCGGGCGGAACGTCGCTGGACGGGTCGATCGGCAGCGCGGACTCCGGCGGCATGATCGGCGCGGAGCGGTCGGGCTCGCCCTCGTCGTCCAGCGGGTACCAGACCGGGATGGGCACGCCGAAGAACCTCTGCCGGGAGATCAGCCAGTCGCCCGCCAGGCCCTGCACCCAGCTGTCGTAGCGGACCCGCATGTGCGGCGGGTGCCAGGAGAGCTCCGCGCCGCGCGCCAGGAGCGCGTCGCGCAGGGCGAGGTCGCGCCCTCCGTTGCGGATGTACCACTGGCGGGTGGTGACGATCTCCAGCGGCCGGTCGCCCTTCTCGTAGAACTTCACCGCGCGCCTGGTGGGCCGCGGCTCGCCCTCCATGTCACCCGAGGCGCGCAGCAGCTCCACGATCCGCTCACGGGCGCCGTGCACGGTCCTGCCCGCCAGCTCCGCGTACGGCTCCTCCGGCACGCCCTCGGGCGCGTCCGGCAGCAGCCTGCCGTCCCAGCCGATGACGGCGCGGGTGGGCAGGTCGAGCTCGCGCCACCAGACGACGTCGGTCACGTCGCCGAAGGTGCAGATCATCGCGATGCCCGAACCCTTGTCCGGCTCGGCCAGGTGGTGGGCGAGCACCGGCACCTCGACGCCGAACAGCGGTGTCCTGACCGTGGTGCCGAACAGGGGCCGGTAACGCTCGTCGTCCGGGTGGGCGACGAGCGCGACGCACGCGGGAAGCAGCTCGGGGCGGGTCGTCTCGATCCAGACCCGATCGCCGAACCCCCTGGCCCGCTGCTCCTCCGACAGGCCGAAGCCCAGCCGGTGGAAGGCACCGGGCCACTCCCGGTCCTCCAGCTCGGCCTGGGCGACGGCGGTGCGGAAGGTGACGTCCCACAGCGTGGGCGCCTGCGCCACGTACGCCTCCCCCCTGGCGAGGTTGCGCAGGAAGGCGCGCTGGGAGGCGGCCCGCGCGGCCTCGCCGATGGTGGCGTACGTCAGCGACCAGTCCACCGAGAGGCCCAGGCGGCGCCAGAGCTCCTCGAAGACCTTCTCGTCCTCGACGGTGAGCCGCTCGCACAGCTCGATGAAGTTTCCGCGGGAGATCGGGATCTGCCGTTTGGGATCAGGTCTGGCCGGGGGCTCGAACGAGGGGTCGTAGGCGATGGAGGGGTCGCAGCGCACGCCGAAGTGGTTCTGCACCCGGCGCTCGGTGGGCAGGCCGTTGTCGTCCCAGCCCATGGGGTAGAAGACCTCGCGCCCGCGCATGCGCTGGAAGCGGGCGACGGTGTCGGTGTGGGTGTAGGAGAAGACGTGGCCGACGTGGAGGGAACCGGAGACGGTCGGCGGCGGGGTGTCGATCGAGTAGATCTCCTCGCGCGTGCGCGACCTGTCGAAACGGTAGGTCCCCCCGGTCTCCCAACGGCCCGACCATACGACTTCCAGGCCGTCGAGAGTCGGTTTCTCGGGCATGGTCGCAGGGCGCGGACGCTGATGTGTCATGCCTCCCTATGGTATGGCTTCACGCGATACGACGCTCGGGGAGACTAGTGTTCTTGGGGCGAGCCACGAAACGGGAGGACCCTATGGCCGACAAGAACGAGAAGCAGGACATGGCGTGGAGGGCGATCGGCGGCCTCCTGGGCCTCGCCACCGCGTGGGGGGCGAAGAAGGTCATCGGGTTCGCCTGGGAGAAGACCACCGGTAAGAAGCCTCCCGTCGACAACGAGTCCCTGGAGATCAGCCTCGGCGAGGCGATCGGCTACGCCGTGGTGATGGGGGTCGGCATGCAGGTGACGCAGATCGTGGTCGCCCGCACCGCCAAGAAGCGCTACAACGCCTGGAAGGCCATGAAGGACGCGGCCAAGGACGTCACCACCTGACGGCGAGACCGTGCCCCGCCGGTGACCCCGGCCGGGGTCACCGGCGTTGCCCCGGTGTTTCAGGACCCGTCGTCCCCGGCCGCCGTCAAGGACCCGCCGCGCCGCTCGCCCTGCCCGAGGGCGGCGAGGTCGCCGTCAGGAGGACTCCGGGACTTCGGAAGGTTCCGGTGAGTCCTGGGAGCCGGATGACTCCAGTGAGGTGAGAAACTCCTTGGCCCAGCGGTCCACGTCGTAGGTGGCCACCCTGCGGCGCAGCGACCGCATCCTGCGCGACAGATCGTGCGGGGTGGCCCGCATCGCGGTCAGCATCGTCCGCTTGAGACCGTCGATGTCGTAGGGGTTGACCATGAACGCCTGGCGCAGCTCGTCGGCCGCCCCGGCGAACTCGCTGAGCACCAGCGCGCCGCGCAGGTCGTTGCGGCAGGCGATGTACTCCTTGGCGACCAGGTTCATCCCGTCGCGCAGCGGCGTCACCATCATCACGTCCGCCGCGAGATAGAGCGCGGCGAGCTCGTCCCTGCCGTACGACTGGTGCATGTACTGCACGGGTTGCTGGCCGAGTTCTCCCTGCTCACCGTTGATCCGGCCGACCTGGAGTTCGATCGAGTCGCGCAGCCGCACGTACTCCTCGACCCGTTCCCTGCTCGGCGTGGCGATCTGTACGAACGCCGCCTCACCCGGCTTGATCGCCCCCTCGGAGAGCAGCTCGCCGAACGCCTTCAGGCGCTGGCCGATGCCCTTGGTGTAGTCGAGCCTGTCGACGCCGAGCAGCAGGCACTCTGGGTCACCCAGCTCCGCGCGGATCTCCCGCGCCCTGGAGATGATGTGCGGCTCCCTGACCAGGGAGTCGAGCTCGCCGAAGTCGACGGAGATGGGGAACGCCCCGGCGCGCACCACCCGGTCCCCCACGTAGATCTCGTGCTTGTGGTGCTGGAGGCCGAGCAGGCGGCGGCAGAGCCGGATGAAGTTGGACGCGCCGCCGGGGCGCTGGAACCCCACCATGTCCGCGCCGAGCAGCCCTTCGACGATCTCGCGCCGCCACGGCATCTGGGAGAACAGCTCGACCGGCGGGAAGGGGATGTGCAGGAAGAAGCCGATGCGCAGGTCCGGGCGGAGCTTGCGCAGCATGGCCGGGACCAGCTGGAGCTGGTAGTCCTGGATCCACACGACGGCGTTCTCCGCGGCCTCCTGCGCGGCGGCCTCGGCGAAGCGCTCGTTGACGGTGCGGTAGGCGTCCCAGGTGACCCGGGAGTAGACGGGCGTGGCGACCACGTCGTGGTAGAGCGGCCAGAGGGTGGCGTTGGAGAAGCCCTCGTAGTAGAGCTCGACCTCGGACCTGGACAGCGGGACGGGGACGAGCTGCATCCCGTCGTGCTCGAAGGGTTCGAGGGTCTCGTCGGGAGCGCCGTGCCAGCCGACCCAGGCCCCCTCCCTGCGCTGCAGGACGGGGGCGATCGCGGTGACGAGGCCGCCGGGGCTACGCCTCCACATGTCCTCCCCGACGCGGTCGACGGGCAGGCGGTTGGCGACGATCACGAATGCGCTGCGGCCCAGCACAAATTCCTCCAGGTAGTCGGGGGCTTACCGAACTAACTACCCGTTTGCGAGGTTTCTATGGCTTACCTGGTGGAAGGGCTCGGTGAACCCTCAGATCGGCCCGTACGACCTCGCCGAGCTTCTTCGTGGCGGCGCGGTTGAGGAATCCTCCGGCCACGGCGCCCGTGAGGAACGGGCCGAAGGTGGTGAGGTGGCGTCCGAGGGTGCGCATCAGCCTGTTGCGCAGGGCCGTCTTGGCCGCGGTGCCCAGGGCGACGGTCATCGTCCCCGGTGCCATGGGGTCGACGCCGCGCTGCTTGGACCAGGCCATCGCGAAGGCCATGGCGCGCTGGGAGCCGGTGCCCGGCACCTGGAT
The DNA here is from genome assembly GCF_040299985.1 of Streptosporangium sp. NPDC000563. Taxonomy (NCBI): domain Bacteria; kingdom Bacillati; phylum Actinomycetota; class Actinomycetes; order Streptosporangiales; family Streptosporangiaceae; genus Streptosporangium; species Streptosporangium sp. NPDC000563. The sequence goes on along the minus strand of NZ_JBEPDA010000009.1, from coordinate 31,718 downwards.
CCCGTACACCTCGTGGAGTTCGGCGATGAGCTTGACCTCGATCGCGGCCACGACAAGGGTCTCGGCGACGAGCTGGGCGGGGGCGGAGAGCAGGAGAGGGGGAGCTGCGAACTCGGCGGCGGCGACGGCCCCGCCGATCGCCCCGACCGTCATGGTTCCCTTGGTCGCGGTGCGTACCAGGTCGTCGGCGAGCGCCTCGGAGGTGAGGCCGCGGTGATGCTCGGAAAGGGTCTGCAGGTCGCGGATGGGGATGCGGGGCGCCACGGCCATGAACACGTCGGTCAGCCAGCGACCCCGGTTCTCTCCCGACGCCTTGGCCCTCTTCGCCCCTCGCGCCAGTGATCTCGTGAGGCGGCCGAGCAACTTTCGCCGCTCGGCCGCGTCCATGTCGCCCGGCTCGGCGAGCCTGCCGACGAGCTCGGCCACCTCTTGGTCGGATCGGCCGGGGCCGTCGGCCGCGGCCGCTCCGTGATCGGGGCGGCTTTCCGGGGTCGTCCTGCGATCGGGACCGCCTTCCGGGGTCGCCTCCCGCCCGGCCTCGTCGCGGGGGGCCGCTTTGTGATCAGGCGCGCCGTCCGACTCCTCGGCCGTGGAGTCGTCCGGCGCGGCACCGCTCTGCCTGTTCTCTGACGTCATGTCTCGGAACCTCCTCAAGGCTGTCCTGGGGCCCTACCCGTACTTGGAAGAGCACACCTCGGACAGGCCATCGGAATCATCTCAAGCCGCGCATTCCCGGCATATCTGCTGGCCGTTCTTCTCAACGGCGAGTTGACTGCGGTGGTGCACCAGGAAGCAGCGCGCGCAGGTGAACTCGTCGGCCTGACGAGGAATCACCCGGAGCGAGAGTTCCTCGTTCGACAGGTCCGCGCCCGGCAGTTCGAGCGACTCGGCGAGATCGGTCTCGTCGATGTCGATACTGCCCGAGGACTTGTCGGTACGGCGGGCCTGCAGTTCCTGAAGACTGTCCTCACTGAGGTCGTCGTCGGTCTTGCGTGGGCTGTCGTAATCGGTAGCCATCGGTCTGATCCATCCCCCTCATCTATCTGTCTGCGCTGACTCGCGCGTGTGTAACGCTTGGGAGGCACGACTTGTGCCCGATCCGCCAGAGAGATTCCTGCTTCGGTACCCCGCCGGAATGGTCACTGAACCTCCCTACACGTGAGGGACGTACTGCCAATGGCCACGGTTAGCCAAATATGGCGTAAACCACAGCATCGGCGGCATGCACCACCGTGTTCGACGGCACATCCAACCACATGTGCGGCGTGAACGAGACGCCCCCCGCCGGATCAACGTGGCTGAAGTCGCACGGTGACCACGAGACCCCCTCCGTCCCTGGGTACGGCGGTCACGTTGCCCCCGTGGGCGCGCACGACCGCGCGCACGATGGAGAGCCCCAGACCCGCCCCCTTGTCGGAGTCGACCCGGTCGGCATTGAGCCGCCTGAACGGCTCGAAAAGGCTGTTCACCTCGTACGCGGGCACATGCGACCCCGTGTTGGCCACCTGAACAACCAACGCCCCCTCCACCATTCCCGTCCTCACCCACAGGCGTCCGGAATCAGGGAGATTGTGCTTTATCGCGTTCTCCACCAGGTTGGCCACGCACCGCTCGAGCAGCACCGGATCCCCGACGGTCTCGGCGCCCCGAAGGTCGGGGATCACCGTGACCCCGGCCTTGTCGGCCCGCGCGGCGAGCTGGTCGACGACGGTCTCGGCCACGTCCTTCATGTCCACCGGCTTGCGCACGCTCAGCTCGCGCTCGCTGCGGGCGAGCAGCAGCAGGCCCTCGATCAGGCGCTCGTTGCGGGCGTTCACCTCCAGGAGCGTGCGGCCCAGCGCCTTCAGGTCACCCGAGGCCTCCGGATCGCCCAGAGCGATCTCCAGGACCGTCCGGTTGATCGTCAGGGGGGTGCGCAGCTCGTGCGAGGCGTTGGCCACGAATCTTCGTTGTGTGTCGAAGGCCACATTCAGCCTGGTGAGCATCGCGTCGAAGGTGTCGGCCAGCTCCTTCAGCTCGTCGTCGGGACCCTTGAGGTCGATCCGCTCGTGGGCGAGCGTGGAGCCCGACAGCTTGCGTGCCGTGGCGGTCATCTGCTGGATGGGCTTGAGCGCCCGGTCGGCGACGATGTAGCCGATGATGACGGCGAGGATGCCGACCCCCAGCAGGGCGAGCAGCGAGCGGGCCAGCAGCTCCCGCTGCGCCCCGGTGATCGCGACGTGCTGCTGCCAGTACCACTGCCGCTTGATCTCTGTCGCCAACTGCGGCCCCACAAGCCCGTCCAGGTCGGACGGGAAGGGCGGCCACGCCCCGTAGAGCGCCCAGCCCACCAGGAGGTAGATCACGGCCAGCAGCAGGGCGCCGGCCGTGAAGAACAGCACGGCGTAGGTGATGGTGAGCCGCCACCGGATGCTGATCCGGTCGATGATCGACCTCAGCCGCTCCAGCGGGGTCCTCTCCATCGGGGCGGCGCCCGCCGGGGGCGGCCCGTCCCAGGCCGGCGGGCCGGTCGGCGGCGGGGGCTGCTCGTCCTGCCTCCGCTCTCCGGCGGGCCCGGACTCCAGCCGCTCGTTCTTCCAGGCGCCCCGCTCGGAGTGAGGACTGATCATCGGATGGGTCGGCACCGTGTCGCGGTTCTCTCCCACCGGGACGAACGTCGGGCGTTCCTCTCCCCCACCTGCCGGAGCGTTCACAGCTTGTACCCGACCCCTGGCACCGTCTCGATCACCTGGGGCTCGCCCAGTTTCTTCCTCAGCGTCATCATGGTGACGCGCACGACGTTGGTGAACGGGTCGATGTTCTCGTCCCACGCCTTGTCCAGCAGGTCCTCCTGGCTGACGACCGCGCCCTCGGCGCGCATCAGCTCCTCCAGGACCGCGAACTCCTTCTTGGTGAGCGCGACCTCCGCGCCGTCCCTGGTCACCAGCCGCTTACCCGGATCCAGACGCACCCCGGAGCGCTCGAGCACCGGCGGCAGCGCCGGGGCGGAACGACGGCCGAGCGCCCGCACCCGCGCCACCAGCTCGACGAACACGAAGGGCTTGGCCAGATAGTCGTCGGCCCCCAGCCCCAGCCCCTCCACCTTGTCGTCGACGTCGCCGGAGGCGGTCAGCATGAGGATCCTGGAGGCGGTGCGCGAGGCCACCAGGCGACGGCAGACCTCGTCGCCGTGGACCTTGGGCAGATCCCTGTCCAGGACGATCACGTCGTAGTCGATGTAACCCGTCCGCTCCAGCGCCCCCGCACCGTCGTAGGCCACGTCCACGGCCATCGCCTCGCGCCGGAGCCCGGTCGCGATCGCGTCGGCGAGCACCCGCTCATCCTCGACCACAAGCACTCGCATGGCCTATGGCACCTCCCGTCACATTCCCAGAGCAGCCGCTGGGACGGCCTCCCCATTCTCCCCTCACCACCCGTAAGCACACGGTAAGCCCTTCACAGGAGGGGGCACTCCATGTGATGTCGGAAACACGCAGGTTTAGCGCCTGGTTCACCCTGGGTACAGCCGGTTCCAGTCTCCATAACGGTATCCTCCGTTCCCCATGAGCCCGTGAGAAAGAAGGTGAAGATGGGCGAGTTCACCGCCACAATCGAACACCGCCTCGACCAGGCATACAAGAACTTGCAGGAGGCCAGGTCCTCCGGCGACGACTACCTCGCCGACACCTTCACCGCCGAGATCGAGGATCTCCGCCGTCTGGCCACAGATAACGGCGTCCCCGTCCAGCGCTGATGGGAAGGAGCCCTCCGGCCGACCGCCGGGGGGCTCTTTCACGTCCTCACCCGGTCCACCTCATCCGAGGGGACCGGCCCTCGTGAAGGTCAGGCGTCGCGTTCCGGGTCGAGCGGGAGCAGCAGGTCGTGCAGCTCCTCGAACAGGCCGGGGGCCGCGCACAGCAGGAGACCGGGATTGGCCGGCCTGCCCTCAAGCCCGCCGACCCTCGCCCCGGCCTCCGCGGCGATGAGGCCGCCGGCCCCGTAGTCCCAGTACTGAGGACCGCGCTCGTAGTAGCCGTCCACCCGCCCCGCCGCCACCGAACACAGGTCGGAGGCCGCCGAGCCGCCCCTGCGGATGTCGCGCACGCGCGGCAGCACGTGGCGGAGCACCTCGGCCTGCACCTCGCGCCGCCCGCTCTCGTAGCCGAACCCGGTGGCGATCAGCGCCCGATCGAGCGGCACCCCGGTGTTGCAGCTCAGCCGCTCTCCGGCCAGCCAGGCTCCCCCGCCCTTGACGGCGGTGAACACCTCGCCGCGGGGCACGACGTTCACCGCTCCCGCGATCACCTCGCCGTCCGCCTCGACCGCGATGCTGACCGCCCACTCGGGCACCCCGTACAGGAAGTTGACCGTCCCGTCGATCGGGTCGACGATCCAGCGGATCCTGCCCTCGCCGGTCGCGCCGCCCTCCTCGCCGAGGATCGCGTCGTCGGGCCTGACGGCCTTGATCCTGTCGCGGATGAGCTCCTCCGAGGCCCGGTCGAGGGCGGTCACCACGTCGGTGGGGCTGGACTTGGTGACCAGCACCTCGGGCCGGGCCGGTCGCTTGGCCAGCAGCATCTCACCGGCCTCTCTGGCGATCTCCTCCGTCAGCCGCCCGAAGGTCACGGCGCTGTCCACGATCCCCTCACCACTCCTCGCTCATTCGGGCGGGTCCTCCTTGACGGGACCCGCCCTCCCACATGCCCGGCCGGACGTACGGCAGTCCTCGCCCACCCCGCCGAAGTACGGGTCCATCCTCGTCGTTCTCGGCACGGTGGACGGCACCGCCCACCGTGCCGTGTTCACGACGGGCTCACGACAGCGACTCCGGGCGCTTCCACTCGCGCCCGAGGACATGCTGGTCGAGAAAGGCCAGAACCGTTTCATACCAGACGACCGCATTGCCCGGTTTGAGCACCCAGTGGTTCTCGTCGGGGAAGTACAGGAACTTCGACTCCACCTCCGAGCGCTGCAGGTCCCACCACAGGCGCAGCGCCTCCCCGATGGGGACCCGGTAGTCCTTGTCGCCGTGGATGACCAGCATCGGGGTGGAGATGTTCTCCAGTGACCGGTGCGGGGAGAGCTTCGCGTACAGGCCGGTGCCCGGGGAGCCGAACTCCCGCTGCCAGTACATGGACGCGTCGGTGGTCCCCGCGAACTGGTCGAGGTTCCACAGCGAGGCGTGGGTGACGATCGCCCCGAACCTGCCGGTGTGCCCGGCGACCCAGTTGGCCATGTAGCCGCCGAACGAGCCGCCCATCGCCGCGGTCCTGGTGGGATCGAGCTCGGGGAGTTCCAGGGCGGCGTCGGTGATCGCCATCAGGTCGGCGTGGGTGCGCGGCCCCCAGTCGGCCCAGCCGCGCCGGATCATGTCCGGCCCGTAGCCGGTGGACAGGCACGGATCGGGCAGCAGCACGGCGTACCCGTGCTGGGCCATGATCCACGGGTTCCAGCGCCAGGACCAGTCGTTCCAGCTGCCCAGCGGGCCGCCGTGGATCCACAGCAGGAGCGGTGCGGGGTTCTTCGCGGAGGCCTCCTCGGGCACCACCAGCCAGGCCCTGATCTCCGCGCCGTCGTCGGCGGTCGCGGTGACCTCGGTGAGCGTGCCCGGCAGCTCCAGGTCGGGGACGGGAGAGGTCAGCTTCTCCACGGTCCCGTCCCGCGCCACCCTGACCGGGGCCGCGGGCGCGTCCACGGCCCCGCGCAGCGCGTAGACGGCGCCGTCGGGCGCGACGTTGAGCGAGCTGTAGGCGGCGTTGTCGAGGGTGAGCCGCTCCGGCGCGCTCCCGTCGGCCGGGACGCGGAAGATCGGACGGCGGCCGTGGTCGTCGGCGACCACGAACAGCGAGCGGGAGTCGGGCGCCCAGACCATGTCGGACGGCCAGAGCCCGCCGCCCGCAGGGTGGCCCTCCCCGGTGGCCAGGTCGACGATCCACAGGGTGCTCTCGGGGATCCGCTCGGTGTCGGCGTGGTTGTTCCGTACGCACGCGACCAGACGCCCGTCCGGAGAGATCCTCACCGGCCCGTCGAAGTCGTGGTCGTCGGCGGCGGCCAGGACCCGCCGGGCGCCGCCGTCGACGGTGTCGATGGCGACCAGTTCGAAGCGGAGCTCGCCCTGCGGCATGGACACGCCCCAGGTCGTCACGACCGTGGAGCCGTCCGGCGCCACGTCGCAGGCGCTGTGGCTCGACAGTGCCTTGCCCGGCTGCGGGGTGAGGTCCCTCACCTCGGTCAGCCGCTCGCCGTCGCCCAGGGTGCCGGCGAACAGCCGAGGCTCTCCGGGGCCGAGGTCGTGATCCCAGTAGCGCACCGGGTAGCTCTCGTGCAGGATCGCGCTGATTCCCGCGTCCTTACGTGTCTTGCGCCGCTCGGCCTCGCCCGCCTCGTCACCGGGGAGCACGTCGGAGCAGAAGACCACGGTCCCACCGCCGATCGCGAACCCGGCGACGCCTCCTGGCCTGGAGGCGATCTGGCGGGACTCTCCTCCCGTCGCGGGCAGCAGCCAGAGGGCGGGAACCTCCTCGTCCGCCTCCTTCACGGTCGGGTCGGGACGGCGCGAGGCGAAGAGCAGGTCGCCCTCCGGCGTGAACTCGGCCCCGGTCTCGCCCTTGACGGATCTGGTCAGCCGGTACGGTCGGCGGCCGTCGAGAGGAATCTCCCACAGGGAGGTTCCGTAGGATCTTCCGTCGGGATTAAGCGCCTGCACCACGCTGACCAGGCGCGCTCCATCGGGGGATAGCCGCAGGGATGTCACCCGCGGCACGCCGACATAATCGCGGATGTCGTTAAATGGGGTCACGGTTTCGAACTTACCTCGGGGATCGTCTCCGAACACGCCTCCGAACACGCATCCACAAACCTTGTTGATAACGAAGTCCTCAAGGTGACCATGCAAGAGGACACCCCGGCATGCGGTTTGATAAATGCCATGGGGAATTACGACGCGCTTCTCGTCGTCTCGTTCGGGGGGCCGGAGAAACCAGATGACGTCATGCCGTTCCTGGAGAACGTGGTCAGGGGCCGGGGGATCCCGCGCGAGCGGCTGCTGGAGGTCGAGGCGCACTACCAGCGCTTCGGCGGCGCCAGCCCGATCAACCGGCAGTGCCGTGACCTGATCGCGGCCGTGGAGCCGACGATCGACCTCCCGGTCTACTGGGGCAACCGCAACTGGCATCCCTACCTGGAGGACACGCTTCGCCAGATGGCCTCGGACGGGGTGCGCAGGGCCGCGGCCTTCGTCACCGCCGCCTACAGCTCGTACTCGGCCTGCCGTCAGTACATCGACGACATCGCGCTCGCCAGGGCCGCGGTCGAGGGTGCCCCGGAGGTCGTCAAACTCCGGCACTACTTCGACCATCCCGGGTTCGTCGCGGCGATGGCCGACCACACCCGTGAGGCCCTGGACCGGCTGCCCGCCGAGCTCAGGGATCGCGCGCGGCTGGTCTTCACCGCCCACAGCATCCCGACCTCGATGGCCGCGACGGCCGGTCCCGGCGGCGGCGCGTACGAGGCGCAGCTGCGCCGGGCCGCGGAGCTGGTCACCGCCGAGGTGGGCGGCGGCAGGCAGTGGGACCTGGTCTGGCAGAGCCGGAGCGGCGCCCCGCACATCCCGTGGCTGGAACCCGACGTCTGCGACCATCTGCTCGCGGTCGACGCCCCCGCGGTCGTGCTGGTGCCGATCGGCTTCGTCTCCGACCACATGGAGGTCGTCTACGACCTCGACGTGGAGGCCGCCGAGACCGCGAAGAAGATCGGCCTGCCGCTGGTCAGGGCCACCACGGCCGGGACCCACCCGCGCTTCGTCTCGATGGTCGGAGAGCTGCTCGCCGAGCCGGAGCCCGTGGCGTGCGCGGCCACCTGCTGCCCGGCCCCGCCACGCCGCCGCGGGTAGCCACGAGGGCGCGGGCCGATCACGGAACGGCCGCCAAACCCCGAAGATCACCGGTGCGGGCGTCCACGGGACGGCCGGTGATCACGGGCGTGGACGTCCCCGGGGCCGCGGCCGGTCCCGGGTGCCTCGCCGGGGCCTCAGGGGTAGGCGGCGGCGTAGCCGCGGGAGATGCCCATGACCTTGGCGACGTACGACCAGGAGTGGTTGTAGAACCAGATGGCCTTCTCCAGCTTCTTGCCGCCCTTGCCCGCCCCGTTGGCGCACAGGTAGTTGGCCGCGCCGGGGACCGCGTCGTACGGGTTCCAGATGTCGGCGACGCCGTCGCCGTCTCCGTCCACGCCGTAGGCCTTCCAGGTGGCGGGCATGAACTGCATCGGTCCCAGCGCGCCCGCGGAGGAGGGGCCGTTGTTTCGCCCGTGTGAGCTCTCCACCTGGCCGATCGCGGCCAGGACCGTCCAGGAGAGCCCCGGGCAGACCTCGGCCGCCTTGCGGTAGAGCTCCAGATAGCTACCCGGCCTGCCGACCGTGACCTGCCGCACCTTGCCGGTTCCCGCCGTCTTGGCGTCGGCGGCCTTCGCGGCGGGCTCGCGGGCGCTCTTCCTGGCACCGCCGACGGCGACCACCTGGGAACCCGGGCTCAGCAGCCTGCCCACCCGTGTCCTGAGGACGGTGGAGGCCTTCTCGGGGCCGTGCACGAGCAGCGCCACGCCGGGCAGCAGCCCCAGCCTGCGGCCGGTCTCCTCCCCGACGATGCCGTCCACGCCGGGCAGGCCGAACGAGGCGGAGGCCGCGGCCCGCAGCCGGGGACCGCCGTCCACCTGGTACTCCGAGCCGAGGACCAGGCCGAGGCGGCGCGCCGCCGAGTTGTCGGCGACGAGCTCCCCCTTGGCGAGGGCGTCCCAGATCCTCTGCTGGTCGGCGATGTTTCTGGGTGCCCAGGTACGGAAGCGGGCGGGGTCGACGGCGATGAGGTTGAGCCCGACCCCGGACACCTTGACCGCCCCGCCGTCGAAGGAGTCGATCTTCTGGACGTGCTTGAGCCGGGAGATGTCCTCCTTGGTCTGCTCGGTCAGCGTCGAGGGGGAGATGACCAGCAGCCGGGGCGGGGTGAGGGGGAGATCGGAGGCGCCCGTCGCGCCCGGCTCGGGGGCGGAGCCCTGTCCGCCTCCCGTCCCCTGGGAGACGGGGTCGCGCGGGGCCTGGTCGTCCCCCACGGGAACGGCCGGGGTCGTCGGGTCGGGTTCCGCCGGGACCACCTGGGCCGTCGGGGCGGGGTCCGCCGGGCTCACCGGGGCCGCGGGAGGGCTCGCCACCGGCGCGATCGCCGCCAGGTCGCGAACGCGGGACTCCACCACGGCGCCTCCCGCGGAGGTGGCGGGAGTGGCGGGGCGACCGGCGTTGATCATCGCGAGGGCGACGCCGCCGAGGGCGAGGAGGGCGGTGATCGCGACCACTACTGGGACAAACAGCCGCAACCCGGGAAGACGTGACACCGCGCTCACGTTAGCTCCAACGGACCGCTCCGTGAGCCGTTGACGGAAAAAATCACTTGCCGACCGGCGGTTCCGTGCGAAATCGTCGGCATGTTCCACGCGTGAAGATCAGCAAGGGGATTATCGGTGGTCGGGCCGTACAGAGGGTTGTTCAGCATGCCCGGCGCCAAGGGGTTCGTCGTCGCCGGGTTCTTCGGGCGGATGCCCATGTCGATGCTCGGCATCGGCATCGTGCTGCTCATCAAAGAACTCACCGGCTCCTACGCGACGGCGGGCGCGGTCGCGGCCACCGTCAGCGTCTCCTTCGCCGTCGCGGCCCCGCTGTCGGGACGCCTGGTGGACAGGTTCGGCCAGGCCAGGATAGTCATCCCGTTCACGCTCGCGCACGGCGCCACGCTGACCGCGATGATGCTCTGCGCCGAGTACGGTGCTCCCCTCTGGACGCTCTTCGCCACCGGCGTCATGGTCGGCGCGACCGCGCTGTCACTCGGCTCGCTCGTGCGCGCCCGCTGGTCGCACCTGCTGGCCGGGTCGGGGAGGCTGCACACGGCGTTCTCCTTCGAGTCGGTCGCCGACGAGATCATCTTCGTCGCGGGCCCGGCGCTGGTCACCGCCCTGGCCACCATGATCAACCCGTACGCGGGCCTGGTCGTGGCTCTGACCTGCACGGTCGTGGGCACCATCGCCTTCGCCCTGCAGCGCGGCACGGAGCCGCCCGTCCGCCGCAGGGAGGCGCGCTCCGGCACCCCGATCACCATTCCCGGCGTGGCCCTGATGTCGTGCGCCTTCCTGGCGATGGGTGCGGTGTTCGGCTCGGTCGACCTGATCACGGTCGCGTTCGCCGAGGAGCGGGGTTCCCGGGCCGCGGCCGGACTGCTGCTCGCCTCGTTCGCCGGCGGGAGCCTCGTCTCCGGCCTCTGGTACGGCGCGCGACAGTGGAGCATCCCGCTGAGCAGCAGGTTCGTCCGCTCGCTCGCGGCGTTCGCGGCCGGTATCACCCCGGTCATGCTCATCGGCGACATCAGGGTCATGGCGGGCGCGCTGTTTTTGGCCGGGCTGGCCATCTCCCCGACCGTCATCACCGGCTACAGCCTGACCGAGCAGCTGGTCCCGGCCGCCCTGCTCACCGAGGGCATGGCGTGGATCTCGACGTCGGTCGGGTTCGGCGTGGCGATCGGCGCCTGGGCGGGGGGCAGGCTCACCGACACGTTCGGAGCCTCCAACGCCTACGGGTTCTCCTTCGCCTGCGCCCTGCTCGCCGTCGCGGTCGGCGTCGGCGGCTCCGCCTGGCTGCGAACCCCTGTCGCACAACAGCAATCGTGAGTATCGTTCATATTCGCCGGAGAAGCACGCGAACACGAACCGGCGGCCCGCCTGAGCGTGGGCGGGACTCCCCCGCGAACGGGGCGTCGACGCCCCCGGCAGGCGGGATACCGCCCGCCGGGCAGGAGTGAACATGGGCGAGACCTTCCGCAACTGGGCCCGCAACCAGGCCGCCACCCCCGCGGAGGTCCGGGTGCCCTCCTCCGCCGAGGAGGTCTCGCGGGCCGTGCGGGAGGCGGCCGCGGCGGGCCGCCGGGTGCGCATGACCGGCAGCGGCCACTCGTTCACCGCGGTGGCGCTCACCGACGGCCTCCTGCTGCGGCCCGGCGCGCTGACCGGGATCCGCGAGACCGGGGACGACTGGGTGACGGCCGAGGCCGGGACGACGATCGGCGCACTCAACCGGGAGTTGCACCGGATGGGGCTCGCCCTGGCCAACATGGGCGACATCGACGCGCAGACCGTGGCCGGGGCGATCCAGACCGGCACCCACGGCACCGGCAGGGACGTCGGCGGGCTCGCCGACCAGGTGCTGGCGCTGGAGATGGTGCTCGCCGACGGCGAGATCGTCACGGTTCGCGGCGACGGCGAGGGGAAGATCCGGGGGGTGGCCGAGCGGGACCTGTTCGACGCCGCCAGGGTGGGCCTGGGCGCGCTCGGCGTGGTGACCGCGGTGACCTTCCGGGTCGAGCCGGCCTTCCTGCTGCGCAGCGTGCGGGAGCCGATGGCGCTGACCTCGATCCTCGACTCCCTGGACACGCTCGTCACCGGCAACGAGCATCTCGACTTCTTCTGGCTGCCGCACACCGACACCTGCCTGACCAAGCGCAACAACCGCAGCCCCGGACCGGCCAGGCCGCCGAGCGCGCTGAAGTACTGGCTCGACAACCACCTCATGGAGAACACCCTGTTCGGCGCGGTGTGCGGCGTCGGCGGACGCTACCCGCGCGCCATCCCCCGGCTCAACGTGCTCTCGGCCGCGACGCTCTCGGCCTCTTCCTGCGTCGACGCCTCACACAAGATCTTCACGAGCGTGCGGGAGGTGCGCTTTCTGGAGATGGAGTACGCCGTCGCGCGCGAGCACCTCGGCCAGGCCCTCCACGAGGTTCGCGACCTGCTGGAACGGCGAGACTGGAAGATCAGCTTTCCCGTCGAGGTGCGGGTCACCCCGGCCTCGGACGCCTGGCTGTCCACCGCCTACGGCAGGGACTCGGCCTATATCGCCTGCCACGTCTACCGGCCGACGCCGAACCCCGCCTACTTCGAGGGCGTCGAGGAGATCATGATCGGGCTCGGCGGCCGCCCGCACTGGGGCAAGCTGCACACCCGGGACGCGCCCTACCTGGCCGGGGTCTATCCCCGATTCGGTGACTTCCTCGCGGTACGCGACGCCCTCGACCCGGGGCGCGTCTTTTCCAACGACCATCTCGACACCGTGCTGGGGTGACCTTCCCCGGACCTCTGGTGACCGTACGGCCGTCGGCCGGGCACCGTTCCCCCCAATCGGCCGCTTCTCTCCGGCTTTCGGTAAAGGATGTCGCAAAGGCTCGCTCGAAGAGTGACGCGTCCGCGTGTCCCGTCGTTCCCCCGAGGCGTACGAGGGGCAGATTCGCAGACGCCCGCGCCGCTCGACCCCGAGGGAGTCCGCCGGAGATGACCTTCTCCCGCCGTCCATGTCAGCCGCCGCCGCGTCCCGTCGTCACGGAGCGCGACGACCGGCTCCCGCACAACACCGCGATCGCGGCATATCCCCCCCGAACCGGCGGACCGGCCTCACCGCCATCTCCCGGTTCTTGGTGGAAGTCCGCAGCGGTTCCCGGAGTTATCCGTGAGAATCCCCTGAGGACCCGGAAGTCGCTGCTCCAGACCGGTGCCCTGTAATAGATGAATGGAGCAAATGTGACCGGCGTCACATCGCTGCGAGCCCCATCCAGGAAGGCGATGTTCGGACATGCCGGGTACGGTGCTGGCAGGCAACCGGCACACGCGAGAGACTCAAGGGTCCGGGGGAAGATTGAGCACGACGACGAAGGGACTCGCATGCAGGAGCTCCGACTCGTCGCGGTGAGTGAGGACGGGACCTATCTCGTGCTGGCGACAGCCGGCCGGGGTACCCGGTTCACGCTGCCCGTCGACGACCGGCTCCGTGCTGCCGTCCGCGGCAACTTCTCCCGTCTCGGCCAGTACGAGATCGAAGTGGAGAGTCCGTTGCGCCCCAAGGAGATCCAGGCCCGGATCCGTGCCGGCGAGACCGCGGAGGAGATCGCCAACACGGCGGGCATCCCGGTCGAGCGCGTGCGGTGGTTCGAGGGCCCCGTGCTCCAGGAACGTGAGTACATGGCACAGCAGGCGCAGCGCTGCGCCGTACGCCTGCCGGGCGACTCCGCTCCAGGTCCCACCCTCGGCGACCTGGTCGCCGAGCGGCTGACCCGCCGAGGCGTTCCCGCCGACGAGATCGAGTGGGATTCGGCCAAGCGGGACGACAACATGTGGCGCATCAAGCTCGGATTCGTGTGGAACGGTCACACGCGCAACGCCGAGTGGCTCTTCGACCCGCGCCGGCGTCACATAACGCCCCACGACGACGAGGCGCTGCGGCTGTCCAGCGGCGAGGACGTCGAGCCGTTCGAGGACACCACGGTCACACCGTTCGTCCCGCGCGTGGCCAAGCTCGCTCCGGTGCCGTCGCTGGCGCCGGAGCCGCTGAACCAGCCTCCGGTGGCCTTCCCCTCGGTTCTGCGGCACGAGACCCCGGCCCAGCCCCGGCCCGCCTACGCGCAGGCCGACCCCGCAGTGTCCTCGGCGTCCCCGGCGTCCTCGGCGTCTTCGGCGTCCCCGGCGTCCCCGACACCTCAGGCGCCTCAGGCATCCCCCTCACCCGCGGCCCCTGCCCTGCCCTCTGCGTCTCCGGCGTCCCCTGCCGCCTACCAGCAGCCGCCCATGCCCCCGCTCCCCGCCGGATACGAGGCTCCAAGGGTGACGGTGCCGCCGCTACGCGCCCCCGACCCCGCCGGATACCAGCAGGAAAGGGCGCCGGAGCCCGCGGCCCAGGACTCCGGTCCCGTCACGCGGGTCAAGCCTCCCGAGCCCGTGCTGCCCGAACCTCCCGCCGCGTACCCGGCTCCGTACGAGCCGGTCGCGCCGGCTTCGTACGAGCCGCTGTCCGCTCCGGAGCCGGAGCCCTCGGCACCCGCCGTCACCTCGCAGCCCTCCGTGACGGCGTCCGAGCCGTCCACGGCGACCACGCCGGAGCAGGCGACCGCCGCACGCGGATCCGCCGCCGCGCGGGGAGACCTCCTTCCCCAGGGGCCCGAGGAGGCGATCCCGGGGCAGGACGGTACGGCCGAGCCCGCCGCGATGAGGGCCGCCGAGACCGAGCGTGCTCCCGAGACGACGAAGGAGTCGCAGGTCACGCCGCCTCCCGAGGCGGCGAAGGCTCCGGAGGCCACGAAGGCCGAAGAGCCCGAGGAGGTCGCGAAGGCTCCGGAGGCCCCCAAGAGCACCGAGAGCGCGAACCCCTCGCCCTCCGCCGCGCCGGAACCGGCCGTGACCGCTCCGGCCGCCGCCCTGTCCGACCCCGCCGACCAGCGTTCCCCCGCGACCGGCAATGCCACCGAGCAGGTCCCCTCTGAAGCGGAGAAGGAGACCCCCGCCTCCGAACCCGTTCCCGAGACCGGAACGGCCCAGGAGGGTTCGATAGCCGTACCCGCGGCGCGCGTCAGCGTGGACAAGCGGGCCAAGACCGCGCCTGGCAAGCAGGAGACACAGGGGGACACGGGGGCGATGCAGGAGACCAAGGCCGACAAGCCCGCCGCGGAGAAGCCCGCAGAGCCGCCGAAGCCCGCAGAGCCGCCGAAGCCCGCGGAGCCGCCGAAGCCCGCACCGGCTCCGGCCCGGCCCGCCAAGAAGTCCAGGGGGCGGCGCGCGTCCGTGCCCACCTGGGACGAGATCATGTTCGGCGCCCGCCGCCAGGACTGAACCGCACCGCACCGAGGCGGGGGTGACCGGGGTTCCCGGTCACCCCCGCCTCGTCGTCTCAGCCCCTGGACCCGAGGGGCCGTCCACCTCGGCGACGACCCGGGACGCCGGATGCGTGCGGCCGCCCCCACGACCTCGGCGACGATCGTGGACACGAGGGGGTGAGAGGTCCCCGAGAGGCGGGCCTTCCGGGTTTCGGCGCCGCGAGACCCCGGCCTGCCGCAAGAACGAGAAGGCCTCGGAAAGACCTCCTCAGGGCGAGAGCCGCCCGCCGGACGGGGAGGGCCCCGGACTGCCGGAGGTCCCCGGAGTCGCGGGCGCGTGCGGGACGAGGAACGGGGCGAGCCAGGCGGGGGTGACCTCGGCGGCGAAGGCCGGTCCCTCCGCCTCGCCGACGTCGACGGCCGGGTAGCCCCCGGTGCCCGCCCCCACGCCCGCGATCACGGTCAGCAGACCGGCGCGACGCTGGAACCAGGTCTGCCTCAGGGTCCAGCCGACCACGGCCCGCTGCTCCACCACCGCCTGGGAACGCCGCAGCGACCCCGACCGGACCGACAGACGGCTCCCGTCGTACGTGTGCCCGAGGGAGCGGTAGCGATCGAGACCGAGCGGGACGCCCAGCAGCGCGAGAAGCAGGGCCGGCACCGCGAGCGCCCACCAGAACCCGGACCACGTCCAGGCGGCCGTCACCGCACACGCGGCGATCACCAGCCACGGGAAGATCGCCCTGAACAGCCTGCGCCTGCGCGCCGCCGGCGGGTGTGGCCGCAGCCCCGAGGCGATCGGGCCGATCGCCTCGCCCACCACCTTGAGCACGGTGTCCCTCGGGGCGACGGGCATCAGCTGGCCCCTGGTCTCCGAGTCGCCGAGACCGGTCACGATCGCCCACGCGCGGCCCAGCCCCGCCCAGCGCTCGGCAGGCCCCTCGACGAACTCGAACCCCCGCACCCTGCGCCGCTCCAGAGAGACGTTCCTGTGCGTGACCAGGCCGCGACCGGCGATCAGGTATCCCTCGGCGGCGCGGAGGGTGAAGTTCCAGTTGAACACCGCGTACATGATCGCGGCGATCACCGGCATCGCCAGGAACAGCAGGATCAGGGCCGCGACGAGCAGGAGCGGATGCCCCCAGAGCCACTCCCCGAAGTCCAGTACGACCCGTCTGTCGACTCTGAGCTCGCTGCCCCACTGGAACGCCGCGCCCACGGCACCGGCCACCAGCGCGAAGGGGGTGAGCAGGTAGGCGCCGGAGAGAGGGCCGTACACGAGCCACTTCCTCGGCATCACGAAGAACACCCGCTCGGGGGTCGTGTCGCCCACCTCGTGGCGGGTGGAGGATCCGGCCGGCTCCTCCCGCACCCCGGCGGACACACCGGATGGATCGGTCGCACCTGCCGCGAGCTCATCGGAGCCGGCACCGGCCGCCGGCGCCGCTCCACGCGCCTGGACGCGTCTCGCCGTCCGGGCACGGGCGTGCCAGAGCAGCACGGCCTTGAGCCGCTCCCCCTCCTCGACGGTGACCCCGTCGAGTTCGCCCTCCTGCTTCTCGTCGCCGCTCGCGCCGGTGTCGATCCTGAGAACGGCGATGCCGAGCAGACGGTGCAGCGGCGGGGCGCTGACGTCGACGCCACGGATCCGCTCCAGGGGGATCGTCCGCACCGACCTGCTGATCAGTGACCGGGTGAGCTCCAGCCGGTCACCGACGATCTGGTAGGTGAAGGTGAGCCAGCGCGCGGCCGCGAACACGACGGAGCCGACGACCGCCGTCCCGGCCCACCCGAAGGATCCCGGGGAGAAGCCGCCGAGGAACAGCAGACCGGCGAGCGGCAGGAGCAGCGAGGGCAGCATCCGGATCGGATCGGTCAGCAGGACCTTCGGGCTGAGCCTCAGAGGTCTCTCCGTCGGCGGGACTCCCGGTCCTGCTCCCGGTCCGGCCATGTCACCGCCCGGCCCACGCGGGAAACCCGGGCCGCCGCCGGCCCGGCCGTGCGGGCCACCGGGCCCGGCGCCACCCTGGAGGTGTGGGCCGGGTGGCCCGGCACCGTCTCGGCCAGGTGGGACGCCTGCCGCGCCACCCTCCACGCCACCGCCCATGTCACCGTCGGGCACATGTGGATGCTCCGGTCCCGCACCGGTTCGGACGGGCGGCGAATGCGGCGCGTCCGGCCCGCCTCCTTCGGGCGCGACCCACGCGCCCGCCTCTGGACCGTCCGGCCCGGTCCGCGGACCGGATCCGGCCGGTGGGCGCTCGCCGGGCGTACGCCCTGCCGGTGGACGATCGGGGGAATCGGGGAAGGAGCCGGTCACGTCGCGTCGTCCCTGAGCTCCTCGGCGCGCCGGGCGAGGCCCTCGGCCAGCTCGGCGGCGACCCCGTACTCAAGACCCTTGATCGTGGACGAGCCCGCGTGCGAGGCGGTGCGGATCTCGACCGTGGCCAGCCCCAGCATGCGCTCGAACCAGCCCTGTGCCTTGTCGACCGTCTGGATCCTGCTGACGGGGACGAACACCCACTCCCTGCTGAGCCACCCGGAACGGGCGTAGACGACGTCCCCGCTGAGCTCCCAGCGGTGCACGGCGTACCGCCAGAACGGCTCGACGAGCGTGCCGGGGATCAGCAGCAACACCATCAGCCACGGCAGCCACCCGATGTTCTCGAGCACCCAGCCGGGTAGCCAGGGCCACCGGTCGTCGGCGATCCACCCGGCCAGGGTGAAGGAGCCCACGACCAGAAGCACGGACCAGAACAGCCCGTCCAGCAGCCACAGAACGATGGCCTTGCGGGAGACCGGGTTGGCGGGGGCGCGCAGGGGAACACCCATGCGGCGCCCACCCGGCGGATCGCCCGCCTCGGCCCTCTCGCTTCCCCCGAGGGCCGCGCTGTGCTCATCGACTCGGTCGCTCACGCTGTCAGCCTAAACGCTCCTGTCCCGAGGGGCGTTCCGGTCGTGTCACGGAAGGGGGCTCCCGCGGACACCGTGCAGAAGGCGGGGCGATTCACCCCCTTCGCCCCGGCCGGAGGTCGAAGAAGTGTCGGTGGCGCAGGGCATGCTGGAGACCCGTGACTACGGAAAGGCGTGAACGATGACCTACGCGATCCAGGCCGAGGGCCTGGTGAAGCATTACGGGAAGACCCGCGCGCTCGACGGGGTGGATCTCGTCGTGCCGCAAGGGCGCCTGCTGGGCGTGCTGGGCCCCAACGGGGCCGGCAAGACCACCGCGGTGCGCGTCCTGGCGACGTTGCTGCGCCCCGACGCGGGCACCGCCAGCGTCGGAGGCTACGACGTGACGCGCCAGGCCCACCAGGTGCGCTCGCTGATCGGCCTGACGGGGCAGTACGCCGCCGTCGACGAGATGCTCACCGGCGTCGAGAACCTGATGATGATCGGCCGCCTGCTGGGCCAGACGCGTGCCGAGTCCCGGGCGCGCGCCGGCGAGTTGTTGAAGCGTTTCGACCTGTCGGACGCGGGAGGACGTGCCACCAAGACCTACTCCGGCGGCATGCGCCGCCGCCTTGACCTCGCCGCCAGCCTGGTCGGCCGTCCTCAGGTGCTCTTCCTCGACGAGCCCACCACCGGGCTCGACCCGCGCAGCCGCACCGACCTGTGGAACGTGGTGCGCGGCCTGATGGCCGACGGCGTGACCGTGTTGCTCACCACCCAGTATTTGGAGGAGGCCGACCAGCTCGCCGACGACATCGTCGTCTTCGACCACGGCAAGGTCATCGCCTCCGGCACCTCCGACGAGCTCAAGGCGACCACCGGCGCCCAGGTCCTGGAGGTGCGCCCCATGCTCACCGAGCACCTCCAGCTCGTCGGCACGATCATGGCCGACGTGCTCGGTGAGATGCCCGACCTCGGCGGGGGCAAGGCCACCGCCGCCGTTCACGACCCCGCCGTCGTCCCCGCGATCGTGCGCCTCCTCGACGACCGGGGCGTCACCGCCTCGGAGCTCGCGCTGCGCAAGTCCAGCCTGGACGAGGTGTTCCTGTCCCTCACCGGCCACCTGCCGGACGAGGACGGTGCCCCCGGCGGCGAGGACAGCCCGCGCAAGGAAGAGGCCTTCGCATGACCACGCTGACGACGACCATCCCGCAGGTGGCCGCCAAGCGCGTCACGCCCCTGGCCACGCTGCAGCAGACCATGACGCTCGCCTGGCGCAGTCTGGTCCAGATCAAGCACAACCCGTGGGAGCTGCTGGACCTGAGCATCCAGCCCATCATGTTCCTGCTGCTGTTCACCTACGTCTTCGGCGGCGCCATCTCCGGGTCCACCGGCGACTACCTGCAGTTCGCCCTGCCCGGCCTGCTCGTGCAGAACGCCCTGTTCTACACCCTGTCCACCGCCATCGGCCTCAACACCGACATCACCAAGGGGGTCTTCGACCGGCTGCGCAGCCTGCCCATCGCCCGCACCGCGCCGCTGTCGGGGCGCATCATCGCCGACACCGTCAAGCAGATGTGGGCGTTCGCCCTGCTGATCGGTTTCGGCATGGTGCTGGGTTTCCGGGTGACCACCAGTGTCTTCGGCCTGCTGGGTGCCCTCGCCCTGCTGGTCGTGGTCGCCCTGGCCATGTCCTGGATGTCGGTGCTGATCGGCCTGAAGGCCTCCAGTCCCGAGAAGGTGCAGATGATCGCCTTCTCCACGATGATGCCGCTCACCTTCACCAGCAGCGCGCTGGTGCCCTCCGCCACCTTCCCGTCCTGGCTGAAGACCTGGTCGGACATCAATCCCGTCACGCACCTGGCGGACGCCATCCGCGGTCTTCTCATCGGCGGCGACATCGGCCAGGCCACCCTCTTCTCGCTGCTCTGGGCCGCGGGTTTCGCCCTGGTCTTCGCGCCTCTGGCGATCCGCGCGTTCCGCAGCCACGTCTAATCTGTCGGCAGGCCGGGCTCGCGGGGGTGTTCGCGTCCGCCACATGGTGACGAACCGGAATCAGCAGAACCAGGGGTGTGGTCAGGTGCTCGTGGTCCATGGCGTGTGGGTGAACGGGCTCGTGGGTGTCTGGGCGGAGGACAGCGCCCAGACCTCGACGTCCGTTTCCCGCGCCGCTCTTCGCCCGCATCCCTTCGCGGCGTCCACGGCCGCGCTGGCCGCGGCCCTGAGCGGAATCGGCGGAATTCCAGGTGATCATTACGGAGAGGCGCCAAATGCCACTCTGAGCAAGGTTTCGGACGCCCCCCTTCCCCGAGGTGCCGACGGGGCCCGCGGGGGCGGGACGGCGCCTCAGGGGGCCGTCCCGGGCATCTCGGGCATCCCCGCCGTCGCGGGCGTCCCCGCCGCCGCACACCTCCCAGGCGTCACGGGCACCGGGACCGTCACGGTCCTGACCAACACCACGGCCGTCGAAGGGGAGCTCGTCGTCCTGCTTCCCGGTTCGGCCTCGGGTCCTCTGCCCTCTCCCGAGTCCGGCCTCGCGAGCCGGGCGCGGAGACCCAGGATCTCCGCCTGGCGGGTGCCCGCCCTGCTCTTCCATCCGGCCGACGCGCTCCGTCTGCTCGGCTCGCTGCCGGATCCGGGCCCCACCCCTTCCGATCTCGTCTCCGGGAGCGGACGCGGCGCGGAGGACCCCACGTGGGAGCCCGTGTGGGAGCCCGCCCTCTCCCTGCGCTACCTCGCCGTGGTCGCCGAGCACGCTCGCGGCCTGGTCAGGCGCGGCCGGATTCTGCCTCAGCTCGCCTTCGAGGGGGACGTCCACGCGGCCCGCTGGCGCCCGGTGCTGACCGGCGCCGACCTGGCCGCGCTGCCCGGCCTCGCCGGCGCGATGCCACCGGTGTGCAGGGCCGTGGCCCACGAGAGACCTCCGGGGGAGGTGCTGGCCGAGGCACTGGACGCCCTGGTCGACGGCGCGGCGCGGCTGTCGCTGCCCGGCCGGCTCATCCTCGGCAACCGTCCCGGCCCCAAGACCGCCCTGGCCGATCGCTGGCTGTACGCGCTGACCGCCGAGGACGCCTCACTCCCCGGTGCGAGGCCGGACGAGGTGGCCGCGCTCGGCAAGGCCCTGACCGGCTGGTTCGACGCGGCACACGAGCTGGGCGGGCCGGTCAGGGTCTGTTTCCGGCTGATCGAGCCCGCCGGCGACGGCGACTCCTGGAGGGTCGAGTTCGGCCTCGCACCGGCGGGCGACCCGGACGCCTACCTGCCGGTCGAGCGGATCCGCGCCGGCGAGCGGGCGCCGTGGCTGCCCGAGCGGCCCGAGGAGCTGATCCGGGCCGATCTCGGCCGGGCCGTGCGTCTCCATCCCGACCTCCACATCGCGCTGCGCGCACCCGAGCCGGTCACCCTCACGGTCGAGACGGCGTGGGCGTTCTCGTTCCTCCGCAACGGCGCGCCCATGCTCAGGGCCGCGGGATACGGCGTACGGCTGCCCTCCTGGGCCGGGCGCCAGGGGCTGGGCCTGAAGCTGACCACCCGCGCGCTCACCGGCGGCGAGGGCGAGGGGGCCGGGCTCGGCGGGCGGGTGAGCGTCCGGCTGGACGTCGCCGTCGGCGACCATACGATCGGCGCGGAGGAGCTGGCCGAGCTGGCCGGGCTCCGCATCCCCCTGGTGCGGGTCGAGGACCGCTGGGTGGAGCTGGACGACCAGCAGGTCAAGGCGGCTCTGAAGGTGATCGGGGAGCGTGGCGGCGGCGAGAGGACCGTCGGCGAGGTGATCCGCGAGGTCGTGGAGGGCGGCGACGAGAGGCTGCCGCTGATCGCGGTCGACGCCGACGGCCTTCTGGGCGATCTTCTCTCCGGCGAGGCCGACCGCCGCCTCACCCCGGTGCCCACGCCACGGGCGCTGCGCGGGTCTCTCCGCCCCTACCAGGAGCGCGGCCTGTCCTGGCTGAGCTTCCTCTCCGGGCTCGGCCTGGGGGGAATCCTCGCCGACGACATGGGGCTCGGCAAGACCGTCTCCACCCTCTCGCTCCTGCTCTCCGAGCGCGAGAGCGGTGCGCCCGCCCCGACGCTGCTGATCTGCCCGATGTCGCTGCTCGGCAACTGGCAGAAGGAGGCGTCCAGATTCGCCCCCTCGCTGCGTGTCCACGTCCACCACGGCGGCGCGCGCAGGCGCGACGAGGAGCTCGCCGCCGCCGTGCGGGAGGCCGACCTGGTCGTCACCACGTACGGCACCGCGCTGCGGGACCTGGGGGCGCTCGCGGGCCTGGGCTGGGAGCGGGTGGTCTGCGACGAGGCGCAGGCGATCAAGAACAGCTCGGCGCGGCAGTCCAGGGCGGTGCGTTCCATCCCGGCCCGCACCCGGCTCGCGCTGACCGGCACGCCGGTGGAGAACCATCTGGCGGAGCTCTGGTCGATCATGGAATTCTGCAACCCGGGCCTGCTCGGCCCGGCCAGGCGCTTCAGGACCCGTTACCAGGAGCCGATCGAGACGCGGCGTGACCCCGACGCCACCGCGGCGCTGAAGCGGGCCACGGGCCCGTTCGTGCTGCGGCGTCTCAAGACCGACCGGTCGATCATCTCCGACCTGCCGGACAAGCAGGAGATGAAGGTCTGGTGCACGCTCACCCCCGAGCAGGCCGAGCTGTACAGGGCGGTGACCGGCGAGATGCTGGACAGGATCGACGCCTCCAGGGGCATCGAGCGGCGGGGCAACGTGCTCGCGACCATGACGAAGCTCAAACAGGTCTGCAACCATCCCGCCCAGCTGCTCAAGGACGGCTCACGGCTGGCGGGCCGGTCGGGCAAGCTCGCCCGGCTGGAGGAGCTCGCCGAGGAGATCGTCCAAGAGGGCGACAAGGCCCTGGTCTTCACCCAGTACGCCGCGTTCGGCGCCATGCTGCAGCCCTATCTCGCCGCCCACCTGGACCGGCCGGTGCTGTGGCTGCACGGCGCACTGCCCAAGAACAGGCGCGAGGCGCTCGTCGAGCGCTTCCAGAACGACGACGAGCCGATGCTGTTCCTGCTCTCGCTCAAGGCCGCCGGCACCGGCCTGAACCTCACCGCCGCCACCCACGTCGTCCACGTCGACCGCTGGTGGAACCCCGCCGTCGAAGACCAGGCCACCGACCGGGCCTTCCGGATCGGCCAGACCAGAAACGTCCAGGTCAGAAAGTTCATCTGCCTCGGCACCCTGGAAGAACGGATCGACGAGATGATCGAACGCAAGAAGGCCCTCGCCCAGAGCGTGGTCGGCACCGGCGAGGACTGGATCACCGACCTGTCCACCGACCAGCTGCGCGAGTTGTTCCTGCTCGGTCCCGGGGCGGTGAGCTGACGTGGACGACTCCGGATCCGGCGACAGGCCGTTCGGCGAGCGGACCTTCGAGGAGCGGATCGGGGACTTCTACTCCCCCGCCGTCTCCCTGCACCGCCTGCGTCCCCGGCCCGACAGCACCGGAGCCCCCGCCGACCTGCTGCTGCGGGCCCTTGAACCACCCGCGGTCAAGGTGCGGCACATCCCGTTGGTCGACCTGCTCAGGAAGCCCTACCGAGAGCTGGGCGGCGACTGAGACCCTCAGGGCTCACCTCGGATCAGCGATGGGCCACCGGTAGGCGCCGGTGGGCCACCGGTGGGACACCGACGAGTCGCCGTGGCCCTCGAGCGGTCCGATGAAACTCGTTTTGGAAGTCACTCCAACCCCTTCCATCCCTCGATTTACCCTGATTTCCGGCTTTTTTCCCGCCGCCGAACCTCGCGATCCGGTCTGCGCATCTTCCAGACACGCGTAGCATCATCGGGCATGGGGCAGCCGAAAACGTCTACGCGCCGCCCGTGGCACACCCCGAGAGTGGCGGTGGCCACGGCGCTCGTCGTCATGTCCTCGGGCTGCGGCATGGCCTCCGCCGAACGGTTGCAACTGGAGCCGATCAGCGTCTCCAGTCCTCAGGTCAGAGACGGTGGCCCCCTGCCGTCCGACTACTCGTGCAAGGGTTCGGTCGGCAACCCTCCACTGCGCTGGTCGCGTGTGCCGGAGGGCACGAAGTCCGTCGCGATCGTGGTGGACAGCAACTCCCGGACGGGTGGCGAGGTGAACTGGGTCGTTTTCGACATCGATCCGCGCACCAACGAGTTACCAGAGGGTAGCGTTCCGGTGGGCGCCGTCGAAGGGAGCACGACGAACGGCAAGGTGGGCTATAGCCCTCCGTGCGACGCCCAGGAGAACTATCGTTTCACTGTCTACGCGCTCACCAGCAAGGTCGAGCTTCGTAAGGGAGCCCTCCTCGAGGAGACCTTGAAGAGCATCGCGGACAAGACGATCGCCTGGGGACGGCTCACCGCGGCGCACATCGAGTGACCGGCCAAACACCGGAGGTAGTAATGGTTACCAATTCTTCACTTAGGGTGTGACAACGCTCATAGTGGTCCGACACAATCAGATCCAATGTCCAAGCGCAGGTGATGCATGGGGGAAGGTCGCGTCGATGGCCGCGCGACCTCACCGGCGCCGCTGTAAGGCCATGGCCTTGAGGGTGGTGCAATGATCGCGGTCGTAGTAAGCCTGGTCGCCGTCGTGCTCCTCGTGCTCGTCGTCGTGGCACTGGGAATGCGGTCGATGAACCGCAGAGAGAGCGCCCTTCCCCCGGAGCGTCTGCGGGAGATGGCGGAGAAGGAGGCGCTGACCCAGACCATGTCCAGCGACGACTTCGCCACCAGAGAACCGAAGATGAACCACTTCACCCCCGATCTGACCCCGTTCGACGAGCCGAAGCCGCCGCGCCAGCCGCGGCCGCCGAGCTCTCGGGGCAAGCGAGGGATGAACGAGTTCGGCCAGGTGGACGACTATGACGACGACTACTGGACGCGGCTCCAGGCCGACGAGGGTGGTTTCGGAGGATCCCTGGCGGCCCGGATGGGCGCGAGCCGTCCCGTCGAGCAGGAAGACCAGAAGGTCGATGCCGACGCGGTGACCGTGCAGGCTCCGCTGCCGACCAGGCCCCAGCCGTCCCGCAACACCCCGCAGCGGCCCCCGGCCGCACCGGCCAGGCCCACCCCCGAGCCGGCCATCGCCTCCTCCTCCCTGCCCTCCGGTCTCTCCGACCTGGTCGCCCCGGTCCAGCCGAACCCGGCTCCGACGGCCGCCTCGCTCGCCGAGCAGAAGACCGTGACCTTCGCGGCCCCCACCCCCGGCGCCTTCGGCGAGTCCCGCTCCTCCCGGTCCGGTTCCCGTCGCGGCGGCAGCAGGGCGGCCTCCCAGCCGACGGCCCAGTCCACCCCGGGCGGCGGCTCGCCCCGGCCCACCCCGGGCGGCGGCGCATCCCGGTCCACCCCGGCCGGTGGCCCGTCCCGGCCCGACCCGCTGAACGACCCTCTCGGCGGCCCCTACTCCCGCCGTGGCGCGGGTTCCACGGCGAACGCGGCCTCCCGGCCCGGCGGCGCCGGTTCCCCGGCTTCCCCGGCGAACGGCACCTCCGGCGCCCGCCCCGGTCCCGCCGGTGGCCGTCCAGCCGGTGGCGGCGTCCCGACGCCTCCCCCGATGCCCCCGATGGGCCCCACGACCAGCGGCGGCTTCCCCGCCGCGACCGACCCGCTCGCCGTCTCCTACCGCAACCCGCCGCAGCCGCCCAAGCCCGCCGACAACGTGACGGACAACGCGTGGGCGCAGGCCACCAACCCCTCGTCGGGGGGCTGGCCGGCGGCCAACACCGCCGACATCCTCGACGACCCCGCCCCGTCCTACTCCTCGTACCAGACACCGGTGTACGGCGCTCCGCCCGCGGGCTCGTACGAGGTCAGCTCGGGCTGGGCCACCTTCGAGGACGACGCGGTCACCGGCCCGAGCCCGGCGGTCTCCACCTCCACCGGTCCTTCCAAGACCTTCTCCCCCACCCCTGAGCGTCCGGCCGACGCGCGGGGCGGGGCGGGCGGATACGGCTACGAGCCCCGGCCCGCCACCCCGGCCAGCCCGGCCGCGTGGCCCGAGCCCGGCACCCCCAACGGGAGCGACGCGACGAGCTGGCCGAGCTACGGCGAGCTCTACGGCACGGCACCGGCCCCCGAGGCCGCGACCTCGGGGGCCACCGGCACCGACGCACGAGGCCGGGCGAACTCGCGCGGCAACCACCACAGGGTCCAGGAGCCCGACTTCCCCGACTATTACCGCTGATTCTTTCCGTCCTCCGTAAAGGCCTCGGGTAAACGCCCAGGTGTCGAGGGGCAGCACCGTAAGGTCTGCCCCATGGAGACGGACACGAAGAGCGACGGTGTTCTGACGAAGAGTGGCCTCGGCGCTGTACTGAGGCATGATCTGCCCGCCTCCCTGGTGGTCTTCCTGGTGGCCCTGCCTCTCTCGCTGGGCCTCGCGGTCGCCTCGGGGGCGCCACTGGCGGCGGGCCTCGTCGGCGGCGTGGTGGGCGGCGTGGTGGCGGGTTTCCTGGGCGGCTCCGTCGTGCAGGTGAGCGGACCCGCGGCGGGGCTCTCCCTGGTAGTCGCCGATCTTGTGGTGACGTACGGCTGGCGGGCCACCTGCATGATCACTTTACTCGCGGGCGTCCTGCAACTACTGCTGGGTCTCTGCCGGGTCGCCCGTTCCGCGCTCGCGGTCTCCCCCGCCGTGGTCCACGGCATGCTGGCGGGGGTGGGGGTGGTGATCGCCCTCGCCCAGTTGCACGTGGTGCTGGGCGGGAGCCCACAGCGCTCCGCGATCGAGAACCTGATCGAACTGCCCCAGCAGATCATCCACAACCACACGCACGCCGTCTTCGTCGGCCTGCTCACCATCGCGGTCCTGATCGCCTGGACGCGCCTGCCGCAGCAGTTGCGGACCATCCCCGCGCCGCTGGCGGCCCTGTTCGCCTCCTCGGTGACCGCCTGGGCGCTCGGCTGGGAGGTCACCAGGATCGACCTGTCGGCCGGCCTGGACGCCTGGGCCGGACCCGTCTGGCCCAAGGGCGACTGGCACGGGATCATCGGGGCGGTGCTGCTCGTGGCGCTGCTGGCCGGGGTGGAGTCGCTGCTCTGCTCGGTGGCGGTCGACAAGCTGCACGACGGCAGACGCTCCGACCTCGACAGGGAGCTCACCGGCCAGGGCGTGGCCAACATCCTGACCGGCGCGCTGGGCGGGCTGCCCGTGGCCGGGGGCATCGTCCGCAGCACCACCAACGTCCATGCCGGTGCCCGAAGCCGCTGGTCCACGATCATGCACGGGATCTGGATCCTGTTGTTCGCGGTCGGGCTGGGGTGGATGATCGCACTGATCCCGAAGGAGGCGCTGGCCGCGCTGCTGGTCTTCATCGGTGTGCAGATGGTCAACATGGGGCATCTGCGCAACCTGCGCGGCCACAGCGAGGTTCCGGTGTACGTCGTCACGATGGCCGGGGTGGTGTTGCTCGGCCTCGCCGAGGGCGTGCTGGTCGGTTTCGGTCTCGCCGCGCTGTTCGCGTTGCGCCGCCTCACCCGGGTGACCGTGCGGGCGACGGCCGAGCCGGACGGCCGCTGGCACGTGGTGATCGGCGGTTCTCTCACCTTCCTGGGGGTGCCCACGCTCACCTCGGAGTTGCGTGCCATCCCCGCGGGGACCGCGGTCGACCTCGATCTGAACATCGACTTCATGGACAACGCGGCCTTCGAGTCCATCCACAACTGGCGGAACGAGCACGAGCGCGGCGGCGGGACCGTGGAGATCGACGAGATCCATGACGAGTGGTACGCCATGGCGGCCAGCGGGGCCAGGGTGTTCCCGGCCAAGACCCCGCCTCGTGCCCCCGACCGGTGGTGGTTGCCCTGGTCGCACCGGCGCAACGGGCAGAGGGCGGGCCGCAGGCCGCCGATCGCCGCCCGGCACGCACCCCGCGACGGCAGTCCCGCCGTGCCCAATCTGCTCGCCGGGGCGCGGGAGTTCCACCGGCGTACGGCACCGCTGGTCCGCCCTCTTCTGCACGACATGGCCCGCGGGCAGGAGCCCTCGCATCTCTTCATCACCTGCGCCGACTCCCGCATCGTGCCGAACCTGATCACCGCCAGCGGCCCCGGCGACCTGTTCACCGTCCGCAACATCGGCAACCTGGTGCCTAGGCTGGGGTCGGTACCGGCGGACGACTCGGTGGCGGCGACGATCGAGTACGCGACGAACGCGCTCAACGTCCGCACCATCACGGTCTGCGGGCACTCGGGCTGCGGGGCGATGGCCACACTGCTCAGCGGCGGCGAGAAGGCGGCGGATCTGCCCGCGCTCGGCCGCTGGCTGCGCCACGGCAACCACACGCTGGCGCGGTTCATCGCGGGTGAGAGCGCCGGTGAGGACGACGGACCGCTGGACCGTCTCTGCCGGGTCAACGTGATCCAGCAGTTGGAGAACCTGCGGACCTACCCGCAGGTGGACCGGCTGTTCCGCGCCGGGCACCTGGAGCTGGTCGGCCTGTACTTCGACATCGGCACCGCCCGGGTGCACCTGCTGGAGCACCCCCCGATCGCGAGCCGTCTGCTCTGAGCGGACGGCTTGCGCCGGGGGTGAACGCCGGTAGCCGCGCACCTGCCGGGCGCCCAGGATGGGGCGCATGAGAATCCTGATCATCGGTGGCTCGGTCTTCCTCGGCCGGGCCATCACTCAAGAGGCGCTGCGGCGCGGGCACGAGGTCACGACGTTCAACCGGGGGCGCAGCGGGGTGGACCTGCCGGGCGTGGAGGCGGTGAGGGGCGACCGCGAGGTGCCGGAAGACCTGGACCGCCTGGTGGAGGACCGGGAGTGGGACGCCGTCGTCGACGTCATGGGCAGGGTCCCGAGGGTGGTCGGTGAGTCGGTGCGCAGGCTCAACGGCCACGCGGGCGTCTACACGTACATCTCCAGCATCTCGGCGATCGCCGACTTCCCGGTGCGGGAGTGCGACGAGAGCTCGCCCCGATACGAGTGCGCCCCGGACGCCGGCCCGCAGGACGGCGACTACGGCACGCTCAAGGCGGGGTGCGAGCGGGCGGTGGAGGAGGGTTTCGAGGGCGAGGCGCTCATCGTCCAGCCGGGTCTCATCCTCGGCCCGTACGAGGACGTGGGCCGCCTGCCCTGGTGGCTGGACCGGATCTCCCGGGGCGGGCGGGTGCTCGCGCCCGGCGACCCGGACCGCGCGATGCAGCTCATCGACGTCCGTGACCTCGCCGCGTTCGTCCTCGACCGCACCGAGGCCGGCAAGGCCGACCGCTTCCTCGCCTCCGGGGTGCGGGGCAACATCACCTACGGCGGCTGGCTGGCCGAGTGCCGGGCGGCGACCGGCTCGGACGCCGAGTTCGTCTGGGTCGACGACCGGTTCCTGCTCGACCGCGAGGTGGCGCCGTGGAGCGAGTTCCCGGTCTGGGTGCCGGCCGGGGCCGACTTCGCCGCGGTCTGGCTGCCGTCGTCGGCGAAGGCCATCGCGGCCGGGTTGACCTGCCGCCCCGTCGCCGAGACCGTCCGCGACACCTGGGCGTGGCTCCGCGACGTCCCTCCCGCGGAGCGCTCGTTCCGCAACCACGGCATCGATCCCGAGAAGGAGGCCAGGATTCTCGCCGAATGGGCATAGGGATCCCCATGGAGATCCAGATCACTTTCGACGCCAACGACCCGCCGTCGCTCGCCGCCTTCTGGGCCGAGGCCCTCGGTTACCGTCTTCAGCCGCCCCCCGAGGGGTTCGGCAGCTGGGAGGCGTGGGAGGAGGCCGAGGGCATCCCCGAGGAGCGGCGCTCCAACTGGTCGGCCATCGTGGACCCGGCCGAGGGACGGCCTCGCTTCTACTTCCAGCGCGTGCCCGAGGGGAAGACCGCCAAGAACCGCGTCCATCTGGACGTCAACGTGGGGGGCTCACCCGGCACGTCGCTGGAGGAGCGCCGCGAGCGTGTGAAGACGGAGGCGGGACGGCTCGTCGCTCTGGGCGCCGTCGAGGTCCGCACGGCGGAGGAGAACGGCGAATACTGGAGCGTCATGACCGATCCGGAGGGCAACGAGTTCTGCCTGCAATAAGCGTGCATTTCTACGCATACATCATGCTGGTGGACGCATAGATTCATGGCTGTCCGGCTCCGTCCCCCGAATGCCGGACGGCGGTCCACGTTTCCAGGGCCACAGGTGGAGGGCGGCCGATTCCGCCCTCCACCACCCCTTCACCCGTGCCGTGTCATGCGCGGCGGGTGTGCCTCATCGTCCAGTTGGTCTCCCAGGTCTTCTCTCCGTCCGCGGAGAACGCCTGCTCCCACAGGGCCGAGGTCGGCGTGATCTCCGACCAGGTGTATCGCATCCGGACGGGTGTGCCCTCGTAGGTTTCGTCGCCGGAGAACACGCCCTTCCCGTCGGTGAACCGGCCGAAGACGGGATTGTGCAGGACGCCGGTCTCGCTGTTGACCCAGTAAATCGCCCAAAGTTCGCGTTCGACGTCAAAGGTTCGTATCGACGCCCCTTTGAAGCCCTTCGTGGGGAAGGTGATCTCGTCGAAAACGCCCGCGCCGTCGAAAAAGCCGTGGCAGACGGCGACGCTGGGGAACTCCTCCCACTCGTCGTCCCCGCTCAGCGGCTTGAGGAGCCTGCGGTTGTCTATGTCCCAGGTGCCGTGCAGGAAGTCGAAATCACTGTTCATGCTGAGATGTTAAAGCCGTTTCACGACATTCCCAGCCGGTCGGGCAACAGAATTTCCCGCCCGCGTGGACGTTGCGTGGCTCCCCTATGCGAGGTACCGTCACGGCCCTCAGGCTTCGTTTTCTCATACGACATCTAACAAACGGACGCTTTTCACCTGACGGGGCATACGGCTCAGGCCGCCACATACGCATACGGCACGGAGGTCAACGATGACTGGGTGGCACGCGTTACGGGAGGAAATGGTCTCGCAAGTACGTGCCCGCGGGATCAGCCAGGCCGTGGCCGACGCGTTTCTGGCGGTGCCACGACACGTTTTCCTGCCCGAGCTTCCCGCTCAGGCCGTCTACCAGGACGACGCGATCGTGACCAAGCGCGACGCGGACGGCCTTCCGATCAGCTCCTCCTCCCAGCCGGCGATCATGGCTCTGATGCTGGACCAACTCGGGGTGGAGCCGGGACAGCGGGTGCTGGAGATCGGGACCGGGACGGGATACAACGCCGCCCTGCTCGCCCACCTGGTGGGGCCCGAGGGAGAGGTGGTGAGCGTCGACATCGACCCCGACCTGGTGGCGCTCGCCGGGGAGCACCTGTCGGCCGCGGGACACCCCGAGGTGAGACTCGTGTGCGGCGACGGATCCGAGGGGTTCGCACCGGGGGCGCCCTACGACCGGGTGATCGCCACCGTGGGCGTGTGGGACCTCGCCCCGGCCTGGCTGGAGCAGCTCGCGCCCGGCGGACGCCTCGTCGTTCCGCTGGACCTGCGCGGGGTGCAACGCTCGGTGGCGATGGAACGAGACAACGGACGCTGGACGAGCCGCTCGGTGCTGCCCTGCGGGTTCATGCGGATGCGCGGCCCCTTCGCGGGCCCCGAGACGACCCTGGTATTGGACCGGGAGTCCGACCTGATGATCTCACTGCCCGAGGCGGGCGAGATCGGTGACGTGCTGGGGGCGCTCGACGGGCCGGTGGTCGAGCTGTCCACCGAGATCAGCGTCAGCCTCCCCCAGCTCCTCGACGGGTTGAGTCTGTGGCTCGCGGTGCACGAGCCCCGCTGGTGCACGATCTCGGAGGCTCGGCCCGGGTGGCTGGCCTCGCCCCCGCTCGACACGACGGGGTTCAGGATGGCCGTCGGCATCGTCGAGGGCGACAATCTCTGTCTGCTGGAGCCGTCACCGGACGGAACCCTGATCGCGCGCGGTCACGGGCCCGACAGGGTGCGGCTGGCGCGTGAGATGGTCGCCCACATCCAGGCGTGGGACATGGCGGACCGGCCCATGACGACAGGGCTCCACATCGACGCCTACCGGGGCGCCCCTCCGCCCGGCGTACTGGTTCTGCGCAAGCGCCACACCACCCTCGCCCTGTCGTGGCAGGACTCCTGACCTTCGCCTCCCGCGGACCCCGGCCGGCGGCCCGCGACCGCGCGGAGACCTGACCACCGAGCCCTGGGGGGCCGACCCGGGCCCCCGGGGCGCACCCGGTGAAACCGCCCCGGGGGCGGCCCCGGGGCCGCGGCCCCCCGCCCCCCCCGCCTGCTTTCCGGGCGCGGCGCGCTACGCCGCGACCATGTCGTCCCAGAACA
>NZ_JBEPDA010000008.1:0-300804 GCF_040299985.1 Streptosporangium sp. NPDC000563 | reverse complement strand
CGGCCAGGGCCGCCTCGATCCCCTCCGGTCTCCCCATACCGCAATAACGAGCCTCGGAGCAGGAAGCGACGGTTTGTTTCCCGGCAGGCCCTTAGCTCCCCATTAAGGAATATTTCCCCACCCAAATTCACCGAATCAGACCTGCGGTCACCTTAGGTGTGAATTTACTGCTAATAGGGCACTTGGGGGCAAATATCCCATAGCAGGCACAGCAGCCTCTTCGAGCTGGAACAGCAGGGGTGCCACGCGGGCCGCCACTCGTGAGCCTCACGCGCAGGTCAGCACGCGGCGCAGGTCCTGGGCCGAGTCCGTCAGCGTTGACGTCGGCCCCGTTCCGGCGAGCTCGATGCGGTCGGCGACACGGAGCAGCAGGTTGACCGTACGTGCCGAGGCGATCTCGCTCGCCTGTGCCATCACCTCCACGATGACCGGCTCGGCCTCCTGCCACGCTTGTGCGTGTACGAGGCCGTTGAGCAGTTGGGCTCCGCAGTTATAGCGAGAACGTCCCCGCGTCAGGTGATGCTCGTAAGCCTCCGTGAGCGGGGTGACGGCCTTGCCCCACTCGCCCAGCTCCGCGTAGGCCATCCCCCGATGCCCGGCCAACTCGGCCTCGTGCATCCACCACGACCAGTACGGATCGCGAGTGCCGATGCTCTCGGTGAGCGCGGACCGTGCCCGATGGAGCGCTTCGAACCCCCGCGTCCCGTCACCCAGTGCGGCGAGCGCCCGACCTCGCCGTACCTGGAATATCGCTTGGACACGAGAAGGGAGGTCACCGCCGGCGAGCACGTCGTCGGCGATCCGCAACGTCTCGTGCGGGCGGCGCTGAAACTGGGACAGCATCGAGAGGTGAGCCAGCTCCAGCAGTTCCATACTGCGATCTCCCGCGAGACGGGAGAGCATCATCGCCTCGTGGATGATCTGACGTGAGACATCCTGTCGATCGGCGTCATGGGCCTGCCATGCGGCGATCTCCCCGGCCTCTCCGGCGGCGGCTTCGAGGTCTCGCTCGACGGTCGCGGTGAAGTTTCCCGCGGCGAGTTTGGCACCGGCGGTCCGGAAGACCCGCACTGCGAGGGGGAAGATCTCGTTTCCCCCGTACGCGGTGTCCAGTGCGACAAGCGCCTGCCCGGTGGTCCGGAGTGTCATCACATAGTCCGCGTCGGCCGGTCGGCCGTCTACGACAAATGGATCAAGCGCCTCGATTCCCAATGATGCCGATGTGTCTGGACGAATAGGGACGCTCTCCTCGAACAATTCGGTTTCCCTGAAACCAAACACCCGGCAGTACAGCGTGAGATAAGGCTCCCTGGGCCGGTGTTTCCCCGCTTCCCACCCCTTGATCGATCGCACCAGCGACTCCCTGGCCGGAAGGCGCTCGCGGGTCCACTCGTCAGCCGCTTCGGCCAGGCGCTTGGCCATCTCCTTTTGCGACCAAAGCCGGGCACACCGCTCTTCGCGGAGTCGAACAGCCCATACTGGAAGCTTTTTCATCACGCACCTAGGGCCGAAGGGAAACGCCGATCCCTTTATTTTCCCCCAGCACCACCTACCGATGCACAGGTTTACCGCGTGTGATGGACAGAGAATTCAAACAGGCGGGCCCCGAAGGTGCTCAGCAATCACCCCGCCTTCGTACTGGCCATCCAGCCCGTACGGCATTCCCCTCCGCGTCTTTGCCCACCTCATGAAATGGGCTCGTCCATCACTGCGAACGATCGGACAAGCCCGTTATCGGATGGAGGTCCAATCAGTGAACGATGCCAAATCCACCCACCCTGTATCCACCATCCCCGGCTGGCGGTTGATTCTCAGTGATGCCGGGCGACTGTGGGCCAGCCGGGAGGAGCCCTTCCCCTCGGTCGCCTTCCACGCCGGCGCCGAGCGGACCGTCGATGCCGACAATCTGGAAGCCCTGCGGGCCGAGACCGAACGGCAGGAGGCCATCGCACGGGAGGCACAGGCCGGGCAGGTGATCTCATGATCCGCCGCTGCCTGTCCGCCGCCCGAGGCCGCCATCGCGACGGCCAGGCCGTCATTTCGGTCCCGCACTACACCTGGGACCACGAAGCCCGCGCCCAGGCCGCGATGCTGCAGGCCACCCGCCCAGGCTGGTCGGTGCTCTACGGCACCGGCAGCCGTCTGTTCCACGCCATCGCCACCTGGCCCACCCCCGAGCCGCTGATCATCTGCGACCGGACCGCCGAAGGGCTGAGGGCCCAGATGCGCGAGGCCGAGACGACCGTCCTGCACCGCTGGGCCCTCACCTCCAGCTCGGTCAGCATCGGTCACTTCTGATAGACGGGCACGGCGGCCCCATCTTCTCCAGCTTGGGCCGCCGTACCGCACAGGCGTGAAGAGACGTCCATGTAGTGCGTGACACGGGTGGACACGCTCCACCAACCTGCCCTCGTCGCCCACGCAAAAGTCCTCAAACATCCGAAAACAACACCTCGGAAGACGGCTTCGGCACCTGAGGGGGGTGATTTCTGTGATCTGGGTGACGAAGCATGTCCACAGCGTGCAACGTTGACCCGCGATGGACCGGTCGAATGCTCTACCTCCAAGGCCGATTCGTATGACAACAACAGGGTAATCTGTATGACAGGGAAGGTCGTGAATGAGCAAGCCGCTCCCGATCATCGAACTGCCGTTGGATTGGGACGAGTCGAACATCGACCATGCACAGCGGCACGGGATCTCGCGAGAGGAGATCGAACAGGTCGTCCGCAACCTGCCTGACGTGCGCCAATCACGGAGGGGCGGGAAGCCTGTCCCTGATTACTACCTCCTGGAGGGGGTTACCGACGCGGGGCGACGTGTCACCGTGATCGTCCTCTACCCCGTCACCAGGAAGCGTGACTGGGGTGTGTACGAACTGGAAATCGCACGACCGGTTACCGCATACGACACACCAAGGAAAGGCTGAGCATGACTGAGAACGAACCGACCGCGCAGGACATCGCCGCGATGGACGAGGCTGAGCGTGCCCAGTGGTTCTACGACAATCGTGAGCAGGTCGCCGAAGAATCCACACCTGCCGTTCTCGACCGAGTCGTATCAGTACGGGTCAGCCCTGAAGACCTCGGCCTGCTGACTGAGGCCGCCGCTGCGGCGGGAATGAAACTGAGCGCCTGGTTGCGCGAGGTGGCGCTGGAAGCCGCAGCGATGGCACCTACCGCTCCACCTGCGGCGGTGCTGTCCGGCGAGGAGACACGACGGCTCCAGGACTCCGTTCTGAACATCGTGGAACTGCTGGAGCGCAGTGGCATCAGGCTCGACACGGCGACGGACGATCGCGATCAGTCACTCATTCTGCGGCCACTGCGTCGTCCACGAAAGAAGAAGATCGAAGCCGGCAAGTAGTCCGTAGGCCCGGATTCCCGGTGCACGACATCAGGAACGCTCCGCAGGGGGGAGCCTCGTTTCGCGTACCTTGGCGATGAGTTCAATGAGGTCGGCGAGAACTTTGGGACCTGCCGCGATGGTGGCTTCGGCGTTCATGGTGTGCGGACTGCCGTCCAGATCAACGACGACGGCTCCGGCTTCACGGGCGATGATCACTCCCGCTGCGGTGTCCCAGGGTTTGTTGCTGAGCATGATGTTGGCATCGACCTTGCCTTCTGCCACCCAGGCGAGGTCGATCGCGGCTGAACCGAACATCCGGACGCGCTGCACTCGGGCGGCGAGCCTGCGGGTGATCTCCAGGCGAGGCCGGTTCTCCGTCTCCGCGTCGGTGCCGACCGCGTAGTCGCCGATAGCGACCACGGCGGTGTGCAGGTCATCTGTCTCGCTCGCGCGGATCTCATGTCCGTTGGCTCGAGCTCCATGCCCCTCGGCCGCGCTGTAGCGGGAGTCGAGGAACGGCAGATCGATCACGCCGAGAGTCGGAACATCTTCCTTGACCAGGCCAAGTGAGACACCGCATAGCGGGACGCCCCGCAGGAAGTTGGCGGTTCCGTCGACCGGGTCGAGCACCCATACCAGGCCGTTTCCGGCACCGGCCATGGCCCCTTCCTCTTCACCGAGGAACCCGATCTCGGGTGTCTCACGGCTCAGGAAGTCACGAACCGCATGCTCCACGGCGTAGTCCACCTCGGTGGCCATGTCACGGTCGCCCTTGGCGGTGACGGCTCCGGGGAGACGGGTCTTCACGATCTCACTGGCGATAGTGACCGCCTGCTCGGCGATCGGCAGGAGTGCATAGGCGTCCCCAGTCAAAAGATCTCCCTGGTCTCTCCTACGGCGACTTCAAGATCTCGCTCCATGGCCGCCATGAAGTTCCTTGCGGTGAGTTCAGCGCCAGCGGTCCGTAAAGATTTCACTTCCCCTGTATGCGGTGTCCGGTGTGACCGAGGGCTTATTCCGCGCTGGATGGGGACTTGACGTATACACCCATTCCACGCACGGTCTCTACGAGCCCTTCGTCCTTGAGGACCTGGACCGCCTTGCGCAAAGTGTCGCGAGCGACCGCGAACTCCGCTTCCAACTCGACGAGGCTCGGGATCCGGCGGCCTGGCGGGATCTGTCCCGAGGCGATGCGCTGGCGCAAAATCCCGGCAATCTGCCGATAAGGCGGCACCGGCCCCTCTCTGTCGATCATTCAGCGAGCCTATGCGACCCCCCTAAACACCTGATAGCTACCCCAGAGGCTAGACGGGGGTAGTACACCAGAGGTACGGTTCTCCCGCAGACAGCGAAAGACCACCGGGTACTGAATCGCGCAGCACTCGCCCTGCCGCCGTACCGACCGCCTTGCCCGTACGGCGCACCCTTCCATGCCCTGTCCACCACATAAAACGGGCCCGTCCACCGCTGGAAACGTCCGGACGAGCCCTTGATTGGATGGAGGTCCAATCGATGAACGATGGTAAATCCACCGACCCCGAGCCCACCATCCCCGGCTGGCGGTTGATTCTCAGTGATGCCGGGCGGCTGTGGGCCAGCCGGGAGGAGCCCTTCCCTTCGGTCGCCTTCCACGCCGGTGCCGAGCGGACCGTCGACGCCGACAACCTGGAGGCCTTGCGGGCCGAGACCGACCGGCAGGAAACCATCGCACGGGAGGCGCAGGCCGGACAGGTGATCTCATGATCCGCCGCTGTCTGTCCGCCGCCCGAGGCCGCCACCGCGACGGCCAGGCCGTCATTTCGGTCCCGCGCTACACCTGGGACCACGAAGCCCGTGCCGAGGCCGCGATGCTGGAGATCACCCAGCCGGGCTGGGCCGTGCTGTACGGCACCAGCAGTCGTCTCTTCCACGCCATCGCCACCTGGCCCGTCCCCGAGCCGCTGATCATCTGCGACCGGACCGCCGAAGGGCTGAGGGCCCAGATGCGCGAGGCCGAGAGAACCACGCTCCACCGCTGGGCACTCACCTCCAGTTCAGTCAGCATCGGCCACTTCTGATGAACGGGCACGACGGCCCTCTCGCATGACTACCAAGAGAGCCGCCAACCAACGTCATGCTGCCTTGACGTCAAGCCTCCTTGACGTCAAGGCAGCATGACGAAATACTCGACCCATGGCGACTCCAGAGGATCTTGAACGTCAGTTCACGCTATTGGCCGCGACCGCGCGCTACGACGTACTACGCACCCGTGAGGCCCTGACCGCACCGGCCGACGAGGACGACGCCGAGCTCGCGCCGCTCGACCCCGGCGCCGAGCCCCTGACCAGGGGTGAGGCACTGGAGCTCCTCGCACTGGGCGAGGTGATCGCGCGGAAGGCGGGCTACGGACGTCAGCTCTCCGTACGCTCCGCCCGCCGGGCAGGCGCCTCGTGGTCGCAGATCGGTGCCGCGCTGGGGACCAGCAAGCAGGCGGCGTGGGAGGCCCACAACCGGTGGATCGACGAGCAGACCGGGGAACGCGACGGCCACTGGGGCTGGAACGAGGACGACGCGGCGGCCGCGCGCACGCTCGCCGGCGACCCGGAAGGCGCGGAGACGAAGTGAGCGCGGCCGTCGTTCAGTCCTGGTCGGGGATCTCCAGGCGGGAGAGCGTCTGCGGGCAGGAAACCGTGCTGAGCACCGGCCGCTGAGCCAGCAGTTCCCTCGCCTCGCGGCGGGCCAGGTTCCAGCCGTTCCACGAATCGGGTCCGGCGAGGTCGTTGGCCGCGACCACGTCCCGCAGGACGCAGCTGCGGGACGGTTCGGGCAGCCGGTCCAGGGCGGGCACGGCCTCCGCGCCGAGGTCGCCCAGGTATTCGAGGTCGATCCGGTCCACGCCCCGTACGGCGATCTGGGTCTCCGCGACCCGCAGGTCGGGGTTCCACACCGCGAACGCCAGCAGCGAGACGCTCGTCATCAGCACCAGGGTCCTGGGCAGCCAGCGCGCGTGCCCGCGCCCGGTGAGCCGGGCCGCGCCCGCGGCGAGGACCAGCGCGAAGACCCCGCCCAGCCACAGCACCGTCGCCGACACCGAGGCCCGCAGCCGGGAGAGCCCGTAGGCGTCCGCGTACAGGTCCAGGCGGTGCAGCGCGGAGAACAGGATCACCAGGGTGAGCACGCAGAGCACGCCGAGCAGTCCGGCCATCAGCCAGCGGTCGGAGCCCTTGAGATCCAGCGTCCCCGAGGCGACCGCGACGATGGCGAGTACGAACACGCTGACGACGACGAGCTGGAAGAACCCCGAACGCGCGTACTCCGCGTAGGTCAGCCCGGTGGCGGAGACCACCCACCGGGTGGAGCCGAACAGCACGGTGAGCTGCATCCCCACGAACGTCGCGAACAGCAGGTTCAGCGCCGTCAGCGGGGTCACCCAGAGACCGCGACCGACCGTGACCTTCAGGTCGGGGGCCTTCGGCTCGGCCACGGGTCGCAGCCCGACCAGCACGGCGGAGGCGACCACGCACGCGAAGACGACGAAGAGGACGATCCGCAACGGCAGCGACTCCGCCCACTCCTGCGCGCTGAACACCCGCTCGACGGCCTCGGCGAAGACCGCGTCAGCCGACGCGAACAGCGCGCCGAACACCGCGAGCAGCACGACGGTCAGCCCGCCCCCCAGCAGCAGGGGCATCACCCGGCGACGGGACATGAGGCCCTTCAGCCCTGCCCCGAGGAACCATGGCACCGGCAGCAGGTCCAGGACCACCGACGCACCGCCCCTGAACACCCCGAGCCAGCCGCGCCCGGCCCCCGACAGAGCGAGCGCGGCCGTCAGGAACCCGGCTATCAGCAGGATGCCGACCAGCCAGTCCGCGTCCCTGAACATCACCGTCGCGACCAGCCCGTAGGCGATCGCCCCCAGCCCCGCCGACCACGGGGTGATCCTCCTGCGCACCGCTGGGATCGCCGCCGCCCCCATCGCCGCGGACACCAGCACGAGTCCCAGCCCGGCCTTGCTGTACGGCACCGCGACCGCGGCGAGCAGCCCGACGGCGGCCGACACCGGCAGCACCCACCGGGGCGTGTCCGGCAGTTCGGGGCGAGGGAAGACCGGCGGCGCCTTGTACCCTCCCGGACCCCCGGGACCGTTGTGGCCTCCGGGCGCCCCGGGACCGCTCCCCCCACCCGGCCGGGAGACCGCCGACGGGCCCATCGGTGACCCCGTTGGTGAGCCCGTCGCCCCCTCCCCGACTCCCGTCGGCCGCGCCTCGCCTTCCCGCCGGGGAGCTCCCGGACCCGCTGCGCGTCGCGCGGTGGGTTCCCGTCCCGGAGGTCGGTGCGGGAGCGGCTCGACGGAGGCCAGGAAATCACTGGTCGGCGTCGTGGCGCCGATGACCGTGCCGACGAACGCGCCGATGGCGAAGAGGACGGATCCAGCGAAAGCGGCCAGCAGGGCGTCAACGGTCGCGAGGGCGATGCCCACGAGCACACCGCACACCAGCCCCGCGATACCGCCGAGGAAGACCCCGGAGAACGCTCCCGGCCAGTTCCGCATCACGACCGGCTGCTGACGTGCGCTCCCGTCTCTGGCGAGCACTGGTCGTGGAGGGTACGGCTGCGGAGAGGGTCGTACGGGAGGAGGCAGGGCGGCGGCTCCGGGGTCGAGGGCGGCAGGCGCCGGCCCCGCTCCTGACCCCGGTCCCAGCCCCGGTCCCGCCCCAGGAGAAGCGGGCACCTGTCCGGCCGCGACCGTCTCACGGACCTCGGGCGCGCGCCCGCTCTCCGCCGGTTCGACCGACTCCCTGGATTCGACGGCCACGGAACCCTGATCGGCCCCGGACACCCGACCGGCTTCCACCGGTTCGTCGGACACGACAGTCCCGGCGGCCCCGGTGACCATGGTGACCTCGACGGTCTCGCGACGTCCGGACGACGGCCCCGCCACGAGCGGGACGGACGACGTGGAGGCCGCGACCGGGACCGACGGCGTACCGACCGTGGACGGAAGCGACGGCGCGGAGGTATCGGACGGGACCGGCGCCGTACCGGCCACGAGCGGGACCGACGGCGCGGAGGCCGCGAGAACCGCAGGTTCCGCAGGCTCTGCGGGTTCCGCGGGAGCCTCGCTCGAAGGCTCCTCGCCCCGGGCGGCGGCGTCCTCCCCCGAGGGGAGGGGGGCCTTGCCGGGGAGGGACGGGGGGTTCATCTCGATCCTTTCCGGAAGGTCGGCCACGATGTGGCAGCCGACACCGTCGTCGACGTGGATGGAGCCGCCGTGGAGTTCGACGATCTCCTTGGTGATGGCGAGGCCCAACCCGGCGCCGCCGTCGTCGGCGGCCCGGCCCGCGTCCAGGCGGGAGAAGCGCTCGAACGCCCGTGCCCGGTCCTCGACCGCGATCCCCGGCCCCTGGTCGCTCACTCTCAGCCGGACTCCCTCTCCCCTGGCCGTGGCCGCCAGCACCACCGCCCCGCCTGCGGGGCTGTGGCGCACCGCGTTGTCCAGCAGGTTGGCGAGGACCTGCGCGAGCAGGTCGGGATCGGCGCGCAGACTCAGGCCCCCGGGGACCTCGCAGCGCGCCACCACCCCCTCCCTCGCGAGTACGGCCTCCCGCAGGGCCTGCTCGCACAGCGGACGCAGCTCGACGTCCTCGCGTTCAATGAGCCGTGCCCCGGATTCCAGGCGGGACAGGTCGAGCAGTTGCGCGACCAGGCGGCCCAGCCGCTCGGTCTGGGCGAGTGCGGTGCCGAGGGTGACGGGGTCGGGCTCCGAGACCCCGTCGACCACGTTCTCCAGCACCGCACGGAGCGCGGTGATCGGCGTACGGAGCTCGTGGCTGACGTTGGCCACCAGCTCACGCCGCTGCCGGTCCACCTCCCCCAGGTCGGCGGCCATCGCGTTGAAGGCGCGGGCGAGCTCGCCGACCTCGTCACGGGAGGACGCGGTGACCCGCAGGCCGTACCGGCCCTTCGCGATGGTCTGCGCGGCGGCGGCCATCTCGCGCAGCGGCTTGGTCATCCCCCGCCCGAGCAGCTGCACCATGATCAGCGCGAACACCACGGCCACCGCGACGCGCACGTCGCGCGAGTAGCCGGCGTTGATGCCGACCTCGTTGACGACGAACGCCGTCACCACGGCCAGCAGGATCACCATTCCGAGCTTTACCTTGATCCGGCCCAGGAAGTCGAGAGGTCTCAATGGTCGGCGCGTCCCGGTGTTGGAGTGGAAGGGCACATGAGTGTCTGAGTGACGGGGAGGGCGATCGGTTCTCCTCCGAGCGTGAGCGCCGTTTCTGAGGCGCGCGGAAACCAGCGTTAGCGGCCGTACACGAACGTGGGTCCGTGGCACCGTCGAGCGTGGGTCCGTGGCACCAAGGAGAAACGCGGTCGCGGCCGGGCGCCCCTGTCGGACCGTGAACGGCGATCGGCGTACCGGGAGGGCAGTTCACGGTTTGACGAGGGCGTAGCCGACGCCGTGGACGGTGCGGACGACTCCGGGGCCGAGCTTGCGGCGCAGGGCCCGCACGTGGCTGTCGACCGTACGGGTGGCCGCGGCCTCGGAGAAGCCCCAGATGTCGGCGAGCAGCCGTTCCCGCTCGAAGACCTGGCCGGGGCGCTCGGCGAGGCGGCAGAGCAGGTCGAACTCGGTCCTGGTCAGCTGGGCCTCGGTGCCCCGCACGTAGACGCGGCGCTCGGCGGTGTCGATCTCGATGTCGGCGAGGCGGATGACCGTGTCGGCCACGGCCAGCTGGGAGGCCCGCTCGACCCGGCGCAGCAGGGCGTGCACCCGGGCGACCAGCTCGCGCATGCTGAACGGCTTGGCCATGTAGTCGTCGGCCCCGACCCCGAGCCCCACGAGAAGGTCGGTCTCCTCTCCCAGCGCGGTGAGCATGAGCACCGGTACCGGCCTCGCGGCCTGCATCCTCCTGCACACCTCCAGCCCGTCGAGGCCGGGCAGCAGCCGGTCGAGCACCACCACGTCGGGTCCCGTCTTCGCGTAGGCGGCGAGCGCGGTCTGCCCGTCCCCGACGACCTGCACGTCGAAGCCCTCGGCGGCCAGCCTGTGGCGTACGGCCCGCGCGATCGTCTCGTCGTCCTCGACCACGAGGACACGGCGTTGCTGAGGGGTTGCCATGCTCGGCAGCGTAGACCTGAGCCGTGCAGAAGACCTGTGGTGAATTGTGAAGGTTCTGCGCACCCGGCGACCGGCCGCACCCATCGACCGCCCCGCGTTCCGGCATCCGCCGGAGGGCGGCCGACGTTCGCGACCGTTCCCGCATGTCCCTCGTTTTTCCGAGAAACGCACATCTTGTTCCCGAAAAAGCGCAGGTCCAAGGCTAGGTACGCGCTCACCTGGGCGTTAACGTGACAGGGTGATCGATGTCACCGCGTACCTCCGCAGGATCGGCGTGAAGGTCGACGGACCTCCGAGCGTGGAGTCACTGCATCTGCTGCACCGGGCACATGTCGAGCGCGTGCCGTACGAGTGCATGGAGATCTGGCTGGGCCGTCCGACGACCGTCGACCCGGTGGAGTCGGCGGCGCGGATCGTCCGGGGCCGTGGCGGCTACTGCTACCACCTGAACGGAGCCTTCTCCGAGTTGCTGAAGGCGCTCGGCTACCGGGTGACCCGGCATCGCGGCGGGGTGCAGGGCCGCGCCCAGGGCCCGGCGAACGTGGACGGCGGTCACCTCGTGCTCACGGTCTCCGGGCTGCCGACCCCGGACAATCCTCAAGGGAGGTGGCTCGTCGACCAGGGCCTGGGCGACGCGCTCCACGACCCGCTCCCGCTCGTCGAGGGCACGTACCGGCAGGGGCCCTTCACCTACGGCCTGCGTCCCTCCGAGGTGGAGCCCGGCGGATGGCGGTTCGACCACGACCCGCGCGGCGACTTCCTCGGCATGGACTTTTGCGGCGTGCCCGCCGAGATGCGGGAGTTCGCCGCGATGCACGATTTTCTCTCCACCTCGCCCGATTCGGGTTTCGTCCGCGTGGCCACGATCCAGCGGCGCGACGCCGGCGGTGTCGACGTCATGCGAGGGCTGATCCTGAGTCGTCGTGGCGACCGCGAGCACTCCCTGACCGCGCGGACCGAACGCGACTACTTCCAGATCCTCGCCGACGTCTTCGGCCTGCACCTGCCCGACGTCACCCCGCTGGAACGCGCCAAGCTCTGGCAGCGGCTGTGGACCGCCCACGAGAAGTGGTCCGACTCCCACTGACCCCCGGCTCCGGCTCGGCTCTCAATCCGGCTCGGTTCAGCTCCCGGCTTGGCTCGGCTCTCGACCCGGCTCAGTTCAGCTCTCAACTCAACCCGGTTCAGACCGGCCCGAAACTCCCGTACTCCCCGGTTGCGCCCTTCGCCGCCCGTCGTCGGCGACTGCTTCGGCTCCGCTTGAGGATCTTTCCCAGGAAGTTGCGGAGTAGCGTCTCGACGACCTCCAGGCGTTCGGAGAACTCGCAGGAGGCAGCCCCCTGCTCTCCGTTTCACCCCGCCCCAGGGGCATCATGAGGACACTCGTAACACTACGAGAACAGAAGCCACGGGACGGCGGATGGGGCGGAATCATTGCTCATTGGTTCATGTGCCACTAAGTGACTATGTTGCTGTCCGCGATGGGTTGAGCGAACGGGGTGAACGGGATCGACACTCGAGTGCTGGCGGGCCGTTACCGGCTGCTGAACCCTCTCGCCGAGGGCGGGGCGGGCACGGTCTGGCTCGCCACCGACGAGACGCTTGGCCGCGACGTGGCGGTGAAGGAGGTACGACTCCCTCCTGACCTCGATCCCGCCAGGCGACAGGAGATCTTCGCCTCGGCGCTCCGCGAGGCGAACCTCGCCGCCCGGCTCAAGCACCCCTCGATCGTGACCGTCCACGACGTGATCATCGACCGGGATCAGCCCTGGCTCGTCATGGAGTTGCTGTCGGGCACCTCCCTGGAGCAGACCGTCCGCGACCGGAGCCCGCTGCCCGCGCACCAGGTGGCGAGGATCGGCGTGGGCATCCTCAGCGCGCTCGGTGCCGCGCACGCCGCCGGGGTGGTCCACCACGACGTCAAGCCCGGCAACGTCTTCCTCACCAGGACCGGCAAGGCCGTCCTCACCGACTTCGGCTTCGCGGTCGCCGACGGCGAGGCCACCTCGGGCCGGACCGGCCACCTGGTCGGCTCGCCCAACTACATCGCGCCGGAACGGCTGCGCGGCGAGCGCGGCGGCCCCGCCTCCGACCTGTGGTCCCTCGGCGCCACGCTCTACTTCGCCGTCGAGGGGGTGCCGCCGCACCCCGCGGAGAGCCCCATCGCGGCGATCGGCCGGGTGCTCACCGAACCGCCTAGGCCGCCGGAGCGCGCGGGCGAGCTGGGCGAGCTACTGACGCGCATGCTCGACCCGGTTCCCGAGACCCGGCCGTCCTTCGAGTCCGTCGCCCGCTCGCTGGGAGAGCTGGCCGCAGGGCGTACGGCGACCGGGACACCGGCCGCG
Organism: Streptosporangium sp. NPDC000563; assembly: GCF_040299985.1. Classification (NCBI taxonomy): domain Bacteria; kingdom Bacillati; phylum Actinomycetota; class Actinomycetes; order Streptosporangiales; family Streptosporangiaceae; genus Streptosporangium; species Streptosporangium sp. NPDC000563. The sequence continues at coordinate 288,000 of NZ_JBEPDA010000008.1, read as the reverse complement.
CCGCCCGTCCCCCCGCCGTCCCCCGCCCCCGTCGTCCCCGTACTGCCGCCCAAGCCGCGCCTGAGCCGTACGGCGCGGTGGGCCGCCGTCGAGACGGCCGGGATCGCGGTGGTCGTCGCGGTCACCTTCGGGGTGACGTTCCTGCTCACCTCGAACCCCACGGCCGCCGAGAAGCGGGTCAGGCTCAGCGAGAGTCCCGGCGCCTTCGCCACGCCGGTGGACGTGTGCGCGCTCGTCCCCGGCTCCATGGCCAGGCAGCTGCTGCCCGCGCTGACGGGCGAGGGCAAGCCGACCAACGACGGTGGCTGCCAGTGGGCCACCAGCGGCATGGGGCTGGAGGTGCGTCTCTCCGGCGCCGACCAGTGGGGCAAGAGCCCGCGGCAGGCCCACGAGCTGTTCGTGAACCGGCGCCACGAGGTCATACCGAGCGGGGAGAACGCCTGGAGCTGGCCGGAGATCCAGGCCGGTATCCGCTCCTCGCGCAGCACGGCGCCGATGGCGGTGGAACCCGTCGGGGACGAGGCGTTCGGCTACGACGTCTACGAGAATCGCAAGACAGGCAGGCTGGAGCAGAGCTACGTGGTCGTACGCGTGGACAATCTCGTCCTCGACGTCGGTTACACCGTGGTCGACGGCAGCAAGGACGGCCCGGCGATCCAGGCGGGCGCTCACACCACCGCGACATGGGTCGCGAACGCCTTGAACAAGCAGAAAGCGAGCGGATGAACCATCCAGAGGTCCCTCGAACGCAGGGCAGGCACGCGGGCGCGCACGCCGCTCCCACCGCGCCGGGGCCCGGGATCGCCGGAGCCGAGGGCGCGCCGATGCTTGAACAGAGCTCACTGGAACAGGTGATCGCCCGGTTCGGGCCGATGTCCCCGCAGCAGGCCGCGGTGGTCGGGGTGGCCGTGCTGGACCAGCTCGTGGTGTCGCACCGGCAGGGCATGCTCCACGGCGACGTACGGCCGGGTTCGGTACTGCTCGGCCCGTACGAGCAGATCATCCTATCCGCGCCGTCCCTGCCGTCCCCGCTCTTCACCTCCCCCGAGGGGGTGACCAGCCCCGCCGCCGACCTGTGGTCACTCGGCGCGACCCTCTACACCGCCGTCGAGGGCCGTCCGCCGTCGCCCGGCGGTTCCCTGGACAACGCGGGCCCGATCGCGCCCGTCCTGTTCCACCTGCTCGCGGCCGACCCCTCCCAGCGGCCCGACCCGATCACCCTGCGCGGCGCCCTGATCGAGGTCTCCCAGTACCGTCCGGGGCCTCCGGCCGCGCCGCCTCCCACCGGCGCGCTCCCTTCGACCTCGGGAGGTTTCGTCGGGGGAACCTCGGAGCCGGGAGCCTCCGACCCCCCTTCGTCTTCCGTTTCCTCCCCTTCCATCCCTTTCCCCCCCTCCGCTGTCGCGGCGACGGCGGCCTTCGGGCAGACGCCCCCTCCGGGCCCCGGCACTCCCGGGGCCCCGGGAGCGGCCACCACGACAGGACCGCAGAGGTACGAGGCGACCGCGCCCCTCGGAGGTCCCGGGGTCGCGGGCAGGCAGGAGGACGAGGCCGCCCCGTCCCGCCCGGGAGAGGAGACCGCGCCCTTCAGGAAGACCCTCACCGAGCAGATGTCCGACATCACGGCGAAGCTTCCCCAGCAGGACGTCCCCGTCCCCCCACAGGTCGCGCTCTCCTCCTCTCCGGGCACGCCGATCGCCTGGCAGAACCAGCCTTCGCAGAACCAGCCCTCACCGCAGCAGCGGACCGCCCCCGGCCTCCCCCCGCAGGGACAGCCCCACCAGGGCACACCCCAGCAGGGACAGCCCCACCCAGGCGCGCCCTTCCCCTCCGCTCCCACACCGCCCCACCAGAACCCGCAGGACGCCCCCACCTCGCGTGAGCCGGCCCCCCTTCCCGTTCCCACGCCACCGGGCGCGTCCGCGGAGCCTTCCGAGCGGACGACGGGGGTGCTCGTACCCCGGCCCGTCGTCGCGCTCACCGGCGCGCTGCTCTTCGGCATGGCGGTCACCATCGGCGTCCTCCTCACCTCGATCGTCACGAACGCCGACGACACCGTCGCCGCCGAACCGTCGGGCGCAAAGGGCCGCTTCGCCACGGCTCCCCGGGCCTGCGGCCTGCTCGACGACGACCAGGTGAGCCAGGTCGTACCGGGATACAAGAGCTCGGAGGTCGAGCACTCCGTCTGCAACTGGCTCAACCAGCACGACTGGCGCAAGCCCAACGTCGAGAAGTACGACCTGCGCGTCCGGTTGATCGCCCAGAAGCAGGACGGTTCCGAGGTCATGAGGGCGAGGGAGTATCTGGCGGGCAAGAAGAAGGATCTCGTCGACAAGGGCCAGTTCGTCACCCCCAAGCCCCTCCCGCCCAAGGACCTGCGGGGCGTCGGCGAGGAGGCGTTCACCTCGGGCACGTACAACGCCATCAACCTGTACAACGGCTCCTACAAGGCGACCGTGGTCTTCCGGGTCAGCAACCTGATCGCCGAGGTCGAGTACGAGCGGGGCGGCGTCAAGGAGGACCCCGACGGCAAGATCGCCGAAGGCGCGCTGCGGGTGGCTCGCTGGCTCAACGACTCCCTGAAAACCGATGACTGATCGGATGGCGGGCCCGCTGCCGATACTGGCGGGTCGCTACCGGGCCGTGGAGAAGCTCGGCGCGGGCGGGATGGGTGTCGTGTGGCGGGCCCGCGACGAGCTGCTCCACCGCGAGGTCGCGATCAAGGAGGTCAAGCTCGGCCCGCACCTGCCCGAGGCGCAACGCGTCGAGGCGCGGGAACGCACCCTGCGCGAGGCGCGTGCCGCCGCCCGGCTGGGGCACCCGTCCATCGTGGCCGTACACGACGTCGTCGCGCAGGACGGCCGCCCGTGGATCGTGATGGACCTGGTCAAGGGCCGTTCGCTGGAACAGGCGATCCAGGCCGAGGGGCCGCTCCCGCCCCGGCGAGCGGCCGTGATCGGCCTGGCCGTGCTGGACGCGCTCGCCCTCGCGCACAGCCGGGGCATCGTGCACCGCGACGTGAAACCGGCGAACATCATGCTCGCCGTGGACGGCGGGGTGCTGCTGACCGACTTCGGCATCGCCGTCCTGGAGGGGGACGTCCAGCTCACCTCCCCGGACGCGCTGATCGGCTCCCCCGGCTACATGGCCCCCGAGCGGCTGCGCGGCACCGACGACGGCCCGGCCACCGACCTGTGGTCCCTCGCGGCGACCCTGTACACGGCCGTCGAGGGCCGGAGTCCCTTCCGTCGCGACACCCCGGCCGCGACCATCGGCGCGATCCTCACCCAGGAGGTGCCACCGCCCCGCAGGGCGGGGGATCTGACTCCGGTGCTCATGGCGGCCCTGACCAAGGATCCCCGGCTGCGCCCAGGGGAGGCGGGACTGCGCACGGCCCTGCGGCAGATCTCCCAGGGACTGCCCCCGCAGCCGCTCTCCCCGGTCTCCCCCGGCCCGGCCGCCCCGCCCCTCTCCACGCAGGAGACCGTGCCGGGAAGGCGGGCGGCCAAGCCCCGCCGTACCGCCCTGATCACCGGGGCCGCGCTCGCCACGGTGGCGCTCGCCGCGACCGGGGCGGTGGTCCTGATGACGTCGAACGACTCAGAGGCGCCCGCGACCCCGTCGCCCACGACCGGCGCCGGACGGTTCGCCACCGCGCCCGACGCCTGCTCGCTGCTGGCGGACTCCCAGAGCCGGGCCGTGGCGCCCAGCGCGACCCCCAAGCCCGCGACGACCACGCGGGCGGAAGAGGGGTCCTCCTGCGGCTGGGGCGGGCCGTCGGAAGCGCACTGGTTGCGGGTCTCACTCACCCGCAAGGCCCCCGTGAACGCGAAGGCCGCCCCGGAGGTGGCCCACGAGTTCTTCGTCTCCGAACGCACCAGGACCATCGCCGACAGGGGAGAAGGCCCCTTCGGCTCGACCGGTGCCGTCAGGAAGGCCGATCGGGTGGGCGCGGAGGCCTTCGCCTTCGACGTGACCGCGCTGGACCGGGTCCACTCCACGGTTCGTTTCCGGATCAGCAACCTGCTGATCGAGGTAGACGTGTCACAGAAGGGCGAGCGCCCGAACGCCGAAATGCGCCGGCAGGCCCTTCGCGCCGCCCGCCAGGTCGCCGAGAAGCTGAACAACCTTGACTGAGCGCCCTCGTCCCGCGTTTCCCCCGGCGGCCCTCGGGCGACCCGCACGGTTCGACACCAGCGCACCCGAGGAACCGGTATGAGCGACCCGAACCTGCTGGCCGGTCGCTATCGGTTGCTGGAGCGCCGCGACCGCACAGGAACCACCTGGCGTTCCCGCGACGAACTGCTCCAGCGCGACGTCACGGTCACCGGGATGGCGCTCCCGCCACCCGGCCCGCGGCGCGACGGCCTTCTCGCCAGGATCCGCGCCGCGGCGGACCTCAGGCACCCGAACGTCATCACCCTGCACGACGTCGTCTCCTTCCCCGACCAGGTCTGGCTGATCCTGGAGTCGGTCGAGGGCCGCTCGGTGCTGCAGACCGTCCGGGCCGAGGGGCCGCTCACCTCCGAGCGGACGGCCGAGGTCGGGCTGCGCGTACTGGACGCGCAGACCGCCGCCCACGAGCGCGGTGTTCACCTTCTGGCAGGCCCGGAGAGCGTGCTTCTCACCCCTGACGGCAGGGTCGTGGTCACCGGCTTCGCCATGTTCGACGCCACCGACGAGCTGCGCGACCTGGGCGCCGTCCTGTTCACCGCCGTCGAGGGACAGGTGCCGGACACCGGCCCGCGCCCGGCGGACGGCACCGCCCCGGCCTCTCCCCTGGGGGACCTCGTCGAATCCGGCCCCGCCTCGGGGGGCACCGGCGCGGCGACCTCCGGCCCGCTCGCCCCGCTGGTGGAGAGTCTGCTCACGGCCGACCCGGCCCACCGCCCGGACGCCGACACCGCCCGCACGATCCTGCGGGGACTCACCCCCCGGCCCGCCGGATCACGCCGCCCCCTCCTGATCGTCGTGGCCGCCGCGCTGGTCCTCCTGGCCGGCGGCGGTACGGCGTTCTGGCTCTGGTCCCGTCCCGCGTCCCAGCCGACGAACGCGGCTCCGGCACCGCTGCCCACCTTCTTCGCGAAGGCCCCTGACCCGTGCTCCCTGATCTCGGAGGAACAGGCGGGCCGCCTCTACCTCGCGCCCTCCCCGTCGAGAGAGAAGGCGACGTGCGAGTGGCAGGCGGCTGACACGACCGCGCCCGGCAGTCTCAGGAACACTCTGAAGATCACCGTCGTCCGCGAATCGAAGGCGACGCTCGCGCACGCGAAATACCTTCGCCTCCACGCACAGGACATGAAGGACACGCGGACCGTGAGCGCTCTCGCCGATGTGCCGGGGCTCGGCGACGAGGCCTACGCCTACCAGATCAGCAACGGTCATTCGAGCGTCAACTCGGTGATCGTCATCCGTGTGGGAAACATCGTGACGGCGCTGCAGTATCACCGGTTCACCGTTCCGGACACCGATGGCAGGGGCAGCGCCGGAGCCCTCCAGGCGGCCCGCTGGACGGTCGACTCACTCCGCGTCCGGGAGGCGCCATCCGGGTAGCGAACCCCCGATCGCCGTCCCTCCGGTCGCGAACCTTCGAGCGCCGTCACCCGGGTGGCGAACCCTCAAGCGTCGTCATCGGGTCATCGGGGAGGATGAAGCGGACCTCGCGTCGCTGGAGCGGTCGCTCGCACGCCCTGCACAGCAGGACCGGCTGGAACGCGGCGCCACAGAACGCGTGGGTGATCGACAGGGCCGAGCCCTCGGGGGCGGGGAACTCGCGCTGGGCCCAGTCGACGAGGAAGGCGAAGACCTCGAAGAAGGCGAGTCCTTTGTCCGTGAGCCGGTACGAGCCGTCGGGCCGGGCGTCGAAGACGCGCAGTTCGACGAAGCGGCGCAGCCGGTCGGTGAGCACCGAGGGCGCGATGCCGAGGCCGGACTGGAAGTCGACGAACCGGCGGATGCCGAGGAACGCCCCGGCCAGGACGCTGGTGCCCCACCGGTCGCCGAGGATCTCCATCGACGTCGTGTAGTAGCCGATCAGGTCGATCGGGGTGTCGGCGCGGACCGTGCGGCGGTGCCGCCGCGGTGTCCCGATCCGGGAGAACGTGGCGAGCGGGCCCGGCTCGGTCCGGGTGTCGCGGGCACTCATCGGCCGCAGGCAGGAACCGCACCCGAGGTGCGGCCTGGCGTCCTGGCCGCACTGCTCGTGCAGCAGCGGCGGGCGCCGTTTCGGCTCGACCCAGTCTCGCTCCCACGCGTGGATCGCCACCAGCAGGGTCCACAACCGGAGCCCGCGCTCCGTCAGCCGATACTCGTAGCGGGTGCGACCGCTGCGGTACGCCGACAGCTCGAAGATGCCGTGGTCGACCAGTTCCCTGAGCCTGGCGGCGAGAACCGACTCGGAGATGCCCAGCGCGTCGTGCCAGCCGGCGAAGGTCCGGATCCGCAGCAGGAACGCCCGCTGCAGGATCAGCAGCACCCACCGGTCTCCCAGGATCGCCAGTGCCTGCCCGATCGCACTGAGCTCGCCTCGCGCCGGCTCCCGCTCAGTGCCGTCCACAGCCTGTCCTCCACATGGTCGCGTGATCGTTCTCGCCGCCGGCGAGCGTGGTCGCGCCCGTCCGGTCGTCCCTCCTGCGGTGGTGCCCGTCGCCGAACCCGGCACCGACGAGCATGATCATGTCGGTTTCCGGTGGAACATGTTCACTCTCGTTCCCGGCGAAACCGCCAAACTACCAACCCGGCGCCGCCCGGACAGCCCGGTACGCCCTCCTGTCACACCAGCGGCAGGGGACGGCCATCACCGGGAAAATCGCGATATATCTCGGCTGGAACCACGGCGATGGGTTCACACGTTGGACGGGCGACGCACAATGAACTACAGACGGGGCGTCCGCCCCGCGTTCGGAGGATGTTGAGGATGTCGCCCGTCCAGAAGTACGCGATCGGCGCCGGAGCAGTGGTGTTCCTGTCGTGGCTGTTCCTGCCAGGTTTCCTGACGCTGCTGATCCTCCTGGGCGTCGTCGCCGCCCCGGTCGTCGGCTACCTGATGCTCGACCCGTCTCAGCGCGAGCGTCTCAAGCGTTCGCGTCGCCGGGGGCTCGGCCGCTGACGCGGCGACGCCCCCCGCACGGCCCGGCCTCGCGATCCCGTTTCCGAGCCGGGCCGTTCAGGCGCGCCTCACAGACCCGCCTCCAGGCCGGACCGTTCAGACGCACCTCACACACCGCCTCCAGGCCGGACCGTTCAGACGCACCTCACACACCGCCTCCAGGCCGGACCGTTCAGACGCATCTCGCGAGCCCGTCTTCGAACCCGGCACGGGCCGGGTGGTCCGCTTCCGGACCTGACCTGGTCCCGGTCGGACGCACCGTGACCCGCCTCCGGCCCCGGCCCGGATCGGTCAGGCGGTGGCGGCGGCGGTCGCGAGCTCCGACTCCACCCGGCGGGTCACCCTGCGCTCGAACACGAACGAGAGCAGCGGCACGGTGCCCGCGAGCATCACCCCGAGGATGTACTGCCACGTCCAGCGTGCCTTCATGCCCAGGTTCATCGTGGCCACGAGATAGAGCATGTAAAGGAAGCCGTGGATCGGAGAGACGATCTTCGAGGGCTCCTCGATACCGAAGCCGTACCTGAGCACGATGCAGGTGACCAGGATGAGCAGCATCACGCCGACGATGTAGGCCAGGATGCGAAAGGGCTTGAGAGCGGATTCCACGGTCGGTTACCTCGGTCTTGGGGTTCGGTTCACGGGGCGGTACGGGCCGGCAGGGCGGGCGTCTCCGGCTCTCCACCGGCGCCGCCCTCGTGGGCGGCCCCCGGGCCGGGGGCGATCCCGGCGTCGGAGGCGGAGTCGGGACCGGCACCGGATTCGGTGTCGGTGACAGTGGCTGTGACAGTGGCGGTGTCGGCCTCAGTGGCGGTGGTGGGAGTGGCGTCGATCTTCCGCGTGCCGCCGCGCAGCGCGTCACGAACGAAATGCCACCACATGAAGACCGCGAAAAGCCCGAAGATCCACCACTGGGCGGCGTAGGCGAGGTTGCGCCAGGTGAGCCCGCCCGGCTCGGTCGGCGGAGGGGCGCTCACCGGCCTGGCCGCGACCGCGGGAGCCGGTGACTGGGCGGTGGCGATCACGAAACCGTCGCGCAGCTTCGTACCCCGCCAGAGGTTGACCAGTTCGGCCGACGACACGGTCAGCACCTGCCCCGGCGGCAGCTGCCTGGTCCGGCGCTGGACGCTGTCGGTGGACTCCGAGGGCCGCAGGCGCCCGCTGAGGGTCACCCGCCCCTCGGCAGGGGCCGTGACGGCGGGATCTCCCGCCGTGGCCACCCAGCCGCGTACGACCGGGATGGAGGTGCCGTCGCCGAGGTCCAGCGGGGCCAGCAGCCACAGACCCCCGTCGCGCTCGGCCACCAGGAGCTGCTTCGAGACGTCGAAGGTCCCCTCGGCGGTCACCTGGCGGCTGACCGCGTCGGCCGTCATGTGCTTTCCCGGCGCGGTGAGGGTGGCGACCGCCACGGGGGCGGGATCCCGCAGCGACTGGGGCATGCCGGAATCCTCGAAGACGCCGAGCTGCCACCTGCCCAGCAGCCCGCACACGACGAGGGCCCCGACCGCGAGCAGGTGGAGCACCACCACGCGGGCGGAGAACAGGATCCGGAGCATGACACCACGCTATCCGCCCCGGTCGGCGGTCCGGCCCTCAGCCCTCGTCCCTGGCCAAGCAGCGGAATCCGTCTCGTGAAAGTGGACAAATCAGTGTTGGGAGGTATCCCGTATCGCTACAGTCATCTCCATGTCTGATCCTCAGCAGATTGACCCCGCGGGCAACACCCAGGCGTTCCGCGCGTTCGCCCAGCGTAAGGACCCCGAGGCCGCCCCCGAGAAGCGGTCGCTCGTCCTGCCGATCACGGCGGCGGTGGTGGTCGGGGTGCTGGTCGTCGTCGCCGTGGCCGCGTACCTGCTGCTCTGACGACCGGGGAGTCCGCAGCGCCGAAGGCATCGCCCTCGGCGCTTTTCGCGTTCCCGAACGTCCCTGGACGTCCTTAGACGTCCCGCCGACGCCCTTCGGCGTCCCCGGCGGCGCGGCCGAGACCACGCCGCCGGATCCGGTGTCCGTTCGCTCCGTCACCGTACGTGCCGCCGCGAGTACGGGACCCCTATCTGCGCTCGTTCACCACCAGCGCGCTGCCTCCGCCGCGACGGGTCGGCTCCGCCACCGCCTGGAGCCTCCCGTTCCGCAGGAACTCGACCGCGGTGGCCGCGCCGATCTCGGGGTTCAGTACGAGGCTGTGGCCCCGTTCGGTGAGTTCGGCGCCGTAGCGGTCGATGTATGCCTGCTCCGCCTGGGTCTGGGGGGTGTTGCGCTGGGTGGCCCGGGGCGCGGCGAGCGCCTCGGGGAGCGACATGCCGAGGTCCCAGCGGTTGACCAGGATCTGCAGCACGGTGGTGATGATCGTCGAACCGCCGGGGGAACCCAGCGCGAGCAGCGGCCTGCCGTCGTCCAGCACGATCGTCGGCGCCATCGAGGAACGGGGCCGCTTGCCCGGGGCGGGCAGGTTCGGGTCGCCGGGGGCCGGGCCGAAGGTGAAGTCGGTCAGCTCGTTGTTGAGCAGGAAACCCCGGCCGGGGACGACGATGCCGTTGCCGCCGGTCGACTCGATGGTGATGTTGTAGGCGACCACGTTGTTCCACCGGTCGGTGACCACCAGGTGCGTGGTCTCCGGCCCTTCGGGGGCCGACGGGGTGGCCTCCGCCGAGGGAGCGGGCGCGCACGGCCCGTACGTCCCGTCGGGGTTACCGGGCGCGACCGGGCTCGTCAGCGCCCGTTCGCCGATCAGGCAGGCGCGTTCCTTGGCGAACCCGTCGGAGAGCAGCTCCTGGAGCGGGACGCCCGGGATGTCGCCGACGTACTTGCCCCGGTCGGCGAAGGAGAGCCTGGAGGCCTCCAGATACTCGTGCTCACCGACCTTCGGCAGGACCTGGAGGATGTTGAGCGCCTCGCCGACCGTCGAGCCTCCCGAGGACGGCGGCGCCATGCCGTACACGTCCATGCCCTTGTACGTCACCTTCGTGGGCGGCCGTTCGAGCGCCCGGTAGGCCTTGAGGTCGGCCAGCTCCATCAGTCCCGGCCGCACGTTACGGGTGGAGCCCGGGGTGACCGGCGGCTTCTTCACGGTGGCCACGACCTCGGCGCCCAGGGAGCCGCCGTACAGCCACCCGCCGCCCTGCTTACCGAGTTTGCGGTAGGTCTCGGCCAGCTCGGGGTTGCGGAAGGTGGAACCGACCGGCGGCGGGGCGCCGTTCGGCAGGTAGAGCTTGGCGGTGGAGGTGAAGTCCTTGAAACGGGCGGCGTTCGCGGCTGTCTGGTCGTAGAAGGTCTGGTCGACCTTGAATCCCTTGGAGGCGAGCTCGGTCGCGGGTTTCAGCGCCTGCTTCAGCGAGAGCGTGCCGAATTTGCGCAGCGCCAGCTCCCACTGGGCCACGCTGCCGGGCACCCCCGCGGACAGCCCGCTGGTCACGGCCTCCTCGAACGGAATGCCCTCCAGAGAGGTCGGCCCCATCGCCTTCGGGGCGGTCTCCCTGCCGTCGATCGTGTGGACCTTCTTGTGGCGCGCGTCGTAGTAGACGATGAACCCGCCCCCGGCCAGCCCGGCCGAGTAGGGCTCGGTCACCCCCAGGGCGGCCGCGGCGGCGACCGCCGCGTCCATGGCGTTGCCGCCCTGGCGCAGCACGCCCAGCGCGACCTTGCCGGCGTCGAGGTCGACGGTCGAGACCGCGCCCCCGTACCCCTCCGCGACGGGTTTCTTCTCCGCACCCGGCCGTACCGGTGACGCCTGTGGAGAGGCGGCGGCGGGTTGGACGAGCAGTAAGGAACTTCCCACCAGGACCCCCGCCAGGGGGGCGGCGACTCGACGATTGATCATGATGACCTCCCGCAGACAGCTTGACTCAGCCCGTAAGCCTTGTCAGCCCCTTCCCTACCGCAGGGGATGTATCGCCTCATGCCTCACGGGATGGACGCGCCCTGCCTGTGGGCGCACGTACAGTGCTGAGCGTGCACGTCAAACCCCGCTGGGCCGAGTTGCCGCTCCCGCTACTCGTGGGGGTCTTCCAGGGCGTGGTCACCCGCGGTGTGCAGTGGTGGCAGGTCCACGACCCCGGCATACTCAGGATCCCGCTCGACCCGCTGGGCTGGGTGCTCCTGCTGGCCGGGCCGCTGGTCCTGATCGTACGCCGGCGCCGTCCGGTGCTCAGCCTGGCCGTCGCGGCGGGCTCCACAGTGATCTTCATCGGCCTCGACTACTCCTACGGGCCGGTCTTCCTCAGTCCGATCATCGCGTTCCACACCGCCGTGGTCACCGGGCACCGGCGGGCGGCCTGGTCGATATGGGGCCTGGCCTACGTGTTCTTCGTGGTTTACACGTCCTGGTTCGCCCCCGTTCGTACGACCGGCTGGTTCCACGATCTCGCGGTGGCCGCGCTGATGGGCCTCGCGGTGGTGGCCGCCGAGGTCTCCCGGGCCAGGAGGGAGCGGCAGGCCGAGCACGCGCGGGTGGAGCAGGAGGAGCTACGGCGGCGGGCCAGCGAGGAGCGGCTCACCATGGCCCAGGAGCTGCACGACGTCCTCGCGCACAACATCTCCCTCATCCACGTGCAGGCGTCCACCGCGTTGCACCTCATCGACGACCACCCCGAGCAGGCGCGGACCGCGCTCACCACGATCAAGCAGGCGTCCAAGGACGTGCTGACCGAGATGCGGTCGGTGCTCAACGTCCTGCGCGACGGCGCCCCCCGTTCCCCCACCGCCGGGCTGGACCGGCTCGACGAGCTCATCGAGCGCAGCGGGCTGCCGGTCACCAAGGAGATCGTCGGCGAGGCCGGGCCGCTGCCTCCCGGCGTCGACCGGGCCGGGTACCGCATCGTGCAGGAGGCCCTCACCAACGTCACCCGGCACGCCCCCGGCGCGTCGGTCACGATCGTGCTCGACTACGCTCCCCACGCGCTCACCGTCCAGGTCACCGACTCGGGCGGCGACGCCCCCGGGGAGAGCCTGGGCAGCGGGAACGGCGTTCCCGGCATGCGGGAGCGGGCATCGGCGCTCGGGGGAACGCTCACCGCCACGCACCACGGCCGGGGCTTCCGCGTCGAGGCCCTGCTGCCGATCCCGGAGGAATCCCGATGATCAAGATTGTTCTCGCCGACGACCAGGCCCTCGTCAGGGCGGGGTTCCGTGCCCTGCTGGACGCGCAGCCGGGGATGACCGTGGTGGCCGAGGCCTCCGACGGGGCCCAGGCCCTGCGGCTCGCCGCCGAGCACGAGCCGGACGTGGTCCTGATGGACATCCGCATGCCCGGCATGGACGGGCTGACCGCCACCCGGGAGATGCCCGCCGGACCGAAGATCATCATCCTCACGACCTTCGAGCTGGACGAGTACGTCTTCGAGGCCCTCCGAGGCGGCGCCAGCGGCTTCCTCGTCAAGGACACCGAACCGGCCGAGCTCATCCAGGCCGTCCGGGTGGTGGCCGCGGGCGACGCCCTGCTCTCCCCCGGCGTGACCCGTCGCCTGATCGCCGAGTACGCGAGCCGGGCCAAGGAGCCGCGCCACGCCCGCGACCTCGGCCTGCTCACCGACCGCGAGCGCGAGGTCCTCGCCCTGGTCGGCACCGGCATGACCAACGACGAGATCGCGGGCAAGCTCTTCATGAGCCCCGCCACCGCCAAGACCCACATCAGCAGGACCATGATGAAACTCCACGCCCGCGACCGTGCCCAACTGGTCGTCGTCGCCTACGAATCCGGCCTCGTCCGCCCCGGCTGGATCTGATCCTCCCTTTCCACGAGAAACCCATGCTTCACCCGCCCCCCTGGAATACTCATCGTGTTCACCAGGATACGGAGGGGCATATGACTACCGAAACGACACCGCGTCACCACGCGGATCTGGCTCCCTCTCCGGAGACCGCATCCCTGCGTCTGCCGCACACACCGCACGAACTCTACGACGCGCTCCCACCTCTTCCCGGACTGCGGGCCGAGGTGATCGAAGGAAAACTGGTGGTGAGCCCGCTGAGCGGCCCCGAGTACGCCCAGGTGGCGATGCGCCTCTTCGCGGAACTCCATCGGCCGATCAAGGACGGCGACCTGAACGCGTACACGGGCAACGTCGCGGTCCGTGTCGACGGGTCCCACGACCTGGTCGTCCCCGACTTCGTGCTGGCGCCCGAAGACTGCCCGCGCTGGGGTGACCGCGAACTGCGCTCCTCCGGCCTCCTCATGGTCGCCGAGATCGTGTCCCCGGGCAGCATCTTCGACGACCGCGACCGCAAGCCCGCCATCTACGCCTCGGGCGGTGTCCCCGTGATGCTTCTGATCGACCCCGTGGTCTCCCCCGCCACCGTGACGGTCCTCAGCGACCCCAAGGAGGGCGAATATCGGACCTCCACCCGGGTCGAGATCGGTTCGCGCCTGCACCTGCCCGAGCCGGTCGACTTCACCCTCGACACCTCGATCTTCGCGAACACTCAGACCACCCCGTGACGAGCGGGGCCGTACGCCACGGAAGGTAGGCTCCGCGGCCCCGATCGGCCGGCCGGGCGGGGCCGCGATCGCCGTGCCCGTCGAAGCAGCGGATCGGGACCGCTACGCGTTCTTTAGGTCATGAACGGTGAGATAGCCGCTCGCGCGCCCGGACCACCAGGTGCCGAGACGATACTGGTCGGCCTGTATCGCGAGCACCGCCTCGCCCTGGTGCGCTTCGCCGTACTGCTCGTCGGCGACAGGGAGGCCGCCGAGGACGTCGTACAGGACGTCTTCTCCAGGCTGCACGACAGGCCCCCCGAGCCGCTCACCCTGACATACGTCCGCGTCTGCGTGCTGAACGCCTCGCGGTCCGTCCTGCGCCGGCGCGGTATCGCCGCCAGGGTGATGGTGGGGCGGCGGGAGGAGCTGGTGGACTCGGCGGAGACGGCCGCGCTGCTCGGCGAGTCACGACAGGAGATGCTGGCCGCGCTCAACCGGCTGCCCAGGCGGCAGCGCGAGGTCCTCGTCCTGCGTTACTACCTCGATCTGTCCCACGCCGACATCGCCGAGGCGATGCGCGTCAGAGAGAGCACCGTACGGTCCACCGTTTTCAGGGCTCTGGAACGGCTTGAACGCGAACTGGGAGACAGGGCATGACCGACATCGAGGATCGGCTCAGGGACGCGATGACCGCCAGGGCGGAGGCCGTACGGGACGACGGGCGGTTCGGGACGCCACCCGCGTCACGCGGGGCGTCGCCGAGATTCAGGCCGTGGGCACCGGTGGCGGTGGCGGCCTCCATCGCGGTCGTGACGACGGCCACCGTCGTGGGAACGCGTACGGTCGCGTCACCTACTCCGACGGTTCCGGCGGTTCCAACGGCTCCGGTGGCACAGCCGACGCCCTACGTCGGTCCTCTCGCGCCGCCGGTCAAGCAGGTCTGGCCGGGCGCGGTGCACGAGATCCCGACGAAGGCACCGGGTGGCCGGGTGTTCACCCCGGACCTGTTCGTCACCGACCGGGTCGTGGTGGGGGCGGGACTCACCGGGAACCGGCCCGACGGGATCTGGTCCTACGACGTCGACAGACGGAGGTTCACCCGGATCGCGGCGCTCAAGAGTTCGAACGCGTCGAGCAAGCTGGTCTTCGGCGACGGGTACCTCGCATGGTCCACGCTCAACGACCGCAGGACGGAGATATGGGCGGTGCCGGTCACGGGCGGCGTCCCGCGGCGGATCGCCTCGGTCAAGGCCGTGATCATCGACGACAGCTACAGCGGGATCGACCTGGCCGTCGCCGACGGCACGGCCGTCTGGTCGCCGGTCGACGGCGGCGGTGTCTACCGGGCTCCGCTGAAGGGCGGGAAGGCGTCCCTGGTCGACGGCACCAAAGGCTTCCACCTCGCCGACTGGCCGTGGGCCGAACGGCCTCGGCGAGGCGCGGAGGAGAGATCCGCTTCCCGCCCCGTGGAGCACCTGCAGAACGTGCTCACCGGCGAGGCCAGGGACGTGGTTCCTCCCGCCGGGCGGACGTCGTGGAACGACTGCGGGGTGACGTGGTGCTTCAACAACATCGAGGCGTGGCGGCGCGACGGAACCGGGCGGCACGCGCTGCCGGGGACGGCTCGCGGGTATCTCCACTCGGGCCGCTTCGTCCTGCTCCACCAGGAGGACCGCGACGGCAGGGGGGCGAGTTCTGTGCACGACCTCGCCACGGGACGCACCGGCCGGCTGTTCCCGGTTCCGACGCGCCGGGGGGACAAGGCCGCTCCCACCCTGTACATGCACGAGGACATGTTCCGGTTCCGGTCGGGGTCGGGCACGCAGGTTCTCGTCGACCTGAACGCCGCCGCCCGCTGAGTTTCGCCGTCGGCGGGATTCGTCGCGCGCCGTGATGTCCATCGCACAGCGAGAACGGCCCGGGAGGTCTTCGGGCCGTTGGCGTCGAGGAACATCGGAAAAACGCCGCGAAACGTGGACGTCCGGTAAGGACAGCGTGAGCGCTCGGTAAGGAAATATCACTATCAGTCATCCTCTGGTGAGATTACCTTGGGTCAGTGGAGATCGGGATGGCTACCGGGGATGCCCGCTGAGCGCGGGGCCGGCCGCGCTGTTCGCCGCCGGGCTCGCCGCGGGACTGGTCGCGGGTACGGCCTCGTGCACGGCCGTACAGGGTGGCCTGCTCGCAGGTCTCACCTCGCGCGACCTTCCTGCCCGCTCCCGCCGACACCGCGAGACCCGCGAATGCGACGGGACCGACGAACCCGGCGGAGCCAACGAGCACCGCGGGACCGACGAAACCGACGGAACCGACGAGCACTGCGGGAACGGCGGAGACGGTAAGGGCGGCGGTGCCGAAGCGGGGCCTTCGGGTCCCGTGGTCGTCGCGCTCTTCCTCGCCGGGCGCCTCGGTTCCCACGTGGTGGCCGGGGCGCTGCTCGGACTGGCCGGGTCCGCCGTGCTGCTCGGCCCTCAGGTCAGGGCCGCGTTGCTCGTCGCGGCCGGGATCGCGGTCGCGGGCTTCGGAATCCGCATGTTCGGGCGCGGGCCGCGAACCGGATGCCACCCGGGCGTCGCAGCGGGCGGGCGTACGTCCCGTCGCGGCGGCGTGTCCGGGATCACGGGACTCGCGGGACTCGCGGGACTCGCGGGACTCGCGGGAATCACCGTCCCCGCTCCCAGGGCGCTCGCGCTCGGTGCCGCGACGATCCTGCTGCCGTGCGGGGTGACGCTCGGCATCGAGACGGTGGCGGTCTCCAGCGGGTCGGTGCTGGGCGGGGGCGCGGTGATGGCGGGGTTCGTGGCAGGGACGACGCCCGCGTTCGCGCTTCTCGGGCTGGTCCTGCGGCGGGCCGCGACCACCAGGCTGGCGGCGCTGGCCGGGGTCGCCGCACTCGCGACGGGCCTGTGGACGATCTCCTCGGGGCTGAGCCTCGGAGGGTGGCTCCCCGGATCGGGCGGCCCGGCGATGGCGGCGGGCGCCCCGGCGGGGACCGCGCGGAACCCGATGGCGGGGGCGACGGACGAGGCGGGAGCGGCGGACGGCCCGGCGGGCGGCATCCCCGACGGCCCGGCGGGGACGACGGGCGATCACGCACGGGCGGCCGTACGCTCCGGCGGCGTCCAGCGGATCGACATCTGGGCCACCGACCGGGGCTACCGGCCGGGTGTGGTGACCGCCCGCGCGGGATTCCCCACGGAGCTCGTCTTCCACCTGGTGGGCGCCCCCGGCTGCACCCGGACGCTCACGATCGACGGTCGCGACGTGACACTGCCCGCCACCGTACGGCTGGGCGCTCGGGACGCGGGCTCGCTGCGTTACGTCTGCTCGATGGGGATGTACGTGGGGTTCATCCGCTTCGTCTGACCGTGAGGATGGAGGTGAACGCCTCCCGGTGAGGTCCGGCTCGTCGCCTGACCGACCGTGGTGTCTTCAACAGGATCTGCCGACCTCGGCCGGGAGGCGTTCGTCCACACTCACCGGACGTGGCACCCCGATGACCCGACAGGCGTGCGGGCGGGATTCGTACGCCTCGTCCGAGCACCGGAGCGGACCGGGAGGCGGGGTGTCGAGCGAAAGTCCGCGATTACCCTCCGTCACGGAGTGCTTACGTGTCACCCTGTGATCTGTCGGTTGGGCGCCGTCGGCGAGGAGTGTGATCATGGGGTGGCCTGACGACCCGGAGACGACCGCGGGGCTGATACCCACCCCCCGCGGCACCGAGCACGAGAACGACATGGACGGCGAGACGGAGTTGCTGCTCGCCGCGCACGGCGGCGACGTGCAGGCCGCCCACCTGCTCGGCCGCCACTTCGCCCAGTGCGGTGACCGTTCGGCGGCGCGGCACTGGTGGGAGCGCGCGGCGGCCGCGGGAAACCTCGACAGCGCCTACAACCTGGGCATCTGGCACGAGAAACACGGCACCCCCGCGGAGGCCGCGAGGTGGTACGAGCTGGCGGCGAACGCCGGAGACGTCGAGGCGGCGGTGAACCTGGCGACCCTCCTGCTGGACCAGCACGGCGACGTCCCCGCCGCCCGGCGGTGGTTCGAGACGGCGGCCGGGGCGGGCTCCCGGGCGGCGGCCAGGCGGCTCGCGCTGCTCTGCGAGGACGGCGGCGAGGTGAAGGCCGCCGTGGAGTGGCATCGCAGGGCCGCGATGGACGGCGACCTCGCCTCGGCCCACGATCTCGGCTTCCTCGCCTACGCCGCCGGGGAGGAGGACGAGGCGCTGCGCTGGTGGGAGTCGGCCGCCAGGAACGGTCATGCCGACGCGGCCTACCATCTCGGGCTGTTCCTGCAGGCCAATCTCGATCCCGAGGGGGCGGAGGCGTTCTTCCGGCTGGCCGCCAGGCACGAGCACCCCGGTGCCGCGTCCCAACTGGGCGGGATCGCGCTCTCCCTCGGTGACCTGCGTACCGCGCGTGCCTGGTTCGAGCGGGCGGCCTGCACCGGCAGGATCGACGACCAGCGAACGGCCGGGTTCGTGTGCGTGGAGATGAGCGACGCGCAGGGGGCCGGCCACTGGTTCAGCCGGGCCGCGGCGAGCGGCGACCCGGAGGCCGCCTTCAATTTCGGCCTGCTGCTCATCGCCGAGCACAGCGACCTGCAGGGCGGTCAGCACTGGTTCCGCCAGGCGGCACAGGCCGGGCACCACCGGGCCGCGGTCGAGCTGGCCGCGCTGCTGTCGGCCGCGGGGTTCTCCCGCGAGGCGGAGCGGTGGCTGTCCGACCCGCCCTCTCCCCCGTGGGGCCGGACCGCCGAGCCGGAGCTCGTCGCCCGCGCCGAGCTGGCCGCGGCCGCCGTCGCCCGGCGGGGTGGCGCCACCCTGAGGATCGCCGACCTGACCGAGATCCTCGGCACCTGGGATCTCGTCACCCGGCCGTTGCGCGACCACACCGACGTCACGGCGTGGCTGGCCGAGCGGAGCGGGCTGCCGTTGGGCGCGGTCGAGCACCTGGCCGCCGTACGGGCCGCGCTGTTGCGTCCCGGTGGCGTCCCCTGGCCGACCCCGGCGGAGATCGAGCACGTCCTGATCACCGCCCGCGCCCTGCGCTCGGCTCTGTCACCGTGATCGGCACCGATCGTGTCCCGTGCTCCGGCTGCTCACCGTGATCGGCACCGGCCCTGCCCTGCGCTCCGGCCGATCATCGCGACCGGCACCGATCCTGCCCTGCGGTCGGTACCGATCACCGTGAGCGGCGTCGGCCGCCTCTCACGAACCGGTCCGGCCGGACCTGTGGATCCCGCACGTCCCGCACCCTGACCGCGCGGGACGTGCGGGATCCGGCTCAGGCGGCGATGACCTCGGAGACCGGCACGTACGGCAGTTCGAGGGCGATGGCGACCTGCTCGTTGGTGAGCCGTCCCGCGTGGGTGTTGAGACCCGGCGCGAGGGAGGCGTCCTGCTGGAGCGCTTCCTTCCAGCCCAGGCCGGCCAGCTTGACCGCGTAGGGCAGCGTGGCGTTGGTCAGCGCGTAGGTGGAGGTGTTGGCGACGGACCCCGGCATGTTGGCCACGCAGTAGAAGATCGAGTTGTGGACCTGGTAGGTCGGCTCGGCGTGCGTGGTCGGGCGGGAGTCCTCGAAGCAGCCGCCCTGGTCGATCGCGATGTCGACGAGCACGGAGCCCGGCTTCATCCGGGAGACCAGTTCGTTGGAGACGAGGGTCGGGGCCTTGGCTCCGGGGATCAGCACCGCGCCGATGACGAGGTCGGCCTCCAGAACCTCCTTCTCGATCGCGTACGAGGTCGAGACGAGGGTCTTGAGACGGCCCTGGTAGATGGCGTCGATGAAACGCAGGCGGTCGACGTTGAGGTCGAGGACGGTGACGTCGGCGCCCATGCCGACCGCGATCTGCGCGGCGTTGAGCCCGGAGACGCCCGCGCCGATGACGACGACCTTGGCGGGCGCCACACCGGGCACGCCGCCGGGCAGCACGCCGCGCCCGCCGTTGAAGCGCATGAGGTTGTAGGCGCCGACCTGCGGGGCGAGCCGGCCCGCGACCTCGGACATCGGGGCGAGCAGCGGCAGGGTGTTGCCGACCTGGACGGTCTCGTACGCGATGCCGGTGACCTCGCGCTCAAGGAGGGCCTCGGTGCACTCGCGGCCCGCCGCGAGGTGCAGGTAGGTGAAGAGCACCTGGCCGGGGCGCATGCGGTGGTACTCCTCCGCGATGGGCTCCTTCACCTTGAGGATCATCTCGGCCTGGTCCCACACCTCGTCCGCGGTGTCGAGGATCTTGGCGCCGGCGAAGAGGTACTCCTCGTCGGTGAGGTGCGAGCCGAGGCCCGCGTCGCGCTGGATGTAGACGTCGTGGCCGTGGCGGACAAGCTCGTGCACGCCCGCCGGGGTCGCGGCGACGCGGTACTCGTGGTTCTTGACCTCGGCAGGCACGCCGATCTTCATGGGATTTCCTTTCCTTGTTCAACGGAGTGGCACCGAGGTCTGTGCGGGTGCGGCGCGGGTCACTCCGGCGGATCCGGCGCCCGGAAGGCGCGGACGTGCGCGCTCAGAGGCGGCTCCACGCCTCCGTCAGCACCGAGCGGAGGATGGACTCGATCTCGTCGAACTCCTTCGGCCCGCAGATGAGCGGCGGGGCGAGCTGGATGACGGGGTCGCCCCGGTCGTCGGCGCGGCAGTACAGGCCCGCCTCGTAGAGGGCGCCGGAGAGGAAGCCCCTGATGAGGCGCTCGGACTCCTCGGTGTTGAAGGTCTCCTTGGTCGCCTTGTCCTTGACGAGCTCGATGCCCCAGAAGTAGCCGGAGCCGCGCACGTCGCCGACGATCGGCAGGTCGCGCAGACGCTCCAGGGTGGAGCGGAAGACCGGCTCGTTGCGGGTGACGTGGCCGAGCAGGTCCTCCCGCTCGAACAGGTCGAGGTTGGCCAGCGCGACGGCCGAGGACACCGGGTGTCCACCGAAGGTGTAGCCGTGGGCGAACATCTCGGTGCCGTTCTTGAACGGCTCGAAGAGGCGGTCGGAGGCGATCATGGCGCCGATCGGCGAGTAACCGCTGGTCATGCCCTTGGCGCAGGTGATGATGTCGGGCACGTAGTCGAACTTCTGCCCGCCGAACATGGTGCCGAGGCGGCCGAAGGCGCAGATGACCTCGTCCGAGACGAGCAGGACGTCGTACTCGTCGCAGATCTCGCGCAGGCGCTGGAAGTATCCGGGGGGCGGCGGGAAGCAGCCGCCCGCGTTCTGCACCGGCTCGACGAAGACGGCGGCCACGGTGTCGGGGCCCTCCATCTCGATGGCGCGGGCGACGCGCTCGGCGGCCCAGTAGCCGTACTGCTCGGGCGTCATGCCGGGCATGCCGGTGATCTCGTCGGCGCGGTAGTGGTTGGTGTTGGGCACCCTGACGGAACCCGGGACCAGCGGCTCGAACATCTGCTTGAAGGCCGGGATGCCGGTGATCGACAGGGCGCCCTGCGGGGTGCCGTGGTAGGCGATCTGGCGGCTGATGACCTTGTGCTTGAGCGGCCTGCCGGTGATCTTGAAGTACTGCTTGGCGAGTTTCCACGCGGTCTCGACGGCCTCGCCGCCGCCGGTGGTGAAGAAGACCCGGTTGAGGTCGCCGGGGGTCTCCGCGGCGAGCCGCTGGGCCAGCTCGACGGCCTTGGGGTGCGCGTACGACCACAACGGGAAGAACGCCAGCTCCTGGGCCTGCTTGGCGGCGGCCTCGGCCAGCTCGCTGCGGCCGTGCCCCGCCTGGACCACGAAGAGCCCCGCGAGTCCGTCGAGGTAGCGCTTGCCGTGCACGTCGTAGATGTAGGAGCCCTCGCCCCGCACGATCATCGGCACCTCGGCACCCTCGTACGAGCTGTGCCGGGTGAAGTGCATCCACAGGTTGTCCTGGGCGGCCTTCATGAGCGAGGTCACGTCGGTGTTTTCAGGGTGCGTCATCGCGATCTTCCCTCGTTGAGCTGGGCTTCCAACAGTCTGCCTGCCAGAACAGCGCTTGCCAAGTGAAAACGTGGCATTAAAGTGCGAGAACCTCGGAATCCGCAAAACCGTCATGTAACAACGACGAAATCCGCGATCAGATGAGATGGCGGGCCGATCATTACCCAAACCCCGGTTCCACTTGGCGGAACCCTGATGTGCTGGAATCGTGCGCGAGAGCGGCCGTACTCACGGCTGTGATCCAATAGGACGCACCAGATATTGAGATGCGGGGGAAAGTCGTGACTCCTGACGAGATCGAGAACGCCGTCGCCACCGGCCTGCCCCAGGCGGTGGCCGACCTCAAGCGGCTCGTCTCCATCCCCTCGGTGGCCTTTCCCGGCCACCCCGAGGAGCCCGTGCACGCGGCCGCCGCCGTGACCGAGGAACTGCTGCGCAGCACCGGCCTGCCGCACGTCCGGCAGATCCCCGTCGAGGGCAGTTACCCCGCCGTCTACGCCGAGGCCCCCGCCCCGCCAGGTGCGCCGACCGTGCTCCTGTACGCGCACTACGACGTGCAGCCCACCGGCGACCTCGCACTCTGGCGCACCCCGCCCTTCGAGCCGACGGAGATCGACGGCGCGATCTACGGCCGTGGCGCGGCCGACGACAAGTCGGGCGTCATCTCCCACGTCGCGGCGCTCCGCGCCTTCCAGGGGCGCTTCCCGGTCGGCGTCAAGGTCATCGTCGAGGGCCAGGAGGAGTACGCGGGCGAGCGCCTGGAGGCCTTCGTCGAGCAGAACCCCGAGCTGTTCCGCGCCGACGCGATCGTGGTCGCCGACACCGGCAACCCCCGCGTCGGCGACCCCGCGGTGACGACCTCGCTGCGCGGCACCGGCGCCTTCACCGTCGAGGTGCGCACCCTCAAGGAGTCGCTGCACAGCGGCTCGTTCGGCGGCGCCGCCCCCGACGCCCTCGCCGCGCTGATCCGGATGCTCGCCGCCCTGCACGACGACCACGGCGACATCCGCGTGCCCGGCCTGCCTCGTGGCAGCTTCCTCGGCTCGGGCCCGTCGGAGGAGGAGTTCCGCGTCACCGCGGGCGTGCTCGACGGCGTCTCCACGGTCGGTTCCGGCTCGCTCGCCGACCGCCTGTGGGCCTCGTACGCGATCACGGTCACCGGCCTGGACGTGCCGACGGTCTCCGGTGCGATCAACGCGGTGCAGGCCGTCGCGAGGGCCCGGGTGACCGTACGGGTTCCCCCGGCCGGCGACCCGAAGACGACCGTCGAGGCCGTCGTCGACTTCCTGCGGCAGGTCGCCCCCTGGGGTGTCCAGGTGGAGGTCGGCGACTACACCATGGGCTCCGGCTACCTCGCCGACACCGGTGGCGCGGCCCGCTCCGCGCTGAACCGGGCCATGGAGCGCGCCTTCGGCCGCCCCCCGCGCGACGTCGGCGCCGGTGGCTCGATCCCGCTCGTCTCCACCTTCGTCAGGCAGTTCCCCGCCGCCACGATCCTGCTCTTCGGCGCCGAGGACGACGACGCGGCGATCCACGCCCCCAACGAGCGGGTGAACATCGAGGAGCTGCGCCGCACCGCCACCGCCGAGGCGCTTTTCCTCCAGGAGTACGCCTCCGCGGCGGTCTGAAGGCTGTACGCCTCCATCGCGATCTGACAGGCTGTACGCCTCCGCGGCGGTCCGGCGGCCGACATCCATCGGGCACTTCCGGTGCTTACCGGGAGTGCCCTTGGCGTACGGGCACCCCTGTTTCTCCGGGGCTCGCGTCTCCGGTCGCGGAGCGTTCCCTCCCCCTGCCCGCTGCCGCGCCCGCGACGAACTCCGGTCGCGGAGAACTCTCGGGGCGGTTCGTTCGTCGGATAAGTACAGACATCCCCCCAGGAGGCAGGGTTGTACCAGCAACCGCAGCGCCGGCGTAGGAACTTCGCGCCGTTCATCGTCGCGATCATTCTCGCCGGAGCTCTGATCGTCGCCCTGCGGATCTTCGTCGGCGGAAACGAACCCGGAAGGTCGGGGGCGTCAGGGTCGTCAGGGACGTCGGGGGCGCCGAAGACCGGCGAGCAGTCCAAGACGTGCGACGACGGCGTCACCCTCACCGTCGCCGCCTCGTCGGAGAAGGCCGAGCTGCTTCGGACGATCGCCTCCGACTACAACGGCAAGACCGTGCAAGGGCGCTGCGCCGACGTCGTCATCGAGACCAAGGCGAGCGGCGGCGCGATGCAGGCGCTGGCCAGGGGCTGGGACGAACGCCAGGACGGCCCCCGCCCCGACGTGTGGTCGCCCGCCAGCAGCGGCTGGATCACCCTGCTCCAGCAGCGCGCCACCGGAAACGACTCCGCCTCCCTCGTCGCCGCCGACAACCCGTCGATCGCCAAGACGCCGCTGGTCGTCGCGATGCCCATGCCGATGGCCCAGGCGCTGGGCTGGCCGGACAAGAAGCTCGGCTGGTCCGACGTGCTCGCCGTGTCGGCCGGATCGTGGGCGAAGTACGACCACCCCGAGTGGGGGAGTTTCAAGCTCGGCAAGACCAACCCCAACTTCTCCACCAGCGGCCTGAACGCCACGATCGGCGCCTACTTCGCGGCGACCGGCCTGTCGGGCGACCTGTCGGAGAAGAACGTGGCCGACGCCAGGACCAGGGACTTCGTCCGGGACGTGGAACGTTCGATCGTGCACTACGGCGACACGACGCTGACGTTCCTGTCCAACCTGCAGCGGGCCGACGACGCGGGTGCGGGACTGAGCTACATCTCCGCGGTCGCGGTGGAGGAGAAGTCGGTCTGGGACTACAACCAGGGCAACCCGACCGGTGACCCCGCGACGCTGGGCAAGCACGCCAAGCCCAAGGTGCCGCTCGCGGCGATCTATCCCAAGGAGGGCACGCTCTACTCCGACAACCCGTACGCGGTGCTGAGCGCCCCGTGGGTCGACGACGCCAAGCGGGCGGTGGCGGCCGACTTCCTCGCCCACCTGCAGGCCCCCGAGCAGCAGGACCGGTTCGCCGAGTTCGCCTTCCGCTCCCACGAGGGCAAGCCGGGCAAGCTGATCACCCAGGCGAACGGGCTGCTGCCCGCCGAGCCGAGGACGACCCTCAGCCCGCCCGCGCCGAACGTGCTCGACAAGGTGCTCACCGGCTGGGCCGACCTGCGCAAGCCCGCGAACGTCCTCATCGTCATCGACGTCTCCGGCTCGATGGGCGCCACCGTGCCCGGAACCGGCAAGAGCAAGCTCGACCTCGCCAAGCAGGCCGCGATCAACTCGCTGCCCCAGTTCTCCGCGCACGACAAGGTCGGGCTGTGGATGTTCTCCACCAAGCGTGACGGCGACAAGGACCACCTGGAGCTGGCCCCGCTCTCCGCCGTCGACAAGGCCCAGCGCGAGAAGCTGCGCGCCAGGCTGGAGGGCCTCACCCCCGACGGCGGCACCGGCCTGTACGACACCGCCCTCGCCGCCCACGAGCGGGTGCGCAGGCTGCGCGGCGGTGACGCGATCAACGCGGTGGTCTTCCTGACCGACGGCAAGAACGAGGACCCCGAGAGCCTCTCTTTGGAGAACCTGCTCCCCGACCTGCGTACCGAGACCGGTCAGGAGACGGTGCGGATGTTCACCATCGCCTACGGCCAGGACGCCGACCTCGACGTGCTGAAGCAGATCTCCGAGGCGA
Organism: Streptosporangium sp. NPDC000563; assembly: GCF_040299985.1. Classification (NCBI taxonomy): domain Bacteria; kingdom Bacillati; phylum Actinomycetota; class Actinomycetes; order Streptosporangiales; family Streptosporangiaceae; genus Streptosporangium; species Streptosporangium sp. NPDC000563. The sequence continues at coordinate 262,912 of NZ_JBEPDA010000008.1, read as the reverse complement.
CCGCCGCCGCCGCGTACGACTCTCGCGAGCCGGGAAGTATCGACCAGGTGTTCACCGCGGTGGTATCCAACTTCTGATGGCGCGCTTCGTCGACGAACTCAAGGACCCGTGGGGGCTGCTGCTGGGCGCGACCGCCGGCGGCGCCGCGTGGGCCGTCAGCGTGCACCCGATCGCCGCTGGGTTCGTCGGTGTCGTCGTCTGGCTGACCAAGGCCGGGATCTCGGCGTTGTCGGAGCGCGGGGACCGCGACCGGCCCGCCGTCACCCCCGGCAGCCAGGAGGAGTACTGGCTCACCCGGGCCGGATCCGCCGCGCACGGGTTCGGCGAGCTGAGCGCCTCGATGGAGCGCGGCCCGCTCGCCGAAAGGGTCGCGCTGATGCGTCCCCAGGTGGACGACTCGACGGCCACGCTGGAGCGGCTGGCCGAGCAGGCCTCGCTCACCGGTACCGCGCTGGCCAGGTTCGACCTGGAGATGCTCGGGCACGAGCGGGCCAGGCTGGCGCGGGCCCGGCAGGAGGCGGGGCCCGGCCTGGCCGAGGACCTCGACCGTGCCCTCGCCTCGCTGGACTCCCAGCGGGCCGTCGTCGAGCGGCTCTCCGCGACCCGGCAGCGGGTGCTCGCCAGGATGGAGTCGAGCGCGATCGGCATCGAAGGGCTCCTCGCCCGGCTGGTGGAGTTGTCCGCGGTGTCGGCGAACGGGCCGCTGGAGCCACTGCGGGTGCTGGACGAGCTCGCCGACACCCTCGAAGGAGTCCGCCAGGGCCTCCACGAAACCGAACAGATCACGCGCGACGCGCTGGATCGATAAGGAGTCCCCCATGTTCAAGGTCATCCGTAGGGCCTGGCGCTACCTGGTCTTCGCCCTCTCCGGGCGGCTGGACGAGCTGTCCGACCCTCGGGTCCAGATCGAGCAGGCCATCGCGGAGGCCAAGGAGCAGCACCGGCGGCTGAGCCAGCAGGCCGCGGCGGTGATCGGAAACGAGCGTGAGCTGGAGATGAGGCTCGCCCGTTCGGTGGAGGAGACCGAGCGGCTCCAGGCCAACGCCCGCCAGGCCCTCCTGCTCGCCGAGCAGAGCCGGGCCGCGGGCGACGAGAGCAAGGCCCTGTCGTACGAGGACTCGGCCCGCGCCTTCGCCTCGCGCCTGGTGGCGGCCGAGGGCGCGCAGCAGGAGTCGCGGCTGGCGCACGAACGGGCAGCGGGAGCCTCGGCCCAGGCACGTGCCGCGGTCGAGACCAACGCGATGGCCCTGCAGAAGAAGATCGCCGAGCGGATGCGCCTGCTCTCCCAGCTCGACCAGGCCAAGGTGCAGGAGGAGCTCAACAGGGCGATGGCCGATCTGTCGGGCCTCACCCCGGCCGGCGACACTCCCACCATGGACGAGGTCCGCGACAAGATCGAGAAGCGCTACGCCCGTGCCCTGGGTGAGGCCGAGCTGACCTCGGGGTCCGTCGAGGCCCGCATGATCGAGGTCGAGCGCGCCGCCATCGACGCCGAGGGCGCCGCCCGTCTGGACGCGATCAGGAAGAGCCTGCACCCGGACGGGAAGCCCGAAGTCGAGAAGTAGGCGACAGCGGTCCCTGCGCCGGGTCCGTCACCCCGTTCACCGGCAGGGGAGGCGGGATTCACGCGCGCCCGTCACCCGCTCAGCGAGGAGGGCCACCGGGATTCCCCCGGATCCATCACCCCGTTCCCCGGAAGAAGAGGAACGCGGGATTCGTTCAGCGGACGGGCAGATCGTAGACGCGGCGGACGCTGGTGGGGGCGTCGCCGAGGTCGGCACCGTAGACGTGAAGCGAAATGGCCGTCTCGTCGCCCGTGTTGTGGACGCGGTGGATGTCACCGGGCGGGGCGAAACCGCTCACCTCGCCGGTCCGGTTGGCGGTCCTGCCGATCTCGGTGAGGTGGTCGCCGTGGTCGCGGTAGAGGGTCTCGTACTCCACGCCCTGCAGCACACCGAACACGCACCACGCGATGTGGTCGTGGATCACGGTCTTCTGGCCCGGCCGCCAGACCACGGCCACGACCGAGAAGGCGTCCTCGGTGTGCAGGGTGTGGCCGACGTAGTGGTCGGGGTCGCCGAGGCGCTCCTCCTCGGTGAGGATCTCGGGGGACGGCAGCCGTTCACGCAGCAGCGCCGCCACGGCGAAGGCCGTCGCCCGAGGGTCGGCGGACGGGTCGGCGAGTTCCCGGACCCCCGCGACCAACTCGGCCAGGCCCGGGCGGGTGAGCGTCAAGGTTGTCATGCCTCAAGGATGCTCCGGGGGATCCATAACGTCTAATGCCCATCTTTCCCGTTATTCATAGATAAAGTTGATACATGCTCGATATCGTGCGACTTCGCGTCCTCGCTGCGGTGTCCCGGCACGGCTCGGTGACCGCGGCGGCGAGGGAGTTGCACTACTCCCAGCCGTCGGTGAGCCACCATCTCGCGAAGCTCGAGGCCGAGACCGGGGCCAAGCTGATCCAGCGGGCCGGCCGGGGCATCCGGCTGACCGAGGCGGGCCGTCTGCTCGCCGAACGGGCCATCGAGATCATCGGTCGTCTCGACTCCGCGTCCGCCGAGCTGTCGGCGCACGTTGGCCTGCGCGCCGGACGGGTCAGGCTGGCGGCCTTCCCCTCCGCCCTGGGAACCTTCGTGCCCGAGGCCGCCGCCGCCCTCGCCGGGACACACCCCGGCCTGGAGCTGCGGCTGACCGAGACCGAGCCTCCCGACGCGCTGCGCATGCTCAAGGCCGGATACGTGGACGTGGCGGTCATCTTCCGCTACGACGACACCGCCCCCGAGGCCGACGGGATCCGGCTGCTCCCCCTGCTGGACGATCCCAGCTACCTCATCACCTCCGGTCCGGTCGGCGAGCTGATCTCGTACCGCGACTCCCGGTGGATCGGCGGCTGCGACCGGTGCCGCAGTCACCTGCTGGAGCTGTGCGCCAGGGCGGGCTTCGAGCCGGAGATCGCCTTCACCACCGACGACGTCGTCGCTGTCCAGGCCCTCGTCGCCGCCGGGGTGGGGGTGAGCGCCCTGCCGGGACTCGCCCTGCACGCCCACCGGCATCCGAAGATCACCACGGTCGAGCTTCCCGGCTCGACCCGCCACGTCTACGCCGCCACCTACGGCGAGCCCCCCGACCCCCCGGCCACCACCGCCCTGCTCAGCGCCCTCACCTCGGTGACCTCGGTGGCGGCGGGGGCGGCGGTGGGTCCCCGTAGCCACCCGTGATCGATCCCCGGCCGAACGCGCGGGCAGGCCGCCACGGGTCACGACGGCCTGCCCGCGCGGAGTCGGCAGTGGCTAGGCTCGAACGGTGTCCACAGCGATCATCACGGTGAGCGGTCTCAGCGTGGAACTCGGCGGCAACCCCGTGCTCCGCGACATCGGCCTGACGGCGGCCCCCGGCGAGGTCATCGCCGTGATCGGCGCGAACGGCGCGGGAAAATCGACGCTGCTGCGCTGCCTGGCGGGGCTGCACCCCACGCCCTCCGGCGCGTTGCGCGTCCTGGGCGGCCCGCCGAGGGACGACGCCGGCTTCTGGCGTGACGTCGCCCTGGTCGGGGACGAACCGGCCTGGTATCCGGGGCTGACGGTACGCGAGCACCTGGAGCTGACGTACGCCGTCCACGCTCCGGCCCGGCTGGAGGTCGAGGCGGCGCTGGAGTCGTTCGACCTTCGGGAGCGGGCCGACGCGTCGCCGCAGGCCCTCTCCACCGGCCAGCGGCAGCGGCTCTCACTCGCGGCCGCCCTGCTCAGGCCGAGCAGGCTGCTACTCCTGGACGAGCCGGAGCGCGGGCTCGACGAGGCGTTCCGCGAGCGCCTGGCCACGATCCTCACGGACTACGCGGGCGCCGGCGGCACGGTGGTCATGGCGACCCACGACCACCGGCTCGCCGAGAACACCCGGGCCCGCCAGGTCGTGCTGCAGGCCGGACAGGCGACGAGCCGATCGTGAACGCGGAACGCGACATGACCACGGTGCCGGGCGCGAACGCGGAACGGGACGCGGACACGGTTGCGAACACAGCTGTGAGCGCGGCTGTGAACACGGCGCCGGGTGCCGACACCGACCAGGGAGTACGCACCGGTGTGAACGCGGCGCCGGGTGCCGACACGGACCAGGAGCGGGCATGGTCGTGAACACGGCGCCGGGTGTGGACGTGGACCAGGGCACGGCCACGGTCCGGAGCGTCCGCGCCTTCGTCGGAACGCGCCGCGGCGCCCCCGTGAGCTGGCTGGACCGCTACGTGCGGCTGTTCGGCCTCGCGATGCTGCTCGTGGTGCTGGCCCAGCCGTTCTCCTCCGCGCTCGCCTCGCTCTCCCGGCAGGCGGACCCGTGGCGAGCGGGAGCCGGCCTCGCCCTGGTCATGCTCGCCTACGCCGGCCTTCTCCTCGCCGCCCGCGCGATCGGTCCCGTCGCGCTGCCGGCCGCCGACGCCGCCTGGCTGCTGTTGTCCCCGCTGCACCGCCGTGGCGTGCTGGGCCGGACGGCGACGATTCTCCTGGTGGGGTCCGTCCTGGCCGGGGTCGCGCTCGGGGTGGGTGCGCTCGCCGTCCTCGGCGCGCCGGACCTGCTCGCGCTGCGGCTGGCCATCGCGGTGATCCTGGGGGTCTCGGCGAGTGTGGGCGGCGTGGCGCTGACCGTACTCGCCCAGTCGTCGCAGAGCTGGCAGCCGTGGTCGAACGCGGTCGTCGTGGTGACCGCTCTGCTGGCCGCGGTGGCGGCGCTGTCCGCGGCGAGCGGCCCGACGCGGCGTTTCGTGGCCGAGATCGCGAACGTGCCCGCGTCGCACGGCGCGGCGGTGGCCGCCCTCGCCGCCGTGTCGGCCGCCCTGCTCGGGTGGCGTGCGTGGTCGGCCCTGGCCGGGATCCCGGCCAGGGCCGTGCTCTCCGCCTCCACCCGGGCGGGCCACGTGGGCACCGCCGCCGTCGGCATGGACCCGTCGGCCCTGACCTGGATCGCCGAGGACAACCACTGGCGGGGGCGCACCCTGCGCTCGCGTCCCTGGCCGTCGCTGCCCGCACCGCTCGCCCTGGCCTGGCAGGACTGGCGTCGCCTTGGACGGCGCCCTGGCCGCCTGGCCACCCTGCTCGGGGGGACGGCGCTACCCGCGCTGGCAGCGCTCGCGGCCGGTGAGGTCGGCGCGGTGGTGACGGGAGTCGTGTTCGCCGGGGCGCTGACCGCCGCGACGGCGGGCATCTCGGGCGCGCGCCGCGACGGCGACAATCCGGCTCTGGCCCGGCTCCTCGGGGTCGGCGCCCGCGCGGCTCTGGCCGCCAGGTCGCTGTTGCCGGCGCTGCTGGGCGGCGGCTGGCTGACCGTCGCCCTCGCCTTCATGTCCCTGACGGGCGCGCTCGGGACGGGCCCGTGGTGGCTCTTCGGACCGCTCGCGGCCCCCGCGCTGGCCGCCGGAGGGTTGCGGATGGCCCGCCGGAACCCGATCGACCACTCCATGCCGGTCATCGAGACGGGAGGAGGGGCGATACCGACAGGCCCGCTCGTCTGGGGTTTGACCGGCGTGGATCTCGCGGTGCTCGGGTGCCTGCCGCTGACGCTCGCCCTGGGTCTCCACCCCTCCTCCCTCGCCGGTTTCCTCGCCGCCCAGGCTCTGGCCGGTACGGCCGTCCTGCTGGGCTATCTGCTCCGGGCGGGGTCCGCGCGGAACCGAACAACGGTCTGCTCCGGGCGGGGTCCGCGCGGAGCGGACCGACGGTGAAAATGCGAGGCGCCGGGGAAGTCGATGCCTCTACGATCCGGCTATGCCGGATTTGTCCACACTCGCGCTCTTCGCCGCCGCGACCCTCGCCCTGCTGCTCGTGCCGGGACCCGCGGTCCTCTACATCGTGACCCGCAGTGTCGCCCAGGGCCGGTCCGCCGGACTGATATCGGTGCTCGGCATCCACCTCGGCTCGCTGGTCCACGTGGCCGCCGCCGCCCTGGGCGTCAGTGCCCTGCTCGCGGCCTCGTCGACCGGATTCATGATCGTCAAGTATCTCGGTGCCGCCTACCTCGTCTGGCTGGGCGTGCGCAAGCTCATGACCCGCTCGAACGGGGAGGACTCCTTCGAACCGAAGACGGCGACGAGGTCCCGGATGTTCTGGGAGGGCTTCGTGGTCAACGTGCTCAACCCGAAGACCGCGATCTTCTTCCTCGCCTTCCTGCCGCAGTTCGTCGACCCGCAGGCCGGACCGATCGCCCCGCAGATCGTGCTGCTCGGCCTGATCTGGACGGCGCTCGGCATCGCGAGCGACGGCGCCTTCGCCCTGCTCTCCTCGGCCGTGGCGGGCCGCCTGCGCCGCTCGGCCCGTGCCCGCCGCCGCCTGGACGTCACCAGCGGCTTCGTCTATCTCGGTCTGGGAGCCGTCGCGGCCTTCGGCGGCGAGAGCGCCGCGGCCAAGGCCTGAGCGGGGCGACCCCGCCTCGGCCTCCTCCGCCCTCGCTCTCCGGCCCGCCGAGGATCCTCTGGCGGGACATGAGTCCCGAACCCTCGGAAGGACTTCCCCGCCCGGACCTTCCGAGGGTCCCGGTGTCCGTCAGGTGAAGCGGTAGGTGGTGGTGGACTCGAACCGCTCGCCGGGACGCAGGACCGTCGAGGGGAAGCCGGGCTGGTTGGGCGAGTCGGGGAAGTGCTGGGTCTCCAGGCACAGGCCCGCGTGCTTCGCGTACGCGGTGGCGACGCCGTCCAGGAAGTTGCCCGTGTAGAACTGCACGCCCGGCTCGGTGGTGGTGACCTCCATCGTGAGCCCGCCCGCGGGTTCGCGGACCTCCATGCCACCGCGCAGGACGTAGCAGTGGTCGTAGCCGTCCCCGAGCAGCGGGTCGGCGATCCGCTCGCCGATCTCGCGCGGCGAGGTGAAGTCGAACGGGGTCCCGGCGACCGGGGCGATCTCCCCGGTCGGGATCTGCGTGGCGTCGACCGGCAGGTAGTGGTCGGCGTCGATACGGACCACGTGCTTGAGAACGTCGCCGCCCCCGGCGAGGTTGAAGTAGGAGTGGTTGGTGAGGTTCAGCACGGTCGGCGCGTCGGTGGCCGCGCGATAGTCCATCCGGATCGCGTCGGCGGTCAGCGTGTAGGTGACCGCGACGGTGAGCGTGCCGGGGTAGCCCTCCTCACCGTCCGGGCTCACGTACTCCAGGGTCACGGCGGTGTCCGAGGCGTGGGTGATCCGCCAGACCCGGGTGTCGAAGCCGTGCGGCCCGCCGTGCAGGCTGTTGGGGCCGTTGTTGATCGGCAGCTCGTGGTCGCGGCCGTCGAGGGTGAAGCGTCCGCCCGCGATGCGGTTGCCGTACCGGCCGACCACCGCGCCGAAGTAGCGGCTGCGCGTCAGGTAGTCGCCGAGGTCGTCGTAGCCGAGGACCACGTCGACGCCGGAGACCTCCAGCGACTGCAGGATCGCCCCGTAGCTGAGGATCGCGGCGCGCATCGGCCCGTTCGACAGCACGTGCCGTTCGACTCGCTCGCCCGACGGGGTGGTTCCGAAGCTCATTTGCGTGCCTCTCCGGTGGATTCACGGACGACCAGGCTGGTGTCCAGGGTGGCCAGGGTGGGGGTGGCGCCGGCGTCGAACGACTGCAGCAGCAGGTCCACGGCCATCCGCCCGGCGGCGGCCGTGGGCATGGCCACGGTGGTCAGTTTGGGGCGGTTCAGCCGCCCGGGAACGATGTCGTCGACGCCGACCACGCTGACCTCGTCCGGGACGCGTACGCCGCGTTCGTACAGGCCCTCGATGAGGCCGATGGCCACCAGGTCGTTGTAGGCGAGCACGCCCGTCACCCCGGCGGAGATCACCTCGGCGGCGACGGCGAGGCCGCCCTGCTCGGTGGGCGCGTTCGGGCCGAGGATCACCAGCTCGACGCCGTCCGTCGCGGTCGCGGCGGCGCGCATCTCACCGCTGGTCCACGAGCCGGCCGGCCCCAGGAGCAGGGCGATCCTGCGGTGGCCGAGCCGCATCAGGTGCTCGATCGCGAGGCGGGCGCCCTGGCCGACGTCCATCAGGATCGTCGGCATGCCTCTCACCCTGCGGTTCACGACCACGAACGGCACGTCGGCGCGGAGGCGCTCTATGACCCGGTTGGACAACCTGGGACTGCAGAGCAGGACCCCGTCGACCTGCTTGGCGAGCGTCTGGATCAGCTCCTCCTCGACCAGCGGGTCCTCGTCGGTGTCGGCCACGAACACGTGGTAGTCGCGGGCCCTCGCCTGCGCCTGGGCGGACTTGATCAGTGGCGGGAAGAACGGGTTGGAGATGTCGGCGACGATGAGGCCGATGTTGTGGGTCCTGCCGGTGGTGAGCGCCCGCGCGGCACGGTTGGGCCGGTAGCCGAGCTCCTCGGCGACGGCGAGCACGCGGTTGCGGGTCTCGGCGTTCACCAGGTGCGGTGCGGAGAAGGTGCGGGACACCGTCGAGACGTGCACTCCCGACGCCCGTGCCACATCCCTGATCGTCGCTGCCACCGTGCTCCTTCGCCCTGGCCCACCATGGGGCCTTGAAGCACATTAGTGCAAGCGGTTGCGCGACTGTCAACGCCGGGATCGAGCGGTCTGCCAAACGATATGTGAGGGCTCGCGTCGCCCTGGCGATAGGAAATCTCGAAAAACCCGCAGATGGGAAGCGTCTTACTAAATTGGGCCCTTGACGTTAATCGCGGATGTCATCAATGTTTCTTGCAACCGGTTGCAGGATGCCGGGGCCCGGGACCGCGATGGGAGATGGCGTAATGGAACCGGTTCGCGTGGTGCTCGCCGGAGCGCACGGGCACGGCTGGTGGCATCTGTCGAACGTGCGGCGGCTGGCCGAGGCCGGGCTGGTGAGGCTCGCCGGGGTGTGCGACGTGCGGCCGGTCGACGACCTGCCCGAGAGCGCGGAGTTCTCCGACGACCTGGTGGAGCTGGTCGGACGTACCGGCGCCGAGGTGACGATCCTGTGCACCCCCATTCACACCCACGCCGAGCTGGCGGAGAAGGCGCTGCGCGCCGGGTCGCACGTGCTGCTGGAGAAGCCGCCCGCCGCCACGTACGCCGACTACCTGCGGATCGTCGCGGTGGCCGGGGAGACAGGGCTCGCCTGCCAGGTGGGATTCCAGAGCCTGGGCTCCGAGGCGATCCCCGCGATCCGGCGGATGGTCGCCGAGGGAACGATCGGCAGGGTCACCGGGATCGGCGCGGCGGGCGCGTGGGAGCGCCCCTACTCCTACTACGACCGGGTGCCGTGGGCGGGCAGGCGCGAGGCCGGCGGCGCTCCCACGGGCGACGGCGTTCTCACCAACCCGCTCGCGCACGCCACCGCGACCGCGCTCGCCGTCTCCGGCGCGGCGGTGGAGAACGTCGAGGTCGAGCTCTACCGGGCCAACGCGATCGAGGCGGACGACACCTCGTGCGCGCGGATGCGGATGGACGACGGGACGACGGTGACGGTCGCGGCCTCGCTGTGCGCGGACCGGCGGCACGAGCCGTACCTCATCGTGCACGGCGAGAGGGGGCGGATCCGGCTGACCTACACCGAGGACCGGGTCGAGTTCGCGGGGACCTCGGTCGTCCACCCCAGGACCGACCTGCTGGAGAACCTCGTCGCCCACCTCCGCGACGGCGCCGAGCTGCTCGTACCGCTGGAGAGGACCGCGGGTTTCATGCGCGTCCTGGAGGCGGTACGGCTCGCGCCGGAGCCACTCGCCATACCGGACGTGTTCCAGGAGGTCGGCGACGAGCGCCGGGTGCTGCCCAGGATCGCCGAGGTGACGGCGGCGAGCGCGGAACGGCTCGCGCTCTACTCGGAACTGCGGGTGCCCTGGAGCGGACGTGCCCACCCCTGACCTGGGCGCGCCCGCTCCAGTATCCGGAAAAACCCCGGGGCCGTACGCGCCTTCCGCCCTGCCCCGCAGCGTCCCTCCCACCTGACCTCGTGAAGGAAGACCATGAAACGAGCCGTCGCGCTCACCGCCCTGCTGTCCCTGGCGGTCCTCTCCGCCCCTGCCGCGTCCGCCACCTCCTTGAGTACCGGCGCCCCCGAGACCACCACCCCGTCGGAGTCGGAGTCGAAGGCCGCCGGGCGCAGGCCGGACCTGGGCCGCCAGACCCTGCCCGCGAACGACGGCTGGGCCGCCGAGGGCTCCGGCACCACCGGTGGAGCCGCGGCGCCCGCGTCGAACGTGCACACCGTCTCCACCCGCACCGAACTGGCCACCGCGCTCGCCGCCCCCTCACCAAAGATCATCTATGTGAAGGGGACGATCGACACCGACAGGACCTGCGCCGACTACGCGACCGGCGGCTACACCCTGGAGGGCTATCTCGCCGCGTACGACCCGGCGGTGTGGGGCAGGGAGAGCGACCCCTCGGGCCCGCTGGAGGACGCGCGGGTCGCCTCGGCCGCGAGGCAGAGCGCGAACATCAGGCTCAAGGTCGGCTCCAACACCACCATCGTCGGCCTCGGCAAGAACGCGCGGATCCGCGGCGTGAACCTGCACGTCGACAAGGTCGACAACGTCATCATCCGCAACATCCTCTTCGATGACACCGCCGACTGCTTCCCCAAGTGGACCCCGACCGACGGCGCCGAGGGCAACTGGAACTCCCTGTACGACAACATCTCGGTGACCGGCTCGACGCACGTGTGGGTGGACCACAACACCTTCACCGACGGCGACAACCCGGACTCGAAGCAGCCGTTGCGTTTCGGCAGGCCCTACCAGGTGCACGACGGGCAGCTCGACATCACCCACGCCTCCGACTTCGTCACGGCCTCCTGGAACCGCTTCTCCGGCCACGACAAGACGATGCTGATCGGCTCCACCAACAACCCGGCGAACGACACGGGCAAGCTGAACGTCACCCTGCACCACAACCACTTCGAGAACGTGCTCCAGCGGCTCCCGCGCGTGCGCTTCGGCCAGGTGCACGTCTACAACAACTACTACGAGATCCCCGACGCCTCGACCTTCGAGTACGCCCTCGGCGTGGGCGTGCAGTCGCAGATCTTCGCCGAGAACAACCTCTTCCGGCTGAGCCGGGCGGTCGCCCCGTCGAGTCTCCTCTACGACTGGGGCGGCACCGCCCTCACCGCGCGGGGGAACCTGCTCCGCGTCGGGGGCAAGGTCTCCCCGGTCGACCTCGTCTCCGTCTACAACGCCGCCCACGACCCCGACCTCGGCGCGGACGCGGGCTGGACCCCGGCCCTGCACACCGGGATCGACCCGGCCTCGTCGGTGCAGCGTTCGGTCTCCCGGCACGCGGGGGTCGGCGAGATCGGCTGAGAACACGTCGGCCCGGCACCGCGGCCCCGGACGGCCCGTCGTTCACGAGCCGTCCGGTCCTCGGGTTCTCCCCCGGGCCGGTAGAGCCGGCCCGCCGAAGAGGCATCGGCGAGGCCGGTGGCGGGGCACGCCGCAACAGGGCGCCTCTCCGGCGGGTCCAGGGACCGGCGGGAGGCGTCAGGCGTGCCCCTCCACGAGGACTCCGTCGACCCGGCGGGGGATGCCGAGGGGGTTGTCGTCGCGCAGCTCCGGCGGCAGGAGCTCGGCGGGCCAGTCCTGGTAGGCGGTGGGCACCAGCCACCTGCGGATCGCGGCGGCGCCGACCGAGGTGTGGGCGGCGGCCGTGCTCGCGGGCCAGGGACCGCCGTGGTGCATCGCCCAGCGGACCGCCACCCCGGTCGGCCAGCCGTTCCAGATCAGCCGTCCCGCCTTCCCGAGCAGCACCTCGGCGCTCTCGCGCGCCTCGGCGGGGTCGGTCGCGTGGACCGTCGCGGTGAGCGAGCCGTCCAGCCGCTCCAGTACGGGTGGCAGGTCGGCGACATCGGCGTAGACGACCACGACGGCGGCCGGACCGAAGCACTCCTCCACGAGATCGGGCAGGTCGGCGGCGAACGTCGCCAGGTCGGTGACGAACACCTGCGGGGTCACCGCGAACGCCCCCTCACCCGGCTTCCCCTCGGCGAGCGGGGTGAGCCTGCCGAGCCTGGCCAGCCCGTGCTGGAAACCCCCCTGCATCCGCTCGGTGAGCATCGGCCCGCCCACGGTCTCGGAGACCGCCTTGGAGATGGACGCCAGGAGGTCGGCGTCGTCGGGGACGAACACCAGCCCGGGGTTGGTGCAGAACTGCCCGGTGCCGAGGGTGAGCGAGGCGGCGAACCCCTGGGCGAGGCCGTCGCGGGCGGCCGAGGGCAGCACGACGACGGGGTTGACGCTGCCCAGCTCGCCGTAGAACGGGATGGGGTCGGGCCGCTCGGCGATGAGCGCCTGGATCGCCTTGCCACCGGGGATGGAGCCGGTGAACCCGACGGCCGCGACGGACGGGTGCCGGGCGAGCCGCTTCCCCGCGTCGAGCCCGCGGACCAGACCGAGCAGCGCCGGGTCGGGCAGGGCGCCTCGGATGATCCGCCAGGACAGCTCCGACGTGCCGGGGTGCCCGTCGTGGGCCTTGACCACCACCGGGCATCCGGCGGCCAGCGCGGAGGCCGTGTCGCCGCCCGCGACCGAGAAGGCGAAGGGGAAGTTGCTCGCCGCGAAGACCCCGGCCACGCCGGGCAGCGGGTGGTTCATCCGCCGCAGGTCGGGGACCGGCGGCTGGGCCGTCGCGTGGTCGATCACCGCCTCCACGTGCCCGCCGTCCCGCAGCACCTGGGCGAAGAGCCGGAACTGACCGGCGGCCCGCGCCACCTCCCCGCGCAGCCTGGTCTCCCCGAGCGCGGTCTCCGCGTCGGCGGCCCGCCAGAGCTCCTCGACGCCTCCCTCCAGCGCCGCCGCCACCGCCTCCAGCGTCGCCGCCCGGTCCGCGGAACGCCAGGCGGGCCCGGCCGCGAGAGCCGCCGCAACGCTCGCGTCCACCTCGTCGTCCGAGGTGAGGGGGAAGGGATCTCCGAAGGACTCACCGGTCCTGGGGTCGATTGAGTGGATCACCACGAAAGCCTTTCCTCAGCGGAGCCTGCCACGCCAGGCTACCCGCCAACGGTAAGCGCTTTCCCTCGGATCAAGGGAGCACGGCCTCCCAGCGGGCGATCAGGGTCTTGCCTCCGGTGGTCACCGTCACGTTGTCCCCCGCCTTGCCCAGGGCGGTGCGTAGCGCTTTCGCCTCGTCTCCCCGGTAGGTCTCGGTGCCGAAGTTGCCGCCGGACGCGGCCTCGATCGGGGTGGTGATGCCCTCGGGCCAGGTCGCCTGCCGGATCGGCCTGGTGCTCGGGTCCTCGTACATCGTCACCGTGACCGGCGCGGTGGGATCGGGCGTGCCGGTGGCGCGGATCCGCGCGGTCAGTTTCGAGAGGCGCTCGGTCGCGCCGACGACCGGGGCGTCCTCCGCCGTCGGCGTCCCCTCCAGCCGGGTCTCGTGGGTCCTGCCGCCGGAGTCCACCACGGTGACGACGGCGAAGGGCTGGTCGGTCGCCCCTCCGGTACGGTCGAGCGTGCCCTCCCTCCCGGCCAGGGACTCGACCAGCCCGGCCCGCAGGTCGCGCAGCTCGGCCGCCGGGAGGGGGACGACGACCAGCTCTCCGTCACGCAGCGAGCCGGCCCGCCCGTCGGCGGTGACGCTCATGCTGTCGCCGCCCTCGCACGTCATCCCACCGCAGCTGACGTACCGGACGACGACGGCACCCGGCCGTTCCCCGGCCGGCGCGGTGGTCTCGACGGCGACGCCGGTGGTCCCCGAGCAGCCGACCACGAGGAGGAGCGGGACGACGGTCCGCAGAAAACGCATCACCTTCAGGAAACGGATCGCGGGCCGGAGCGGTTCACGCCCCACCGGGCCCGCGAGGAGTCCGGGTGCGGAAATCGGCGACGGAGACGATCACGATAGCTGTCGCGGACAACGACCGATTACCGGGGTCGCAGAGGTCACGTACGTCTTCGGTGTCGAGCGGACCGGCCACCTCCCGGATGTCGGCCTGTCATATCGCGGTCAGGTGGCGTCCTGCTGTTCCAGCCACTTCACAATCGCCTGGTTCGTTTCTTCCGGCTTCTCCTGCTGGATCCAGTGACCGCAGTCAAGGCTGACCACCTCCACGTTGGGCACGAACTCCGCCAGGTTCTCACCCCGTGCGACCAGATCCCTGTCGCCATAGATCATGAGTGCGGGCTGTCGGATGATCGGGTCCACATCCGCCAGCAGGTGCCAGTTGCGGTCGAGGTTCCTGTACCAGTTGATGCCGCCCGTGAATCCCGATGATTCGAAGGCGGAGACGAGGACGGCCAGTTCGCCGTCGCTCATGATGGGCTCACCGAGCGGTGTTTCCGCTCTGGCGAGATCGATCAGCGCCATGCCCTGCTGAGGCTCTCTGGGGGGCTCGTTCTTCCGGTAGATGTTGCGGAGGAACTGGAATGTGTTGTCTTCGAACACGGCGTCCGCGACGCCCGGCTGTCGATTGAAGTGAACGAAGTAGAAGTCGCCGCCGAGCATGTCCTCCATGGACTCGATCCAGGGCCTCTCTCCGCGCTCGGGGTAGGGCAGGCTCAGGTTGATCACCTTGTTCACACGGTCGGGGTGCAACAGGGTCAGTCCCCAGACGACGAACGCACCCCAGTCATGGCCGACGAAGACGGCGTCTTCGTATCCATAGTGGTCGAGGAGTGCGACGAGGTCACCCGACAGGTGTTCGATGTCGTAGTCCGTCACTTCGGCCGGGCGGGACGAGTTGCCGTAACCCCGCTGGTTCGGTGCGATGACGTGGTAGCCGGCGGCGGCGAGGACGGGCATCTGGTGCCGCCAGGAGAAGGCGTGCTCCGGCCAGCCGTGGCAGAGCACGATGGGTTTTCCCGCATTTTCTCGGCCCGCCTCGAAGACTTCGAGTTCCACACCGTTGACCGGAACAAGGGTGGGCTTGGGAAAATCGGTTGGATCGGGCATCGCGTTTCCTCTGTCTTTTCGGGGTGATCGGGCGACGAAGGTTCCCGGAGACGACGTCGGCGCACCCCTGACGGGCCGGGGGTGTTCGCCTGTGGTCGACCTCGTCGGTGAGGTGATGTCGCCATCCTGCCAACCGAAACCGGTCACCCCATGACCGGTTTTACGTGAAAGTGTTGTCGGCGTGCGAACCGACCGGCTGGTGGCCATCCTCCTCTTGCTGCAACGGCGCGAGCAGGTGACGGCGGCAGAGGTCGCCCGAGAGCTGGAGGTCTCCGAGCGCACCGCCCGCCGCGACCTCGACGCCCTGGCCATGGCCGGGGTGCCGGTGTACTCCATGCAGGGCCGAAGCGGCGGCTGGCGCCTCGTGGGCGGCGCCCGCACCGACCTGTCCGGGTTGACCGCGAGTGAGGCCCGCGCCCTGTTCCTGGTCGCCAGCCCGGTCTCGGCTGCGACGCCGGCCGTGAAAGCGGCTCTGCGCAAGCTCGTCCACGCCCTGCCGGAGCCCTTCCGGGGGCAGGCCGAGGCGGCGGCGTCGTCGTTGGTCATGGACCCGCAACGATGGGGGTCGAGCCGGGTCGAGCGCCGGCCACCTCGCTTCCTCGACGAACTCCAGGACGCGGTGATCCGCGGCGTCCAGGTGCGGCTCGGCTACGTCGACCGCGAAGGCAGCGAAACCGAGAGAACCGTCCACCCGCTGGGCATCGTCGCCAAAGGGCCGACGTGGTACCTCGTCACCGACACCGACGCCGGTCGGCGGACGTTCCGGATCGATCGCGTGTCATCCGTCGAGCCGACCGACGATCCCGTGCGCCGACCCGAGGGGTTCGACCTTGCCGAGAGCTGGAGGGAGATCGCCGACGAAGTCGACCGAAGGCGAACACCTCTCGAAATCCAGGCCGTGTGCACTCCCGAAGGGATCGGCAAGCTCCGGATGACGCTCGGGGACCGGCTTGAGGTTGGAGGTTCCACGGTCGACGGCCGCATCGAGGTCGTGATCCGCGGCTACAACGAGTACGCGCTCGCGGGCGAGCTCGCCGGACTGGTCGAATGGCTCGAAGTGACCGGCCCGCCTGGCGTGCGAGACCACCTCACCTTGATCGGCAACGCGCTCGTCGAGCGATACGGCCGAGACAGCCCCAGCGCCCCCCTGCTGAATCTTTCACCGCGGCCGCGCAGTGACCTCGTGTCCGGCCGGTCCACGCCTCGCCTCCGGCAGTACGACAGCCCAGCCCGTCCAGCGGCCCCCGGCGACGAACAGGGCGACGTCCTGACGGCCTCCGGCCAGGAGAGCCGGTGACGTGCGGGAGGGGTGACCCGGTGAAACCGTCAGGAACGGGCGGCCTCGGCGGTCGTCCTGGCCCAGCGGTAGTCGGCCTTGCCCGCCGGGGAGCGGACCATCTCGTCGACGAAGGCGAAGGTCCTGGGCACCTTGTAGCCGGAGATCTTCTCCCGGCAGTGGGCGTCGAGTTCCTCGGCCGTCGGCGCCGTGCCGGGACGCGGCTCGATCACCGCCGCGACGCGGGTGCCCCACCGCTCGTCCGGGATGCCGGTCACGACCGCGTCGAAGACCGCCGGGTGGCCCTTGAGCACCGCCTCGACCTCCTCGGGGAAGACCTTCTCCCCGCCGGTGTTGATGCACGCGGAGCCCCTGCCGAAGACCGCGATGGTGCCGTCCTCCTCGACCTTGGCCATGTCTCCGGTGAGCAGCCAGCGGACCCCGTCCTTGTCCGTCACGAAGGTGCGGGCCGTCTTGGCCTCGTCCTTGTAGTAGCCGGAGGCGATCCGGCCGCTCCTGGCCACGGTGCCCAGCTCGTCAGAGCCGGGCTTGACCGGTTCCAGCGACTCGTTGAGCACGGCGAGGCCGGCGTGCGGGTTCGCCTGGTAGCGCAGCCCGGACTCGGGGGAGGATCCGGGAACCGCCGAGGCGGTGTAGCCGGACTCGGTGGAGCCGAAGCTGTCGATGATCATCTTGCCGGGCAGCAGCTCCTCCAGCCGTTCGCGTACCGAACCGCTGAGGATCGCGCCGGTGGAGCTCAGTGCGAACAGCGAGGACAGGTCGTAGCCGCCGCCGGCGATCTCGTCGGCGAGCGGGCGGGCCATCGCGTCCCCGGTGATGTTGAGCGTGAGGACCCTCTCCCGCTCGATCGTCCGCAGCACCTCGGCCGCGTCGAACCTGCGGACGTAGGCGATCGTGCCGCCCATGCACCAGGTGATGAAGGTGCCCATCTGGGCGGCGCCGTGCATCAGCGGCGCCGCGGCCATCATGGTCATCTCGCCCGCGGCCGAGGCCGCTTCGATCACCTCGCCGGGGGTGGCGCGCGGCTCGCCGTAGGGGTTGCCGCCGCCGAAGGCGAAGAACAGATCCTCGGTACGCCACATCACGCCCTTGGGCATGCCGGTCGTGCCGCCGGTGTAGATGATGTAGAGGTCGTCGCCTGAGCGTTCGGGGAATCCGCGCGTCTCCGGCTGCCCGGCCAGCGCCTCCTCGTACGGCACCGCGCCCTCGACCTGGGACGGCCCTCCCACGGCGATCAGATGTCGCAGGGCGGGGGCGTCGGGGGCCGTGGCCGCCACCCGGGCGTCGAACTCCACGTCGAACAGCAGGGCGACGATGTCGGAGTCCCGGTAGAGATAGAGCAGCTCCGCCTCGACGTAGCGGTAGTTCACGTTGACCGGCACGGCGCGGATCTTGAGGGTGGCGAGCAGTCCCGCCACGTACTCGATGCCGTTGTAGAGGTGTATTCCGACGTGCTGCCCGGCGCGCACTCCCCTGCTCTCCAGGAAGTGGGCGAGCCGGTTGGCGTGCGCGTCCAGCTCGGCGTAGGTCACGCGGCGGTCGCCGCAGACGACGGCCGTGCGGTCCCCGATCGCGTCGGCGAGTCCTTCGAACAGATCCGCGTGGTTGAACTCCATTCGCACCCCTCCTGGGGGATCAGGGTTTGTCGCTGCCGACCATCCACATCGCGAAGAACTGCGCGCCGCCCCCGTAGGCGTGCCCGAGCGCCCGCCGGGCGCCGTCCACCTGGTGCTCCCCCGCCATCCCTCGCACCTGGAGCGCCGCCTCGGCGAACCGGATCAGCCCCGAGGCGCCGATCGGGTTGCTCGACAGCACACCGCCCGAGGCGTTCCACGGGATGTCGCCGTCCAGGGCGGTCGCTCCGGACTCGGTGAGCTTCCAGCCCTCCCCCTCGGCGGCGAAGCCGAGGTTCTCCAGCCACATCGGCTCGTACCAGGAGAAGGGCACGTACACCTCCGCCACGTCGATCTCCCTGCGCGGGTCCGTGATCCCGGCCTGCCGGTAGACGTCGGCCGCGCAGTCCTTGCCGCCCTGCGGGTTCACGGTGTCGCGACCGGCGCGGAAGATCGGCTCGGAGCGGGTCGCCGCGCCGAGCACCCAGGCTGGGGTGCTGTCGGTGAGCTTGTCCTGCGCGGCCAGCACCATCGCGCAGGCGCCGTCGGAGGACGGGCAGGTGTCGAGGTAGCGGATCGGCTCCCAGAGCATCGGGGTCGACTCGACCATCTTCCGGTCGATGCCGGGGATCCTCAGGTGGGCGTACGGGTTCTTCAGCGCGTTGCGCCGGTCCTTGACGGCCACCAGGTGGCCGATGTGCTCGGGGGCGCCGGAGCGGCGGATGTACTCGCGGATGTGCGGGGCGAAGTAGCCTCCCGCACCGACGACGAGCGAGGCGCTGAACGGCAGGTGGGTGGACAGGGCCCAGGTCGCGTTGGACTCCGACTGCTTCTCGAACGCCACCACCAGCACCCGGTCGTGCACGCCGCCCTGGATGAGCGAGGCGCCGACGAGCGCGGTGGACCCGCCGACCGAGCCCGCCGTGTGGACCCGCATCATCGGCTTGCCCGCGGCGCCCAGCGCGTCGGCGAGGTACGCCTCGGGCATCATCACGCCCTCGAACAGGTCGGGGGCCTTGCCGATGACGACCGCGTCGATGTCCTTCCAGGTCAGGCCCGCGTCCTGGAGCGCGCGCAGGGCCGCCTCGCGGACCAGCCCGGCGAGGGAGACGTCGCGTCGCTTGGTCGTGTAGTGGGTCTGGCCGACACCGATGACCGCGCAGGGGTTACCCATGGTCGCTCACCGTTCCTCGTTCGCCGTGCGGGGGGGTGCCCATCTCTTTCATGCCTCCATCACGGTGACGAGGTTGTGCTGGAGACAGGGTCCGCTCGCGGCGTGCCCGAGGACGCGGCTCGCGGTGCCGTCCATGATCCGGGCGGCCGCCTCGCCGATCCTGATGAGGCCGGTGGCCATGACCGGGTTCGCGGCGAGGGGGCCGCCGCTCGGGTTGACGCGCGTGCCCTCACCGAGTTCCAGCGCCTCGCGCAGGATGAGCTCCTCGTGGCTGAACTGGACGTGCAGCTCGGCCACGTCGACGTCACCCTTGCCCGCCCCCGCCGCGCGTGCGGCGTCGGCGGCGGAGGCCGACCGGGCGAGATCCCTCATGCCCAGGTAGTGCGGCTCGATGCGGTGGGCGATCCCCGTTATCCACGCGGGCCGCTCGCACAGCTCCCTGGCCAGGTCCCCGGCCGCCAGCACCACCGCGGCGGCGCCGTCGGTGATCGGGGCGACGTCGTACGGCCGCAGCGGCGCGACCTCCGCGTCCTCGCCCGAGGGGTCCGGCAGGTCGAGGGCGTAGGGGTTCGCGTGGCCGTCGGCCCGGCTGCGCCGCACGATCTCGTCGAGTTCGGCCCGGTCCGCCCCGGTGGCCGACGCCTGCAGCGCGGCGAAGGAGACCTGGTCCAGCCCGAGGGGAGCCAGGTAGTACGGGTCCAGCTGGAGCGTCATGATCTCCCGAAGGTCCCCCTGGGAGGACTTGCCGAAGCCGTAGACCAGGGCCGAGTCGACGTCGCCGTGCTGGAGCCTGACCCACGCCTCGTACAGCGCCCAGGCGGCGTCCATCTCGACGTGGCTCTCCGAGATCGGCGGCCAGGCGCCGAGCGCGTCGAGCGCGGAGACGAACGAGAACGGCGCGCCCGCCAGGTAGTCGCACGACCCCGAGCAGGTGAAGCCGAACCTGCGCAGCCCGGTCGCGGCCCTCACCTCCTCCAGCGGGGGCAGGATGAGCTCGGCCTCGCTCTGTCCCTCGTCGACGGCGCTGTGCCGGGTCTGCGCGAACGCGACGACCGCTATCTCCCGCATCTACAGCTCCACGTCCGGCTCGCCGGTGGGGGCGAACCACTTGATGTTCGACATGGACATCGTCCGCTCCTCCTGCGGCACCCAGACGGCCCGCACCCGCATGCCCTGGCGCACCTCGTGGGCCGCGATCCCGCCGACCAGGGCGAT
This sequence comes from Streptosporangium sp. NPDC000563, assembly GCF_040299985.1. Classification (NCBI taxonomy): domain Bacteria; kingdom Bacillati; phylum Actinomycetota; class Actinomycetes; order Streptosporangiales; family Streptosporangiaceae; genus Streptosporangium; species Streptosporangium sp. NPDC000563. The sequence goes on along the minus strand of NZ_JBEPDA010000008.1, from coordinate 242,786 downwards.
CATCGGGATGTCGGTGCCGTCGAGCTGGATGTACGCCGAGACGAACGGCACCTCGGGGGCCCGTGGGTCGGGCAGGTTGTTGATGGCGAAGGTGGTGATGGTGCCGGTGTCCGGGACGACCACCTCCTCGGTGATCGAGACCCCGCACTCGGGGCAGGAGAGCCGGTAGGGCACGTAGACCTTGTGGCAGGTGCCGCACCGGCAGCCGATGAGGACGCCCTCTGCGACCCCCTCCAGGAAGCGGCGCAGCGCGAGCCCCGGCGTGACCGTGTACTCGGCGCGGACCTCGGAGACGATCCTGGTGACCTCGGGGACGAAGCTCTCGATGTCGGTGATGTGGCCGGTGCGCTCGGCCCGCCAGCGGGGGCGCACCCGCAGCCCCGGGCGCATCGCCCTGACGTCTCCGGCGTCCACCGCGTGCACCAGCGAGGTGTCGGCGCCGTCCAGCCGGATGAGGGCCCAGGCGAACGGCCGGTCCAGCGGGTGGCCCTTCCTGGGGACGGTCACCCAGGCCCAGCTCTCCACGGTGCCCGCGGGGCCGACCTCGACGAACTCCTCGGTCACCGCGTCGCCGGTCTCGGGGTCGTACTCCAGCGGCGGCACCAGCGTGCGTCCCGCCGCCGTGCGGACCCCGAAGAGCCGCCCGTCGCGCAGTTCGGTGAGGAAGCGCCCGATCACCGGTCCCGTCGTGCGCGTGTATCCGCCGGGGAACTCCAGTACGTGCCGTGCCCGCAGCGGCGCCGGGGGGTCTTCGCTAGATGGCACGTTCGCGTCCCTTCCAGTACGGGTCACGCAGCTTGCGTTTGAGGAGCTTGCCGTTGGGCTCGCGGGGCATCTCCGTGACGAAGTCGACGGATCTCGGCCACTTCATCGTCGACAGGCGGCCCCTCAGCGACTCGACGAGCTCGGCGGCGAGCTCGGGCGAGGGTGCGACGCCGGGCGCGGGCTCGACCACGGCCTTGATCTGCTCGCCCCACTCCTCGTCGGGGATGCCGAACACGGCCACGTCCGCGACCTTGGGGTGGACCATCAGCTCGTTCTCGATCTCGGCGGGGTAGATGTTCGCCCCGCCGGAGATGATCATGTCGGCCTTGCGGTCGCAGAGGAAGAGGAAGCCGTCCTCGTCCAGGTAGCCGATGTCGCCGACGGTGAAGTGGTCGCGCAACCGGTTGGCCTCGGTCTTCGCCGGGTCGCCCTTGTACTCGAAGCTGAGGCCCCGCATCTTCATGTAGACGGTTCCGGGGGTCCCCGCCGGCACGGGCTCCAGGTTCTCGTCCACGATGAGCAGCTCGCTGATCGGCCAGGCGGTGCCGACGGTGCCGGGACGGCTCCTCCAGTCCTGCGGGGTGGCGATGGTGCCGCCGCCCTCGGTGGCCGCGTAGTACTCGTAGACGCAGTCACCCCACCACTCCAGCATCGCCCACTTGACGGGGACCGGGCACGGGGCCGCGGCGTGGATCATCCACCGCAGGGAGGAGAGGTCGTACTTCGACCTCACGTCGGCGGGGAGGGCGAGCAGGCGCTTGAAGTGGGTCGGGACCAGGTGCGAGTTGGTGACGCGGTACCTCGCGCAGAGCCGGAGGGTCTCCTCGGCGTCCCATTTGTCCATGTAGACGAGCGTGTGCCCCATGTGCAGGGCCGTCCCCCCGAACTGGGTGACGGCGGTGTGGTAGTTCGGCGAGGTGACGAGGTGGACGTTCTCCTTGCCGGGGGTGATGCCGAACAGGGTGAGCAGGAACGTCATCAGCTCGGCGGCGTCGTCCGGGTCCATGCCGCTGAGCGGGCGCCGCACCCCCTTGGGCCTGCCGGTGGTGCCGGAGGTGTAGTGCATGGTGGCGCCCGCCGTACGGTCGGCGGGTGCGGTGTCGGGGCGCCCCTCGGTCAGCTCGGAGACGGGCCGCGCGCCCTCCAGGTGCCCGAACGCGAAGACCCGCTCGGGGGCGATGCCCGACTCGGCGGCACCGCGCAGGCCCTCCTCGGCGTACCGCTCGTCGACGAAGAAGGCCCGCGCCTCGCTGTCGGCGACGATGTAGCCGATCTCGGGGCCGGTGAGGTGCCAGTTGATCGGCGTGTAGTACCAGCCGGCCTGCAGGGCGGCGAGATAGAGGACGAGCCCGTCGGAGCCGTTGGGCACCAGGCCGCAGATGCCGTCGCCCGCCTGGAGGCCGAGCTCTCTCAGGCCGTGGACGAGACGGTTGGCACGGGCGAGGAGGTCACCGGCGCGATGTTCCGCGCCGTCCGGGTCGACGGCGGCCACCCAGTCGGGGTCCGCCTGCGCCAGTCTCCAGAAACCGAGCGTACCCATCGGACATCCTTTCGCTGGAAAGGCCCCGGTACACCGAAGTGCATCACGTTCTCTTTATCGCGACAAGCCCTGGCGGAACGGGGTATATAGAACAAGAATCTGTTCTTGTGCGCATGGGCAGACTAACCTCGGGAGGTGCGCCTAGCAAGCGCTTGACCCAGCACAGGCCCCACTCTTTCCGCGTGGGATCGGCCCTCCTCGGAGACGTCCCTCCCGGCGTCGCCGAGACCCCGCTCCCACACCCCGCACGGGAGCGAACGCCCCCTCACCGCGCGGGAGCGAACGGCCCCGGGCGGCCACACCGCGCGGGAGCCGGCACGCGTCCAGAATTTCCCCCACCAGGCACCTGGTTGAACCAACGGAGGTCGTCCCGTGGAACTCCTGCCGATCAGCACACCGCACTGCCGGATCGAGCGTGACGGTCACGTCGTGGTCGTCACCATGGACCGGCCGGAGGCGAGGAACGCGCTCTCCACCGACATGCTGGTCGGCCTGGCCGACGCCTGGGCGTACGTCTCCGAGGAGCCCGAGGTCCGCGTCGCCGTCCTCACCGGCGCGCACGGGACGTTCTGCGCGGGCGCCGACCTGAAGGCGATGGGCACCCCTTCGCAGGACGCCCGGGTCAGGGAGCGCGCCGCGGCCATCCCCGACTTCCACTGGAAGGGCCTGCTCCGCGACTCCGGCGCGCTGCCGACGAAGCCGATCGTCTGCGCGGTCGAGGGGTACGCCGTCGCCGGGGGCACCGAACTGCTCGTCGGCACCGACATGAGGGTGGTCGCCGAGTCCGCCACCCTCGGCCTGTTCGAGGCCCGCCGCGCCCTCTTCCCCATGGGCGGCTCCGCGATCCGCCTGCCCCGCCAGATCCCGTACGCCTTCGCGATGGACATCCTGCTCACCGGCCGCGCCGTCACCGCGCGGGAGGCGCTGACCATGGGCCTGGTCAACCGGGTCGTCCCCGACGGGGAGGCACTCACGACCGCCCTGGAGATCGCCGCCCGGATCGCCGAGTGCGGCCCCCTCGCCGTCCAGGCCATCCTCCGCACCTACCGCGAGACCCTGGGCCTGCCCGAGGCCGAGGCGCTGAAGGTCTCCGACGCCGTCGGCTGGCCGGTCATCGGCTCGGCGGACGCCAAGGAGGGCTCCCGCGCCTTCCGCGAGAAGCGCCCACCCTCCTACCGGGGCGAATGACCCGGGTGCCGTCCACGCTCCAAGCCCTCGTCCACGCGTGGACCAGCGCGCCCCCTGCCCGCCCCAGCCGGCACACCACCTACCCAAATCAACCTGACGAAGTACTCTGGCCACGTTCCGCTCCAATGGGGACGCCTGACAAGAACACCGATGGCCGGCAGCGGTCCTGGAGGTTTTGTGGCATACGACGTGGCGGCTGTACGGGCGCACTTTCCCGCGTTGGACGAGGGAGCGGCGCACTTCGACGGGCCCGGGGGGTCGCAGGTGCCCGAGCCGGTCGCGGAGGCCGTGGCCGGTGCGCTGCGGGCCGCCGTCTCCAACCGGGGGGCCGAGACCGCCGCCGAGCGGCGCGCCGACGGGATCGTGACCGAGGCGCGCCAGGCGATGGCCGACCTGCTCGGCGCCACCCCGGGCGGCGTCGTGTTCGGCCGGAGCATGACCCAGCTCACCTACGACATGGCCCGCGCGCTCGCCAAGGAGTGGAGCCCCGGTGACGAGGTCGTGGTCACCACCCTGGACCACGACGCGAACATCCGGCCCTGGGTGCATGCCGCCGAGGCGCGCGGGGTCACGGTACGCCGGGCCGACTTCGACCCGGAAAGCGGCGAGCTGAGCGTCGACACGATCGCCCACCTGCTCGGCGGGCGCACCCGGCTGGTGGCCGTCACGGCCGCGTCGAACCTGCTGGGCAGCCGTCCGGACATCCCGGCGATCGCCGAACGGGTGCACGCGGCCGGGGCGCTGCTCTACGTCGACGGCGTGCACCTGACGCCGCACAGCCTGGTCGACGTCGGACGGCTGGGCGCCGACTTCTACGCCTGCTCGCCGTACAAGTTTCTCGGCCCGCACCTGGGCGTGCTCGCCGCCGACCCCGGCCTGCTGGAGAGCGTCCACCCCGACAAGCTGCTCCCCGCCACCGACGCGGTGCCCGAACGCTTCGAGCTGGGCACGCTGCCCTACGAGCTGCTCGCCGGCACGACGGCGGCGGTCGACTTCCTCGCCGGGCTCGTACCGGGTGAGGGGACCAGGCGCGAACGCCTGGAAGGCTCGATGGCCGAGCTGGAGGAGCACGAGAGGATCCTGCTCGAACGGCTCGACGCGGGGCTGGCCGAGATCGCCGGAGTGACCTTCTACGGCGCGGCGTCGCGCGCCCGCACCCCCACGACCCTGTTCTCCGTCGACCACGTCAGGTCCGCCGACGCCTACCGCTTCCTGGCCGAACGCGGCGTCAACGCCCCCGCGGGCAGCTTCTACGCGCTGGAGTGCTCCCGCCGCCTGGGCCTCGGCGACACCGGCGCCATCCGGGCCGGAATCGCGCCGTACACCGACGAGTCCGACGTGGACAGGCTCCTCAAGGGCGTCCAGGAGCTGGCCGGGAAGGCGGCACGGCCCGAACCGGCGTGAACGGCACCGCCACGGGCGGGGCCCGGGTCCCGGACGAACGGCTGGGAGGACGGGGGCGTCGCGGTGCGCTCACGGCCCGGCGGGTGGCCTCGCGCACAGGGCAGGCCGCCCCGCGCGGAGAGCGGGACGGCCTGCTGAGCGGATGAGGTCAGGAGACGGGTTCGATCCATATGTTGCGGAAGCGGGGGTTCTCGCCGGCGTCGCCGTGGTCCTGAAGGCGGATCCCGCCCGACGCCGCGCTCTCCGGGATGTGGTCGCCCGTGCCGCCGTCGACGGCCACGTCGTCGTGCACCACCACGCCGTTCCAGACGACCGTGACCCGCGCGTCGTCGACCTTCACTCCCGCGCCGGTGTACCGGGCCGCGCGGAAGGTGATGTCGTAGGTCTGCCACGTTCCCGAGGCGGTGGCCATGTTGCGGTCGGGCGCGCGCTTGTTGTAGATCGCCCCCGCCTCGTTGGCGGCCGGCGTGGTGTCACCGTACGACTCCAGGACCTGGATCTCGTAGCGTTCCTGGAGGAAGACGCCGCTGTTGCCCCGCTGCTGTCCGGTCACGTCCGGCGGGTAGTCCGGCTCGTACCACTCGGCGTGGAGCTTGAAGTCGCCGAACGTCTGCCGGGTACGGATGTCGCCGCCGTAGGACTCCACGGAGCCGTTCGCGATCGGCCAGGTCGCCGCTCCGCCGGCCCGTTTCTCCCACGCCGCCAGACTTGACCCGTCGAACAGCGTGATCCGCTGCGCCTTCGACACGGTGATGTGGTCGAGGTTGACGTTGCCCGTGTCGCCGGAGTCGTACCTGTAGGCGATCGTGTTCGTGCCCCGGTTCAGGTTGAGCGGCTCCGTCTGGACGGCCCAGGCGTCCCAGCCGCCGGTGGCGGCCAGCCGCACCTGCCTGACCTTCTCTCCGTTGACGTACACGCTCAACGACCTGCCGACGTCGGCCGCGTAGCGGAGCCCCACGTTGTGCGTGCCGGTCGAGTCCGACCACACGGAGAACGACGTGCTCGCGCCCTGGTTCCAGTAGCCGTCGACGAAGCCCTTGTAGGTGTAGCCCTGGTGGTTCTGGTTCGCCTTCGCGCCACCGCTCAGCGAGGCGTTCTCGGCCTCGAACACCCGCTGCGCGGCCACGGTGATGGAGTCCAGGTTGACGTGGCCCACGTCACCGCTGTCGAACCTGTAGGTGATGAGGTTGGCGCCCTTCCTCAACGTGAGCGGTTCGACCCGGGTGGCCCACAGGTCCCAGGTCTCCGTGGTGGGCAGCGGCACCTGCCTGACCTTGGTCCCGTTGACGTACACGCTCAGGGACTTGGTGCCGGGCGCGGGGTGCGGGCCGTTGGAGTAGCGCAGGCCGACGTGGTACGTGCCCTCCCTGGCCGCGTGCACGGCGAACTGCGTGGCCGCTCCCACGGCCTGGTAACCGTCGACGAAGCCGCTTCCCGAGTAGCTCAGATGATCGGTGTTCAGCTTCGCGCCGCCGCTGTGCGAGGCGCTCTCCGCCTCGTACACGGTGTCCGTCTCCGGACCGTCGACCATCGAGTTGAGCGTGTACCAGGCCTCGGTGCTCCACAGCGGCTGCCCCGACGCCGAACCGAACGGGCGCGGCGACCGCAGGTGCACCACGCGCCCCGGCTTGAGACCGGCGATCTTCAGCGTGACCTTCTTCCCGCTGGGGTTCAGGGTCGCGGAGGTGACGGTCAGCGGCTCCTCGTCCACCTTGGGGCCACCGTAGGTGGAGGCCGCGGCGTACCGCCACTGGGTGGCCTGGTACCTCGCCGCCAGCGACGCGGCGGTCTCGGCCGACAGCGGCTGGGTGTACTGCAGCTCGAAGCCGCCCTCGATCGCGCGCATCTTCAGGATGTCGAAGGCCTTGTCGTCGCCGGGGGTCAGCTTCTGCAGTCCGTAGGTGAGCTTGCCCGGCTGGCCCCAGTTTCCGCCGGCGCCGAGACCTCCGGCGTAGACGGCGCCGTCGGGTCCCAGGCTGATCCGGTTGACCCCCGCCTCAAGGCCCTGGGTGAAGCGGAAGACCGCGCCCTGGTACTCGCCGTTGACCTTCTCCAGGTAGCCGCGCTGGATCCCGCCGTAGGTGACGTCGCCGAACAGCATCTGACCCGCGTACCTGCCCTGCTTCATGAGCAGTGGCGTGCTGGGGGAATTGGCGATCTCGTTGTGCGGCAGCCAGAGCACGGGCGCGCTCACCACGTTGTCGTCGAACCGGCCGTCGGGGTTGGTGTAGTGGTTGAAGAACCGGTCCTTCTTGACGTGCACCAGTTTCGAGGCGGGCAGCCAGCCGCCCTGGTTGTCCATGACGAACAGGTCGTCGTTCGGGCCCCAGCCGAGCCCGTTGGGCGTGCGCAGGCCGCCGGCGACGTACTCGACCTTGCCGGTGGCCTTGTCGACCTTGATGGTCGTGCCCCTGTCCGGCGCCGGTTGCGGGTCGGTGGTGGCGCCGCCGTAGTTGATGGCGACGGAGAGGTTGATGTAGAAGTGGCCGTCACGGTAGAGCAGCCCGAACGCGAACTCGTGGAAGTTGCCGCCGAACGGCCAGGTCGCCACGGTCCTGAGGTTGTCGGCGACCTCGTCGCCGTCGGTGTCGTTCAGCTCCACCAGCCGGGACTTCTCCGAGACGTAGAGCTTGCCGTCCACGTACTTGATGCCCATGGGCTCCTGGAGCCCACCGGCGATCTTCTTGGTGGTCACCTGCGCGGGTGAGGTCTTGCCCGTGACGTTGCCGAGCAGGTAGACCTCGCCGAGCTTGGTTTCCGAGCCGCCCCACGTGGCGACCGCCAACCGGCCGTCGGGCAGCCAGTCCATCGCGGTCACCTGCGGCCGGAAACCCTCCGGTCGCAGGTCGGTGAGCGTGAAGTCGGGGTGTACCGACTCCAGCGGCAGCCCGTCGCCCGGAGAGTCGGCGCCGCTCTCGCACTCCTTGCGCCCGGGGGCGGTGACCCGCACCACGTCCGCGTCCGTGCTCAGCACCGAGTTCGGCACGAGGGCGAACCCCGAGGATCCGGGTGGTTTCCACTCCAGCTTGAGCTGCTGGCCGTACAGGTGCTCGAAGTGGTCGACGCGCAACGCGTGGTAGCCGGTGGTCAGGGTGATCGTGCCGTCCACGGCGATCGGCCCGTGCCGCCCGTCGTTGGTGATCACGACGGTGTCGTCGATGCGCAGCCGAGAGCCGTCGTCGCTGGTGAGCCGGAACTCGTAGGTGCCCGCGGTGGCGATGGAGATGTTGCCGATCGCCTCGGTGACGAACATGTCGGTCAGGCCGAAGTCGGCGTCGGAGCTCCAGTCGATCGTGGGCATCAGCTTGTCCACGTTGGGTGTCTGACCGGGCTTGAGCGTGCAGAGCTTGGACAGTTCGACCTGGACGTCGTAGGTGCGCAGGGTGACGCCCGGCACCTGTGGCGGCACTGCCACGTGTGCTTGAGCGGGTACGGCGAGCCATGAGAGCGCGGTGAGCAGTAAGACGGATAAAAGGGGGGATTTCCGCATGACCGTTCCATCTCGGTGAGGAGGCCGCTTTCGGCGCGGCGTGGGGGGATGCGGCACCGCCGGTGTGACCGATCGGATGGCGGACGCCGGACCTGATTCGCTGTGACGGGGAGGAGTTAATGCCGCTCTGGCCGTAATCTAAAGCAAGATTTTCCACTTGCCCATACGTTTATGCCGAAAACCAGCAAAAGTCATACCTCTCACGGCAAAAGAAGAGGACGCCGCGCTCCGGCGCGACCGCGCCACCGATCACCCGATCACCGACCGCGCTTCGGAGCCGCCCCTCTAGCCAGGGACCGGGCCGCCGAAGAGGCCGCCGATGACGCAGACCCGGGTGTCGGCGGACAGGACCTCCATCCGCACCGAGGCGCCGGGGGCGGTGAAGGGGATGTGGATCCTGCCGGTTCCCTGTTCGAGGACGATCTCGACCTCCTGCTCCCCCACCTGCACGTAGGCCGCCGTCCTGGCGGTGGAGCGGTAGTCGAGGCCGAGGACGACCATGCCGCCCTTGTGCGCGAGGGGGATCGAGATCGTGCCGCCCAGCTGGGGGAAGCAGCCGCCGGGGGCGGCGACGTAGGGGCCGGTGAGGCGGACCGGGACGAGGCGGCGCCCGGTGGGGTCGAGCACGAGCGGGGCGACGGCGGGCCGGGGGTTGCGCATGAGGGCGGCGAGTTCGGGCGGGGCGAGCGGGCTGAGGGTGAGGTGGCTGAGCCCTTCGTCCCCGTACCCGAAGCCGAACTGGTCGTAGGGCGTCTGCTGGGGATAGATGTCACTGCCCGGCGGGGCGGAGGCGAGCGTGGCCCGCACCGAGGCGAGGTAGGAGCGGATCTCGGCCCGCCCCGGCTCCGTCCCCATCACGTATCTGTGCGCGGAGTAGACGGAGAAGGCGGCGACCGCCATCGCCAGCAACGCGCAGCCGGTCCCGGCGACGCGGGCCGGGATCCGCCAGCGGTACGGGCGCGCCTCGCCCAGCAGCGGGAGCATCGCCAGCCCCAGACAGAGGGCGATCACCGGGGTCACGTCCGCGAGGTAGCGGGCCTCCTCGCCCAGGGCCCGGTCCAGGGATCGTCCGGCCAGGATCGGCACCATGAGGAGGGGCGGATAGAGGCAGAGGATCAGCCAGGCCTTCCACGCTCCCCGCCTGAGGAGCAGGGTGACGGCGACGACCACCCCGATGAGCGCCCAGGCCGCGCCGACCATCGCCTGCGGCGGCACCGCGTAGAACTTGTACCACCAGGGCCCGGGTCCCCCGGCCGCGAGCACCGGAAGGGTGACGCCCAGCATCCGCGCCACGGCCCGGCCGGCCACCTCGGAGGAGGGCGCCCCGATCTCCTGGCCGTGCAGGCGGTCGAGCTGCAGGAGGAACAGGATCGAGTAGGCGCCCGCCATGACCGCGTACGCGCCGAACACCGTCGCCAGGGAGCGCAGGCGCTCACGGACGGGGAAGTACAGGACGGTGACCAGGACGAGCAGCAGGGGGATGGCGAAGACGGCCTTGAGGTGGAAGGAGCCGAGCCCGAACAGGAACCACAGCCCGGTCACGACCGCGTCCACGCCGCGCCCGGAGCGCAGGAACGTCACGTGCGAGGCGACCGCCATCGCGATCGCGATCTGCAGCGGCAGGGCCTGGACCGCCGCCGCCCACCAGTAGAAGGCGGGCAGGGCGAGCGGTGTGAACAGGTAGAGGGACAGCGGCACCAGGATCATCCAGCGGGCACCGAACAGCACGCGCAGCATGCGGTACACGGCGAGCGAGGCGGCGAGCTGGAAGAGCAGCAGCGCCGCCGCGGTCACCGTCCAGTCGTACGCGCCGAGCGAGGTGACGACCGTGTTGGCGATCATCCCGACCGGCATCACGTGCGCGGAGTAGACGCCGAAGAGGTAGTCGAGCCCGAAGGGTTCGGCCGCGGCCCTGCCCACCATGTTGAGGTCGTCGCCGAAGAAGCCGCCCCTGTACAGGATCACGGCCCGCCAGGCGAGCTGGACCACGATGAGGACGAGCGCGGCGCCGAGCACCCGCCGACCCCCGGGAAAGGACCGCGAAGGCCCTGCCGGGGGATCGGTGACATCGTCAGCGACATCATCGGTGACCTGCGGGGACGTCATCACTCTCCAAACTCATCGGCTCTGATGAGTTCTTAGCCCATTCCTTCGGACATGAGCTACCTACTCACCGGTAATGCGACCCAATCGTTCCATTGCCTCGACGTACTGCTCGATCATGCCGAAGACGACGTCCCTGGTGGACCTGACCTGGTTCATCGCGCCGATGATCTGCCCGGCCGGGAAGGTCGCCAGCTCGGTCGCGTCGGAACGGCCGATCCTGCGGAGCGCGTCGGAGATCAGCATGAACTGCAGCGGCATGGGGAGCGTGCCGGGCGACTCCTGGGACTCCCAGGCGTCGGTCCACTCGTTCCTGAGCAGCCGGGCGGGCTTGCCGGTCCACGACCGCGAGCGCACGGTGTCGCGCGAGGTCGCCCCCAGGATGCGGCGCTTGACCACCTCGGAGGTGTCGGCCTCCTCCACGGCGAGCCAGATCGATCCCGTCCACACGCCCTCGGCGCCGAGCGCGAGCCCGGCCGCCATCTGGCGGCCGTCGCCGATGCCGCCCGCGGCCAGTACGGGGACGTCGACGGCGTCCACGACCTGCGGGATGAGGACCATCGTGGAGATCTCCCCGGTGTGCCCGCCCGCCTCGGTGCCCTGGGCGACGACGATGTCCACCCCGACCTCGACCTGCTTGATCGCGTGCCTCGGGGTGGAGGCGAGCGCGGCGACCTTCACCCCCTTGGCGTGCGCCTGGTCGACCACGTCGGCGGGGGGCGGGCCCAGCGCGTTGGCGAGCAGTGCGATCGGGTGCCGCAGGGCCACCTCGACCTGCGGGCGCGCGGTGGCGTCGGTCCAGCCGAGCAGCACCTTGCCCGCGTCCGCGTCGGCCGAGAGCGGTGGCACGCCGTGGGAGGCGAGCAGGCCGTCGACGAAGTCCCGGTGGCCCTGGGGGATCATCCCCTGGAGCCGTCCCACGAGGTCCTCTGGCGAGTCGACGCCGAGGTCGGAGCCCGCGTACGAGGCGGGCATGACCACGTCGACGCCGTACGGTTTGCCGTCGACGTGGTCGTCGATCCACTTGAGCTCCGTCTCGAGCTCCTCGGGGGTGAAGTAGAGGGCGCCGAGCACGCCCATCCCCCCCGCGCGACTGACCTCGGCGACGACGTCACGGCAGTGGCTGAACGCGAAGATCGGAAATTCGATCCCGAGCATGTCGGTAACACGTGTCCGCATGCTGCGACTGTACGACCGCGTCAAACTAACTGCAACGCGTTCTAATAGAGAACCTTTCTTTCGACAGAAAACCTAAGCTACTCGTGAGTAATGAAGCAGGAAAAACGATGGAACATGTTCCAGTGACACGTACGGGGAACGACGGTCCACAAGGTTCGCGGCGAACGGAAAGGGAGGCCGCGGGCGCGTGCCCACGGCCTCCCTCCACACCTTCCCCGCCCGGGGCCCGGCGCCCCCGGTCTCTCACATGTCCCTGCGGCGCCTCACGAGCAGGGCGCCGGTGACGACCAGGGCGAGGCCGATCAGCAGGAGCACCAGCGGGATCATGGTCTTGAGCAGCGTGATGCTGTTCCTGCTGTCGAGCGCGTTCTTGACCAGGTCGTCCACGGTGTTCTGGGTCATCTTCACGTCGGCGGCGAAGGCGAGCGAGCGCTCGACGCCGTCCGAGGTCTTGAGGACGTCGTGGCGCCGCTGTTCCTGCCGCACCGGCGAGCCGGTGGCCGGCTCGATCCAGAAGGTGTTGACGCCGTCGTAGACGCGGTCCGCCTGCACGTCGCCGGGATCGTCCATGCCGAGGATGGAGGCCGGGACGGTGACGGTGTCGATCTTGGTTGGCGGGACGGTCTGCTCGAACCGGTAGACCGAGAGCCCTCCGACCTGCTCCTCACCGACGAAATTGGCGTCGAACGCCTTGCCGGTGATCGCGTTGAACACGCTGTACGTCTTCTTCTCGACGTCGAAGGGCCACTTGTAGATCTGCCCCTGGAGTTGCACGGGGGTCTTGTCGACGTTGACGTTGCAGCAGTTCACGCCCTCGCCCGTGTACTTGTTGAACGCGCTGCGACGCTCGCTGAACGAGATGAGGGGGTTCTTGTTGGTGACGTCGTTGACCGCCGTGGCCTCCTCCCAGACGACCCGGTCGCCTTCGGCCGCGGTAACGTCCCCCCTGGTGGTGACGGTAATGTCAAGGTTGCCCTTCACGACCTTCAGGTCCCCGGGGCTGAAGTACTGGGCGTCGACGGCCTCCAGCTTGCTGATGCCGTACTGGTCGGCGGGAGCGGCGATGAGACCGGTCGCCACCTGGAACCGCACGAGCGGTGCCAGAACGATGAGAAACGCCCCGAGTCCGATGAATATCAAACCGATGACGCGACGCATCGCTCCTCCTGGGGCCGCCCGCTACACATATATCCCGCTCACCCTATAACAAGTTCCATTTCGCGATATGTTAGTGCTGGCAAACATCCACAGTCACCAGGGATGCCGAAAAGTGACCGAAACAGGTTCTATGCCGGTTCACCAGGGGTCCACCGGCAGGGACGTGCGGGATCTTCCCGCGGTCGGCGGGCATCTCGACGCGATGGACGGCGTCCGCGCGGTCGCCTCCTTCGGCGTCCTTCTCTACCACGTGGCGAGCACGACGGGCGCCTCCCTCAGGGAGGGGTTTCTGCCCGCCCTGCTCTCCAGGGGCGACATCGGGGTGCCGATCTTCTTCCTGCTGTCGGGCTTCCTCCTCTACCGGCCCTGGGCCGGCGAGGTCGTGCGAGGTGAGGCGCCCCCCGGCGCCGGCGGTTACCTGTGGAAGCGCGCGCTGCGCATCCTGCCCGCGTACTGGCTCGTGGTCGCCGTCGCGCTGCCGCTGTGGTCGTGGCCGCAGGCGGCCGAACCCGTCAACTGGCTGCCCTTCCTGCTGCTGGTGCAGAACTACGTGCCGGAGCCGTGGTGGGCCGGCGCGAGCCCGCCGGGGCTCGGGCAGATGTGGAGCCTCTCGGTCGAGATGACCTTCTATCTCGCCCTCCCGCTCCTCGCCGTCGCGCTGCGCGCCATCGCGCGGCGCGGCGCGGACCCCGCGGCCAGGGCCAAGCGGCTGCTCGTCGGCATCGGCGCCCTCGCCCTGGTCTCCCCCCTCTGGGCGGTCTTCAGCCACATCCCCGCGCACCGCCCCGAACTCGGGCTCTGGCTCCCCCGGTCGATGCTCTACTTCGCGACGGGCATGGCCCTCGCCGTCGTCTCGTTCTGGGCGCACGCCGAGACCGACCCCGACGCCCCGGTGCGACGGCTCACCAGGGGGGTGCGCGAGTCGTGGGTGACCTGCTGGATCATCGCCGCTTTCGTCTACGCCGTCGCGGCCAGCCCCATCGCGGGAGGCCGCCTCTTCGAGGTCCAGGACCTGTGGACGGACATCTTCGAGATGACCCTCTACACGGTCTTCGTCCTCGCCCTGCTCGCTCCCGTGGCCCTGCAGACCTCCGAACCCTCGCCGCTGCGCTCGCTGCTCGGCAACCGGGTGATGCGCTATCTCGGCCGCATCTCCTACGGCGTCTTCCTGTGGCAGTTCGTGGTGATCGTGGGCTGGTACGAGCTGACCGGGCAGCAGAGCTTCAGCGGCGATCTGCTCACGACGCTGGTGGTGTGCACCGCGTTCACCGTCCTGCTCGCCGACCTCAGCCATCGGCTGATCGAGGCTCCGGCGTTGCGGCTCCGGCGCCGGGAGCGGGGGCGGGGGCGGCGGAGGCGCGACTCTGCAGGCGCAAACCCGCGAACAGCAGCAGCACGCCGAGCACGGCGCACGACAGCGGGATCACCCGATTGACGAGTGTCGCCCAGCGAAGGAACTGCCGCGCCTCCCCCGCGTTCCACCGCTCGTCCCCGGTGCTGGTGCGCATGTCGGCGGCGAGCGCGACCAGCCGTCCCGCACCGTCGTCGGTGCGCAGGGTCTTGACCAGGTTCTCCCTGACCCCGATCACCATCCCGCTCTCCGGTTCCACCCAGAAGGTACGGGTCCCTTCGAGGTAGGCGTTGACGGGGAACGTCTCCCTGCCGCCCAGCCCGAGGACCGTCCCCGGCAGTTCCATCGCCCGCTGGACGAGCCGCTCGTTGACCAGACGCTGCGCGTAGCGGTTGACCCGGACGCCGTACAGGGTCTCGATCCCCTCGAAGCGGGCGGCCACCGGACGCCGGACGAGCGGGTCGTAGACCTGGTAGGCGACCGGCCCGGCTCCGAAGGGCCAGCGGAACACCAGCCCGCGCGGGGCGGGGTTGCCGTTCTCGTCGACGTAGTTCTCGCAGCAGTTGACCGCCTGCCCCGTACGGCGGTCGAACGCGGCCCGCCGCTCGTGGTAGTCGATGCGCCGCCCGTCGCGGGTGGCGAGGGAGACGAACTCCGTCCACACCGCGACGTCCGGCGTGGACCTGACCGTGTCCCCGTATCTGGCCACGGCCGTCTCCAGCGGGACGCCCCGGTGCGTGCGCAGGGTGGCGGTGTCGAAGTAGGAGCCGGACTCGGTGGTCAGCTTGGTGATCCGGTCCTGCTCCGCGGGCAGTACCAGGCCGCTGGGATAGATGTAGAGGCGCACCAGCGCGGCCAGCGTGATCAGGAAGGCACCGGCGACCAGGACGAGCACACCGCGCGGTCTCCGGCCGATCATCGTCGCTCCACGGGTTGGAGGGGATCGTCCTTCTCCCACGCCCGCAGCCAACGGCGGGGCGACCTCGACACGCGCGCCGCGGCGAACAACAGGCCCACGGCGACCAGGGAGAGATACTGTGCCCCCGCCGCCCCCGCCGCCCCGCCGTAGCCGAGCGCGAGACCGGCCCCGCCGAGCGCCGCCACCACGGGGAACGGTGTGAGCAGCACCCGGCCGATCCTGTACAGCGGGCCGCCCGCGCTGTGCTCGGCCCCCGCGATGCCCCGCAGCCACAGGGCGAGTGCCGCCACCAGACCGGCCAGGGCGGCACCGGCCCACCCCTCGGCCACCAGGCCCAGCACGAGGGCCGGCGGCCACAGCCAGGCCGCCCGCAGCACCGCGGGCGGCGACGCGGGAAGCTCGCGGAGCGGGCGGCGGGGGCGGACCAGAGCGAGCGCGACGACCAGCGCGACCAGCACCCATCCCACGACCAGCGACATCCGATACAGGCCGTCGGGGGCGTACGTCATCACCACGGTCCCGCTCCCGGGGGGCAGCAGCCACGCCTGCCGCCACCCGTCCAGCCTCGCCGGTTCCAGCACGCGTCCGTCGAACGACGCCTGCCAGCCTTTGTTGAAGTTCTCGCCGAGCGCCAGGTAGGAGGGCTCCGTCGTGGAGACCCTCACCCGGCGCTCCCCCGCCTCCCAGCTCTCGACGGTCGCGGGCCGCAGGACCACCTCCGGCGCCGCGGCGCCTCCGGCATTCCCGGCTCTCTCCGCACTCCCGGTGCCCCCGGCGTTTCCCGCGTTCCCGGTGCTCTCGGTCCTCTCGGTCCTCTCGGTCCTCCCGGCGCCGCTTCCGTTCGGGCTCTTCGGGCTCCTTCGACTCCCCGCGGCGTCCTCGGCGCCGTTCGCCGCACCGTCGCCGCTCCCCTCGCCCTCCGCGTCGGCGGCGCGCAGGACCATCGAGTCCACCCGGAAGCCCTGGAGCGCGGCGGCGCGCACCCGCAGCGTGCCGTCCCGCGTCTCCACCGCCTCACAGGCCCGGTAGCCGACCGGACGGCCGTTGAGCAGGTCGCCCAGGGTCCCGCTGTGGATCTCGGTGGGCGTCGCGACCCCGTTCACGGTGAGCGTCGGACCGAGCCCGCAGGGCATCCTCACCGGCTGCGTGTCCGGGGTGGGCAGCGGCTCGACCCCTGGGATCGCCACCCCGAGCACCTCCATCCGCCAGGAGCCGAGGGCGGCGAAGGTGAGCTTCACCCGGCTCGCCCTCATCGGCGCGAAGTGGATCCACCCGTCCTTCGAGGCCCAGGCGTACCGGACGCCGTCGTCGGTCGTGACGGTGACCCGGACCGGCGGAGCGCCCAGCCTGGTGTCGGGGAAGTCGACGCGCAGCCGGGACAGGGTCATCTCCCTGCCCAGCTCGAAGGAGAGCGAGGGCTCCAGGTCCTTGTCCCCGGCGTACCAGATGGTCCTGCGGTCGTCGTCGAAGGCCGCGTAGGCGCCGGTGGCCGGGATGTCGCTCGCGGTGGAGGAGGCGGTGACGCGGGGGAAGCTCCCCTCCGGCATCAGCACGGTCTCGGCCACCCGCCGGTCGGTGAGCACGGCCCTGCCCGCCAGCGTCTGCCTTCCCTCGGCGACGGGGACCAACCTGTCGAAGGCGTAACCGTCCTCGCCCACGAAGCGCAGCCTGTCCGCGCAGGTCCAGGCGTAGGAGCCGAGCATGCAGCCGGGGGCGGTGTCCGTCCGGCTGGTCACGACCGTCTGCCCGGGCGAAGCGGGGTCGGCCGAGGATGCGGACGAGGAGACGGGCGGCACCACGAGCGTGCGCTCCGCGCGGACCCCGGGAATGGACAGCTCGGTGATGCCGACCCGGGGGTTGGGGTCACGCAGGACGCCGGTGACCCGGATCCGGATCCGGGACGTCTCGCCCTGCGGAACGTTCAGCCGCTCCCACAGCGAGGTGAGGCCGAGCCGGGTGCGCACCCTGCCGGCGTCGGTCTCGACCATGACCTCGGAGACCGTCACCGTCTCCTCCGAGCGTTCGAAGACCGCCTGGATGAAGGGCACCGAGGTCGGTTTGGCGAGCTGTACCTCCAGCCACTGCTCGGTGGCCGGCTTCCAGCCGGTGGAGCGCCAGCCGGTGCGCAGGTCGAAGTCCACCGCCGCGTACGGCTGCTGCCCGCTGTCGCGGGTTCCCGGGGTCACCCCGAGCCCGGACTGTGAGGAGGAGGCGGTCACCCCCTTGATCCCGATGAAGGCGGCGACGGTGCCGGGATCGGACCAGCCGGGGTCGGTGAGGTCGTAGGCGGGCCCGTACCCCTCATAGGGCTCGTCCGGCGTCATCGTCTCGCCGTACGGCCTGCGCAGGTCGCTCACCACCAGCTCGCGCCGCCGCATGGTGTCGGTGAGCACCGTGTCGGCGGCGGGGATCGCGTCCGCTCCGGGGTCGTCGCCGAGGATCACCGGCCGGTCGTCTTCGAGGACCCCCTCCTCGGCCATGGTGAGCAGTGCCTCGGGACCGCCGGAGACCCGCAGCGGCCGCCGCGCCGCGACCGTGCCGACGACGGGACGCGCCCCGGTGACCTCGTAGATCTCCAGGGACGTGTACGGCTGGTCGAGCCAGCTCGCGCCGGTCTGGGAGTCCTCGAAGCCGACCGTGGGCCCGAAGCCGCGTACCCGGGTCAGGCCGGGAGAGCGGTCCAGCGCCTCGTGCACCCGGGCGGGCCACGCGTCACCGAAGGCGACCCTGTCGAGGTCGTTGCGGATCAGCAGGTAGCGCACTCCCATCCGGCGCAGCGTCCGGGTGAGCCCTTCCGATCCCTGCCCGTTGGCGAAGCGGTCGTCGATCGCCTTGACGAGCCGGTTGGAGCCGGCCGTGCCCCACGGCACGATCGTGTTGCTCACCCAGCGGGCCTTCTTCAGCAGTGGCTGGAACGGCTCGTCGAGCGGACGCCCCCAGGTGTACTCGCCTCGCCGGGCTCCGGGCAGGACCAGCACGGTGCCCTCCTCGGCCCGGTCGTCCAGCCAGGAGGCCGCCTGCCGCCAGTGCTCGGGGACGTCGGCGAAGGCGCCGCTCGGGGCGATGCCCGCGGTGGCGACGGGGACGAGGGTGAGCCCGACCAGCCCGGCCCCCACCACCACAGCGGGGAGGCGGACGGCGGGCCTGCGCGCTCCCACGTAGGAGACGAACGCGGCGAGTCCGAGCACCAGCGGCAGCCGTACGAGCGCGTTGAACTTGTGCAGGTTGCGGAACGGCGCGAGCGGGCCGTCCAGCAGCGCCCTGAGGGGTTCGGCGAGCGGCCCGGCGTGGCCCGCGACGAGGACGGCGACGCCCACGAGCGCGGTCAGGATCAGGAAGGTCCGCTCGGGCGTGCGCGCGAGGGTGAGCCCGGCCAGCCCCAGCCCGGCGACGAGCGCGGTGACCAGCACGAGCCAGGGCACGGTGGCGTGCTCGTAGGCGGCGGGCAGGAAGGGGCGTCCGTCCACCGGCAGGAAGGCGACCCAGCTGTTCATGCCGCGCAGCACGTTGGTGAGCGAGCCCACGACCGTGGTCGTCCACGCGTTCTCGGTGAAGGGCATGAAGGAGAAGACGTAGCGGCCGAGCAGCACCAGCGGGACGAGCCACCAGAACGACACGGCGGCGATCGCGGCGAGCCACCAGGCGATGAGCCGTCGCTTGCGCGGGCCGCGCGCCCGGGTGAGCAGGTAGATCATCGGTACCACGAGCACGGCCAGTTCGGCGGCGGCGTTGATGCCGCCCGCGAACAGGAACACGAGCGCCGACAGGCAGGCGGCCCTGCGCGGGCTCGTCTCCCCCTGCGCGCCCCTGACGAGGAAGAGCAGCACCCAGGGCAGGACGGCGCTGGGGGCGAACTCCACGGAGTTGAAGCCCATGAGCGCCTGCGCGTGCGGGGCGAGCGCGTAGGCGAGACCGGCCAGCACCCCGGCGAGCTGCCCGCCGATCCGCAGCGCCCTGGCCAGCTGGGCGACGCCGACGAAGGCGACGCACAGGATCAGCGTCACCCAGAGCCGCTGCACCACCCACGGGGGCATGCCCGCGTTGATCAGCAGGGTGTAGAAGGGACCCATCGGGAAGATGTAGCCGTACGCCTGGTTCTGCAGGTGTCCCAGGTAGTCCTGGTCCCACATGCTCAGCGCCTGGGAGAGGAAGCCGATCGGGTTGATCGGCATGTCCAGCTTCGTCTCGGCGATGAGCATGCCCGGCGCCATGTGGAAGGCGACGGCGGCGAGGAAGAGGCACCCGGCGAGCAGCCTGAGCCTGCGGCGAAGCCCGGTGTCGGAGGCTCCGAACTCGGAGGGAGGTGCGGAAAGGCGGGTGATCCACGCCTCGGGGATCACCGTCACTTATGGCGGGTCGGTCTCACCCGCGGCGAGACAGAGATCGGATACATGAAGGTGGCGGCCGTTTTTAGATAGTTCTGTGGTGATTAGTCCGGTCATCGTAGCGCCCGTTCTCCCCCAGGTGAATTCGGCCGCCCAGAGCCTGCACGCCTGCTGGATCTCCTCGCGCCTGGCCGGGTCCGACAGTTCCCGCAGCGCGCGGTCCACCACGTCGGCGAGCGCCTCCCCCTCCCCGACCAGCCAGCCCGTGACACCGTCACGCACCGAGTCGCGCAGTCCCGCGACGTCGTAGGCGACGGTCGGGACGCCGAGCGCGGCGGCCTCGATCACGGTCAGCCCCCAGCCCTCGAACTCCGAGGCGGTGACGTTGACCCGCGCCGCCCCCAGGATCGCGTTCTTGGCGGCCTCGGGCAGGAAGCCGTGCAGGTGGACCCGGTCTTCGAGGCCGCGGCGGGCGGCGTGTGCCGCGAGCCGCTCCTGTTCGCAGCCGCGCCCGACGACGTGCACGTGGATGCCCGGCCACGCCCCTTCGAGGTCTCCCGCGAGGTCCACCACCCGTTCGACGCGCTTGTGGCCCACGAGCCTGCCGAGGTAGACCACCGAGGGGTCCCCCGCCACGCCCTCGCCGCTCGCGACCAGGCGCGCCACCGGGCTGCCGTTCGGGATGATCTGGATCGGCGCGAGCCAGCCGAGCCGCTCGCGCAACTCCTTCCTGGAGGACTCGGAGACCGTGACGGTCGCGCGGCGCCGGTAGACCAGCCGGGCGACCGGCCCCTCGATGAAGCAGCCGATACGGGCCAGCCAGCGCGGGAAGAAGGCGTAGAACTGGCGGTCGTGCACGTGGTGCACCAGGGAGATGACGACCGTGCGCCGTCCGGTGACCAGAGGGGCGAAGAAGGGGATGCCGTTCATGCAGTCGATGACGACGTCGAAGCGCCGGCGCCGCAGCAGCATCCAGAGCGGGACCAGCAGATAGACCAGGAACGGGTTGCCCATCCGCCGCAGCGCGATGCCGTCCCGTTCCTCGGCCGAGGACTGCCCCGCCTCCTTGGAGGTGACGAAGGTGACCGACGCCCCCTGCCCCACCAGGTGGCGGCTCACCTGCCAGGCGTACTCCTCGGCGCCCCCCGCCACCGACTGCAGCGGCTCACGGAAGTTCAGGACGGCGACGCGCACCCCGCGCAGCAACGGCCGCTGCCGCGCCGTCGCGGCCACCAGGCCCGCGGGGGACGGGCCCGACGCCCGGCGGGTCGCCCTGGCGCCCTGTCCGGCCACGACCACTCCTATCTCCGAATTCTCCGAGCGCTCCGTGCCCCCGTACGCTCCGCGCTCTCCGGACGAGGTGTCACTTTATGGGGTGAATGTCGCTGTCCGGCGTGCGAGAACGACGGCACCGAGGGTTTTCGCGCATGCGGCGGCCAGGCCCTGTCTCGTCGACGTGATCCGGAGCGGGTCTCCGCCCCCGAGGGCCGGATGCTCAGGTGAGCGCCAGGACCGATCCGCGGCCTTCGCGCGTCACCTGTTGCCGTAGTTGTAGAGCGGCCTGTTGGGCGGCTCGGGGGTCGGTGCCGCGACGTTCACGACGGCCACCGAGGCTCCGACCGCCAGCACTGCCCCTACCGCCAGAGCGGCAATCACTCGCAACACCCGAGTTCTCCCTCCAACGCGCGGTCGTGCGGTCTGCCTGACAGTAGAACCTGATACAGGTACTCAGCTAGTCAATCGCCGAAAGTGTGTGGAAAATGCTACCAGCTGGTAAATCTCGGTGTATTCGCGTCCCAGAGGATCAGAGGCGGTACAGCACGAGCTCCTGACCAGCGAATATCAGCCGCGCGCCGGGCAGTCTGGAACGAAACAAGTTCTCGCTCGACCTCTGGACCAGCACGTGGCTGATCCCCTCAGCGGCCAGCGGCCCGGTCAGCGGGCCGGACCCCGCGAGGATCGCGCCGACCCTGCGCGCCCTCGGATCCTCGCCCGCGAGGACGAGCGTACGACCGTCTCCCAGCCCGACCGGCAGGCCGTCGTTCCAGACGACCTCGCGCCGGAAGGACTTGACGGCCGGGTCGAGCACCACCCGGCCCCCGTTCCAGCCGAACACCCGGTAGGCCCCCCACGGCAGCGTCAGCAGCGCCCCCGGCACGGGATCCGCGTCCACGACGCTCCGCACCCCGGACCAGTCCGGGTGGTAGTCGACCGCGACCAGCCTGCCGAACGCCCCCAACGCGAAGGTGGGCAGCACCAGCAGGGGCAGCACGAGCATGCCGGGACGGATCACCGGGGACAGGCGCGCGGTCACCGCGGCCAGGCCGACCGCCTGCAGCAAGGCGAAGGGGGCGAGATAGAGCTGCCCGTCGCGGAGCGGTCCGAAGCCGGGCCACAGCCCGACCAGCGCCTCCACCGCCCCCGGCAGGAAGGCCCCGGCACACGCCACCGTCAGCCCCGCCACCGAGGCGACCGTCAGCCCACCCCAGTACGCGGGCCGCCCGCTGTCCCGCCCGCCCCCAGCCGTACCCCGTCCGCTCTTCGCGACCGGCCCGCCCCCGGCCACGTGGCCCGCCGACGGCCACCCCCGCGCGAGGAGGGCGTACCCGGTCACCGCCGCCACGGCCACCGCGAGCCGGACGAGGGCCGACCACCAGGTCTCCTGTCCCGGTACGGCCGCTCCGGAGTTCCACACGCCGCCGAGGGTGAGCAGGCTGCCGAGGGTGCCCAACGGCCCGTCCGCCCGTGGTGCGAAGGCCCGGACCCCGGCCGGATCGGTGACGGCGGAGCTGCCCAGCGCCGGGACCAGCCACGGCAGGCTCAGCACGGCGACGGCGAGCAGCGCTCGCGGCGCCCGGCGGCCCGCCACCGGCACGACCGCCATCGCCGAGACGAGCATCGCCTGGAAGCCCCCGATCGCCGCGGGGATCAGCGCGAGGACCGTCCTGCGCATCCCCCCTCGGGTGACCGCGCGTACCGCCCACGGCAGGCCCGCGTACCCGAGCAGCAGCGCCCACTGGCCGAGCAGCAACCGCTGGGCGAGGTAGACGTTCCAGGCGTAGAAGACCGCGGCGACCAGCCGGGCGATCCGGCGCTCCCCCGGCACCAGGGCCGCGGCGCCCGTCGCGGCGAGCACGAAGATCCCCAACAGGATCGCCTTCTGCGCGATCTGGCCGGGAAGGACCGAGGAGAGCAGGGCCACCACGAGGTCGCTCGGCACGGCACGGGGGAAACCGCCGCTCCGCGCCGGGATCGGCGGGTCGGGCACGAACACCATGTCGTAGCGGAGCACGAAACCGGAGCCGAGCGCGGGCCAGAGCGCGAGCACCCCGAGGGCGAGCCCCACCAGGGCCGGGACCAGGAACGACGCGAAGACGTGCCCCGCGGCCGGGTGCGGGACGGGGGTGCGGGGGGCGAGCGCGCGGGAGGTGAGGGCTCGGGGGGTGAGCGCGCGGAGGGCGGAGACGCGGGAGGCGAGGGCACCGAGGGCGAACACGCGGGAGGCGATGGCGCCGAGAGCGGACACGCGGGGGGCGCGCACTACGAGACGGTGGGACGGAACAGCACCATGTTCACGTACTCACCGCCGGGCCTGACGAGACGGGAGACGAAGCTCCGCTCCACCTCGCCGACCGCCGCCGCCTGGTGGGCGGCCAGGTCGAAGCCGTCCAGCGGAACCCAGGTGCCGCCGGTGAGGACGGAGCCGGTGTAGCCCCACTCCGCGAGCTGGTCGACGACCAGGCCGATGTCCTGGTGTCTGGTCTCCAACTCGACCAGCAGGACGGGCCGGTCCCGGTGGACGGTCCGCGCGGCGCCGCGCAGCGCGGCGAGTTCGTGGCCCTCCACATCGACCTTGATGAAACGGACGTCCTTCAGGTCCAGCTCGTCGATGGTGACGGTCGGGATGTCCACCGGCACCCCCTCCCCCTCGCCGTGGACGAGCGAGGCCGTGGCCTCCGCTCCCCGCCCGCCGCCGGGTATCCACAGCCGCGCCGTGCCCGAGCTGTCCGAGGCACCCGCCGCGATCACCCGGACGTCGGGAAAGGTCCGCCCGAGCATGGCGGCCAGGCGGGGGTTCGCCTCGATCGAGACGACGTCGCAGCCGAGCCTCCGAAGCCTCGCGGTCCACGGCCCGTACCAGACGCCCACGTCGACGGCGGTGCCGCCGCGTGGCACGAATTCTTCGGCACGGGCCAGTTCGGCGTCCAGCCGGGGGTAGACCCGGCGGATCAGGGCGCCGAACCAGCGCAGCGGGATCGCGCCGGCCACGGCGCTCCGGACGACCACACCTGGCCGGAACCGCATCGACATGCGCGAAGCCTAACCGAAGGGGTCAAACCCGACCTGTACTGAAATAACCGCCCTTGACCTGCGGTGCCCGCCCGCAGGATCACGGGCGGGCGAGAACGCGCCTTCCTTACGCTCACGACGGGAGGCGGGTCACTCCCCGGGCGCGGGCACTCGGGACGAACCGAGCGCGTCCCCTCACCACGGCAGACGGCTCACTTCCCCGGCTCGGGGTCGCGGGGCAGGCCGAGCATGCGTTCGGCGATGATGTTGAGCTGCACCTCCGTGGTACCGCCGTAGATCGTCATGGCCCGGGTGGAGAGGATCGCGCGGTTCCAGTAGCCCGCGTCGCCGAGCTTCATGTCGGCGGCGACGACGGCCGAGGAACCGAGCAACGAGACCGCGCACTCCGAGACGTGCTGGGCGTGCGAGGTGGACAGGAACTTGCGGACCGATGCGTCGGCGCCGGGCTCCTGGCCGGTCAGCTGCTTCAGGGTCACCCGCAGTCCGAGCGCGGCGATCGAGTGGCCCTCGCAGACCACGCGGGCCAGTTCCTGGCGCTCGGCGGGGGTCAGCTCCCTGCCGAGGCGCCCGGTCAGGCCGAGCAGGTCGGGGACGGACGAGCCGGTGCCGCCGGAACCGGAGGAGAGCGAAACCCGCTCGTTGGACAGCGTGTTCCTCGCGACCTTCCAGCCCTGCCCGACCTCGCCGACGACGAGCTCGTCGGGGACGAACACGTCGTCGAGGAAGACCTCGTTGAACAGGTTCTCCCCCGTCATCTCGGTGAGCGGCCTGACCGTGACGCCGGCCCCCTTCATGTCGACCAGGAAGTAGGTGATGCCCTCGTGCTTGGACCCCTCGGAGGAGTTGCGGGCGATGCAGATGCCCCACTCGGCGAAGTGCGCCACCGAGGTCCAGATCTTCTGACCGTTGAGCCGCCAGCCGCCCTCGACCTTCTCGGCCTTCATCTGCACGTTCGCCAGGTCGGAGCCCGCACCGGGCTCGGAGAAGAGCTGACACCAGATCATCTCGCCGCTCAGCGTGGGCGGCAGGAAGCGCTCCTGCTGCTCGGGGGTGCCGTATGTGACGATCGAGGGCACCACCCAGGCACCGATGATCATCTGGGGCAGCCTGACCTTCGCGGCCTTGAGCTCCTGGAAGATGAGGACCTGCTCCAGCGGCTTGGCGTCGCGTCCCCAGGGCCTGGCCAGGTGCGGCATGACGTATCCGGCGCTCGCCAGTGCCCGCTTCTGCTCCTGGCCCTCCAGCGCGGCGATCCCGGCGATCTCGGTCCGGATGCTCTCGCGCAGCTCGGCGGCCTCGTCGGGCAGCTCGATCTCCAGCTCCCGGCTCACGCCGTTCAGTGCCAGCTCCGCGACCTTCTCCGCCCACTCCCCCGAGGAGCCGAGCAGGGCGCGCAGGGTGAGCGCGCGCCGGTAGTACAGGTGGGCGTCGTGCTCGTAGGTGTAACCGATGCCGCCGAAGATCTGGATGGCGTCCTTGGCGCAGAGCACAGCCGCGTCGGGGGCGACCACACCGGCGATCGCGGCGGCGTACGCCCGTTCGTCGGCCGACACCTCGGTGCCGCCCGTCACCTCGGCGGCGCGGACGGCGTCCCACACGGTCGCGCGGGCCTGCTCCAGGGCGACGAGCATCCGGGACGCCTTGTGCTTGACCCCCTGGAACTGCCCGATCGGGCGGCCGAACTGCACGCGCACCTTGGCGTACTCGGCGGCGGCGGTCACGCACCACGACGCGACGCCCGCGGCCTCCGCGCCGAACAGGATCGCGGCCAGATCCAGGACCTGCGAGCCCCGCAGCCGGTCGAGGATCCGCCCCGCCGGTACGGTGACCGCGTCCAGCTCGACCTTGGCCACCCCCCGGGTGAGGTCGAGCGACCTGACCGGGGTGACGGTCGCCGCGGAGGCGTCCACCGCGACCCACTCCTCGCCTCGGTCGGTGCTCACGGGGAGCACCAGGACGTCGGCCGACGCGCCGCCCAGGACCGGCTCGGCGACGCCGCCGATCGTGAGGGTGCCGTCCTTCGCGCGGGTGCCGGTGACGGAGGCGCCCAGCGCGACCGCACCGGTCAGCGTGCCGTCGGCGAGACCGGGCAGGAGCTCGGCCTGGGCCTTGCCGTCGGAGGCGAGGATCACGGCGCCGGCCAGCACCGTGGGGACGTACGGGCCTGGGGCGACGCGCTCGCCGAGGGCCTCGACGGCGACGACGGTCTCCAGCAGGCCGTAACCGCTGCCGCCGTGCTCCTCGGGGATGTGCAGGCCGAGCAGGCCCTGGTCGGCCAGTCCTGCCCAGAAACCGGGGCGTTCCCCACCCTCCGCCGCGACGGCGGCGCGCACGGTCCCGGACGGGATGTTGCGCTCCGCCCACCTGGTCACCGACTCCCGGAGCGCCTCGTGCTCCTCACTCAATCCGATCGCCATGACAGCCTCCAGACAGGATTCAATGCCAGAACCATATTCTAGAAGGTACTTCCATCACAACGCGCGAGATCACCTTCCGGGCACGCGATCTCGCGCCGTGGACAACCGGAGAGAATCCCGCACGCCGAGGCTTCCGACCCCGGACTCACCGCGCGGAGGGCACCCGTTCTGCGCCCGTCGGCCTCCCCGGTGAGCCGGGGCCGGACGGACGCGGAAGGGGTCAGAGGGCGCGGACGCTCGCCATCAGCGGAGCGATGTCGGCCCAGAGCCGCTTGCGCCCGTCGGGCACGGTCACGAAGAGCATCGAGGGCTTGCGACGGCCCACGTCGATCACGGCGAGCGCCGACTGCGAGGTGCGCTTCCTGCCGTTGACCTCATAGGTGACCTTGTAGGCGAGCAGCCATCCCTTGCCTCCGGCGGGCCGCTGCGAGGCGGTCCAGACGACCTTGCTACCCGCAGGGTGGTGGCCGCGGATCGTCCACCTCACCGCGTTCAGCGCCGCCCTGCGGTAGTCGGCGTCGCTCTTGAGCGCCTTGGCCGGGGTGGCGCCGGGCAGTGGCCCCGAGGCGATGACCGTGCGCGGCAGACGGGTCGCGCCGACCTGCTGGCCGACCGAGAACGACGGCACGGCCTTGCTCTCCCACGGCGTTCCCAGGCTGGCGTAGGTGAGCGCGGACCTCGTGTCGGTCACCGCGCCCAGCACCGTACTCGGCGTGCCCGGCAGGACCTGCAGGGCGGTCGCGCCCGGCAGGGCCGGCAGTGTGATCGGCGAGACGGTGGGCGAGGGCTTCGCGGCGGGCATCACGGCCCTGCCGACCCCCGCCGGGTCCTTGGGCTGGTCACCGGAGAACAGGACGAAGATCAGGGCCACGATGACACCGGTGAGGACGGCGGCACCCAGGCTGTAGGCCAACCGGATCGGGATGTCGCCGATCCGCATCAGCAGGCCGCCGGACCTCTTGGTCCCGCCCCGTGCCTGCGGCCCGCTCTGCACCTCCGGCCGGTCCTGCGCGCCGGACTCCGCGAACACGCCGGGCCGCCGCGCCGCGCCTGGCCATCCGGCCGCCGTGCCCTGCCCGTCGCTCTGTCCACCGTCCCGCCCGCTGCCGAGCCGGTCGCCCTGCCCCGCCGCGCTCCGCCCTCCGGCCGCGCCCGCCGGTGCCCCTCCACCCGTCCGGCCGGGCATGCCGGTCCGATCGGGGCGCCAGAGCCCCGCGGAGCCGCCTACCTGCCTGACCGGGATCGTGCCGAGACCGCCTGACTCGCGCACCTGGCCGGCGTCCTCCTCAGGCTCGTCCCGCCCGTCGCCCGACGCCGTACCCGGCGAGGATGGAGGGCGAGGGAACGATCCAGGAGGCCCGGAGACCAGAACGGTCTCCTCGCCGTCGCCGATGGGAAACCGCCGGGGCACCCGAGGACTGATGATCGAGCCGTCTTCGGCGGGTATGGCGGGTATGGGAGCCGTGGGCGCCTCGTATGAGGGGATGTATCTCTCATGAGAGCGCCCGGAGGAATTGCCGCCGACGTCCGCCATACGCGCCAGGTTATGTCACCTCGGAAAGATTCGACGCATCGTCGTTTATTACGCTTCGGCTACGGGAGGCACATCCGCCCAGGTGACCGCCTTTTCCGTCCCATGAACAGAATGTCACTCCGCCGACCCCGGCATGGGGTGCGCGAGAGGTCGGCGCGCTCACGATCGGGCGGGCTCCGCCGCGACAACCCTCACAAGGCGTATCTTCCTCCCTGAGCTGGGCAAATACCCTTGTATGGGGGTATCAAAGACAGGCGTCGCGCTACTGGCCGCCGCCGTGACACTCGCGGGCTGCGGTCAGGGCCCGGAACTGCGAACATCCGGGATGGTCGGCTCACCCGTCGCCCCCACACCCGGCGCGCCGGCGAGCACCTCCGCCGAAGCGTCCCCGCCGGACTCCCCCGCGCCCGCGTACGTCCCGGACGCCCTGGAGACCGCGTACGAGCGGACGATCGCCAAGGTGCTGCCGTCCATCGTGCAGATCACCACCGACAACGGCCTCGGCTCGGGGGTCGTCTACGACGACGCCGGGCACATCATCACCAACGCCCACGTGGTCGGGAGCTCCAAGCGTTTCGAGGTCACGCTCGCCAGCGGCGGCGCCCCGCGTACGGCGAGGCTGGTCAACTCCTTCGAGCTGGGCGACCTGGCCGTGATCAAGGTGGAGGACCCGGCCGGGCTGAGGCCCGCCGTCTTCGGCGACTCCGCCAGGCTGCGCGTCGGTGAGATCGTGATGGCGATGGGCAACCCGCTGGGCCTGTCGGGCAGCGTCACCGACGGGATCGTCTCGGCGCTGGGCCGCACGATCACCGAACCCGGGGGCGAGGGCTCGCCGGGCGCGACGATCACCGGGGCCATCCAGACATCCGCCCCCATCAATCCGGGCAACAGCGGCGGCGCCCTGGTCAACCTCAGGGGCGAGGTCGTCGGCGTGCCGACCCTGACCGCCGTCAACCCCGAACTCGGCAACGCCCAGGCCCCCGGCATCGGCTTCGCGATCCCGGCCAACACCGCCAAGGACGTCGCCACGCAGATCATCAGGGACGGCAAGGTCACCAACACCCGCAGGGCCGCGCTCGGCGTCGTCGTACAGACCGTGATCGACATGAACGGGGAGCCCGCGGGCGTCAGCGTCGTACGGGTACAGAGGAACAGCGGCGCGGAGAGGGCGGGACTCAAGGCCGGAGATCTGATCGTCTCGGTCAACGGCACCCCCACCCCGTCGACCCAGGAGCTGGCGACGGTCCTCGCGCAGCTCAAGCCCGGCGACGACGCGAAGGTGGAGACCCTGCGCCCCAACGGCTCGACGACCACCGTGACGGTTCCCCTCGAGGAACTCCCCGGCTGATCCCGGTGCCCCGCGGGAAACCTCGGGACACGCTCGGGTCCTGCTCGGCCGCCTCGGGACACATCGAAGAGACATCGACCGTCCGGCCGAGGATCGGTAGGCCAGGACCGATCCTCGGCAGGTTCAGATCAGTTCGGGATGATTAAGGTCAATCCGGGCTGACCCAAACCGTTTCCGGTCAGGCCGGGCCGGGTCAGTAGGGCAGGACGCGGTCGGTGAAGGACTTGGCCACGAAGGGGGCCTTGAACTTGGGGAAGGCGACCGTCTTCACGTCGCCGTCGGAGGTGTAGCGTTCGTCGGCGTTCGCCTTCAGCCAGTCGAGCCAGGCCACGGAGCAGAACTTCGCGCAGTCGCCCTTCTTGTCCATCGAGCGGATGCGCGGGATGCCGAGCGGGTCGAACTTCTTGTTGAACGGTGACATCGCCGGGGTGTAACCGGCCAGGAAGACGCCGCCGTAGTCGTAGGAGACGTCGCCCGAGGAGCCCTTGCGTCCCCACTCCTTGCCGTCGGGCTGGTTGCCGTACGGCAGGGCGAGCGTGACCGGCGGCACCTTGATCAGGTCGGTGATGAGCCGGTGGCCCGCCGCCACCTCCGTGTTCACCTCCTTCTTCGGCTTGCCCCTCAGGTTGAGATGGTCGCGGGTGTGGTTGCCGATGTCGAAGCCCTTCTCGGCGAGCCAGAGGAGCATCTGCGCCCCCTCCTCGGGCGTCGCCTTGCCGAACATGTCGCGCGTCACATAGAACGTTCCGACCCCTCGGAAGCCCGGGTGTGCCTTGGCGACCTCTTGGAGGATCGCGACGGCGGTGTTCGGCTTGGGCAGGCCCATCCCGTCCAGATCGAACTGCGAGGGCGAGGAGTCGTCGAAGGTGAGGACGACGGGGTGCTTGCCCGCCGGGATGTCGATGCGCCCGGTGACGAACTCGGCCGCGGTGATCGCGACGTAGTCCTCCTTGGCGAGCCGCTCCAACTCGGTACGGAACTGCTTGGGGGTGCGGTCGTCCTGGGTGGAGGGTTTGTCGACGATCCGGTGATACATGAGGACGGGCACCTGCCCGAGCTCGTTGGCCTTGACCTTGGCGGCGGCCTCCGTCTTGGCCTTGAGGAGGTTGGCCTGCGAGGCCGCGGCGGCCGACGCCTTCGCCGCAGCCGCCACCCTGGCCTTCTGTTCGTCATTCTCATCCGGCCCCGTCGATCCGCATCCGGCCAGCACGGCTCCCGTCGCGACGACGGCCACACCGGCCCTGCACATTCTGAGACGGCCCATCGAATTCCTCCAAGCGCACTGAAGATACGCTTCTCATCCCCCTCTGACCTGCGAGTTGACCTCCGCACCCGGCAAAGGTTCCCGCCCGAGCGGCTCTTGGCTGCGCCGGGAGGGCGCTGGAGACACCGGGCGGCACCGGGCGGCCCGGAGAAGAGGACGTCCTCACGCGGAATCCCGGAAGGTGACGGGATTCTTACTCGACGGTTACATCACAAGTAGGGACATAAGGGCATGTTTCGGTGGCGTTGCCAATTACTTAGATTGTTGACCAAAAATCAACAATCTCGTCACGAAATCGTTGACCGCCCTGGAATTCGTGCCTACCGTCCGAGCATCCGGAGCGGCGCCGTGAGGGGGAAATATGGCAGAACGCCTGAAAAACCGGGGTCTTCTTGGCGAGATGGCAGCCGAGTTCGTGGGCACCATGATCCTTATCCTGTTCGGGGTGGGGGTGGTGGCCCAGGTCGCGGCGGCCGAGATCGGCGACCACGACAGCATCGCGTGGGCATGGGGACTCGGGGTGACCCTGGGCGTCTACGTCGCGGCACGCACCAGCGGAGCCCACCTCAACCCGGCCGTCACCGTCGCCCTCGCCGCCTTCAAGGGCTTCTCCTGGCGCAAGGTCCTGCCCTACGCCCTGGCACAGACCGCGGGCGCGTTCGTGGCGGCGCTCATCGTCCGCTTCAACTACAGCGAGGTGCTGCAGAAGGCCGACCCCGGGCTCACGATCAAGACCCAGGGCGTCTTCTCGACCCTGCCGGGCAACGGGACCCTGCCCATCGGCACCTGGGGCGCCTTCCGCGACCAGGTGATCGGCACCGCGATCCTGCTCCTGCTCATCCTCGCCGTCTCCGACGCGCGCAACTCGGCGCCGATGGCCAACCTCGCCCCCTTCGTGATCGGCCTGATCGTCGTGGCCATCGGCATGGCCTGGGGCACCAACGCGGGGTACGCCATCAACCCCGCCCGCGACTTCGGGCCCCGGCTTGCCTCGTACCTCACCGGGTATGAGACCGCCTGGCAGGATCAGTACGGCCAACTGTACTTCTGGGTGCCGATCGTGGCGCCGGTGATCGGAGGGCTGATCGGGGCGTTCCTGTACCAGGTCCTGATCTCCAGGTTCCTTCCTTCCGAGGAGGCCGAGCCCGAGGTGGGGCGGATGCCGTCCGACGAGAAAGCCGACACCGCCTGAACAGGAGCGGGACGACGACCACGGCCGAGAACCGTTACGGGGAGAGCGGCAGATCTCCCGGAGAGTCTCACAGAGGAGGCACCATCCATGCCTGACTTCGTCGGAGCCATCGACCAGGGAACGACGAGCACCCGCTTCATGATCTTCGATCACGGCGGTAACGAGATAGGTCGCCACCAGCTCGAACACGAGCAGATCCTGCCGCGGGCCGGGTGGGTCGAGCACAACCCCACGGAGATCTGGGAGCGCACGAGGGCGGTGATCGAGACCGCGATGAACAGGGCGGGACTCTCCGCCTCCGACCTCGCCGCGCTCGGCGTCACCAACCAGCGCGAGACCGCGGTGGTCTGGAACCGCAGAACCGGGCGCCCGTACCACAACGCGATCGTCTGGCAGGACACCCGTACCGACCGGATCGCCTCGGCCCTGGACCGCGACGGCAGGGGCGACGTCATCCGTCACAAGGCGGGCCTGCCCCCGGCGACGTACTTCTCCGGCGGCAAGATCCAGTGGATCCTGGAGAACGTCCAGGGGGTGCGCGAGGCGGCCGAGGCCGGGGACGCGATCTTCGGCAACACCGACTCGTGGCTGCTGTGGAACCTGACCGGCGGCCCCGACGGCGGCGTGCACGTCACCGACCCGACGAACGCCAGCCGCACGATGCTGATGGACCTGGAGACCCTCGACTGGGACGACGAGCTGCTGTCGTTCTTCGGCATCCCCCGCCGGATGCTGCCGGCCATCGCCCCCTCCTCCCACCCCGGCCTGTACGGCACCACCCTGGCGAGAGGCCCGCTGGGAGGCGAGGTCCCGCTCTCCGGCGACCTCGGCGACCAGCAGGCCGCCACCGTCGGACAGGTCTGCTTCGGCGTCGGCGAGGCCAAGAACACCTACGGGACCGGCAACTTCCTGCTGCTCAACACCGGCACCGAGCTGGTGCGGTCCCAGAACGGCCTGCTCACCACCGTCTGCTACCGCTTCGGCGAGGAGCCTCCGGTGTACGCCCTTGAGGGCTCCATCGCGGTGACCGGCTCCGCGGTGCAGTGGCTGCGCGACCAGCTCGGCATCATCTCGGGGGCGTCGCAGAGCGAGGCGCTCGCCCGGCAGGTCGAGGACAACGGCGGCGTCTACTTCGTCCCCGCCTTCTCCGGCCTCTTCGCCCCGTACTGGCGATCCGACGCCCGGGGCGCCATCGTCGGCCTGTCGCGCTTCAACAACAACGCCCACCTCGCGCGGGCCACCCTGGAGTCCATCTGCTACCAGAGCCGCGACGTGGTCGAGGCGATGCGACAGGACTCGGGCGTCGCCCTCGACGTCCTGCGCGTCGACGGCGGCGTCACCGCCAACGACCTGTGCATGCAGATCCAGGCCGACATCCTCGGCGTGCCCGTCTCCCGGCCCGTCGTGGCGGAGACGACCGCTCTGGGGGCCGCGTACGCGGCGGGGCTCGCCGTCGGCTTCTGGAAGTCGACCGACGAGCTCAAGCAGAACTGGCAGGAGGGCCGCCGCTGGGAGCCCCAGTGGTCGGACGAGCAGCGGGCCGACGGCTACGCCCACTGGAAGAAGGCGGTCGAGCGCACCCTCGACTGGGTCGACGTGTCCTGAACGACCGGATCCCGGTCGCGGGTACGACTCCGCTCACCGACGAGAGCCCGGTCACGGGTACGGCCCGGTTCCCGGACGAGAGCCGGTCGCGGGTACGGCTCCGGCGGTGAGCGGGATCCCGGTCGCGGGTGGAGTGCCGGTCAGGTGGCGACGAGGAGCGCGCCCAGCCGCTCGACCGTGGGCCGGGACTCCACGTGCAACCGGGAGACGTCCAATCCCTCGTCGGCGAGCACGACGAGCAGCGCCTCCTGACGCACGGCGTAGACGACGATGTACCCGCTGCGGCAGCGGGTCACCACCTCACGAAGCTCCCCCATGCCCACCTCGTAGCCCGTCCGCTTGCCCAGGCCGAGCGTGGCGGCGGCCAGCGCCGCCAGCACCTCCGGCCTCGGCCCCTCGCTGTCGGCCGCGACGAGCAGCCCGTCCACGGACGCGACGGCCGTCTCCATCACACCGGCCACCTGATCGCGCAGGATCTTCAGCTCGGCGAGCACCGCTTGCCTGGTCATCGTGTTCCTTTCAACGTGGAGCGCCCCGCCTTCAGGCGTGGGAAGAAAACGCGGCAAGACACCGCACAGGTCGTCAGCATGTGCGTGCGGTGGCGACGACCAAGCCGCCGCACGTATGACCCGCACCACCCTCGCCGCCGGGCCGGCGGAGAGGGAAAACGCCTGTGGAGCCGAGGTAAGACCTCAAAAGGGAGAGTTTTCCTCCTGGCGGGCAAACGGCGATGAAGCAGGAAACCCGACCCGTGAGGGTCGGAGTCCCCTGGCTTCGACCGTGGGAAGGAGGTCAATCGCCCTCCGGTTCCCAGGAAGGCGGAAGCGAGGGCAGGGACCGCAGCGCGAGGAGGGGCCGGGAGGGGATCGGTCCTCCCCCTGCGGCGGCCAGTATCTCGTTGACCTTGCTGGTGCCCGGATGGCGGCGCGGCAGCCCGGGAGCCGGACTCTCGTCCGGATCCTCCGCCGCGGGCTCGGGAGCGGGCGTCACCTCTCCCGCCGGGGAACCGCCGAGGTCGAGCACCCCTTCCTCGACCATCCTCGCGATCTCGCTCATCACCGCGAACAGGCCCTTGCCCAGGACGAAGGCGATGTCCCGCGGCGTCCGGCGCCCGTTCGCCCGGTCCAGGACGGCGCGGCGGATGCGGTCGGCGCCGAGCAGCGTGGGAACGGAGACGGCCGGGGGCACGGGCCTGACGCGCATGGACAGGCCCAGCCGTCGCCAGGTCTCCACGTATCCCATACGGCGCGCGGTCTCCCGTGCCAGCCGTTCGTGCCCGATCCCCGGCAGGACGGGCAGCAGCGGCCGGCGGTCGCCGGAGCCCACCGGTTCGGCGGCGCACGACTCGACGCCGTACAGGACCATGGCGAACACCGCGTCGAAGAGCGCGGCCAGGCACACCGCCTCCAGACCCGCCTCGCCGATGACGCCGCGCTCGGCGAGTTCGGCGGCGAGCCGGTCGGCGGGGGCACCGGTCGTGTACGCGTCGGTCCAGTCCTTCTCCGACACCCTGCCCGAGCGCAGCAGCAGCGATTCGGGGCCGGGGGCCGCCGGTGTCGTGGCGGCCACCACGAGGCCGTCCCGCACCCACAGCGCTCCTCCCGGGCCTCCTTCGACGCGGAGCACGCCGGAGAACCGCTCGCGGGAGAGTTGCTGCAGGCATCTTCCGATCTCGCCCAGGATCTCCGGCTCCCCGGCGGTCACGCCGTCATCCCGTTCGGGGAAGGGGAGCGGCCGGCCGCTCCACGAGACGGCATCGGCTGGATGGCGGCCGACGACGGCACAGCGTCACCTCTGGTTCTGCTCGCTGAGGGTGAGTCGTTCACGTACGGAATGTGGGCCGGTCTTCACCACCGGATGTCTCCCTCGGCTCTTTCACGGGCGCTCGGACGGGAGACGACGCGACCTTGGCGCCCGTGCACTCCGGACGAGCCGGGAGACGCCCGGACGCGGCGCGACACCCCTGAATCCGTGGGACGGGACAGGTCATGCCCCCGGCCACGAACTTCGGATATCTCCCCTAATGAGCTGTTCATCCGCTACTAGACCATATTGCACTTCACTAACGGTAGTAGTTAAGTGTACTTTACGTATCGACAGCCACAAACTGCCCCATCTGTATGTCCGATAAGTCCCCTCCTCGGCGAGGCGCCGAGGTGCGGTCGCTCGCCCGGGAAAGAAGATCATGAACATCGAAACCGCCCTCAAGGAGACCATGACGATCGACGGCGCGGTCGGCGCGGCGCTGGTCGACTACGAAAGCGGCATGTCTCTCGGCACGATCGGTGGAGGCCGCGACCTCGATCTGGAAGTCGCCGCCGCGGGCAACACCGAGGTCGTCCGGGCCAAGGTGCGGACCATGGCCGCGCTGAACATCAACGACTCCGTCGAGGACATCCTCATCACGCTGGCCAGGCAGTATCACATCATCAGGCTGCTGTCCGACAGCGCCGGCCACACCTTCCTCTACCTGGTGCTCGACCGCGACCGCTCCAACCTCGCCCTGGCCAGGCACCACCTCAGGCGCATCGAGTCCGCGCTCACCATCTAGCCGCGAGAACCACGGGGCGGCGTCACGACCGGAAGGCGAGTTCACCCGGCGACGAAGGCTTCCGAAAAAGCGACCCCGCTGTGGCCAGGAAAAGACGAAGGGCGGCCGAGGCGGCACTGAGCCGACTCGACCGCCCTTCGGCGATCTGTTCCGCGCGGTCGGCGCGGAACGGGGGTGGAGGTGGCGGGAATCGAACCCGCGTCCTTCAACTCCAAGACAGGGCTTCTCCGGGTGCAGCCTGCTGTGCTTTTCTCAGCCCCGGCAATCACGCAGGCAAGTCGCCGACGGGCTCAGCCACTGTAAGATTTCCCGATCTTCCCCGTGGCCGGGTCGATCGGTTGAGCCTCCTAGCGATGCCGGATCCGGGCCGGAGGCGCTCCCGGGCCGGCAGAAGTCACTCGCTGCTTAGGCGGCGAGTGCCAGGTTGCCCTGGCTGACTTCGGAGTGCGTCTTATTGGCACTTGTTGGTCGCGGTCACAGTGTTAACGAGGTTATGTCCGCAGTCCTCGACCCGCTTCACCTGGCTTGAAAAGCCAAAGTCGAAACCAGTCACCCCCTGTTGAGTTTTCAACGCGACCCCGTGGGGTCGAGCCATCCGAAGATACCTCCTACAACACGGCCGACGCGAATCGAATTCCCGCGCGGCGCCTGCGTGAACCAGCGGAGCCCCCAACGCCGAAACCCCGGGGACACCCGCGAATCGCGAGCGCCCCCGGGGTCGACCGGCAGGGTCGAGCCGGTCCTGACGGCAGGGCTTCCCCCGAGATGAAGCCCTGTCCCATCATTGCGACCGGGTCCGCAACCCCCCAAGCGGAGCCCGGTCACTTAGAAGGACGCAAACAAGACACCCCATGGTTGCTCAGGGTGAAAAAAACAGTGCGGAACGTCACAACCCCGCGTGAAGCCCCTGGAAGAACCTCCCCGCGACGGCCGCCCCGGCCGTGGCGTCCGAGCTCTGCGTCAGCACCGCGACGGCGACGTCCCCCTGCCACCCCACGAACCAGGCGAGCGGCTTGCGTTTCTGCGAGGCGACGGCGGTGATGCCGTGGACGGGGTCGCCGGGTGCCGCGGCGGCACGCGCGGAGCCCACCGTCACTCCACTGCGCATGAAGGTGCGGAGGGTCTCGACCGTCTTGTCGTCCAGCTTGACCGGGTCCGGCGCCTTGGACGGCTTGGCGTCGGGTGTGGAGTCGGCGACCTCGGGCTCGGTGACCAGGACCGGCGGGCGCCAGGTGCCCGAGGAGACGGCTCCCGCGACCAGCGCCATGGACAGCGGGCTGACCAGGACGTTCTGCCCGGCGATCGCCTTGGCCGTGGCCGCGTCGTTCCTCAGCGGTTTCATGGAACCGCTGAACGACCTCAGCGGGAGCGTCCACGGCGCCCCGATGCCGAACTTCGCGGCGTCGGCCGCCAGCTCCGCGCCGTCGATCCTGCGGGCCAGCGCGGCGAGCGCGGTCACGCAGCCGGTGGCGAAGTTGGCCTGGATACTCGGCGAGCTCCCCGCGGGCGCGCCCTCCTGGTGGAACGCGGCCCCCCCGACGGACCTGTCTGCCGGGCAGGCCATCTTCTGCTTGGGGTCGATCTTCGCCTTGAGCATGCCCCCGACGGTCATGATCGAGAAAGCGGTCCCCGCGGGGAACCTCCCCGCGAGGGCGTGCTTCTCCTGGTCGTACTGCTCGGTGCTGGACACCGCCAGGATGTCGCCGGTCGAGGCCTGGACCGCGACCAGCATGCCGGGAGCCCCGCCGCCGAGCAGCGCGCTGTCGGCCGCCTTCTGGTGGGAACGGTCGAGCGTGGTCTGCACGGACGAGGTGGAGCGGTCGGGCCGCCACTTCTTGAGCTCGGTCACCTTGAGCGTCTTGAGATCGACGATGATCACACGTGTGTCGGTCGAACCGGTCAGATGCTCCTGGTACGCCTTCTGCAGACCGGCCCTGCCGACCGTGTCCCCGGCCCGCTGCGGGCCGCCGAGCTGCTGCTCGCTCTCCGGGGTGACCGCGGTGACGGTGCCGACGATCTGGGTGGGCGAGGCGGGGGCGACCGCCTGCTCCTGCGCGGAGAGGGTGATCCCGGGGATCGCCTCCAGCTGCGCGCGCAACTGCCCGAACTTCGTACGGCCGAAGGTGACCAGGGGGACCTGGAGGTTGGGCGGCGCGGAGCGGATCCGGCTCAGCAGGCGGTCCTGGGGAAAGCCTGTGATCTTGGAGAGCTTCGCGCAGAGCTCGTCCGCCTGACCGCTCTTCAGGGTGGCCGGGACCACACTCGCCACGTGCAGGACTGCCTTCTCCTGCAGCGGGTCACCATTGCGGTCGAGGATCGGCTGACGCCCCTCGGGGGTGACCTTCACGGCGAACCGCTCCCCCTCGCGCAGCTGGGGGTGCAGGACGCTGGGCGACCAGCGCACCTTCCACCGGCCGTCGACCAGGTGGAGCGGCAGCACGCCCTCGTACTCCCACAGGGGGTTGTTCTCCCCCAGGTCGACCTCGGCGTCGAAGTCGGCCTCGACCTCGTCCGCCGCGCGCCGCATGCTCGTGACGTCGAAACGGAACGAGGCCGCGTCGAGCTGGAGCTTGGCGTCCTCCAGCGCCCGGCTCACCACCTTCTCGTCGCCGTCCGTGCGCCTGGCCGCGGCGGCGTAGTCGCCCGTCTGCCAGCCGATCAGGAAGTCGCGCACCGCCTCGTGAGCCGAGGGCTCCTCGAAGCACGCGGACAACATGGGAGTCGTCACCGCCAGCGCGAGCGCCGCGGCGGTGGCTCGCCGGGCCTTGCCCCTCACGATCACCTGTTCCTGTGCCTGAGCGCGCGCGCCATCTCCCGCTTGGCCTGGTTCTCGGCCAGCGTCTGCCGCTTGTCCCAGTCTTTCTTTCCCTTGGCGAGGCCGATCTCTATCTTGGCCCTGCCGTCCTTGAAGTAGATGGCGAGCGGCACCAGGGTGAGCCCGCCCTCCTTGGTCTTGGAGACCAGCTTGTCGATCTCCTTGCGGTGGAGCAGGAGCTTGCGGGTTCGGCGCGCGGCGTGGTTGGTCCAGGTCCCCATGGTGTATTCGGGAATGTGGACGTTGATCAGCCAGGCCTCGCCGTCCTTGATGACGGCGTACCCGTCGAGGAGGGAGGCACGGCCGAGCCGCAGCGACTTGACCTCGGTGCCCTGGAGCACGAGGCCGGCCTCGTAGGTGTCCTCGATGTGGTAGTCGTGCCAGGCACGCTTGTTCTGAGCGATTACCTTCCGCCCGGTCTCACGTGGCATGTCTGGAGCCTACCGGTGACCGGAGTGTCGGGCCGCGCCCGCGAGCGCGGGCGAGGCCCTGAGCGACGTACGGACGCGCCACGCCCGCGGGGCGTACGAGGACACGGGAGCGTCACACCCGCAGGTAGCGGCGGAGCGTGACGAAGGACGCCAGAACACAGATGAGCACGCCGAAGATCATGGTGATACTGATCACCGAGGCGACCGTCTCCCAGGACAGCTGGCTGTTGGGAGAGAGGTAGAGCTGCACCCCGTCGAAGAGGAAGACCTTGCTGATGATCAGCAGTATCGCGGCCATCACACCGCCGATCAGACCGGCGATGACGCCCTCCATCACGAAGGGCAGCTGGATGTAGAGGTTGGAGGCCCCCACCAGCCGCATGATGCCGGTCTCACGCCTGCGGTTGTACGCCGAGAGCCGCACGGTGTTGCCGATCAGCAGCGTGGCCGCGAAGACCAGGATGATCGCCACCACCAGGGCCGCCCAGCGGAGCTTCTCCAGCAGCCCGAAGAACTTCTCCAGCAACTCCCGCTGGTTCACCACGTTGGAGACCCCGGGGGCACCCTTGACCGCCTCGATCACCGCCGCGTAGGCGTCGGGGTCCTTGAGCTTGACCCGCAGCGACTCGGGCATGTCCTCGACCTGGATGGCGGAGAGCAGCACGGTGTTGTTGGCGTTCTGTGCCCGGAAGTTCTTGTAGGCCTGGGCCGCGTCCTCCACGTCGACCTTCTCGACCTGGGGCATGGCCTCGATGTCCCCCTTCAGCGCGGCCCGCTCCTGGGCGTTCACGCCACCGCTGCCCTTGCACTGCGGGAAGGGGTCGTCCTTCTTGCACAGGAAGACCGAGACCTCGACCTTGTCCGCCCAGAAGTCCTTCATGCTGGAGATCTGGGAGTTGATCATCAGACCGACGCCCAGCAACGCCATGCCGATCGCCACGGTCACGATGACCGCGATGGTCATCGTGAGGTTGCGGCGGAGGCCGATCCAGACCTCGGAGAAGATGAAGTTTGCCCGCATGCTCTTCCTGTCGCTCTATCCGGTCCTGGTGTCAGTACGCCTGGCCGTACACGCCTCGCGACTGGTCACGGACGATCTTGCCGTCCTCCAGTTCCACCACCCGCTTGCGCATGGAGTCGACGATGGCCGCGTCGTGCGTGGCCATGACGACCGTGGTGCCGGTCCGGTTGATCCGGTCGAGCACCTTCATGATGCCGATGCTCGTCGCGGGGTCGATGTTTCCGGTCGGCTCGTCGGCCAGCAGGATCATCGGCCGGTTGACGAACGCGCGGGCCATCGCGACCCGCTGCTGCTCGCCACCGGACAACTCGTCGGGCATCCGGTGTGCCTTGCCCTCAAGGCCGACGAGCTCGACGACCTCCGGGACCACCTTACGGATGAAACGCCGGGGCTTGCCGATGACCTCCAGGGCGAACGCGACGTTCTCGTACACGTTCTTGTTCGGGAGCAGCCGGAAGTCCTGGAAGACACATCCGATCCGGCGGCGCAGGTGTGGAATCTTGAAGTTGGACAGTCGGGCGAGGTCCTTGCCGGCCACGTGGATCGCGCCCGAGTTCGGGCGCTCCTCCTTCAGGACCAGGCGGAGAAAGGTCGACTTCCCGGACCCCGAGGGGCCGACGAGGAACACGAACTCGCCCTTGTCGACATCGACGCTGACGTGGTCCAGCGCGGGCCGGTTCTGGTTCGCGTAGACCTTGGTGACATTATCAAAATGGATCACGGGCGCATCACGGCATGCCAGTCTAGGGGTTAGGACGGTCGCAGGAGTGGCAGAGGGCCACTTCCGCCTCTCGCCGGCCGGGGGGCGCCGGTCTTTGCTCTCGATCGACGTTCCGGTTGGCCGGAGCCCAGTCTAGGGGGAAGACTGACATGGAAAGCCCATAACGGAAACAAAACGATTCGGCGCCCGGTAACGACCGCATAAAGTAGTTCTGACCTCGACGAGGGAGGACATCATGAGCTGTGAAGACCTGGTCTGCGCGGGGTGCGCCCACCCCGTGGCCGAAGGCCGCTGCCCCCGCTGCCGCGCGTATCGCGAGCGGATGCACCAGCACACCTTCGGGGGGATGACCCCCGCACTCCTGTCGCTGGCGCTGATCGCGCTCTTCTTCCTCACCCTGGCCCTGAAGCACCTCAGCGGCGCCTGACACGCCCTTTCGAGGCGGTTGTTCCCGTCTCGCACGGAAAACCCGCCTCACGGGCGCTCAGCGGCGCCCGTGAGTGAGGACTCCGACATGCCCGGGGCCGGAACACGGTCTTTCCGCCGACTCCCGGCTCACCGGGAGTTCCCGCGGGCATTCATCCTTCGGAAACGAGGGCCCCGGATGTCGGCGAGCAGCCGTTCCCGCTCGTCCATTCCCCGGGACGAGGGTTCCGCCCGTGTCCGGCTCCCAGGGACGGGAGAAGGACGTCCTAGTCGTCGGCGCCCGACTCCTGGCGGCGGGTCCAGCGGATCTCGGCCTCGATGAAGCCGTCCAGGTCGCCGTCGAGCACCCCGCCCGGGTTGCCGTCCTCGGCGCCCGTCCGCAGGTCCTTCACGATCTGGTACGGGTGGAGCACGTAGTTACGGATCTGGGTGCCCCACGACGTGGTCGACTCGCCCCGGATCTCGTTCAGCGCCGCCTTCTCCTCCTGGCGCTTGCGCTCCAGCAGCTTGGCCTGCAGGACCGCCATCGCGGTCGCCTTGTTCTGCAGCTGCGAGCGCTCGTTCTGACAGGAGACCACGATGCCCGTGGGCAGGTGGGTGAGGCGGACCGCGGAGTCGGTCGTGTTGACGCCCTGGCCGCCGGGACCCGAGGAGCGGTAGACGTCGACGCGCAGGTCGTCCTCGTTGATGTCGATGTGGTCGGTCGTCTCGACGACCGGCACCACGTCGACGCCCGCGAACGAGGTCTGCCTGCGCCCCTGGTTGTCGAACGGGCTGATGCGGACCAGCCGGTGGGTGCCGTGCTCGCCGCGTAGCGTGCCGTACGCGTAGGGGGCCTTGACGGTGAAGGTCGTCGACTTGATGCCCGCCTCCTCCGCGTAGGAGGTCTCGTAGATGTCGGTCGGGTAGCCCTTGCGCTCGGCCCACCGTAGGTACATCCGCTGGAGCATCTGGGCCCAGTCGGCCGCGTCCACACCGCCCGCCTGTGACTGGATCGTGACGACCGCCTCGCGGGCGTCGTACTCCCCGGACAGGAGGGTGCGGACCTCCAGGGCGCCGATGTCGCCCCGCAGGGACTCCAGCTCGCGGTCGGCCTCCTCCCGCGTGTCGTCGTCTCCCTCGTCGGCGGCGAGTTCGTACAGGACGGAGAGGTCGTCCAGCCGCTGCTCCAGCGACTCGATCCTGTTGATCTCGCCCTGGAGATAGGAGAGCCTGCTGGTGACCTTCTGCGCGCGTTCCTGGTCGTTCCACAGGTCGGGGGCGGCGGCCTGATCCTCCAGCTCCTCGATCTGCTTGCGCATCGCGCCAAGGTCGAGCACGTCCTGGATGCTGTTCAGCGTCCCGGTAAGCTCGTTGATCTGTTCTGCCGGATCGATGAGTGCCACGTCTGTAAAGGGTACGCGACCTCCGAACCCCATCGTGTACGGCAGGCTCCCCCACCATGGCTAGCATGGCCCGCATCGGGGAGTATCGGGAGGTGTACGTGCGCGAAAACGGGCGACGGGGTGTGCTCGCACTCGCGCTGGCGTTGATCACCGCGACCGCGGCGTGTTCGGGTTCCGGCGACGGCCGGCCCGAGCGGAGCCCTTCGGCCGACGCCGTCACGCCGACCGCCCGCCCCACGGCCACC
Source organism: Streptosporangium sp. NPDC000563 (assembly GCF_040299985.1). Taxonomy (NCBI): domain Bacteria; kingdom Bacillati; phylum Actinomycetota; class Actinomycetes; order Streptosporangiales; family Streptosporangiaceae; genus Streptosporangium; species Streptosporangium sp. NPDC000563. The sequence goes on along the minus strand of NZ_JBEPDA010000008.1, from coordinate 200,098 downwards.
CCCTCGCCGCCCCCGGTCACGCTCGCCGAGGCGAAGAGGGCTCTCGCGGGCGTCGTGGGCGCCGACGGGGTGCTGGGAGCGGCGACGCCGCACCTGGACGCCGACCGCAGGCTCATGCTGGAGCAGACCCGCGACGGGCAGGAGGCCCTCACCATCGCGGCCTTCAGCGGCTCCGCCGAGGACATTCCCCACTACACGTGGGGCACTCCCCGGCTGCTCGTCCCGCGCAACCAGCAGGGTCCGCTCTGGTTCGCCGCGTTCGTGGACCGCGAGGAGTCCTCGGGCGAGGTGCGCACCGCCGTGCTCACCCTGATGCGGCAGGGCGGTGAGGACTGGCGGGTCAGCTCGACCTCCCTGCTCGACGAGGGCGTCCGGCCCCCGGAGGTCGTCACGGACACCGAGGGGTACGCGACGGCGCTGGGCGAGGAGGACGCGACGGTGGCGATCAGCCCGCGCCTGATGGCCCCGCTGCACGCGACCTCGGCGGAGGAGGGCGAGCGGGGGTTCGCGACGGGGCTGATCGAGGAGGGCCCGCACACCACGGGGCTCGCCGACGAGATCACCAGGAGGCGCGCGGAGGAGAAGAACAACTGCCTGGGCTACGACTCGATCTTCGCGGCGAGCGACTACCCGGTTCACGCGCTGCGCACCGCCGACGGGGGCGCTCTCGTCCTGTACTCCCTCATCAGGACGACGACACGGTCGATCAAGGTCACCCCGTGCGGGTCGGACACCCGTATCCCACCCGAGGCCAGGAAGCTGACGAAGGAGCGGTTCATCCTCAAGGAGCTGCGCACGGTGGAGACGCAGCTGTACGTGAGCACGGTCCCGGCCAAGGACAGCGGCCACGCGGCCAAGGTGATCGGCTATCTCGGCGGTCTCACCAAGGTCATCGTGAGCTAGGTTCCCCCTCCCGCGCGAGCCGTGCGAGGTTCACCGAGTTCGTACGGAGCCCGCGGGCCCGGACCGGCCGCGCACCGGCCCGTGCCGCGGGAAACCGGACCCGTCATACCGGGCGACGCGCCTACCGTGTGGCGCGCCGCCCGACCGGACCCCGATGAAAGGAGGCCCGGCCGGGCGTCGGGCGGGTCAGGCGCCGGTGTGCGGGAGGTTGATGGTGGCCACCAGCGTGCGGATCGCGCGCAGTGCCACCGAGAGGGTCGCGAGGTCGAAGTTGTCGCTCTCCCAGATCTCCGACAGGGTCTGCCGCGCCCGCGAGACCGCCGCCGAGTTCGCCTCGGTCCAGCGTGCCAGCCGCTCCTCCGGCGACAGTCCGGGGGTGCTGTGCGTCAGGACGCCGTGGGTGAGCGCGGCGTGCGCGGCGTAGAGGTCGTCACGGAGTGCGGCCCGCGCCATGGAGTTCCAGCGGCTGTCCCTGGGCAGCGCGACGACGCGCTCGCGCAGCCTGGAGAGCTGGAGCCGGTCGGCGAGGTCGAAGTAGACCTCGGCGACGTCGTGCACGGGACGGCCGGTGCGTGCGGCCACCTCGACCAGGTCGAACGTGGAGTAGGCGGGCACCATCGCCGCGACGCGCTCGGCCAGCTCGGCCGGGACGCCCCGGGAGACGAAGCCGTCGCGCCGCTCCTCGAACGCGGACAGGTCGACCCCGGTCAGCAGCTTGGGCAGGTGCGGCAGCAGGCCGTTCATCCCCTTGGCGAAGAAGCCGACGGTGGAGGCGAGGTCCAGCGGCGGGCGCCGGTTGCCCAGCAACCAGCGGGTACCCCGCTCGACGAGCTTGCGGGCCTCCAGCTCCATCGCGATCTGGGTGGGGGTGTCGACCTTGTTGTCCAGCTCCTCGATCTGGCGCCAGAGGTTGGGCATGTCGAAGACCTCGCGCGTGACCAGGTAGGCGCGGGCGATGTCGGGGGTGGACGCGCCGCTCTCCTCGCCGATGCGGAACAGGAAGGTGGTCCCGCTGGAGTTGACCAGGTCGTTCACCACCCCGGTGGTGATGATCTCCCTGCGCAGCGGGTGGGTGTCCATGTAGGTGCGGATCCGGGCGTCGCGCAGCGCGGAGGGGAAGTAGGACACCAGCCAGGAGGCGAGGTAGGGGTCGTCGGGCAGGTCGGAGGCGAGGATCTCGGCGTCGGTCACCAGCTTGGTGTAGGCGAGCAGCACGGAGAACTCCGGCGCGGTCAGCCCGAGCCTGGCCTGACGCCGCTCGGCGAGCATCTTGTCCGACGGCAGGAACTCCAGCTCCCGGTTGAGCAGCCCGGCCCGCTCCAGCCTGCGCAGCTGACGCGAGTGGACGTGCAGCATGTCGGGGGCCTGCTCGCGGGCGGCGGCGAGCACCACGTTCTGGTCGTAGTTGTCGCGCAGGACGAGCTCGGCCACCTCGTCGGTCATGTCGAGGAAGAGCTGGTTACGCTGTTTGTCGGTGAGCTCCCCGTCGCGGACGGCCCGGTCCAGCAGGATCTTGATGTTGACCTCGTGGTCGGAGGTGTCCACCCCGGCGGAGTTGTCGATGAAGTCGGTGTTGACCAGGCCGCCGTTGAGCGCGAACTCTATCCGGGCGAGCTGGGTGAAGCCCAGGTTGCCGCCCTCGCCGATCACCTTGCAGCGCAGTTCGCCGGCGGTGACCCGCAGGCCGTCGTTGGCCTTGTCGCCGACGTCGGCGTTGGACTCGCTCGACGCCCTGACGTAGGTGCCGATGCCGCCGTTCCACAGCAGGTCGACCGGGGCCCGCAGGATGGCGCTGATCAGGTCGGCCGGGGCGAGCGACGTCACGTCGGCGTCGATGCCGAGCGCGGCGCGCGTCTGCGCGGAGACGGGGATCGACTTGGCCGTGCGGGGCCAGACGCCGCCTCCCGCGGAGATGAGCGAGGCGTCGTAGTCCTCCCAGGAACTGCGGGGCAGCGCGAAGAGCCGGGCGCGCTCGGCGTAGCTCACCGCGACGTCGGGCCGGGGGTCGACGAAGATGTGCCGGTGGTCGAACGCGGCGACCAGCCGGATGTGCCGGGAGAGCAGCATGCCGTTGCCGAACACGTCACCGGACATGTCGCCGATTCCGGCGACGGTGAAGTCGGTGTTCTGGATGTCGACGCCGGTCGTGCGGAAGTGGTACTTGACCGACTCCCAGGCGCCCCTCGCGGTGATGCCCATCGCCTTGTGGTCGTAGCCGATCGAGCCGCCGGAGGCGAAGGCGTCGCCCAGCCAGAAGCCGTACTCCTTGGCCACCGCGTTGGCGATGTCGGAGAACGTCGCGGTGCCCTTGTCGGCGGCGACCACCAGGTAGGTGTCGTCGCCGTCGTGCCTGACGACGTCGGCGGGCGGGACCACCTCGCCGTCGACGAGGTTGTCGGTGAGGTCGAGCAGGCCGGAGATGAACATCCGGTAGCAGGCGATGCCCTCGACCAGGGTGTCCTCCCGCGACCCCGACTTCGGCGGATTTTTCACGACGAAGCCACCCTTGGAGCCGGTGGGGACGATGACGGTGTTTTTCACCATCTGCGCCTTCACCAGCCCGAGCACCTCCGTACGGAAGTCCTCCATCCGGTCCGACCAGCGCAGCCCGCCCCGCGCGACCTTGCCGAAGCGCAGGTGCACGCCCTCGACCCTGGGCGAGTAGACGAACACCTCGTACGCGGGCCGGGGCAGCGGCAGCACGCTGATCGACGGCGAGTCGAGCTTCAGGCTGATGTACGGCTTGCGCTCGCCGTCGACCCGCTGGAAGTAGTTGGTCCGCAGGGTGGCCCCGATCATCTCCAGGTAGGCCCGCAGGATCCGGTCCTCGTCCAGCGAGGCCACGTCGTCCAGGGCCGCGAGGATCTCCTCGCGCAGCGCCTCGGACAGGTCGGAGCGGACCTCGGCCGGGCGCCGCGGGTTCAGCCTCGCCTCGAACAGGCGCACCAGCAGCCGGGCGAGCCGCACGTTGCCCGTCAGCACCCGCTCGATGTACTCCTGGCTGAACGCGGTGCCCGCCTGGCGCAGATACCTGGCGTACACGCGCAGGATCTCGACCTGCTCCCAGGTGAGCCCGGCGGCCAGGACGAGGCCGTTGAACCCGTCGTTCTCCACCCGCCCTGCCCATAATGCGCCGAACGCGTCCTGGAAGAGCCGCTTGAACTCATCCCTGTCGACCTCGGGCGAGGGCGTGTAGCGCAGGCCGAAGTCGTAGATCCAGGCGTCCTTGGTCGCCGGATCCCCGTCGCGGTCGACCTCGTACGGCCGTTCGTCGACCACCTCCACGCCCATCCGCTGGAGCAGCGGCAGCACGTGCGAGAGGTAGACCGGCGCGCCGAGGCGGTAGAGCTTGAAGCGGCGCTCGCCCTCCGTCGCGTCGTGCGGCTCGTAGAGGTTCATCTCGATCTCGTCCGAGGAGGCGGCGAGATCCTCCAGGCGGCGCAGGTCGGCGACCGCCATCCGGGCCGGGAAGTCGGCCTTGTAGCCCTCGGGGAACGCCTGGACGTAGCGGCGGACGAGCTTGGAAACCTCGCCCTCGGGGCACAGCTCGGTGATCGCGGAGGCCAGGTCGTCCTCCCAGGACCTGGTGGCCGCGGCGAGCCTCGCCTCCAGCTCCTCGACGTTCACCGTGTCGACGCGCAGCGGCCTGCCACGCTCACCGCGCACGACCACGTGCAGCCTGGCGAGTGCCGACTCTCCGATCATCGCGCTGTAGTCGAAGGTGGTGGCGCCGAGCGTCCTGAGCAGGATGTCCTGCAGCTTGATACGGATCTTGGTGGTGTAGCGGTCGCGCGGCAGGTAGACCAGGCACGAGACGTAGCGGCCGTAGTCGTCCGGACGCAGGAAGACCTTGACCTGTTTGCGCTCGCGGAGCCTGAGCACGCCGAGGGCGATCGGCAGCAGCTGATCCACCGAGGTCTGGAAGAGCTCGTCCCTGGGGAAGGTCTCCAGGATCTCGATGAGATCCTTGCCGTCGTGGCTGTCGGCGGTCAGCCCGGCGAGCACGAGCACCTCGGCCAGCTTGCGCCGGAGCACCGGGACGCGCGAGATCGACTCGCTGTAGGCCACGTGGGTGAAGAGGCCGAGGAAACGCCGCTCGCCGACGACCTCGCCCGAGGCGTCGAAGAGCTTGACGCCCACGTAGTCGAGGTAGGCGGAGCGGTGGACGGTGGCGCGGCTGTTGGCCTTGGTGACGATCAGCATCTGCTGCTTCTCGCGGGCCTTGGCGCGCAGGTCGGGCGGGAGCGCGGCGAAGCTGCCCGAGTCGGCGCTGTCGCCGCGGAGGATGCCCAGCCCCGTCCCGGGGATCGGGTGCAGCCTGTCGCCCTCCTCGCCCTCCTCCAGGCGGTACTCGCGGTAGCCGAGGAAGGTGAAGTGCCCGTCGGCGAGCCAGCGCAGCAGCTCCAGGCTGTCCTCCACCCCCGCAGGGTCGAGGGGCGGCGGGTTGACGGAGACGTCCTCGGCGGTCCGCAGGGCGAGCGCCCGCATCTTGGCGAAGTCCTCGACGGCGCCGCGCACGTCCTCCAGGACGCGCTGCAGGTCGGTCTCGATCGCCTTGAGCGCGGCCTCGTCGTTCTGCCTGTCGATCTCGAAGTGCATCCAGGACTCGGCGAGCACCTGCCCGGTGACGTCCTCCTCGTCGCGGCCGAGCAGCTTGCCCGTCATGTCCCTGCGCACGCGCATCTGCGGGTGGACGATCAGGTGGGTGCCGACGCCGTGCCGGTTGAGCTCCATGGTCACCGAGTCGACGAGGAAGGGCATGTCGTCGGTGACGATCTCCACGACGGAGAACCCGCGGGCCCAGCCCTGCTCCTCGGAGGTGGGGGTGTAGGCGCGCACCAGGGCGCGGCCCTGGGGGCGTTGCTCGGCGAGCCGCCGCTGGACCATCGCCGGGCCGTACACGTCGACCAGGTCGCGGCCGAGCAGGTCCTCGGGGGCGACATGCCGGTAGTAGAGCCGTAGGAAGGCGAGCGCCTCCTCCACGCTCACGTGATCACTGCCCGGTGTGCGCGCGCATGTCTCCGCGGCACTCCTCAGCAGCTCGTCCTTGGCCTCGTCGAGCGGCATGTCGCTCTCACTCCTTTGTGAGGGGTTCTGCATGGTTGGGTGAGACTCCAGGATGGAATCTCATAAGCTCCGCGGAAATGGTGCCCGGCGGAGAGAAAGTGATGTCGCCCGCGCCCTCGGGGATGTGGTGCCCTCGCCCTGCCGCCCGTTTCCGGCCACATTCAGCTCCCCGGCAGCGGGGGCACGAAACGCCCACCACGGGGTGATCGTCTCTTGTTGGGTGATCGGGATCGCGGCCAGGCGCCACGGCTCGTCATGGGAACCGCGGTCTCTCGCCGCTGCCAACGGGGAACGGAAGGGCTCCTGGTCGGAGACGGCGGGTTCTCCCCACGAGGTGGCGGTGGGGCAATCATTCCACAGGGTCACCTCGGAAGGGCTACGGCGCAGCCGGGCGAGTCTGGCCTCGCCCCGGACGCCTCGCCCGGCGATCGGGGTCGACCGACCCGCGCTCCGCCCATCGGGCATGGCCCGCGGCACGACACCTCCAGTGGCCGTCTGTCCCGATCCTCGTTGACCGGGACGTACCACCGTTCCTGATATCACCCCAAAAGCAGCTAAACGTCAATGTGGCGTGCGGTCATCGTCCACGACATTGGAGCGGTCCCGCTTCACCGCATCGAGAAATCCGGGAACCTCGCCGAGTTCCCGGAGCTCGACCTGGCACTCCTCGCAGGCCATGAGATGGCGTTGGAACGTCTCGTGATCCTCTTCGTCGAGCACCCCGAGCGCGTACGCCGCCACGTCATGATGCGGGGAGGGCAACATCAGCTCGCGACACCTCTCTCCTTCAAGACCTTTCGGAGAGCCCGGATCCCGTAGTAGAGCCGGGACTTGACCGTACCCGGCGGTATCCCGAGGATTTCCGCCGCCTCGTTAATCGTACGGTCCCGCAGGTAAGTGTGCTCGATGACTTCACGGTGTTCTGGGGACAGTTCTCGCAGCGCCTCGGCGACGACCATCGCCTCCAGCGCGCGATCGGCCCCGTCGGGAACGGGCACGGCGTTCGCGTCGGCGGGTTCGACCTCCTGTGGTCGGGTGCCTCGTCTACGGCGCCCGTCGATGACGATACGACGGGCGACGGTCAGGAGCCAGGCCCACAGAAGGCCGGGCTCTCGTTGCAACCTCCCTGCGTTACGCCAGGCACGGACGAGCGTCTCCTGGACGACGTCCTCTGCCCACTGCAGATCGTTACCGGTGGCCTTACGCACATGGCGGAGCAGGGGTACACCGAACTCTCGGTACAGATCTTCTACCAGGAGGACATCGGTGTCCGCGCTCTCGAACCGACTGTCGAGTTGACGCACGGGCACATCTTTACACCTTCGTTATCCGTCCCGTCTGCATCTCTGGCAACTCCAGTCATTTCTAACTATCTCATCACTTCTGCTGAACCACCCCGGGCAGTGCCGCGTACCTCCCACCAAGTGCGCCCGCATCGGCGGGCCCCGGGGAAAGGAAACGACATGGCGGTGCGGCACATCCCGTGGCCGGTCGGAACTGTCCTCCTCCTCACGCACCCGGCCCCTCACGGGCCGGGCGGCACGTTCGTCACCGCGCCGGGCGCCGAGAAGGCCCCGGTGGCGGCCGGTATCTGAGAGCGGGGCCGGGCCATGTTCAGATCACTGTTCCGCCGCTTCAAGAACGGCGAACCCCTGCTGTTCGGGGTCTTCATCGCGGTCGCCGCCGTGGCGGTCGTCCTGATCACCCCTCCCGGCGGCGGTGCACTGGCCGATCAGAGCTGGGTCCAGACCCCTCAGGGCCCCCTGGGTCCGGCCGATCGCGACCTGCTGGTCAAGGTCCGCCTGGCCGGGCTCTGGGAGATTCCCAGCGGCCAGCAGGCCCAGCAGCGGGCGGCGAGCAAACGGGTGAAGGAGGTCGGCATGCACCTGATGACCGACCACCTCAAGCTCGACGAGGAGGTCCGCGCCCTCGCGGCCAAACTGAACGTGCCGCTGCCCGACCAGGCCAACGCCGACCAGCAGTCCTGGATGGCGCAGCTGACGGCGGTGAAGGCGGGCGCCGAGTACGACCTCCTGTTCGCCCGGCTGCTGCGGCAGGCCCACGGAAAGGTCTTCGGGGTGGTCGCCGGCGTACGAGCCGGCACCCGCAACGACCTGGTCAGGACATTCGCCCAGCGGGCGGTCGAGGTGGTCATGAAGCACATGACCCTGCTGGAGAGCACCGGGCTGGTCGACTACTCGGACCTGCCCGAGCCTCCGATGCCCGCACCGCCGCCGCCCGCCTCCGCTCTCGACACACCTGTGAGGAGAGAAATCGCTTGAAGATCATGAAACGCTCGATGGCCTCCCTGTCGGCGCTGGTACTGGCCGCCGGCACGCTCACCACCGTCACGTTCACGGTGGCGGTCACGACCCCCGCCTACGGTGATCACTGCGACCCCGCCGAGCAACAGAACCAGAACCGGCAGAACCAGCGAAGTCAGCAGGACCAGGGGCAGCAGAACCAGAATCAGAACCAACAGGATCAGGGCCAGAACCAGAACCAGCCCGCGCAGGACGCCCCTCCGCAGGACCAGCCGGCCCAGGACCAACTTCCACAGGACGCTCCCCCCCAGGACCAGCCCGCTCAAGACCAGCCGGCCCAGAACCAGCCCGCTCAGGATCAGCTCCCTCAGGACCAGCCCGCCGACGCGCCTCCCGCGGGCGGAAGCCTCATCCCGGCCTCCCCCACCGACCCCGCCACCCCCGACGAGTTCGCCGACCAGGAGGCACAGACCCTGGGCGGCGACGGTAACGACGGCAGCGACGCCAATGCCCGCCGCCGGCCGAACCAGGCGCCCACGCAGAACCCCGCCGACACTCCGCCGACCGACGCCCCGCCCGCCGACCCGCCCGCGAACCCGGCACCCGGTGAGACCTCCGCTCCCCCGCCCGGCGGTGAGGAGGCCGAGTGCGCCGACCTCGGGCCGTTCCCCGAGGACTTCATCGACATCCGGCGAGTCCCGCGCAACTTCCAGGACGTCCGGACCCGGCGCGGCGGCTCCGGCGGCGTCTTCACCTCCCAGTGCGGCACGAACAGGAACGGCCACCACAACTCCGACAACTTCATCGTGGCCCCCGGCGTGTCCAACGGCGCCCACCACATCCACGACTACGTCGGCAACCTGTCGACCGACGCCTTCTCCACGGACCAGTCACTGGCCGCCGCGGGCACCACGTGCGCGTTCAACGACCGCTCGACCTACTTCTGGCCGGTCCTTCGCGACCGTACGAGCGACGCCAACGCGAACGACCCGGACGGCAACGTCGGCACCATCATGCGGGCCCGCCAGGTGAGCCTGCAGTTCCGCGGGAACCCGGTCTCCAGGGTGAGCCCGATGCCGCGCTTCATCAGGATGCTCACCGGCGACGCCAAGGCCGCCACCAACGGCGGCGCGAACGCCCTCGCCAAGTGGACCTGCACCGGGTTCACCAACCGGATCACCACCAAGTATCCGCTCTGCCCGCGCGGCAGCCTGCTCGTCCGGATCCTGGACTTCCCCAGCTGCTGGGACGGCCAGAACAACGACAGCGCCAACCACCGCACGCACGTGGTGTTCCCCGACGCGAACGGCGCCTGCCCGTCCGGCACCAGGGCGATCCCACAGCTGCGGATGAGCCTGTTCTACGCCACACCGCGCACCGCGTCCTTCGCGCTGGACGCCTTCCCCGAGCAACGGCACAACCCCGTCACCGACCACGCCGACTTCGCCAACGTGATGCCCGACCGGCTGATGAGGTTCGCGGTCGACTGCATCAACAGGAACCGTCGCTGCTGACGGAACCCCTCCCGGGACCGCCGCTCCCCGTCTCCGCGCCTCTTCCACACCCCGCGGAAACGGGGGGCGGCATCTCGCGATATCAGAGTCCATCCCCCTCGGACGCAGCCGTCGTCCGAGCCGCTTCGCAGACAGGAGCAACAGGTGGGTAACAGACGGACTCCGAGGCACACCCGGTCCGAGGCCGGGATCAGCCTCGACCAGAGGCCCGCCAGGATCGGCCTCGGTGTCACGATCACGGTCTCCGTGGTCGGCCTCCTGATGCTCGGGCGTACGGCGCCCGGCATGGAGGTGGCCGCCGCCGTCCGCGGCGTCTTCTCGTTCTTCTCCGGCGTGATCGCCCTCGTGTCGCTCACCGTGACCGTGGCGCTCGGCCTGCTCTCCGCCGACCGGATCGTGCTGCCCGTCCTGGGCAGGATCCGGTCGCAGCTCGCCCACCGGGCCACCGCCATGGCCGGCATGGGCTTCCTCGCCATCCACGTCACGATGAAGATCATCGAAAGCAGGACGTCTCTCCCCTCCGTCGTGATCCCGCTCTCGGCGAGCGGCCAGGGCCTGTACGTCGGCTTCGGCGCCATCGCCTCCGACCTGATGATCCTCGTCTTCCTCACCGGGGTGGCCCGTGCCAGGTTCGCGGAGAACAGCAGGCCGTGGCTCTGGCGCATGCTGCACGGCTCCGCCTACCTGGCGTGGCCGATGGCGGTCCTGCACGGGCTGACCGCGGGCCGCGCGCCCGCCGAGTGGGTGACCTGGAGCTACGTGGTCTGCCTGGTCGCGGTGGGAGCCGCCCTGCTGATCCGGGTGATCTCCGAACTGCAGCCCAAGCCGATCTTCGTACCCGAGGAGGCGCCGGTGGCGGTGCCCGCCGCGGTGCCGGTCGCAGCGCCGGTCGGGATGGAGACGACCTCGCCCACCAGCCTGACCCCGCCCACGAGCATCGTCGGCCGCATCCCGCGCATCGTCCGTGAGGAGCAGCCGGAGCTTCGCCGTATCGGAGATGTCGGATGATTCCCTACCGTGTCCCACCCGTTCGCCGGCTGGGGCCGGCCAGGCTGACCGCCGGACTCGACGACTGCCGCAGGATGGACCTCGCGGAACACCGCGACATGCACGGCACCGCGCCGAGCATGTCCGGTGAGGAGCTCGCGGCGCTCGCCGACGAGGTGGACATGCGCGGGCGCGGCGGGGCCGCGTTCCCCTTCGCCCGCAAGGTCCGCGCGGTGATGGACAAGAAGGCCGACAAGATCGTCCTGGTCAACGCGGCCGAGGGCGAGCCCGCGAGCAGCAAGGACACGATGCTGCTCACCAGGACCCCCCACCTGGTCATCGAGGGCGCGCTCCTCGCGGCGGACGCGATCGGCGCCAAACAGGTCGTGATCGCGACCGTCGAGGGCGGCATGGGCCAGTCGTCCGTGGCAGCCGCGGTCGAGGAGCGGGGCATCAGTGACCGGGTCCGGGTGGTCGGCATCGTCGAGAGGTTCATCTCCGGCGAGGGCGGCGCCCTGGTCCGTTCGGTGAACGGCCAGGTCGGCGAGCCGCCCGGCCGCAAGGTACGGGCCGTGGAGAGCGGCGTGAACGGGCTGCCCACCCTGCTGTCCAACGCCGAGACGTACGCCCAGCTCGCGGTCCTCGCCACCCTGGGCGCGGAACGGTACGCCGACGTCGGCACGGCACGCGAGCCGGGGACGGTCCTGCTCACCGTGGGCGGCTCGGCCAAGGCCCCCGCCGTGGTCGAGGTCGCGACCGGCACCCCGCTGTACGCGGTCCTGGACGCCTGCCAGGCCTCGACCGGCGACGGGGTGCTGGTCGGCGGCTACCACGGCGCGTGGCTGCACGCGGACGCCGCGGCCGTGGCGACCGTCTCCCGTCAGGGCATCGCGGAGGCGGGCGGCCAGCTCGGCGCCGGGATCATCGTGCCGCTCGGCGGGGAGACCTGCCCGCTGGGCGAGACGGTCAGGGTCGCGAGATACCTCGCCGCCCAGTCGTCGGGGCAGTGCGGCCCCTGCCGCCTCGGCCTCCCGGACGTCGCGCAGTCGATGGCCGAGCTCGTGAACGGGTCCGCCTCCGCCCTGGACGAGTTGCGGAGCAGGTCCGCGAGCGTGAAGGGCAGGGGAGCGTGCTTCCACCCCGACGGAACGTCCAGGTTCGTACTGTCGGCGCTGGACGCCTTCCCCGAGGACATCGAGGAGCACCTGCTGCGCGGCGGCTGCGGGCGCCCGGTGCACGGTGTGCTCCCCCTGCCCCCGCAGGAGAACGAGCCGGAGGTGAAGCTCACCGTGGACTGGACCCGCTGCCAGGGCCACAGCCTGTGCGCTCAACTCGCCCCCGACCTCGTCCACCTCGACGAGCACGGCTACCCGGTGTTCAGCCGCGACACCGTACCCGCCCAGTTCCGGCGGATGGCCCGCAGGGCCGTCGAGATGTGCCCGGCCCTCGCACTGCGCGTGGTTCAGGGGACGTGATGCGAACGTGATCAACCTGAAGGGCGGTGTGGCCGTCCTTATCAGGCAGGTGACACCGAATCTCGGGAGTAAGAACATGCCGACCCCCCCGGACAGGCGGGCATTCCTTCGAACCGGCGGCCTCGCCGCCCTCACGCTGGGCGCTCAGGGCTTATCCCCCCTGGGCGCCGTCGGCATGAACGGCGCCCAGGCCGACACCACCGCCAAGGGCGCCGCGGGCGCGCCACGGCCCGCCGACTGGCGGGCGCTCGCCGAAGGGCTGGACGGCAAGCTCATCCGGCCCGGCGACGCCGCGTACCCCGGCGCCAGGAAGCTGTTCAACCCCACCTTCGACGCGATCCGGCCCGCGGGGGTGGCCCTCTGCGCCAACCCCTCCGACGTCGCCGAGTGCGTCGGCTTCGCGCGCCGGTTGAAACTGCCGCTCGCCGTACGCTCCGGCGGCCACTCCTACGCGGGCTGGTCCACCGGGAACGGTCTCGTCCTCGACGTGTCCCGGATGAACAAGGTCGCCCACTCCTCGGGGCGCGCGACCGTCGGGGCGGGCGCCAAGCTGATCGACCTCTACGACAAGCTGGCCGCGAGCGGGGTCAGCGTCCCCGCGGGCACCTGCGCGACGGTCGGGGTGAGCGGGCTGACCCTGGGCGGCGGCATCGGCGTGGTCTCCAGGAAGTACGGGCTGACCTGCGACGTGATGGAGTCGGTCCAGATCGTCACGGCCGACGGACGGCTGCTGACCTGCGACGCGAACCACAACGCCGACCTGTACTGGGCCTCGCGGGGCGGCGGCGGGGGCAACCTCGGCGTGGCGGTCTCCTTCGAGTTCCGCACCCACCCCACCCGTGAGGTCACGGTGTTCTTCCTGCACTGGCCGTGGTCGAAGGCGGTGAAGGCCCTGCGCGCCTGGCAGGCGTGGGCTCCCTCGGCTCCCGACGCCATGTGGTCGGGGATGCACCTGAGCCGCAACGGCGGGACGGACGTGGAGGTCGTCGGGCTCTACCTCGGCGGCAAGGCCGGCTGCGAACGGCTGCTCGACCGGCTCGCCGACGCGGCCGGGTCGCCGTCGTCGAGTTCCGTCACCCAGACCTCCTACCGCCGGGCGATGCTCATCATGGCGGGCTGCGCCTCGCGTTCGGTCGCCGAGTGCCGCCTGCCCGCCACCCTGCCCGGACAGGCCCGGGGCGGGCGGCTGTCCAGGGGCAACTTCACCGCCAGGTCGCACATGGCCTACCGCCCGCTCTCCGAGGCCGGGGCCAAGGCCCTCGTCGCCCAGGTCGCCCGCCCCGGCGAGCACACCGTGCTGCTGGACGCCCTCGGCGGCGCCGTCGCCAGGGTCCGCCCCGACGCCACGGCCTTCCCGCACCGGACCGCCCTCTACAGCGTGCAGTACTACGCCCACCGCCTCGGCGCGAAGGTCTGGACCAGGACCGCGCGCGCGGCGATGCGACCCCACTTCGGCGACCACGCGTACGTCAACTACGTCGACCCTGAGCTCGGCGGCTGGCGCGCCGCCTACTACGGGGGCAACGCCACCAGGCTCGCCCAGGTCAAGGCCGCCCGTGACCCGGGCCGCCTGTTCCGCCTTCCCCAGGGGATCTGACCCCCGAAGGCCGCGTGACACCGCTCCCGAGCGGCGGCCGCCGTCGTGCGACGCCGCTCCCCGGCAGGCCGGTGCCGCGCGACACCGCTTCCCGGGAGCCAGAGCGGCGTGACGCCGCTCCTCGGGAGGCCAGAGCGGCATGACGCCGCTCCTCGGGAGGCCAGAGCGGCATGACGCCGCTCCCGAGGGACGGCCGGTGCCGGGTGACACCGCTCCCGGGAGGTCGGTGCCGCGTGGCACCGGTCCCCGAACGGTCGACGCCGCGTGGCTCCGGGGGCGGTCGGCGCCGCGTGCCCGCGGTTCCTGGGAGGTCAGTGCCGGGTGACGTCGGCTCCCGGTACGAAGTGGGACAGGACCTCGGGGTTGGCCATCGCGTCGAGGTTGGCGGCCTTTTCCGGGGCGGCACCGAGGAGGATCTTACGGATGGGGACCTCCAGCTTCTTGCCGCTGAGAGTACGGGGGATGCCGGGAACCTCGATGATCTCGTTCGGCACGTGGCGCGGTGAGAGACCTTCCCTCAGCTCCCTGCGCAGGCGCCCGACCAGATCGTCGTCCAGGGGTGCCCCCTCGGCCATGGTGACGTACAGCAGCAGGCGACCCTCCTGACCGAGCCGGCCGGTGTCGATCACCAGGCTGTCGGTGATCTCCTCGAAGCGCTCCACCACGCGGTAGAACTCGCTGGTGCCCATCCGGACACCGCCCCGGTTCAGGGTCGAGTCGGAGCGGCCGTAGATCACGCAGCCGCCATCGGGAAGGATCTTGATCCAGTCGCCGTGCCGCCAGACGCCCGGATACTCGGAGAAGTAGCTGTCGCGGTAGCGGGACCCGTCGGGGTCGTTCCAGAACATCACCGGCATCGACGGCATCGGCAAAGTCAGCACCAGCTCGCCCACCTCGCCGACCACCGACGCGCCCGACGGGTCGAAGGACTCGACCCTCGCCCCCAGGCAGCGGCACGGGATCACCCCCGCACGGACCGGGAGCAGCGGTACGGCGCCCACGAAACCGGTACACACGTCGGTGCCGCCGGAGAACGAGCCGAGCTGGACCTCCGGCATCACGTCGTGCACCCAGGCGAACCCCTCGGGCGGCAGCGGCGAGCCGGTGGAGCCGAGGCCACGCAGCCGGTCGAGACCGGACGGCTCCAGGCCGGCCTTCATGGACGCGATCACGTACGGAGCCCCCGTACCGAAGTAGGTGACCCCCTCCTCGGCGGCGAGCCGCCAGAGCGCGCCGGTCTCCGGGTAGGTCGCCGCCCCGTCGTAGAGCACCACGGCCGAGCCGACCAGCAGGCCGCCGACGAGGTAGTTCCACATCATCCAGCCGGTCGTGGTGTACCAGAAGAAGACGTCGCCCTCGCCCAGGTCCTGGTGGAAGGAGAGCGCCTTGAGGTGCTCGAGCACCACGCCGCCGTGACCGTGCACGATCGGCTTGGGCAACCCGGTGGTGCCCGAGGAGTAGACGATCCAGAGCGGGTGCCCGAACGGCACCGGCTCGAAGTCGAGCGGTCCCGCGACGGCGCGTACCTCCGCCCAGCCCACCGTACGGACGCCGTCACCGGTCACGGCCGCCTGCTGTGCCGTACCGGAGGTGTCGGCGCCGAACGCGTCCTGGGCCGGGACGCGCACCCGCGCCACCAGGGTCGGCAGCTTGGCGGCGATGTCCTGGACGACCGCGCTCCGGTCGAAGCGCCTGCCGTTGTAGTCGTAGCCGTCCACCGCGACGAGCACCTTCGGCTCGATCTGGGTGAAACGGTCGATCACGCTGGGCGCGCCGAAGTCGGGCGAGCAGGAGGACCAGACGGCGCCCAGGGAGACGGTCGCGAGGAAGGCGATCAGCGCCTCGGGGACGTTCGGCAGGTAGGCCGCCACCCGGTCACCGCGCCCGACACCCAGCGCGGCGAGCCCCGTACGGACCCGCGCCACCTCCTCGGCGAGTTCTCCCAGGGTGAGCGCCCGGCGCCCGCCCGCCTCGTCGCGGGAGACCACCGCGAGCCGCCCGGGGTCGGACGCGGCCCCGCGCAGCGCGTTCGCCGCGTAGTTCAGCGTCGACCCGGCGAACCACTCGGTGCCGGGCATCTCCCCCGACATGACGGGCCCGTCGCCGCGCTCCCCCACCACCCCGAAGTAGTCCCAGATCGACGTCCAGAACTCCTCGGGCGCGTCGACCGACCACCGCCACAGGGACTCGTAGTCACCGGACCGGCCCAGCCATTCCGCGTAGCGGGTGACCTTGGCGTTTCTCACGATCTCCGGGGACGGCTCCCAGAGCGGCGCACCTTCCTCAACCATGACTCCATCCTCTCGGTGCCCCACCCGAATGTCATCCCCCGGGACCACACACCCTCCGGCCCCCCGGTGTGGGACGCACACGTACGGACCTTCCGAAGGGAACGAGCGGCATCGGGCCGGGGACATGGATCGCCGCCGGGCATGTGGGGCCGACCGGTGACGAAGGACAGCGACGGACAGCGAAAGACAGCGCCGGACAGCGCCGGACTCCGCGCGATTCGCCCCCGTACGGTCGTTGGCCGCCGCAGGGGGCCGGAGGTCAGCGGTCCGCGGGGAAGTGGCCGGCGCGCCGGGCCGGAGAGGTGAGACCGGCGACGGCGGCGACGACCTCGGAGGGGTTGGAGAGGTCGGGCAGGACCACGTCGGCTCCCGCCTCGTGCAGTTCGGCGGGGAGGGAACGCCCCGAGGCGATCCCGATCATCGCGGCCCCGGCGATCCTGGCGGCCTGGACATCCCTGGCCGAGTCGCCGACCAGCACCGTGTTGCGCCCGTCGAAGGTCGCCCCGTACTTCCGCTTGGCGCGTCCCTGCGCGACCTGCAGGAGGGTCGCCTTGGGATAGACCTCCTCGCCGTAACCGCCGATCTCGAAATCGATGTGCCTGTCGAGGCCGAACGCGGTCAGCTTGTGCGCCGCGTTGCTCTTGATCGTGCCGGTGAGCACCGACTGGACCACGCCGTCGAGCCTCGCCACGGCCTTCAGTGCGTCGCGGGCGCCGGACATCATCCTGCCCTCCTTGGCCAGGCGCCTGCGCCGGGCTCCGAAGGAGTCGGCGAGCGCGTCGAGGAACCGGGGGAGGTGGTCGTCCTCGGCGACGATCCCGTTGATGGCGAGCATCTCGAACACGATCTCCGAGTCGGGACGCCCGTTGGCCTGGGTCAGTTTGACCAGGGGCCTTCCGGTGACGGCGCGGAACGCCTCCGCGTATGCCTCACGGGTGACGATCGACACGTCGACCAGCGTGAGGTCGATGTTCCAGAGAACGAGGCGGTTGATCGGGGGCCTCCCGGAATGGGGGTGGATGCCCAGGGTAAGGCCCCGGGCGTACGGTGACCGCCTTCGATACCGAAAGGATCCGTTCGCCGGTTCTCGCGAGGTCGTGTCAGCGCCCTCAGCGCCCGTGTCAGTGTCCGTGTCCGTGTCAGTGTCCGTGTTGGTGCCCGTGTTGGTGCCCTCAGTGCCCTCAGGCGTGGTCGAGCGCGTTCTCCAGGGTGTCGACGACCGGGACGCCGAAGGCCATCAGATCGGCCCGGCTGGTCATGCCACCGGTGTAGAGGACCGCGCGTGCCCCGACGTGCTGGGCGGCGTGCGCGTCGTCCAGGCTGTCGCCGATGACGAGGACATCGGCCGGGTCGACGCCGAGGGCGGTGAGGTGGGCCACCATGGATTCGGCCTTGTGCCCGCCTGGGACACCGCGCAGGCCGTCGATCCGGGTGAAGTGGTGATCGATCCCGAACTCCGCGATCTTGGGAACCAGCCGTTCGTGCGCCCACATGGACAGCAGAGACTGCTTGCCCCCCGCGCGCTCCCAGCTCCGCAGGGTGGAGAGGGCGTCGGCGGCGAGCCCGCACTCCAGCATCAGCCGGTGGTAGTTCTCGTGGAAGCCGAGGTCGAGCCTCTCCCACTCGCCGTCCTCAAGGGCACGACCGAGCATGCGCTCGTAGGCGGTCCAGATCGGGCGCGTGTAGACCGCGCGGAAGCTGTCGGCATCGTAGGAACGCCCGTAGGGCTCGAACACCGCGTTCGTCGCACCGACGACGGCGTCGATGTCGTGAAACAGCGTGCCGTTCCAATCCCAAACAATGTGTCTCATATTGCCCTCCAGGATAGCGAAATTTCCCGTCGGATCGGCGCCGCGGCAGGGTATACGGCCCTATCGGCGCCCCGGTCCGAGGCCCGGTCCGAGGTGCTCACGACAGGGCCGGCCGAGGGAATCCCCTCCGCGCTCGGCCCTCGGGAGGAGAGGACACGAGACTCCGGACGCCACGCTGCCGGACCGGTCTCGCGCCACCAGGTCCGGCACGACATCCATCAGTGATCAAGGCCCCTGACCACCGGCGAGGGCACGGTCCGGCCTCAGGACCCGAACATCGGTCCAGCCGAAGAGGGTGCTCACCCACCGGCGGCTGTCAGGCACCGGGTCTGCCCGATCAGCCGACCCGGTGGCTCCCATCAGCCGACCAGGTCGGGAATCTCCTGGGTGGCGTACCACAGGAGTTCGTTCGCCTCGGCGCCGTCCACGGTGAAGCGGGCGTCGTCGTCCCCGCGATCGGCCGCGGGCAGCGCGGCGAGAGCGGCCTCGACATCCTTCACCGCGGGCAGGTCGTCCACGTGGACCGCGGCGACCAGCTTCAGCGGGACCGCCGCGGCGAGCCGCACCCGGGCACGCTCCTCCAGGTCGGTGCTCGCGCTCACGTCACCCTCCGGCACGTCGACGGCGACGACCACCCGCCGCGCGGCGACCTCCAGCCCGTCGGCGCGGTCGGCGGCGAGCATCCGCAGGGAATGCCTGGCCGCCTCGGTCAGGGCGACGTACTCGAGTTCCTCGGTGTCACCCGAGGCGTACCACTCGGTCAACGCGGGGGTCACCGCGTAGCCGGTCAGCGGGGCCGGACCCAACTCCCCCACGGCGGCCACGCGGGCCAGCGCCGGAAGCGTACACGGCAGGTAGACGCGCATCCATGCCTCGATCTGTCTCTCCGACATCGGCACCGTTCGGCGCCGATTCACGCATCGAGTGTGCCAGCATCGGCGCCCCCCGGTGATACCACCCGCGCGGAGCGGCACGATCCGACGGCGGCGACCCGCACCCGGGCATCGGGCATCGGGCATCGGGCATCGGGCACGGTGAGAGGTGAGCGGGACAGGTCAGCGCAGCGAGACCTGGAACAGGGTCTCCAACTCGGCGATGGTCAGCTCGGGGTCGCGGTGGTGCACGCCGACGATGCCGAGCCGCCTGGCGGCCTCGATGTTGGCCTTGACGTCGTCGACGAAAACGCACTCCTCCCCGGCCAGGCCGATCCTGCCGAGCGCGTGCTCGAAGATCCTGGGCTCGGGCTTGCGCATGCCGATCTCCCCCGAGATGACGACCTCGTCGAAGAAGTCGTCCCAGCCCTCACGGGGATACTCGTTCGCCCAGGAGTTGGAGAGCAGGCAGGTGCGCAGCCCCGCCGCGCGCGCCTCACGGAGCATCTCGTACATCGGCTCGACCCGGTGGAAGCGGGAGAACATCCTGTTCAGCAACCCCTCGGCGGCCGGTGGCACGCCGTCCGTCGTGATCAGTCTGGCCGCCAGGTCACGTTCGAAGTCCAGGCCGGAGATCTCTCCGCGCTCCAGGGCGTGGATGGTGTTCTCGCCGTTCTCCGTGTTCTCGTACGCGTGGACGATGAGTTCACGCATCACCTCGCGGTAGTGGGCCTCGTCGAGTCTCTCCGCGACGATCCACTCGGCGACCGCCTCGGTGAGATCGACGGTGAGCACACCGCCCCAGTCGATCAGCACGCCCTTCAGCATTTCTCCTCCTTGCCGGAACGGCTTCCAGATTAGGCGCGGACCGGTGGACACGAGCGGCCGCCTCTGTCGAGGTCGCCGCTCCGAGGACGGCGCGCGAGGCCGTCGACCGCGCCGTCCGGGTCCGTGGTGGCAGGGATCGTCCGACGACGTCTCGCTCTCGGCGGTGTACGGGTGGGTCCGCGCGACGCGCGTCTTCGGCGATCCGCCCGTGGTTCACGAACCGTGGCCTGCCGCGAGCTCGGGTCGCATACCTCCTAAAACATCCCTAAACAGACAGGACTCGACCCGACGGCCCGGAGATTCCTCCCCTAACATCCGATTCAACGACCGTTACGCGTTTCACGGTCTCAATACGAGGAAGATTACGAGAATGGCACTCAGGCCATATAACCGCACGTAGAAGGCATGATCGACCTCCTGCGGGCTCCATTTGCAGCTTCCCTCGGTTCCCATGAGGAGGGATCATGGCAGTAGCTCAGGCGAGCCGGTCGCGCGCCCGTACGGCACAGCGACCGACCACATCCGCGCCGTCCACCACGCATGCCCAGGCAGGCAGGAAACAGGACGGCAAATCGTTAACGCTCAAACTTCCGATGATGACCGTGCAGCTGCGGCCTCCGCATGTTCACTTGCCGCATGTCAGCAGGCAGGAGGCGGGACAGGCCGTGGACACGGCCAAGTCCTTCCTCCCGCCGGCCGAGCGCATCGCCTACTACGGAGGGCTCGGCGCGCTCGCGGTGGCTGGATTGCTCGAATGGCCGGTAGCGGCGGCCATCGGGGTCGGAACGCTGATCGCGCAACGTGCACGCAGGAAGAACGGGTCGTCGAGCCCGGTCTCCAGACCTTCGACATCCGCTGCCTCGCCCGGCGGCGCCACGTCCCCGACGACGAGGGCGACATCCCGGACCCGGACCACCGGTTCCACATCCCGTTCTCGCACGGGAGGCACCACGTCCCGGACACGGGCCGGCACGTCCACCTCACGTTCACGGACCGCGAAGCCCACGGCACGGACCACGCCCTCCCGTACGGCGGCGTCCGCGTCACGCACCGCCTCCAAGACCGCGAGCACCGTCTCCCGAGCCGCGGGCACCGCCGCGTCGCGCACCGCGAGCGCCGCGTCCCGGGCAGCCGGTACCGCGACCCGCGCGGCGGGCACCGCCGCCTCACGCGCGACCCGCACCGCCTCACGCGCGGCGGGCGCCGCCTCACGCGCGGCGGGCACCGCGTCCCGGGCCACGAGCCCCACCTCACGGACCCGCACCACCGCGAGCCGTACAGGGGGCGCCGCCTCACGGGCCACGAAACCCACATCCCGTGCGAAGAGCACCACCTCACGCGCGGCGGGCGCCGCGACCCGCGCGACCGGCGCCGCCGCCTCACGGGCGACCGGCGCCGCCTCACGCGCGGCGGGCGCCGCGTCCAGGGCGGCCGCCTCGGCCTCCCGGACCACGAGCCCCACCTCACGGACCCGCACCACCGCAAGCCGCACGGGAAGCACCACCTCACGAACCACGAGCGGCGCTTCCCGGGCCGGCACGTCCACCGCACGCTCGCGGACCGCGAAGCCCGCGGCACGGACCACCAAGCCCGCGGCACGGGCCACGAAACCCGCGTCGCGGACCACCAAGCCGGCGTCGCGGACCACGAAGTCCACGTCGCGACGGGCCGCGACGCCCACTTCGCGGGCTCGCGCGTCGGCGTCCACCTCTCGCACCGCGAGCTCCGCGTCCCGGGCGACGCCGTCCGCCTCTCGCTCGAAGGGGTCGACCTCCGGGAAGTCGTCCAAGTAGTCGCAGCGATGGGGCCGATCAGGCCACGCGTCAACAAAGGCCTGATCGGCCCCGTCATCTTGTCTGCTGGAGATCTGAATGTTCGTGCCCCGCCTGCTGTCCGTTCCCGCGGAAACCCTCTGGAGCGTCGTGCCCGGTGCGATCAAGGTCGTACCCGGCGCGGTCAGAAACGCCCTGCCACATTCGCGTGGGAGGCGTGTCTGTTCCGGAGGGCTCCATGTCGATCTGCGTGTGATCGGCGCTCCGGGGAGCGACTCCAAGGCCCGGCGGCTGGAGAAGGCCCTGCTGAAGCTGGAGGGGGTCGAGCGAGCGGAGGTCAACGGTGTACTCGGCTCCGTCTTCGTGGGGTGTGACACGGGCCTGGTCGACCTGGAGAGGCTGATGGCGATCATCGACGCCCTCGACGACGAGGGTGCGGGCGACGATCTGACCGACGACCTGGAAGAGGAAGCCGAAGAAGCCGAAGAGGAAGAGGAGGAAGCCGAAGAGGAGGAAGAGGACACCGAGTCCGACGAGACCTCGTCTCCGGCGCTGAAGTTCGTCGCCTCCAGGCTGGCGGAGCACCATACCGCCAGGCTGGTGGAGCGGCACACCCGGGCCGGCATCCGGCTCGGCGCGAACCTGATCGGGGCGGGCGTGGCGTTCGCCGGGCAGGCGGTGCGCGCACCGTCGATCCCGCCGATCTTTCCCGCCCTGCTGGGTCTGGCCGAGTCCACCCCGAGAGTCCGCCACGAGGTGGAACGCCGCATCGGCGGTCCGGCCACCGTCAACCTGTTCGCGACGGCGAACATCGTCACCCACACCCTGGCGCTGCGCCGGGTGGAGATGCTCGTCCAGTCGATCACCGCCGCGGGCCGCTACACCGAGGCGCGCGACACGCGGCGGGCCTGGGAGGCGCGCCAGCACGAACTGGCGTCGAGAAAGGGCTCCTACCGCCACATCCGCACCGCGAGGAGACGGCGTCCCGCGCCCATGGCCCACAGCCCGGTGGATCGGTTCGAACGCGTCGGAAGCCCGGTGGCGGCCGGCGCCTCCGGGCTGACGTACCTTCTCGGCGACGGCCACGCGCGTGCCGTCGCCATGCTCACCGCGACGACGCCCAAGGCCGCGAAACTGGGCCGCGAGTTCTTCGCGGTCGCGATCGGGCGCGCCCTGGCGAGACGCGGCGCGGTCGTCCTCCACAACCGCGCCCTGCGCCGCATGGACGGCATCGACACGGTCATCCTCGACGCCGACGTGCTCGGCACCGGTTCGTGGGAGATCGACCGCATCATCCCCCTCGGTGACGCGGACTCCGCGAACGGCGAGGGGCTCGACGTGTTGCGTGCGCGGCTGCTCACCCTGATCGACGTCGACGACCCCGGCGCGCGGAGGGAGCGCGACACGTGGAAGGCCGAACCCCTCGAGGGTCCCGCCGGGCTCGTCACGGAGGAGGCCAGGGACTGGGAGGTCCGGGGGATCCGGGCCGTTCGCGTGACGAGGAAGGGCGTTCCGGTGGCCCTTGTCGGCATGGCGCCGCGGGTCGACCCGCTCGCCGACGCGATCGTCGCCGCGGCCGGGGGTGCGTGCGCCGTGGCGCTCGCGGGAGACGACACGGAACTCGGCCTGCGGCTCGGCATCGACGAGATCGTGCCGGGCGGTCCCCGGCTCGCCCGGTCGGTCCGCGCCCTCCAGGCGGCGGGTCACGGGGTCGCCGTGGTGTCGGAGCGCCGCATGGCCGCGCTCGCCCAGGCCGACCTGGGGATCGGTGTGCTGCGCCGCTCGGGCCGGGTGCCCTGGGACGCGGACGTGATCGCCGATCTTGAGGAGGTTCACCTGCTCCTGAGCTGCCTGGGGCCCGCGAGGAGGACGAGCGAGCGCTGCGTGTGGCTCACCACCGCGGGAACCGTCGCCGGAGGCGTGCTGACGACCCTCGGACCGGCGGAGAACTCCCAGAGCAAGGCGCAGTTAGCGAGCAGCTGCACGTCACTGGCCGCCCTCGTCGCGGGCGGGTGGGCGGGGTGGCAGGCCGGGCGGGAGACGCCGCCGGTCCTGATCGACACGACCCCCTGGCACGCGATGCCCGCCAAGGAGGTCCTGGCCCTGCTGGGCTCGTCGGCCGAGGGGATCAGCGAGGCCGAGGCCAGGCGGCGCAGGTCGACCACGGGATCGGGGGAGCCGAAGGGCCCCGACTCGCTGCTCCACGTGTCCGCCGAGGAGCTGGCCAATCCGCTCACCCCCGTCCTGGCGGCCGGCGCGGGCCTGTCGGCCATGGTCGGCTCGGTCTCCGACTCGGTGATGATCGGCACGGTCGTGCTCGCCAACGCGCTCATCGGGGGAGGCCAGCGGTACAGGGCCGACCGGGCCCTGCACCGCCTCACCGAGGCGGTGGCGATCCCGGTACGACTGCGCCGCCCCCAGGAGCAGGCGAACGCGACCACCGAGGACCTCACACCGGATAAGCGGACGAAGGCGACTCCCCCTCACGATCCCGGCCCTCAGGAGAAGGCGAGCGCCGCTCGCTCCCACGAGCGGGTGAAGACGACCGTCGAGGACCTCGTACCCGGCGATGTGGTCGAGCTGCGCGCGGGTGACACCGTGCCGGCCGACTGCCGCGTACTCAAGGCGGTGGGCCTGGAGATCGACGAGGCCGCCCTGACCGGCGAGTCGCAGCTCGTCACCAAGTCACCGGAGCCCGTCAACGCGCCCGCCGTCGCCGACCGGACCTCGATGGTCTACCAGGGGACGACGGTGGCGGCCGGAAGCGGGCTCGCCGTGGTGGTCGCCGCGGGTGAGTCGACCGAGGCGGCGAGGACCGCCAGGCTCGCCGCGGAGCAGCCCCCGGCCTCGGGCGTGCGGTTGCGGCTGCGGGAGCTGAGCCGGCGGGTCCTTCCCGTCGCGGTCGGATCCGGCGTCGTCCTGCTCGCCACCGACCTGTTGCGCGGCAGCCCCGTGGCGCAGGCGCTCGCGCCGGCGGTGAGCCTCGCCGTCGCCGCCGTACCCGAAGGGCTGCCGTTCGTCGCCTCGGTCGCGGAGCTCGCCTCCGCGCGGCGGCTGTCGACCCGCAGGACCCTGGTGCCCAATCCCTCCACGATCGAGGCCCTCGGCCGGGTGAACGTCCTGTGTTTCGACAAGACGGGAACCCTCACCGAGGGGCGCATCAGCCTGCGGTGCGTCTCCGACCTGCAGGAGGCACGCACTCTGGAGGACCTGACGCCCGAGCTGAGGTACGTCGTGACCGCGGGGGTGCGCGCCTGCCCCAAGCATGGCGAGGGGCGTTCCGTCGCGCATCCCACCGACCGTGCCGTGCTCAAGGGGGCCGAGGAGCTGGGCGTGACCGAGAAGGGGGCCGGGAGCTGGGAGCGGATCGACGAGATCCCCTTCGAGCCGGGGCGCGGCTACCACGCCGTACTCGGCAAGGGTGACTCCGGCCCGCTGCTGAGCGTCAAGGGTGCTCCGGAGATCATGATCACCCGGTGCACGTCCATACTTCGTGACGGCCAGGTGGTCCCCCTCGCGGACCATCTCGTGGCGGAGATCGAAAAAGAGCTCGACCAGCTCGCCCGGCAGGGCTATCGGGTGCTCGCGGTCGCGGAGCGCCCCGCCTCCAGTCGTCGTGATCTCGACGAGTCCCGCATCCAGGAGCTGTGCTTTCTCGGGTTCCTCGGCCTCGCCGACCCCGTGCGGCCCACGGCCGCGGAGAGCGTCGGCCGCCTCACCCGGGCGGGCGTACGCGTTGTCATGATCACGGGCGATCATCCGAGCACGGCCGAGGCGATCGGCGTCGAGCTGAACGTGCTGAACGGCGGGCAGGTGATGACGGGGCCCGAGCTGGACGAGATGGACGACGACGCCCTGGTGGAGGCGCTGCCCGAGGTGACGGTCTTCGCCAGGACCACTCCGGCGCACAAGGCGCGGATCGTCGGCTGCCTGCGCCGGACCGGCAAGGTGGTCGCGGTCACCGGCGACGGCGCCAACGACGCCCCCGCGATCCGGGTCGCGGACGTGGGGATCGCCCTCGGCTCCCGCGCCACCCCGGCGGCGCGGGCGGCGGCCGACATCGTGGTGACCGACGACCGCATCGAGACGATCGTCGACGCGATCATCGAGGGCAGGGCGATGTGGAGCTCGGTCCGCGACGCCCTCAGCATCCTGCTCGGCGGCAACATCGGCGAGATCGTCTTCGCGGTCGGGTCCAGCCTGGTCAGCGGCGGGAACGTGCTGAACGCCCGGCAGCTGCTGCTGGTCAACCTGCTCACCGACATGCTGCCCGCGATGGCGGTGGCCTCCAGGCCGCCGACGGCCACCAGCCCGGAGAAGCTGCTCGACGAGGGGCCCGAGGCCTCGCTGGGGGCCTCCCTGACCCGCGACATCTACCTGCGTGCCGCCACCACGGCGAGCGCGGCGGGTCTGGCCTGGGCGATCGGCAGGGTGACCGGTACGCGCGGGCGGGCGAACTCGATGGGGCTGGTCGCGCTCGTGGCGTCGCAGCTGCTGCAGACCCTGGCGATGGGCAGCCGGGATCGCATGGTCGTTCTCGCCTCGCTGCTCTCCCTCGGCGTTCTGGGGGCGTCGGTCTCGCTCCCGTGGCTCTGCCGGTTCTTCGACTGCCGCTACCTGGGGCCGGTGGGGTGGACCGTCGCCCTGGGGAGCGCGGCCGCCACGACGGCGGCCGGGGTGGCCTTCCAGGCGTCGAGGCGGGGTTCGTCACCGAACGTTCACCAAACGGTAACCTCGTGACTGGTGACTTAGACTCCTTTGGTATGAATTATCGCCTTAAGACCCCTTTCTCCCTGTGAGGTTACTATGTCCGGATTCATCTCCACCGTGATCGCGAAGGCCGCCGTCATGCTGATCGAGGCCCTGCTCACGCGCATCATCCAGTCGCTCGTCGTCTCGCTGGCCAGGACCGGCAACCTTCAGGTCGCCTGATCCACCCCTGACGGCACGGAGCCCCGGGGTCCCGCTCAGCGGCCCCGTGCGGCGATGAGCCGGGCGACCTTGAGATGCTCGGCCGAGCGAAGCACCCGCTCGGCCTTGGCGGGGTCGGCGACCGGCGCCTTGTTCAGCAGGCCGCGAGCGGCCTTCAGCTTCAGCAGTCGCCGGACGGACTGGTCGAGCCGCGCCTCGGAGATCTTTCCGGACCCCACGGCGGCGAGCAGCGCCCGATGGGCCTCGCGGTAGTCCGGCGGCATGAGCAGCAGGTCCACCCCCGCCTGGATCGCCCGTACCGCGACCTCCCCGTCGCGGTACTTCTTGCGTACCCCCGCCATGTCCAGCGCGTCGGTCGAGACGACCCCGTCGAAGCCGAGCTTCTCGCGGAGCAGCCCGGTCAGGATCGGCTTGGAGAGGGTGGCGGGGTCCCCCGAGGGGTCGAGCTTCGGCATCACGACGTGCGCGCTCATGATCGCGTCGACGTCCTTGCCGATCGCCGCGGCGAACGGCGGAGCGTCCAGTCTGTTCCACTGGGACCGGGAGTGCTTGATCACCGGCAGCCCGGTGTGGCTGTCGACGGTGGTGTCACCGTGACCGGGAAAGTGCTTCGCCGTCGCCCCGATTCCCGCGTCGTGGAAGCCCTGTACGGCGGCGGCGACCATCGGCGCCACCTTCTTCGGGTCGGAGCCGTACGCGCGCGGGCCGATCACCGGGTTGCGCGGGTTGAGGTTGACGTCGGCGACGGGCGCGAAGTCGAGGTTCACGCCCAGGGCGCGCAGTTCGGTGCCCGTCACCTTGGCGGCCCGGCGGGCCAGCGAGACGTCGCCGGTCGCGCCGATGACCGAGGCCCCGGGCAGGGGGGTGACCAGGGGGGCGAGGCGGGAGACCTTGCCGTTCTCCTGGTCGATGCCGATCAGGAGCGGGATCTCGGGGGACGCCTTCTGCAGCCCGTTGGTCAACGCCACGACCTGCCGCACATTCTTCACGTTGCCCGCCCAGGGAAAGAGGATCACCCCTCCGGGGCGATAGCGGGCGACCATCTTCGCCGGGGTGTCCACGCCGAACCTCGCCTGGTTCTCCCCCGACGCCGTGTCGGCCGACGGGCCGTAGAGCACGGGCATGAACAGCTGGCCGACCTTCTCCTCCACGCTCATCGCGGCGAGCACGCCCTCCACGCCCGGCGCCTCCGCCGTCGCGGAGGCCGCGGGGGGAGCGGAGGGATCTGGGGTACCGGGGGTCTCAGGGGTCACAGCGGCCCCGGGGGGCCCGGGGGTCACAGCGGTCGTGCCGGTGGGTGCCGCCGCGTCGGCGTTCGCGGGGGTCTCGTCCGCCCGGGTGGCACCCGAGGTGGGTGGAGCGGCCATCCCCGCCTCGGCGCATCCCGCCATCATCGTCGCGATCACTGCGATACCCGCCACACGTGTCCACCGAGCCATGCCGCTTACGCTATCCGGGCTCGCGCACCACTGCCTCCGCATCCACCCGGTCACCACCGGCCCCACGCCCCTCACCCGCCGGGTCCTCGCCACCTGTGAAGGGGATCCGCCCACGTCAGAGGCCGAGATCGGCGAGGCCGGGCAGGTGCGAGCGCGCCTCGGCGCGCGCCTCGCCCGCGGAGGAGGCGGCCCGCGCCGCGACGGCGGCGAGGTGGCACTGTTGCCGCGTGTGGCGCGCCAGCGCGGCCCGCACGGCGGGCAGCGACGGGGCGGACATCGACAGCGAGGTCACCCCGAGCCCGACGAAGACACAGGCGAGGGCGGGATCGGCCGCGGCCTCACCGCAGACCCCGCACGGCCTCCCGCGCTCGGCGGCGCCCGCCGCGGCGAGGGCGACCAGGTCGAGCAGCGCGGGCTGCCATGCCTCCTGGAGCCCGGCCAGCGCGCCCAGCTGCCGATCGGCGGCGAGGGCGTACTGGGCGAGGTCGTTGGTGCCGATGGAGAAGAAAGCGGCACGGACCGCCAGGTCGGCGGCGCGCAGGGCCGCCGACGGGATCTCGATCATCACGCCCGCCGACGGCAGCCCCGCCGCGTCGCAGGCGGCGGCGAACCAGGCGGCCTCCTCGGCGGTGGCCACCATCGGCGCCATCACCTGGAGCCTCGCCGACGAACGGGAGGCCGCCGCGGCCAGCGCGGCGAGCTGGGTGTCCATGATCTCCGGGTGCGTCCTGAACAGCCGCACCCCGCGCTCCCCCAGCGCCGGGTTGGGCTCGTGCGCTCCCGGTGGCAGGAAGGCGAGGGGCTTGTCGGCTCCCGCGTCGAGGGTCCGCACGACCACCCCGCCGCCGGGGAAGGCGTCCAGCACCTCCAGGTAGGCGGCCTCCTGCTCCTGTTCTGAGGGCGCCTCGGCCCGGTCGAGGAAGAGGAACTCGGTCCGGTACAGCCCGACCCCCTCGGCCCCGTGCTCCAGCGCGGCGGCCACGTCGCGCGGCCCGCCGATGTTGGCGAGCAGCGGCACGGCGTGCCCGTCGGCGGTCCTGCCCGGCCCCTTGGCGGACGCCTGTCCCGCCTTCCGCGCGGCGGCGGCCTCGCGCGCCCGGAGGACCTCGTCGTCGGAGGGCTCGGGCCGTACGAGGCCCGAGGCACCGTCGACCAGCAGCGGCGTCCCCGGAACGATCGAGGTCACCCCCTGGCAGGCCACCACGGCCGGCACCCCCAGGGCGCGGGCGAGGATCGCGGTGTGGCCGGTGGGTCCGCCCTGCTCGGTGACGAAGGCCGCCACCACGTCGGGAGACAGCAGCGCCGTGTCGGCGGGCGCCAGGTCACGGGCGACGAGGACGTACGGCTGCCCGGTGCCGGTGGGCACGCCGGGCATCGACCTGCCCTCGATCACCGCGACGACACGGTCCCTGATGTCGTCCAGGTCCGCGACGCGCGCGCCGAGGTATCCCCCGGCCGCGGCGAGCAGGTCGCGGTAGTGGCCGAACGCCTCGTAGACCGCGCGGGCCGCGGAGGTGCCCGCCTCGACCAGCCTCGCCACCCCGTCGGCCAGGCCGGGGTCGCGCGCCATCATGGCCTGCGCCTGGAGGATCTCCCTCGCCTCGCCTCCGACGCGGACCCCCCGCTCCTCCAGGTCGGCGGCGACCCGCTCCAGCGCCCGCCCGGCCCTGGCCAGCTCCGCCTCGGCGTCCCCGGCGTCCCCGCCGTGCCGGGAGTCAGGGTCGGGGACGGTCGCCTCGTACGCGAGCACGTGGGCGGGGCCGACACCGACCCCGGGGCTGACCCCCACCCCGGTGAGTGTGCTCACGGCGCCGACGCGATGTCGGCCAGCCGGTCGACGAGCTCGTCGGCCCCCTCACCCTCCGCCCTGATCACCACGGTGTCGCCCTCCCTGACGTCGAGCGAGAGGACCCCCAGGATGCTCTTCGCGTTCACCGGCTCACCGCCCCCCTTGGCGACGGTGACGTCCAGGGACGCCTTGGCGGCCGTCTGGACGAACGTCGCGGCGGGTCTGGCGTGCAGGCCGACCTCCGACTTGACGATGACTTGGCGCTCGGCCACGTGTTCCTCCCGAGAGTCCTCTCGCGGTCTAGACCGCGAGATCGTTGGGCGACAGAGGCCAGGCGACCCCCGTCAGGTCGGTGACCACGAGATCGGCCCCGGCCAGCTCGGTGCCCGCGTGCGTGGTCGCTATGCCCACGCACGCCATGCCCGCCGCCTTCGCCGCCGTGATCCCGGCAATGGAATCCTCGAACGCCACACAGTGTGCCGGATCGACCGACAGGCGTGCGGCGGCCAGGAGGAATCCCTCGGGATCGGGCTTGCCCACGATCACGTCGTGGGCGGACACGATCGTCTCCAGCAGGTCGCGGACACCGACCTGCGCGAGCCGTTCCTCCGCCCAGTCACGGTCGGCGGAGGTGACGACCGCGACCGGCGAACCGTGCGCCGCGACCCTGCGGACCAGTTCGGCGGCGCCGGGCACCGGCACGATGCCGGGCAGGCCTGGATGATCCTGGAAGGAGAAGACCTCCTCGATCAGGTCGTCGATCCGCTTACCGGGGAAGAGATGGGCGCGCTCCGTCAGGACGTCGCGCCCACGCCGTCCCATGAATCCGCGCAGCACGATCTCGTCGTGGACCACCCCGTGGCTGTCGAGCAGCATCGACCACATCGCCATGCTCCGCCGCTCGGTGTTGATCAGCGTTCCGTCGAGATCGAAGAGTGCCGCCTTCACGGGCGGTCTCGCTGTCGTCGCCACTTCTCGTCCCCACTCTCGGCTTCGCGGCCGGTGTCGCACGGCCGGTGTCTCGTGGTCGCTTCCGCGAGCTCTCAGACCGGATCGTCCCACTCGAAAAGGTCGTCCCCGGCGTCGACGGCCCCCGTGGCGAGGCCGGTGACGGCACTCGCGGCGGCGTCGAGCGCCACGACCGGGCAGATCGGGCAGCGACCGCCGGCCTCGATCCCGGCCGGATCCCACGCCACCACCGGCTGCCCCGCGCTCACCCGGTCACCCTCGGCGGCCAGTGTCTCGAAGCCCTCGCCCCTGAGTTCGACCGTGTCGATGCCGAGGTGGACGAGGACCCCCCGGCCGTCGTCGCCGACGACCACGAACGCGTGCGGGTGCAGCTTGACGATGGTGCCCGCGATGGGAGAGAGCACCCTGCCGGGTGCCCTGTCCGGCTCGATCGCCACACCGGGCCCGACCAGTCCTTCGGAGAAAACCGGGTCGGGCACCGAGCCGAGCCGCACGGCCACCCCCGCGACCGGTGCCAGAACTGTGGTCACCGTTCCCCCCTCGGCCTGCCGCCGCCCGCGAGGGCGGCCCGTCCCTGACCCTGCCGCCCCTGCCGCCCGCGTCGCCCGTACCACTCGGGCCGTTCGGGCCGTTCGGGCACACCCCCGCCGTGAGAGCGTCCTCCCCTGCCCTGATCGGCCCGTGCCCGTGCCCATGTCCATGTCGGTCGTGTTCAGCCGATGATGTCCTCGATGTCGCTGGCGATCGTGTCGGCCTCGGGGCCCACCACCACCTGGACGACGTTGCCCGCCGCCATCACACCGTGCACGCCGGCCGCCCGCAGGGCGGCCTGGTCGACCCTGGAGGCGTCGCGCACCTCGGTGCGGAGCCGGGTGATGCACGGTTCGATCTCGATGATGTTGTCCGCCCCACCGAGTCCAGCGATGATCGCGTCGGCGTCGGCCGCCATGTCGCCCTCCAGATGTGATCACCCTGTCCCCAAGGCTATGACCAGGCTAAAGGACATGTCACGATCAGTCGGTCTGGGTCACCTTGTTGAGACCTCGGGGGGAGTCGGGGTCGATCCCCAGCCTGCGCGCGAGCGCCTCGGTGAGCAGCTGACCTGGGACGATGAGGCCCAGCGGCGCGACCCACTCGGGAAGGTCGGGGCCGTTCAGCGCGGCGGTGGCGACCGAGGAGAGCGCATCGCCGCCGCCGACCGTGTACGCCGAGGCGCCCGCGCCGGTCACCCTCTCCGCGAGCGCCACGGTGCCCGCCAGGGTCGGGCCCTCGCCCGCCGCGACCAGGATGGCCGGGGTGTCGGAGTCGACCACGGCGATCGGGCCGTGCAGAAGGTCGGCGTACGACAGGCCCATCGCGTGCAGGTAGCAGGCCTCCTTGAGCTTGAGCGCCACCTCCAGCGCGGTGGAGAAGGCCAGACCCCGGCCGGAGACCACGACACCCGGCTTGTCGGCCAGGCCCTCGACGATCGCCTCTAGGTCGCCCGGGTCACCGATCAGCTTCTCGACCGCGTCCGGCACCCGCCGCAGGTCGGCGGCGTCGACGTCCGCACCGAGCCCGAGGGCGAGCACGGCGAGCGCGGCGAGCGCGGTGGTGTAGGTCTTGGTGGCGGGGACGGCCTTCTCCTCGCCCGCGACCGTGCACAGGGCGAGGTCGGCGGCCTGCGCGAGGGGGGTCTGCTCGCCGCCGTTGGTGATGGCCACGGTCCTGGCGCCGCAGTCCTTCGCCCAGGCGAGGGTCTCGACGATCTCCTCGGTCCTGCCCGACTGGGAGAGGGCGACGGCCAGCACACCGTCGAGGTCCAGCCTGCGCCGGTAGGTCGTGGCGATCGAGGGAGCGGCGAGCGTGGAGAGCCTGCCCGTGTGCGTCTCGGCGAGATAGCGGCCGTAGACCGCGGCGTTGTCGGAGGTGCCGCGGGCGATGAACAGCAGCTGGCGGGTCTGCCCGGCGAGCCGCTCCACCTCCCCGACCCTGGGGAGAAGTGCGTCGAGCGTGGCTCGCAGCGCGGCGGGCTGCTCGGCGATCTCGCTGCGCATCTTGGTCGTCATCTCGCGCTCATCCTTCGGTTCGGACGGACGAGACCGGGCCGTTACCGATCCGTCTCCGGTCCGTACGTTGACACCCTTTTCCGGCCTGTGGTCTAGTCCGGACTAGACCAGTACGAACCATAACTCATGAGGCATCTCAGATCGAGGGGGGAGGATCCTGTGGCCCGGATCGATCCGGACAGCCCGGTGCCCAAATACTTCCAGCTCCGGGAGATCCTGCTCGATCTCATCGAGAACAACGAGCTGGCGATCGGCACGGCGATCCCGTCGGAACGCGAGCTCTGCCAGCGCTTCGGACTGTCCCGCATGACCGTGCGGCAGGCCGTGGACCACCTCGTCTCCGAGGGCAGGCTGCAGCGGGTGGCGGGCAAGGGCACCTTCGTGGCCCGCCCCAAGATCGAGATGTCCCTGCGGCTCACCTCCTTCAGCGACGAGATGCGCGCCAGGGGCATGGAACCCGGCTCCCGCGACCTGGACCGGCGGGTGGTCAGGGCGAGCGCGCACCTGGCGCGGGAACTCGGCATCCAGCCGGGCGAAGAGGTTCACTTCATCGAACGGCTGCGGACCGCGGCCGACGAGCCCATGTGCATCGAGCGGGCCCACATTCCCGTCTCCCTCGCGCCCGACCTCGACACCCACGACCTGACGGGCCGCTCCCTCTACGCCCTTCTGGAGACCCGCTACGGCCTGGTGCTCGACGCCGGAGAGCTCACCATCGACGGCGGCATCGCCGATCCCGGTGACGCCGACCTGCTGAAGCTGCCGCGCGGCGGGGCCGTGCTGCTACTCCAGCGACGCTCCTTCGCGGGAGGCGTCTGCGCGGAACTCGGGGTGTCCACCTATCGCGCCGACCGCTACCAGCTCCGTACGATCCTGGAGATACCGACCCGCCGCAGCTGACCACGCTTCTCGGCCACAGCCGAGACCCGCCACCGATCCCGCTTCTCGACCACATCCGAGACCGGCCACCGGCCTCGACTTCCCGCGCACGTCCCGTCCACCGCCGACCTCGCCCTCCGACCTCGCCCTCCGACAACGTCCCATCCGCCGTGCCCGTACCGCCACCGTCACCCCCCGCCCACCGCCCCTTCGCCGCCCTCCTCCCTTCCAGCCTCTGGAGGAAAGCCCGATGAGCCCTCTCTCGGCGGACGCGGGTCCGCCCGCCGCCCACCCGCGCGGGTCCGCGGCGATGAGCGTGCTCCAGCGCCTGGGACGGTCCCTGATGCTGCCGATCGCGGTCCTGCCGGCCGCGGGTCTGCTGTTCCGGCTCGGGCAGGACGACCTCCTCGGCCGGACCGACAGCGCGCTGCTCGACGACGTGGCCCGGGTCGTCGGCACCGCGGGCGGCGCCCTGTTCGACAACCTGCCCATCCTGTTCGCGATCGGCGTCGCCATCGGGTTCGCCCGCAAGGCCGACGGCTCCACCGCCCTGGCGGCACTCGTCGGCTACCTGGTCTTCCACGCCGTGAGCATGAACATGTTCTTCATCCTCTTCGACGCCGATCTGAGGGGGCCCATCACCACGGAGGTGTTCGACAGGAGCGACCCCGGCGTCCCCGACACGGTGCTGAACCTCGGCGCGCAGAACCCGACCCGGGTGCTCGGGGGGATCGTGATGGGCCTGGTCTCGGCCCTGCTCTGGCAGCGCTACTACCGCACCAAGCTGCCGACCTGGCTCGCCTTCTTCGGTGGGCGTCGCCTGGTGCCGATCCTCACCGCCTTCGCCGGGCTCGTGATCGGCGTGCTCTTCGGCTTCGTCTGGCCGTTGCTGGGCGGCTGGGTCCGCGCCTCGGGGGCCTGGCTCGCCTCCAACAGCGAGCTCGGCGCCGGGATCTACGGCATGATCAACCGCGCCCTGCTCCCCCTCGGCATGCACCACATCGTCAACAACGTGATCTGGACCCAGGTGCCCGAGTGCGTGGTCGACGGCAAGAAGCTCGCCGGGGACCTGATCTGCTTCAACAACGGCGCCGTCGGCTACGGCGGCTTCGAGGCCGGCTTCTACCCGGTCCTCATGTTCGGCCTGCCCGCCGCCGCGATCGCCATCTGGCGGGCCGCGCCACCGCACCGCCGCACCGCGGTCGGCTCGATCATGATCTCCGCGGCGCTCACCGCGTTCCTCACCGGGATCACCGAACCGATCGAGTTCGCCTTCATCTTCGTGGCGCCGGTCCTGTTCGTGATCCATATCGTGCTCACCGGCATCTCCATGGCCGTCGCCTCCGCCCTGGGCGCCAAACTCGCCTTCAGCTTCTCCTCCGGATTGATCGACCTCGGCCTGTACGGGACCGCGCCCAACGCCCGGGGGATACCGATCATCATCGTGATGGGGCTGTTCTACGCGGTGATCTACTACACCGTTTTCACCTTCCTGATCAGAAGACTGAACATCATGACCCCCGGCCGCGAGCCCGAACCCGACGTCGACTCCGGGGAGTCCTCCGCCCCGGTGCGGGGAGGCGCGGACGGTGGCCGGGCACGGGGAGACACGGAGAGCGGACCGCCCCTCTCCTGCTGAGGTGCGCCGAGTGGTTTCGGCCGTCCGTCGGCGATCACGGCTCTGGCCACAACCCGCCTCATCACCGGAGGCGACCGCTCCAACCTGAGGCGACCTTCTCCGCCCAACAGGACGAAGCGACCGCGATTTCCGGGAAGTTGGCGGGCCGCGTATCTGCACAGCGGGCCGGAAACTCCCTGATGTGTTGATTTCCCCGCCCCCGGACCAGCACATCGGAGCCCTCATGCCGCCCCCACGACGCCCGGCAGCACTCCCCAGAATCGCCCCCTCCCCCGCCGCGGAACCGCCCTACGACGACGACCGCCCCACCGGGAACGCCCCGGCCGTACCGCCGTACGTGCAGGGCACCCTCGCTCTCGCCCTCGATCCCCGAGAGCCTGGCTCCTCGGCCGGGAAACCGCTGGTCTGGGGCCCGCCCGGCGCGGTCCCCGACGAGCGGAGACTGCGGGCCCTCGCGCAGGCCGTCGCCGAGATCCTGTCCGGAAGACGCCCCCCGGCGAGCGTCTCCCGCCACCTGACCGGCAGGGTCCTGGCCGAGCTGGCCAGGAGCGGGAAGGTCATCGACAGTGCGCGCCCGCCCCGGGTCGGCAGGGTCCACGTCTCCCAGCCCGAGGACGGGATCGTGGAGATGTGCGTCGTGGTCGACTGCGGCGACCGCTCGCGCGTCCTGGCGTTGCGGCTGGAACGCAGGGGCGTGCGCTGGCTGTGCACCGAGTTCGAGACGGCCCCCGACCGCGTCCCGCGCCGAGGGCCCGCGACGCCCAGGCCCACCGCCGCGTCCGCAGCTCGTCCCCGAAGGCCGTGAAGCCGACGACCCCCTGACCGGCCCGCTCGCGACAGAGTCCGCCGCACGCGTCGCTCGTTCCAGGAAATCGTGGCCGGCCGCTCCCACGCGGAGCCCGCCACGCCCGTGACCGCTCGTTGCCGGAATCCGTGCGGCCACCGCCCCCGGCCCGCCGCACTCCGCCCGGAGCGGACGAGATCCGGACATGCCGGAGGGCCCGCACCGTGGTGGTGCGGGCCCTCCGGCGACGGTCAGACCTCGACGTTCTTGGGGTCTCCGTGGCAGCGCTTGTACTTCTTGCCGGAGCCGCAGGGGCACGGGGCGTTGCGCTCCACGTTGCCGTACGCGTCGCGCTGTGCCTTGGTGCTGACCCGGGTGTGCTCCACCTCGCCGCTCTCGCCGGGAGCCGTGTACTCCAGCTCGGCGGGACGCTGCGGGCCGCGCAGGCCACGGGCGATGATCGAGCGGGTCTCCGCGAGCGCGGCGTCCTCGGAGTGGTCGTGCTCCTCGACGATCGGGTTGCTCTGGACCTCGACCTCAAGGTTGAACAGGTAGCCGACCGACTCCTCCTTGATGCCCTCAAGCATCTGGGAGAACATCTCGAAGCCCTCACGCTGATACTCGATCAGCGGGTCGCGCTGGGCCATCGCCCGCAGGCCGATGCCCTCCTGGAGATAGTCCATCTCGTAGAGGTGCTCGCGCCACTTGCGGTCGAGGACCGACAGGATGACGCGGCGCTCCAGCACCCGCATCGCCTCCGGGTCCATGGCCTGGGCGTTGATCTCCTCTTCGCGACGGTCGTAGGCGGCCATCGCGTCGGCCTTGATCCGCTCGTCGAGGAACTGGGCGGTCAGCTCCTCGCGTCCCCCGGCCTCCTCGATGAGCTGCTCGGCGGTGATGCTGATGGGGTACAGCTGGCCGAGGGCCTTCCACAGCTTGTCGAGGTCCCACTCCTCGGCGAAGCCCTCGGCGGTGGCGCCCGCGATGTACTCGTCGATCACGTCGTTGACGAAGCCGCGGATCTGCTCGTGCAGGTCCGCGCCCTCCAGCACCCGGTGACGCTCGGCGTAGATCACCTTGCGCTGCCGGTTCATGACCTCGTCGTACTTCAGAACGTTCTTACGGATCTCGAAGTTCTGCTGCTCGACCTGGTGCTGGGCGGAGGCGATGGCCTTGGAGACGATGCCGGACTCGATCGGGACGTCGTCGGGGATGTTGAGACGCGTCATGATCATCTCGACCCTCGCCGAGTTGAACAGGCGCATGAGGTCGTCTTCGAGCGAGAGGTAGAAGCGCGACTCGCCCGGGTCGCCCTGACGGCCGGAACGACCGCGGAGCTGGTTGTCGATGCGCCGCGACTCGTGCCGCTCGGTGCCCAGGACGTAGAGGCCGCCGAGCTCGGTGACCTCGTCGTGCTCGGCCTGCACGGCCGCCTTGGCCTTCTCCAGCGCCTCGCCCCAGGCCTTGTCGTACTCCTCCGGGGTCTCGACCGGGTCGAGACCCCGGCTGCGCAGCTCCAGGTCGGCGCGGAAGTCGGGGTTGCCGCCGAGCATGATGTCGGTGCCTCGACCGGCCATGTTGGTCGCCACGGTGACGGCGTGCTTGCGGCCCGCCTCGGCGATGATGGCCGCCTCACGGGCGTGGTTCTTGGCGTTGAGGACCTCGTGCTTGACGCCCTTGCGCTTGAGCTCCTTGGCGAGGCGCTCGGACTTGGCGACGCTCGTGGTGCCGACCAGCACCGGCTGGCCCCGCTCGTAGCGCTCCTTGATGTCCTCGACGCTCGCCAGGAACTTGGCGTCCTCGGTCTTGTAGACCACGTCGGCCTGGTCCTTGCGGATCATCGGCCGGTTCGTCGGGATCGGGACGACGCCGAGCTTGTAGGTCTGGTGGAACTCGTTGGCCTCGGTCGCCGCGGTGCCGGTCATGCCGGAGAGGGTCTCGTAGAGGCGGAAGTAGTTCTGCAGCGTGATCGTGGCGAGAGTCTGGTTCTCGTCCTTGATCTTGACGCCTTCCTTCGCCTCGATGGCCTGGTGCATGCCCTCGTTGTAGCGGCGTCCGTGCAGGACTCGACCGGTGAACTCGTCGACGATCAGGACCTCGCCGTCGACGACGATGTAGTCCTTGTCCTTCTTGTAGAGCTCCTTGGCCTTCAACGCGTTGTTGAGGAAGCCGACCAGGTGGGTGTGCTCGGGCTTGTAGAGGTTTTCGATGCCGAGCCAGTCTTCGACCTTCTCCACGCCCGACTCGAAGATGCCGACCGTGCGCTTCTTCTCGTCGACGGCGTAGTCGCCGGTGTTCTCCTCGCCGTCCTTGCCCTCGGTGCCCCTGCGGAGCCGGGGGACGATCTTGGCGAACTCGGCGTACCACTTGCCGGACTGCTCGCCGGGGCCGGAGATGATCAGCGGCGTCCTGGCCTCGTCGATGAGGATGGAGTCGACCTCGTCGACGACGGCGAAGTGGTGGCCGCGCTGGACGCACTCCTCGAGCGACCACGCCATGTTGTCGCGCAGGTAGTCGAAGCCGAACTCGTTGTTCGTGCCGTACGTGATGTCGGCGTTGTACTGCTTGCGACGCTCGTCGGCCGGCATGTTGGCCAGGATCACGCCGACTTCGAGACCGAGGAAGCGGTGGATACGGCCCATCTCGTCGCCGTCACGCTTGGCCAGGTAGTCGTTGACCGTGATGACGTGGACGCCCTTGCCCGAGATGGCGTTGAGGTAGGTGGGCAGCGTACAGGTGAGGGTCTTGCCCTCACCGGTGCGCATCTCCGAGATGTTGCCCATGTGCAGGTTGGCCCCGCCCATGATCTGCACGTCGAAGTGACGCTTGCCCAGAACCCGCCTGGACGCCTCACGAACGGTGGCGAACGCCTCGGGAAGCAGGTCGTCAAGGGATTCACCCTCGGCGTAACGCTGTTTGTAGTCGTCGGTGAGCGCGCGCAATTCGGCGTCGGTCAAGCTCGTGAAGTCGTCTTCGATGGAGTTGACCTGGTCGGCGATCCGCTTGAGCTTACGCAGAAGCTTGCCTTCGCCGGCGCGAAGAATTCTATCGAGAAAGGCTGGCACTTTAGGTAAAGCTCCTCGCAGGTCTTCCGCGGCCGGACCGGCCCGGCTGAGGACGAGACATGGTTCTCCGCTGCCATCGTAGGCGGTTCCGCCACCAGACACAGCCACCCTCAAAGACGCTCTTGTGGCCCTGGGAGTTCCTTGCCCGCTTCTTTGAGAGAGTACGACCAGCTTCATAGGGTATGTCGCTCTTTGCCGCGTCCGCGAGGGATTCGCGCGGGCGCGTCGCCATGCCTGGTCACTGCCTGGGAGGAGGAGTCGTGATGACGGAGGACACACGTCCGGCAGGTGGCGGGACCCACGAGGGTCAGGGGGACGACGGCGGTCCCGCGCTCCACAAGGGCTCGGGGGGCCACGGGGGAAGGGCGTCGTCCTGGCTCGCGGTGACCGTGATCCTGCTGGGCTTCACCGTCGCGGGGGTCGCCCTCTGTCTGGGCCCCAACTGGTTCGTCTTCTGGATGGGTGCGGCGGTCTGCGCCATGGGCGGCGTTCTCATCCTGGTCTTCCGCGTCTTCCAGGACATCGTCGTCGAGGCTCCTCGCAGGATGAGCGGAACCGGCCGGAGCGTCCTGGACTGACCGCCCG
Source organism: Streptosporangium sp. NPDC000563 (assembly GCF_040299985.1). Lineage (NCBI taxonomy): Bacteria > Bacillati > Actinomycetota > Actinomycetes > Streptosporangiales > Streptosporangiaceae > Streptosporangium > Streptosporangium sp. NPDC000563. The sequence goes on along the minus strand of NZ_JBEPDA010000008.1, from coordinate 160,588 downwards.
GCACGGCGGGGTTCGCCCCGGTTCATCCCCGGACGCGGCGGGCGCGCGCTCATCCCCGCCCGCCCCGGGGTTCACCCCGCCCGCTCCGGACGCGCCCCCCTGACACCGGCGTGGCCGCGTTGTCGGTGTCAGGCGCTAGCCTCGGCCCACGACGTGTTGTCTCCCCCTGGGGCGGTCATGCAGCTCTCCCTTTCCTCCGACGAGGCCCGCCGCGTCATCCTGCGCGCCCAGGGGTTCCTGGGCGCCGAGTCCCGGCGAGGCGGCGCCCCCGCGACCCTGCGCCGTCTGGGCGCCGTCCAGCTCGACACGATCTCCGTGCTGGCCCGCTCCCACGAGCTGGTCGCGTACGCCCGCCTCGGCGCCGTCGGCAGGCAGGAGGTCGAGCGGGCCTACTGGGACGAGCCCGCGCGGGCCTTCGAATACTGGTGCCACGCCGCCTGCATCCTGCCGATCGGCGACTGGGCGCTGTACGCCTTCAGACGGAGATACTTCCGCGCGAGGAAGTTCCGCTGGCACGAGGTCCCCGACAGCGTCGACAAGGTGCTGAACCTGGTCCGTGAGAGCGGCCCGGTCACCACCGCCGACATCGGCGGCGCCAAGAAGGGCGGACCGTGGTGGGACTGGTCGGACTCCAAGATCGCCATTGAGTGGCTGCTCGACACCGGCGAGGTCGTCTGCACGCGCAGGGTGGGCTGGCGCCGCGTCTACGACCTGGCGGAGCGCGCGGTCCCAGCGGATCTGCTGGCCGAGGAGTTGTCCGACGCCGAGTGCGTCACCCGTCTCGCCGGGATGGCCGGGGTCGCGCTCGGCGTGGCCACCCGTGCCGACCTCGTCGACTTCCTGCGGCTGAAGGCCCCGGAGGCACGGCTGCTCGACGCGTGCCTGCTCGACGGCTCCACCGGGCTGGTGCCCGTCCGCGTCGCCGGGTGGCCCGAGCGGTCCGCCGACGCCTGGGCCGACCCGGCCGCGCTGGAGACCGAGCCCAGGGGCCGTCACCGCACGACCCCGCTCTCCCCGTTCGACTCCCTGGTCTGGGATCGCGCCCGCACCGCCCGCGTGTTCGGCTTCAACCACCGCCTTGAGGCGTACGTGCCCAAGGAGAAGCGCGTCCACGGTTACTTCACGATGCCGGTCCTCGCCGGGGGCCGGCTGATCGGGCGGATCGACCCGGCCCGGGAGGGGGCCACGCTGGTGGCCCGTCAGGTGAGCCTCGAAGGCGATGTCACACCGGCCAGGGGCGCCGCATCGCTGGCCGGAGCGCTCTGGGAGGCCGCGAGCTGGGTCGGCTGCGAGGCCGTCCGGGTCGAGCGCGTCGATCCTCTCCTGGCCGGCCCCCTGCAGGACGCCCTGAAGGACGGCGCCCAGGGCTGAGCGCGGTGACCTCGCGGCCCGGCCCGCGAACGTGATGCCCGGGGCCGGGCGCGGTGACCGCCGGGCGGTCACCGCACCGGGCACGCGTCAGGTGATCTCAAGCATCCGCTCGCGGACCGCGTAGACCACCGCCTCCATCCTGGAGTGGAGCTGAAGCTTGTCCAGGATGTTTCTGACGTGGTTCTTCACGGTGTTCTCCGAGATGAACAGCTGCTTGGCGATCTCGCGGTTGTTCATGCCCTTCGCGACGAGACGGAGCACCTCCATCTCCCGGTCGGTCAGGCGCGGAACGGGGAGTTGCGGGGGGCGCTCGGCCTCCTTACGGCTCATGTTGGCGAACTCGCTGATGAGTTTGGCGGCCATCGCCGGATTGATCAGCGACTGTCCCTCGTGGACGCCGCGGACGGCCTCCGGGACCTCGTCGAGTTGGACGTTCTTCAGCAGATAGCCGGTGGCACCCGCCTTGATCGCCTCGAAGAGATCCTCCTCCTCGTCACTCACCGTCAACATGATGATCCGTGTGCTCGGCACCGAGGCCTTGATCTCACGAGTGGCCTCGATACCGCTCCTCCGTGGCATCCGGACGTCCATGAGCATGACATCCGGGGTGAGGCGGTCGGCGAGTTCGACCGCCTCCTGCCCGTCGCTCGCCTCGCCGACAACCTCGATGTCCGTCTCCGCGGCCAGCGCCATCTCCAGACTGCGGCGGATCAACGCGTGATCGTCAACGATCAGCACGCGGATCGGTTCGCCGTGTCCGGACGGGCCGGTTGCGTCGTCGGGTTCCGTCACGCCTCCTCCTCGGGGGGCCAGAGCCGGTGGACCGCCATGATTACACGGGTTTCATGGTCCTCGGTTGGTCGGAGAGGATCTTCGAACGCGTTCTTCAGGGCTCAACGAGCCGCAGCACGCCGTAGTTGTACCCCTGTCGGAGGTATACGACGCTTGGCTGCCCGCTCTCCTTGTCACGGAAGAGATAGAAATCGTGTCCCACGAGTTCCATCTCAAGAAGGGCCTGATCGACGGTCATCGGATCGGCCTCGTGGAACTTCTCCCTGACCATCAGCGGACCGTCCCCGTCCATCTGGATCGGGATGATGCTCTTGTCCTCCGTGACGTCGGCGTCGGCCTCGCTCTTGGACGCGGCCGGCGACTGCTCGGTGAACAGATGAGCCGGGGCGGTGTCGAAGGATTCGGCGAGCGCGGTGGCCGTCAGTTCGGCGACCGAGGGCGGGCAGTGGTTGCCGTGATGGATCTTCCTGCGGTCGGCGAGCCGCCGCAGCCGTCCTTCGAGCTTGCCGAGTGCGATGTCAAGGGCGGCGAATCGGTCGTCGGCCGAAGCCTCCGCCCGGATCGCGGGACCACGTGAATGAATGGTGAGCTCGACGCGCTCCCGCTGGTCGACGATACGCGGATTACTTTCCTTGGACACCTCCACGTCAACGCGGATGAGCTTGTGGTCCAAACGCTCGATCCTGGCCAGCTTGGTATTCACCTGGTCTCGGAATCGGTCACTCACTCCGGTGTGCCGACCCTTGACGATGATCTCCATGCACAGCCCCCCTTCGAACCTCGACGGTGGTATTGCGACACCCGCTCGGCCGACCTGGTCTTCGTCCCCACATCCGCCTGCTGAGGGTTTCGCAGCTCTTTGCCACTACATGCCCTTCTCTTCTGGCAAGGAACATCTGGCTCCCTGGGAAGGCAGGACTTACCTCTAAGCCGCACCGTGATCGATCGACGAGAAGTCGTCTTACGTGGACCGTTTCGCCTGCGGCTGGCATCGGCTAGCCGGGCCGGCCTCCTCGCGGAGGTCGGTCCGGTGCAACCACGGACCCGAGCGGGTGCCATGGCTCAGACGCTATCCGCATCCCGGCCGAATGTCAGCCTGACCGTGGACCAAAGGATCACTTTGCGTAATCCAGGACCGGGCGAGCGGCTCCGGGGCTCCCGCTCCTGGAAGGCGACGGCGGGAGCGGCGAGGGCTTCTCACGTTCTTGAGCAGCCATGAGGGCATCGTCGAGACGGTCAGGACAGTGAGGTGTGGCGTCGAGGTGACCCCACGATCGGGTCACCACCTCACCCTGCGTCACGATCCGTCGCGATCACCGGTTTTCGATCTCCGGCGTGTCGCGGCGACCGTGGCGGCGAGGGAGGGCGTGAGCCCCGCCTCCCGCATCGCCCTCGCCGCCTCCGCGAGCGTCGCACCGGTGGTGACGACGTCGTCGACCAGCACAATCGCCTCCGTACCGCCCCAGGAGCGCGGCACAGGCGCGTTGCGGCCGATCGTGACCGTAAAGGCGGAGGAGAGATTGGCGGCCCGCTGGAGGGAACTCAGCCCCGCCTGGTCGGCGACGCGGCGGCGCTGGGCGAGCACCCGTGCCACGCTCGCGGGCCAGCCGGCCTCGCGGAGGTAACCGGCCGCCAGCGTCGCGAGCCGGGTCACCGGGTCGTGCCCGCGGCGCCTCAGGGCCGGGCGGGCGCTGGGCACCGGCACCAGCAGCACCGGCCGCTCGCCGGCCGCCGTCGCCACCGCGAGGGCGAGGGCCCCGGCCAGCGGAGGGGCGAGGGCCGTGCGACCGCGCTCCTTGTAGGCGATGATCGCTCGCCGCACGGCGGGGGTGTATTCGGCCGCCGACCAGCACTCGGGCGTGCCTGGCGGAACGGGGTCCGGCATCCGGAGGGCGGGCGCCCCGTGCAGCTCCTTCGCGCAGCGGGGACAGACGAGGGCGCCCAGCGCGTCGCATCCGGCGCAGCGGGGCGGCAGGATCAGGTCGAGCATGGCGGTCGTCACGGATCCAAGGTTGCATACGGCACCGACAAAAAAGCCCAGCCCAGGGTACCGGAGGGGGGTTCGGTCCCCCACCGGAGGCGATGGAAGGAGTCGCTCGACTCAGCTCAGGGGAAAGGCCGGGAAGGCGGGACCGTCCTCCGTGAAGTCCGTGGTCCCGGTCTCGTTCTTGACCAGCGACTCCCACCTGGTGGAGTTCCAGAACAGGACCTGCCGGGCCCCCTGCTCGTCCCTGGCCCCGGCGAGCAGGGTGCTGTCCAGGGCGGTGATGCTCTCGATCCGGGAGTCGAAGGGCAGCGACTTGGGCTCGGCGGAGACCGAGGCCTCGAGCAGTTCCGACTTGCCGGTGAGCGCGTACAGGGTCTTGCCGTCCTTCCAGGCGATGTCCTTGATCGTCCGGTTGCCGTCGGCGTTGACCACGGTCTGCAGGTTGGTGACGCGGGTGTTCTCCCGCTCTCCGATGACGGTGCCGACCTGGACCTGCTCGCCCAGCCCGTCCTTGACGATCACGGCGACGTGCACGCCGTCCCGCGCGACCTTGAGCGACTTGACGTACAACGTCTCCAGGTCCGGGGCCGACACCCGGTACCGGTGTTTGTTGTCGCCGTCGTGCCGGGTGATGACCGAGGCGTGGTCGTTGGGCCGGTCGACCGTCCAGAGCGTGTGATAGCGGTCCCAGGCGGGCGGGGCGAGGGAGACCCCCGTGCTCCAGTCGCGCCACTCACCGCCCGCGGCGAGCGGCGCGACGGAGACGCTCCTGCCGTCTCCCGAGAGCACCGCCACCTGCTGTACGGGCTGGCCACTGATCGCGGGGTGGGTCCCCACCCCCTTCTGACCGGCCCTGCCGGGCACGGACCGCCCAACGTTCTCCTTGTCCAGCAACTGCAGCGCGCCACCCGCGAGATAGAACGGGTAGACGGCGTCGGGGGTCGTCCAGGGGTCGAAGTTCGAATGCTCCTGAGCGTCGATCTGGAGGGACGCGTCGGGATAGTACGACTCGCCGTTCACGGTGACCTCGAAGCCCCAGCCGCCCTTGGTGAGCGCGGCGAGCGTCGCGGCGAGCTGGGCCGACATCGGGTCGATCAGGTCGGAGTCCACCCGCCTGGTGAGGTCGACGACGACCCGGTTGTTCTCGATGGTGACGTCGATGAGCTCGGTGCCGGTGAAGGCGGTGCGCACCGCGTCCTTGAGGGAACTGCTCGGCCCCCTGATCAGCCGCTCGACCGTCGTCTTGGCGAAGTTGGCGGCCGGGTCGATCGGCACCCGCACCTGGTCGACGACCAGGCCCTTCCACTGGGAGTCGAGGAAGTACAGGTCGACGGGCAGGTAGCCGCGGGCGACGTCGGCCTCGGACAACAGAAGCCCGTCGGGGGCCGCGCTGATGCGCCACTCGCCGTTCGCGTCCTTGGCGAGGGTGAACGCCTGGTTCAGCGTGCCGCCGCTCGGGCGGTATCGACCGTCCTGGTCGATGATCGCGGTTTTGCTGCCCTTGAGCGTCACCTGGGCTTGCTTGTCCTCGTCGCGGGGGGGCGCGAACTTCTCGTACGTGCCCTGCCGGTAGACAGTGACGCCGCTGCGCGGGTTCCACTTGGCGGCGAAGTCGCCGGTGAGGTATTCGCGGGCGACCTGGAAGGCGGGGTCGTCGAGGCTCGCCATCGCCGCGCGGAAGCCGGTGACGACCTCCTCCGGCGACCAGCCGGCCTTCGGCGGCATCGCGATGACCCGCGCGTACGGGTCGCCCAGCGGGTTGCCCTTGCGCTCGTTGTCGACGGCGACGACGGACTTGCCTCCGGTGGGGATGACCGAACAGGCGCTCACCGCGTAGACGAGGGCGATCGCGAGGATCACCGTCCCCGCGTTCCGCGCGCCTCCCCTCAGCGCCGCGTACCGCCCCCCGCGGACACCGGTCCGCGCGGCGCCACCGACCGGCTCGGGCCGTCGCCGCGCCCTTCCGCCGACGGTCCGCGTCGCGCTCCCCACAGGCTCCGGCCGGCGTCGCGCGCCTCCCGTCCTGCCCGTGCTGCCCGCCCTAGTCCGCATCGCGTCCCCCGTCGGCCGCCGCCGGCGACAGCACCGGCGTCATGTGCCCTCGCCAGGTGCGCCGCATCTCCACCTCCGGGGGTACGAGCGGCAACGGCGAGCCCCGCAGCACCGCCCCCGCCACCCTGGGCAGCGAGAGCCGGAACTGCGAGCCCTCCCCGTGCGAGCCCCACGCCTGCAGCCAGCCGCCGTGCAGGATGGCGTCCTCGCGGGAGATGGCGAGCCCCAGGCCCGTACCGCCGATCGTGCGCGCCCGGGACGGGTCCGCCCGCCAGAAGCGGTCGAAGACCAGGTTCTCCTCGCCGGCTCTCAGTCCCACCCCGTGGTCGCGTACGGCCACCGCCACCGCGTCCCTGTCGGCGGCGACCGAGACGACGATGTCGCGGCCCTCTCCGTGCTCGATCGCGTTGAACAGCAGGTTGCGCAGGATGCGCTCGACCCTGCGGCTGTCCATCTCCGCCATGCACGGCTCGCCGGGAAGGCGCAGGTCGAAGCGGGTGGAGTGGCGCTCGGCCAGCGCCTCGGAGTCGGCGACGGCGCGCAGCACCACGTCCCTGACGTCCACGGAATCGACGTCGAGGTCGGCCGCGCCCGCGTCGTAGCGGCTGATCTCCAAAAGGTCGGCGAGCATCGCCTCGAACCGGTTGAGCTGGTTCTGCATCAGCTCCGCCGACCTGGCGGCCATCGGATCGAAGTCCTCGCGGGCGTCGAAGAGCAGGTCGGCGGCCATCCGCACGGTGGTGAGCGGGGTACGCAGCTCGTGCGAGACGTCCGAGACGAACTGGCGCTGGACCTGGGAGAGCTCCTCCAGCTGGTGGATCTTCAGCGCCAGGTTGGCGGCCATCTCGTTGAAGGAGGCGGCCAGCCGGGCGAGGTCGTCCTCGCCGCGCACCTTCAGCCGCTCGTCCAGGCGCCCGGCGGCCAGCCGCTCGGCGGCCTGCCTGGCCAGCCGCACCGGCGTGACGACCTGGCGGGTGACCAGGGAGGAGATCACGGCCAGCAGCAGCACGAGGCCGGCGCCGACAAGGATGATCATCTGCTGCACCGAGGCGAGGGTCTGCTCCTCCTTGTCCAGCGGGATGAGGTGGTAGATCTCGTACGACGAGTCGAGGCGGGTGCCGATGATCATGCCGGGCACGGGCTGCTCCGGCTGTCCCTTGTAGTACAGCGGGGTGTACCAGGTGCTGTCCTCGCCGGCCTCCTTCTTGAACAGCTCCTCACGCTGCCTGGGCGGGATGCTGACGGGGTCGATGTCCGTGGTTCCGTAGAACGCCCCCGGCAGCGTCTCGTTACGGATGATCACCGAGTAGCGGCTCGCCGAGCCCGCGCGCCGCGCGAGCGCCTCCGTGGCCTGGCTGAGCGGGCTGCTTCCCACCGGCTGCAGCGCCTGGCCCGGCTCCGCGGCCTGCTTGGCGGCCTCGGCCGCCGGCTGGCTGAGATAGCCGAGCACCGCGTTCCTGTCGGCCTGCGCCTCGCTCTTGGCCGCGCTCTCCCTGGTCTCCAGGGTGGTCCTGATGATCTGCTGCATCAGGAAGACGCCGAGTACGGCGACGACCACGATGGAGATGACCATCGTGCTGGTGACCACGCGCAGCTGGAGCGAGCGCCAGAAGACGCGTCGCGCCCGGCCGGCGACGCGCCGGACACGACGCCGGACACCCCGCAGCAGCTGGCGCGGGGTGCGACGGCGTTTCTTCGGTGCGGGAGGCATCTCGGGGGTCCGGGGAGGAGGGCGGCTAGGCCGGTCCGGCCTTGTATCCGACCCCGCGGACCGTCACGACGATCTCGGGGTGCTCAGGATCCTTCTCGATCTTCGCCCGGAGCCGCTGGACGTGCACGTTGACCAGACGGGTGTCGGCCGCGTGGCGGTAGCCCCAGACCTGTTCGAGCAGGACCTCGCGGGTGAAGACCTGGCGGGGCTTCCTGGCGAGGGCGACCAGCAGGTCGAACTCCAGCGGGGTGAGATTGATGGTCTCCTCCTCCCGCTTCACCGAGTGCCCGGCGACGTCGATCGTGATGTCGCCGATCTGCAGGATCTCCGGCGTCGGCTCGTCGGTGCGGCGCAGCCGGGCGCGGACCCTGGCGACGAGCTCCTTGGGCTTGAAGGGCTTGACGATGTAGTCGTCGGCCCCCGACTCCAGCCCGAGCACCACGTCGATGGTGTCGCTCTTGGCGGTCAGCATGACGATCGGCACCCCGGACTCGGCCCTGATGCGGCGGCAGACGTCGATCCCGTCGGCCCCCGGCAGCATCAGGTCGAGCAGGACCAGGTCCGGCCGGGTGTCGCGGAACGCGTCGAGTGCCTTGTCGCCGTCGGAGACGAACGAGGGTTCGAAGCCCTCTCCGCGCAGCACGATACCGAGCATCTCGGCGAGAGCCGCGTCGTCGTCGACGACCAGCACGCGTCCTTTCATGGCCCCTCATTCGGTTTACGCAGTTCGGGAGTTATCGTGATAAATCGGTCGATCATCGAAGATTACCCTCGTCCGCCTACTGGATGACACCGGCCAACGACGGGGCGTCCAACTGACGAATTTTAGGCGCACTCAACGTAAAACGTGCAGTTACGCCCCCCACGGCCGCCGCCGACCCGGTGACTGCGGGCACCGGGCGGTGATGACCACGTTCACAGTCTGCGGTAAACCACGGTGTCTCGGCCATCCCTCCGGCATCTCCACCCTCCTTCAGGGGGATGAAACGTTCGTGTGATCACCCGATCACCACGGATGGTGTGTCCACATGCCAGGATTGGGATATGTCAGACGGTCACGGCTCCAGTCCCGGCGATCCCGGCACGCCCACGGGCTGGGCGTCCAACCAACCCCCGCCGTACGGCAACGCCCAGGGATCCCCGTGGACCGCCCCCGGCCCCGCGCCCGATCCTCCCGCGCCGCCGCAGGGGCCCCCTCAGGGACCCTGGCAGCCCCACGGCCAGGCACCATACGGGCAGCCGCCGCACCAGCAGCCGTACCAGCAGGGCCCCTACGGGCCGCCGCCGTACGGCGCGCACATGCCGCCTCCCGCGATGCGCCCCGGCATCATCCCGCTGCGGCCGCTCGGCGTGGGCGACATCCTCGACGGGGCGATCAAGCTGATGCGCTCCAACCCCAAGAGCGTCCTGGGCCTGTCGGCGATCGCCGCCGCGCTGGGCGCGATCCCCCTCGCGATCGGGCAGGTGATCGCGCTCGAATCCATCACCCCGCTCCTGGAGAACCCGAACGCGGCCCCCGACGAGGGGAGTTTCCTCTCCCAGTACGGCGGCAGCCTGCTCTCCTACGCGATCCAGTTCGTCGCCGTGACGCTGCTCACCGGCGTGATCACCCGCATCCTGGGCCGCGCGGTCTTCGGCGGCAAGATGACTGCCGGCGAGGCATGGACGCTGACCCGGAGCCGGGTGCCCACGCTGTTCGGGCTCGTCGTCGTCAACCTCGTGATCCTGCTCGTACCGATGGCCATGATCATCGGTGTGTTCTTCGCGCTCGGCTCGGCGGGGGCCGGTGTCGGGGTGATCGCGATCGTGGGCGTGGTGGCGGTATTGGCCTACGTGGCCTACGCCTTCTTCGTCAGCACCCGGCTGGTGCTCGCCCCCGCGGCCGCGGTGCTGGAGCGGCGCGGCGTCGTCGACTCGTTGCTCAGGTCCTGGCACCTCGTCTCCGGCGGCTTCTGGCGAACGCTCGGCATCGTGATCCTCACCCAGATCATCGCGTTCCTCGTCGGCCAGCTGCTCTCCTTCCCCTTCGTCCTGGGCGGGAGTTTCCTCGTACTCCTCGGCGAGAGCTCGGACGGCGCGCGGATCGCCGCGGCGATCCTCATCGCGGTGGGCGTCACCCTCGGCTCGATGATCACCTATCCCCTCCAGGCAGGGGTGAACGGCCTGCTCTACGCCGACCGGCGGATGCGCTCCGAGGCGTTCGACCTGGTGCTCCAGACCGCGGCGATCGAGCAGCGGCGACAGGGCTGGGTCCACGCGTCGGCCGACGATCTGTGGGACCCCTCCATCACACCCGCGGGCCCCGCGCGGCACGAGCCCCCCGGCCAGGGAGCCCCGTGGCCCCATTCCTGACGTCCCCCGTCGACATCGGGCGCGAAGAGGCGCGGCGCCAGGCGATCCAGGAGCTGCTCAGATCCGAGTACGCCAAGGAGTCCCTGCTCGACCGCGTCTGGCGCAACATCAACCAGTTTCTCGGCGACCTGCTCGACCAGGAGTCCATGGGCACCGTCGGCAGCCTGGCGGCACGGGCGGCCCTGCTCGTGATCGTGATCGGGATCGTCGTCGCGCTGCTCCTGGTCGCCCGCAGGACCGCCGGGGGCGGCGGCACCCGCGAGGGCGGGATCTTCGGCGACCGCCGCCTCAGCGCCGCCGAGCACCGCGAGGCCGCCGAGCGGCTGGCGGCGGAGGCCCGATGGGCCGAGGCGGTCCGCGAACGGCTCCGGGCCGTCGCCCGTGATCTGGAGGACCGCGTGATCATCGACCACACCCCCGGCCGCACCGCCGACGAGCTCGCCGTGGAGGCGGGCCGAGCCCTGCCCGCGCTCGCCTCCGAACTCGCCGCGGCGGCGCGGGTGTTCGACGACGTGACCTACGGCGAGGTGCCCGGCACCCCCGAGGCGTACGGGATCATGCGCGACCTCGACGAGCACCTGCGCACGGCCCGCCCCGCGCCCGTCGTACGGGCGGACGCGCCATGAGCCTCGCCCCGCCGGGAAGGACGGGATCGGCCTCCGCCGAGGACGCAGGGAACGCAGGAAACCCAGAGAACGCAGGGAACGCAGGGAACGCGACGCGCGCCTCCGCGACGACCTCCACCTCGCCGACCGCGGGCGGCCTCTGGCGCGGCGGCAGGGGCATCCTGCCGGTGGCGTTCCTCGTGGTCGCCGTCGCCGTCGCCGGCGTGCTGCTCGGAGGCTCCGGCGGACCGGAAAGACCCCTCGACCCCGCCGACACCTCGCTCTCGGGAGGCAAGGGCCTGGCCCGGCTGCTGCAGGCGAACGGGGTGCGGGTCACCCGGGTCACCTCGGCCGAGGAGGCCTCGTCACTGGCCGAGCAGGCGGGCCCCGAGGGCAGCACCCTGCTGGTGAGCCGGACCTTCCCGCTCGACGAGGACGAGGCGGAGCTGCTCGCCGCCGCACCCTCGGACCTGCTGGTGGTGGGCGTACCCGAGCACCTGGACCTGCTCGCGCCCGGGGTGGCCCCGGTGGGTGAGGCGCGGGCGCGCTCCCGCGAGCCCCGGTGCGCGCTGCCGGCCGCGACGAGGGCGGGCAGCGCCTACAGCGGCGGCGTGACCCTCACCCTGCCCGCCGGGGCGATCGGCTGCTACCCGGCGGGCGGGAAGCCCACCCTGGTCTCCCACGGCGTGGGGGACCGGACGGTCACCGTCGCGGGCGACGCGCAGTTCATGACCAACCTGCGGCTCGCCGAGGACGGCAACGCCGCGCTGGCGACGAACCTCGCCGGCGGGCGGCCCACCCTGCTCTGGCTCACGCCTCCCGAGGCCACCCCCCAGGCGGGCGACCGCAAGGAGGGTTTCTACGACCTGGTCCCCCCGGGGGTCAAGTGGGCCGTGGTCCAGGTGTTCCTCGCGGTGCTGCTGCTCGCGCTCTGGCGGGGCCGCAGGCTCGGTCCCGTGGTGGCCGAGCGGCTGCCCGTCGTCGTGCGGGCGGCCGAGACCGTCGAGGGACGTGCCAGGCTCTACCGGGCACGGCGGGCCCGCGACCGGGCCGCCGCGGCCCTGCGCGCGGGCTTCACCGACCGGGTCACCCCCCGCCTCGGGCTGCCACCGGGGACCGGCCCCGACGCGCTGGTGAACGCGATCGCCGAGCGGACCGGCCAGGCGGCGTCGCACGTCGGCGCCGCCCTGTACGGACCTCCGCCGGTCGACGAGGCGGGGCTGGTAGCCCTCGCCGAATACATGGACATCTTGGAAAGGCAGGTCGGAAAGTCGTGACCACACCACCGGGGAACGACGGTCTCACCGAGGCGGCCTCCGTCGCGAGGACCGCGCCCGGCGCATCCGCCGTACCCGCCGCGCAGAGCGCGGACCAGGCCAGGGAGGCGCTGGGAGCCCTGCGCGCCGAGGTCTCCAAGGCGGTCGTCGGCCAGGACGCCGTGGTCACCGGGCTGGTGATCGCGCTGCTCTGCCGGGGCCACGTGCTGCTCGAAGGCGTGCCCGGCGTCGCCAAGACCCTGCTCGTCAGGACACTGTCGGCGGCGCTCTCACTCGACTTCAAGCGGGTGCAGTTCACCCCCGACCTCATGCCGGGCGACATCACCGGCTCGCTGATCTACGACGCGAAGACGTCGGAGTTCGAGTTCCGCGAGGGGCCGGTCTTCACGAACCTCCTGCTCGCCGACGAGGTGAACCGCACGCCGCCGAAGACGCAGGCCGCGCTGCTCGAGGCGATGGAGGAGCGTCAGATCAGCGTGGAGGGGGCGGCGCGCGCGCTGCCCGACCCGTTCATCGTGGCCGCCACCCAGAACCCCGTCGAGTACGAGGGCACCTACCAGCTGCCCGAGGCGCAGCTCGACCGGTTCCTGCTCAAGCTGACCGTCCCGCTGCCGCCTCGCGACCAGGAGATCGCGGTGCTGGAGCGGCACGCGCTCGGCTTCGACCCGCGCGACCTCTCGCACGTCAAGGCCGTGGCAGGCGCCGCCGACCTCGCCGCGGGACGCGCGGCGGTCGGCAAGGTCCACGTGGGCCCCGAGGTGCTCGGCTACATCGTGGACATCGCGCGGGCGACCCGCCAGTCGCCCTCGCTCCAGCTCGGTGTCTCCCCGCGCGGCGCCACCGCGCTGCTCGCCGGGGCGCGGGCCTGGGCGTGGCTGTCCGGCCGCACCTACGTGACGCCCGACGACGTCAAGGCGCTGGCCAGGCCCGCGATGCGGCACCGGATCCAGATACGTCCCGAGGCCGAGCTGGAGGGCGCGACCGCCGACGGCCTCATCGACGCCATCCTCGCCTCCGTCCCCGTCCCCCGCTGACCATGGCGCTGACAGGACGGGCCGCGCTGCTGGCGCTGCTGGGCACCCTGGCCGTGCTGTTCGCCCCCCGGCCCGGGCTCGCCGTGGCCGGGGTGGCGCTGCTGATCGTGGCGCTGGTCGCGGTCGACCTGCTGCTGGCCGGGAGCGTGCGCCCGCTGCGCTTCACCCGCTCGGGCGAGCGGCTGGTACGGCTCGGCGAGTCGGTCACGGTCGAGCTGATCGTGGAGAACCCCGGCCCACGCAGGGTGCGCGGCGTGCTCAGGGACGCCTGGCCGCCCTCCGCGGGCGCCACGCCCCGGCACCTGCCTCTGGACGTTCCCCCCGGCGAGCGCCGCCGGCTGGTCACGACGCTCACCCCCACCCGCAGGGGCGACCGCGAGGCGGTCACGGTGACGGTGCGGACGCTGGGCCCGCTGGGTGTGGCGGCCCGCCAGGGCTCACACCGGGTGCCCTGGTCGGTCAGGGTGCTGCCGCCGTTCCTCAGCCGCAAGCACCTGCCCGCCAAGCTGTCCAGGCTCAGGGAGCTGGAGGGCCGGCACCCGTCGATGATCCGGGGGCAGGGCACCGAGTTCGACTCGCTGCGGGAGTACGTGGTCGGCGACGACGTCCGCTCGATCGACTGGCGGGCCACCGCGCGCCGCGACGACGTCGTGGTCCGCACCTGGCGGCCCGAGCGCGACCGCCGGGTGCTGATCGTGCTCGACACCGGCCGTACCTCGGCCGGACGGGTGGGCACCGCCCCGATCCCGTTGGCCGGGGAGGTGCCGAGGACCGGCGCCGGGAGCGGGGCGCGGGTCGTGCCCGGCTGGCCCCGCCTCGACTGGTCGATGGACGCGGCGCTGCTGCTGGCCGCCCTCGCCTCCCGGGCGGGCGACCGGGTCGACTTCATGGCCCACGACCGGGGGGTGCGCGCCTGGGTGTCCGGCACCGGCCGTACGGAGCTGCTGTCGTCCCTGGTCAACACCATGGCCCCGATCGAGGCCGAACTGGTCGAGGCCGACTCCGCGGGGATGGTCGCGGCCGTCATGGCGCGGGCCAGGCGACGTTGCCTGGTCGTCGTGCTGACCGACCTCAACCCGGCGGCGCTTGAGGAGGGGCTGCTGCCCGTCCTTCCCCGCCTCTCCTCGCGGCACCTGGTGCTCCTGGCCGCCGTCTCCGACCCCCAGGTGGCCGAGATGGCCGCCGGGCGCGGCACCTCCGAGCTGGTCTACGGCGCGGCGGCGGCCGAGCATCTGCGCGCGGGACGGCGCAGGATCACCACCCTGCTGCGCCGTCAGGGGGTGGAGGTCGTGGACACCGCCCCCGACCAGATCGCCCCGGCCCTCGCCGACGCCTACCTGGCGCTGAAGGCGGCCGGGCGGCTCTGAGCCGCCCCGGCACGCACCGGTGCCCAGTCGGCGCCCGGAGCCGCGGGGGTTCGACGCCCGGGGCCACGTGGCGCTCACGCGGCACTCCGAGCCACCGGAGTCCGGCCTGGGCCGGGCACTCCGCCGGGGCCGAACGCTCAGCCGGCGCGCTCAGCCGGCGCTCGGAGCCAGGTCGGGGGCACGTTCGATGTCCCCGCTCTCGCCCGCGGCCACGGCGCGGCGGCCGAAGAAGATCACGTAGGCGAGGAACGCGACCTCCGCGACCACCCCGATGCCGATCCGTGCCCAGGTGGGCAACCCCGAGGGCGTGACCAGGCCCTCGATCAGCCCGGAGACGAACAGCACCACGACCAGGCCGAGGGCCACGCTCATCACGGCCCTGCCCTGCTCGGCCAGAGCCTCCGTGCGCCTGCGCGGACCGGGGTCGACGACCGTCCAGCCGAGGCGCATGCCGACGGCCGCGGCGAGGAACACCGCGGTCAGCTCCAGCAGGCCGTGCGGGGTGATCAGCCCGAAGAAGATGTCGAGCTTGCCGCGCGAGGCCATCAGCCCGGCGGAGACGGCCACGTTGAGCGCGTTCTCCCACAGGACGTACGGGATCGGCAGGCCGAGCAGGACGGACATCATGATGACCTGCATCGAGACCCAGGCGTTGTTGACCCAGACCTGTCCGGCGAACGAGGTCGCCGGGTTCTCCGAGTAGTAGTCGGCGAAGTCGTGCTCGACGAGTTGGGTGATCTCCTCGGGGGTGGCGATCGCCGCCTGGACCCCGGGGTTCTCCCCCACCCAGACCGCGACGACCGTGGAGACCAGCAGGAACGCGACGCCCGTGGCCAGCCACCAGCGACGGGCCCGGTAGGCGACCACCGGGAAGGAGACGGTGAAGAAGCGGACGAACTCCCGCCAGGCCGGGGTGTGCGCCCCGGTCACCGCGGAGCGGGCTCGGGCGACGAGCGCCGACAGGCGGCCCACCAGGATGGGATCGGCGGAGGCCGAGCGGACGAGGGACAGGTGCGTGGCCACCCGCTGGTAGAGGTCGACCAGCTCGTCGACCTCGGCGCCGTCCAGCGAGCCGCGACGCCGGACCAGATCCTCGAGACGATCCCAGGCGGGCCGGTGCGCGGTGACAAAGGCGTCGATGTCCACGCGATCAGCCTATCCAGTCGAAGGTAGGGTGCTGGTTGTGTCCGATGTCGTAACCGGCGAGGCCGTGGTCGTCGAGGTCCGCGTGGCCCAGCTCCCGAGCAGGGCCGCGGCACTGCTGATCGACATGGCGATCCAGATCGTGACCCTGCTGGGGGCCTCCCTCCTCGTCGGCAACCTGGGATTCCTGGACGATCCGGCGCTGACGACGATGGTCTACATCGTGCTCACCGTGCTCGTGGTCGTCGGCTACCCGGTGACCTTCGAGACGCTCACGCGTGGGCGCAGCCTGGGCAAGCTCGCGCTGGGGCTGCGGGTCGTCAGCGACGACGGCGGTCCCGAGCGGTTCCGGCAGGCCCTGTTCCGCGGGCTGGCGGGGGTCCTGGAGTTCTGGATGCTCAGCGGTGCCCCCGCGCTGATCAGCTCGCTGATCTCGGAGAAGGGCAAGCGGCTCGGCGACGTCTTCTCCGGCACCATCGTGATCTCCGAGCGCGCCCCGCGGCAGTACGGGCCGCCGCTGGACATGCCGCCGATGCTCGCCCCGTGGGCGGCGACGCTGGAGCTGTCGCGGCTGCCCGAGCAGGTGGCGGCCACCGCACGGCAGTACCTCATGCGCTGGCACGACCTCGCCCCGGCCGTCCAGCACGAGATGGGCGTGCGCATCGCCACCGAGATGTCGGCCTTCGTCTCCCCGCCCGCCCCGCCGGGTGTGCCGCCGTTCGCCTACCTGACCGCCGTCCTGGCCGAACGCCGTCGCCGCGAGCAGGCGCGCCTGGCTCGGCGAACCGGCGGGCACCGGCCGGAGCGGCAGTGGACAGGTCAGCCGCACCCTCCCGCCCCGTACGCCGCTCCGTACGTCCCCGTTCCTTACGCGCCTCCCGGATCGGCGCCTCGGCCCGACCACCGGCCGTCGCAGCCGCGGATCCCCCTGCCGCCTCCGGCGGGGTCGCCCCACCCGGCACCTCCCCCGCCCACGTCCCCGCCTCCCGCGCGGCGGCCCGACTCCACGCCCGGCGGCTTCGTCCCCCCCGCCTGACTGACGGCTTCCGCACCCTCACTCCCCGCAGGCGGGCACTCACGCCGGTGAAGAGCGTCGCGCCGGATCACAGAGCCGGATCACAGAGCCGGAGCACGGAAAAGGGGCGGCGGGAAGGCCCGCCGCCCCTCACGCACGTCTCGCGGGCGACCGCGTCCCCTCGGGGGCGGCCGCTCGGACGGTCAGTGGTGGCCGTGCTCTCCGTAGGAGGCCTGGGTCTGCACGTTCAGCCGGTCCATCCGGACGTTCTTGGCCGGGTCGGTGCGACGGTCGTCGATCCTGAGGACGTCCAGCCCTCGGTAGAAGTCGCTGGCGTAGACGTAGCCGTTGTAGTAGTACGCCGACCAGATGCCGCCGCCTCCGCCGTCGGGCTCGGGGCCGCGCTCGAAGTAGCCGATCTCCTTCGGGCGGGCCGGGTCGCTGAGGTCCACGAAGGAGACGCCGCCCTGGTACCAGGCCTGGACCATGATGTCCTTGCCCTTGACCGGAATGAGCGAGCCGTTGTGCGCGACGCAGTTCTCGCTGTCGGCCTGGTGGCGGGGAATCTTGAAGTAGCTCTTGAAGACCAGCTTGCCGCGCTTGATCTCGTAGATGGCGTCGGCGCCGCGGTTCGGGCCGATCGCCTCGTTGCAGGTCGCCGCGCCGCCACCGCCGAGCTCGTCGGTGAAGATGACCTTGTCGCCCCTGTTGTTGAACGTCGCCGAGTGCCAGAACGCGAAGTTCGGGTCGGTGGTCCGCGCGGTGATCACCGGGTTCTCCCGGTCGGAGATGTCGAACAGGACGCCGTCACCCATGCAGGCCCCGGCCGCGATGTTCTTCTCCGCGTAGACGGTGATGTCGTGGCAGCCGCTGGTCGGCAACAGCAGGCCCGGCTGCGTCTCGTTGCCCCCGTCGGGGAAGATGACCGGCGTCTTGACCACGGCGGCGGCGGTCGGGTTGCGCAGCGGCACCTTGATGATCGAGATCTTGTCGTGCGGCGGCAGGCAGTCGGGGAACGTGTCGCTCGGGTTGTAGGAGGAGACGTAGAGGTAGACGTTCTTGCGGTCCCCGGTTTTACCGGGAACAAGGGTCAGGGTGTGGGAGCCGCAGTTGGTCTCGACCGACTTGATGTACTTGGGGTTTTTCTTGTCCTTGATGTCGAAGATCCGGACACCCTCCCACGACTCCTTGACGCTGGCCGGTTGGCCGACGCTGTTACAGGAGTCGTCGCTGCGGGAGTTGTCGACCGCGGCGAACAACAGGTCGTCGTAGACCGACACGTCCATCTGGGAGCCGGGGCACAGGACACCGCTGACGAGCTTGGCGCGCTTCGGGTTGCTGATGTCGTAGATCGAGAAACCGCCGTAGTTGCCGACGTAGGCGTAGTTGCCCTGGAAGGCGATGTCGCTGTTGACGGTGGTCTCAAGGCCGGGAAGCTTGGGCAGGGTGCCGACGTGTGTCACGTTGGGGCTGGTGACGACCTCGCCGGGTGGAGGGATGTCGGCGGCCTGGGCCGAGACCGTGGACGTCAGCATCGCGGCGGCCGTGGCCACCACCGCCAACGCCCGGACGACCCTTCGGGGAGCGAACACTGCGGGTGCCTCCTTGAAGCGGACATAAGGCATGCATAAATTAGCAAACCGTCCACCTTGACGCCCGAGTCAACATCACATGACTTTGTCACAATAAAATTTGATTCAACCTCTTTACTTACTCTCCGGATAAGTTTAGTGTCTTCCCCCTTTTTTGTGGCTCACCGTGGGGTTCCGGCATGAGCGACGGTCGCCGGGCGCCCGTCCGGCGCCCGGCGACCGTCACGTCAGAGGTCAGTGACCCTTGTCGGGCTGGTAGGAGTCCTGGGTCTGCGGGTTCAGGTCCTTGAACTTGACCTTGTCCGCCTTGTCGAGGCGCTTGTCGTTGATCTTCAGAACGTCAAGACCAAGGTTGAAGTCGCTGCCGTAGACGTGGCCGTTGTAGTAGTACGCCGACCAGAATCCACCGCTGAGCGGGTTGGCGCTGTCAGGGCCGCGCTCGAAGAAGGCGATCTCCTGCGCGTTGGCCGAGTCGGTGAAGTCGACGACCGAGATGCCACCCTGGTACCAGGCCTGGACCATGATGTCCTTGCCCTTGACCGGGATGAGCGAGCCGTTGTGCGCGACGCAGTTCTCGTTGTCGGCCTGGTGGCGGGGGATCTTGAAGTAACCCTTGAAGGCGAACTGGCCGTCCTGGAGGTCGTAGTAGGCGTTGGCGCCACGGTTCGGGCCGATCGCCTCGTTGCAGGTGGCCGCGCCACCGCCGCCGAGCTCGTCGGTGAAGACGACCTTGGTGCCCTTGTTGTTGAACGTCGCCGAGTGCCAGAACGCGAAGTTCTCGTCGTCACGGACCGTGGCGGTGACCTTCGGGTCGACCGGGTTGGAGATGTCCATCAGGATGCCCTCGCCCATGCAGGCTCCGGCGGCGATGTCCTTCTCCGGGTAGGCGGTGATGTCGTGGCAGCCGCTCGTCGCCGAGGTGCGGTAGGGGTACGGCAGGCTCTCGCCGGGGTTACCACCGTCCGGGAACAGAACCGGCGTGGCGACGACCGCGGCGGCCTCCGGGTTCTTCACCGGCACCTTGATGATCGAGATCTTGTCGTGCGGCGGCTGGCAGTCGGGGAACGACGCGTTCGGGCTGTAGGAGGAGACGTAGACGTAGACGTTCTTCTTGTCCCTGCCCTTGCCGGGGACGAGGGTCAGGGTGTGCGAGCCACAGTTGGTCTCGACCGCCTTGACGTACTTGGGGTTCTTCTTGTCGCTGACGTCGAAGATCCGGACACCCTCCCACGACTCCTTGATCGCGGCGCTCTGGCCGACGCTGCTGCAGGAGTCGTTGTTGCGCGAGGAGTCGACCGCGGCGAAGAGCAGGTCGCCATGGACGGACAGGTCCATCTGGCCGCCGGGGCAGACCACCGAGCTGACCACCGAGGTCTTCTTCGGGTTCTTGATGTCGTAGATCGAGAAGCCGCTGTAGTTGCCGACGAAGGCGTAGTCGCCCTGGAACGCCATGTCGGTGTTGATGTCTGTCAGGTTGGCCGGCTTGGGCACGTTGGTGACGTGCTCGACGTTCCCGCTCTTGGCGATCTCGCCAGGCGCCGGGATATCAGCGGCCTGCGCGGGTACCGCGGCCAGAACCGTGGCGACGGCGAGGCCGGCCACGAACAGGAAGCGGCCGGTCAGGCTCTTCCCTGGGGGGGTGGACACTTTGTACCTCCTAGCTGCATGCACTGATAAAGCGTGCATAAATGTCTGAATCGTTCATCCTGCGCGGCCGGTCAGGCAAGCCGTCACAGTGTCAGCAACTGTTTCCGACATGCAGTCTTTACGAACACCACCCGGAGGGGTTACGGTCTTGCGGCACTGGACATACAGCCCGAAACACCCCACATCGCCCGCGCGACGTCTCTCTCCTCATATCACCCCGACCCGTTAGGGTTGGGGTGATCCGCAGCGGACATGATGGACGTGGCGTTCCTGCCGGGACAGGGCGTGCCGCGTTCGCGTGGATGTTCACGTGGAGCTTGAGGCGCGCCCGGTCCGCGGATCGCGGATCCGGCCGGGCCCGGAAGCCGATAGCCCCGGGCCGCGGAAGGACGGTAATGAACATTCACGAAGGAGGCCGGGTGCGCGTCGCGCTCATCGCCGTGGTCGCCGTCCTGTCTCTCGGCGCGTGCACCTCGGAGCCGGAGGCCCCCGCGATCCCCGAGGCCGCCGCCTCGGCGCCGGTGATCGTCCCAGGTAGGCCGGGTGAGGTCGCCAGGACCGTCGGCCCCAGTGAGGCCGCCACGCTCGTACCCTCGCCCACCGTGAACGCGGCCGACGTGAAGTACCTCCAGGACATGATCGTCCACCACCGCCAAGCCCTCGACATGGCCACCCTCGCCCCGGCCAGGGGCGAGCACACCAGGCTCAAGGGCCTCGCCTCCCGTATCAAGGACGCGCAGGGGCCGGAGATCCAGTTCATGACCACCTGGCTCCAGCAGCAGGGGCAGCGGGTCCCCGAACACCATGCCGGGCACGGCGACATGCCCGGTATGGCCACACCGGAGCAGATGGACGCGCTCAAGGCCGCCTCGGGCAAGGACTTCGACCGGCTCTTCCTCCAGCTCATGATCGCGCATCACCAGGGCGCGCTCGCGATGTCCGAGCAGGTCCTGACCTCCGGTTCACACGTGCGGGTCGAGGAACTGGCCAACGACATCTCGGTCACCCAGAGCGCCGAGATCCGCAGGATGCGGGAGATGCAGGCCGAGCTCTGACTCGCCCCTTCGTGGACGGCTCGCGAGGATCGCGCCGTCCCGTCCTCGTACCCCGCCTCCGCCTGGCACCACCCCTGACCACGCACCCGGCGCGGACCGCCGTCGCCATGACCGTACGTCGCAGCCCTGTGGCAGGGGGACCAGCGTCTTGATCGGACCGGCCCCGGCCGCGAAACAGGCATAGAACGAACACGGAACGGATACGGAAAAAGCACGAATCGGCGAATCAGTGAATCACCTGCACCGACAATTGGACTGACAAATCATGACTTTGTCAGAACAAAATTTGATTCATCTCTTTACTTGATCCTCGGAAAAAATTTACAGGACACCTTCTTTCCTGTTCGCCCCCGCTTGGGCGACGGTCAATACCAAAGATCGGTGACCATTGTCCCCGCCGTCGAAACAGCCGCCCGTCCACGCCTTTCCCGCCCCCCTCCCCGGGCGAACGCGCCCCGGCCGGGAGGGGGAACGACGATCAGCCGGAAGCGGGAGCGCCCAGCTGGGCGAGGAGCTTCTGCATGCGGTCGATCTCGATGCGCTGGTCGGCGTCGACGTGGGAGGCGTAGGTGAAGATCTCCGTTTCCTGGCCGCCACCGTCGGCGAACAGCTTCTCGACCATCTGGAGCGCGCCCGTGTGGTGGATGATCATGTATTGCACGAAGAGCCGGTCGAAGTCCTTGCCCGTGGCCTTCTTCAGCTCGGCGAACTGCTCCTCGTTCAGCATCCCGGGCATGAGCTCCCCACCTGCGCCGGAGTGATCGTGGTTCGCGTCCGGCACCTTCTGGTCGCGGTCCTGGAGCCAGCGTCGCATCAGCGCGACCTCGTCCTCCTGGGACGCCTGCATCCGCTGGGCGATCAAGGTGATGTCCCGGTTCTTGCTGCGGGAGGGCACGAGGTCGGTCATCCGCAGCGCCTGGGCGTGGTGCGGGATCATCCCCTGCATGAAGAGCACGTCGGCGGCGGTGAACAGGGTGTCCGCGACCGTTGGCATCGAGGAGGCGGCGAGCGTCTGTCCGCGATCTCCCGGCGCTCCCGGCTGAACGATCACTGGAGCGGCCGACGCCTTGGGCGACTCCGTGGTGCATCCGGCGAGCATGCCGACCGCGATCACGAACATGCTTACATTTCGCCATTTGGGCAGTGAAGTCATTATGTGAACCCCTTGCACCCTTCTAGGTAGCGGCCATCCGGAACAGTAGATATGTCAGGGTATAGAACATCAAGGCCGCTTCCGTTACAGTTCGGCGTGTAACACCAAAGTGGATCTCCCCCCCAGCTGGCGTCACAAAGAGGCACCGGCAGATCCCGGGTCGCCCTTCGCGATAGATCACCTAGGGAGGGGATGCCCGAAAGAAAGGGAAGCGGCCCGTGAGAGGTAGCCGTTCGGCGCGTGGGGGACGTGCCAGACTACAAAAGCTCGGGATGATCGCGATAGGTGCGGTGTTGGCAGGACTCCTGCCGGCCACGGCCTCCGCGGCGGCCGACGTCGACCCCCGCATCGGTCTTGGTGCCGGATGGTTGGACGCCCAGGAAGCCATCAGCAACCTGGAGAAGACCGCTCACCTGGACAGGCCGGAGGGCTTCTACGTACCCTCCAACCCAGGCAGCGGTGGGTATCTCAACTCCGACCTGGCGTTCAGTGGGAACTACGCGTTCTCCGGTAACTACAACGGTTTCAACATCTACGACATCTCCACGGGCAGCACGCCCGTTCTGAAGACGTCGGTGGTCTGCCCCGGCGGGCAGGGCGACCTGTCGGTGCAGGGGAACCTGCTCTTCATGTCGGTCGAGGAGACCCGCGGTCGGATCGACTGCGGCACCCAGGGGGCCACCGGAACCGTCAACCCCGACAGGTTCCGCGGCGTCCGTATCTTCGACATCAGCGACATCGAGCACCCGACGCAGGTGGCGGCGGTGCAGACCTGCCGTGGTTCGCACACGCACTCGCTGGTGACCAGCAAGAACGAGCCGGAGAACCTGTACGTCTACGTCTCCGGCACCTCCAGCGTGCGCTCCGGCCAGGAACTCGCGGGCTGCGCCAACACGGCGGCGACCGACCCGGCCACCTCGCTGTGGCGGATCGACGTCATCCGGGTTCCGCTCGCCGCTCCGCAGAACGCCGCGGTCGTGAGCAACCCCCGGATCTTCACCAACGAGGAGACCGGCGCGATCAACGGGCTGCAGAACACGCCGCCCACCCCGCAGCACCCGGCCGGCACCAACTGGTCGCCGTCACCGGTCACCAACCAATGCCACGACATCACGTCGTACCCGGAGATCGGTCTCGCCGCCGGCGCCTGTGCGGGTAACGGCATCCTGATCGACATCTCGGACCCGACGAACCCGAAGCGGCTCGACGCGGTCTCCGACCCCAACTACGCGTACTGGCACTCGGCCACCTTCAACAACGACGGTACGAAGGTCGTCTTCACCGACGAGTGGGGCGGCGGCTCCGGTGCGCGCTGCCGGACCACCGACCTGCCGTCGTGGGGTGCGAACTCGATCTACGACATCGTCGACGGCAAGCTCGTCTTCAAGAGCTACTACAAGCTCCCGGCGCCGCAGACGACGCTGGAGAACTGTGTCGCGCACAACGGGTCGCTCATCCCGGTCCCGGGTCGTGACGTCATGGTCCAGGCCTGGTACCAGGGTGGCCTGTCGGTGTTCGACTTCACCGACTCCGCCAACCCCAAGGAGATCGCGTTCTTCGACCGCGGCCCGGTCAGCCCGACCTCGCTGGTCACCGGTGGCTTCTGGTCCGCCTACTGGTACAACGGCCACATCTACGGTAACGAGATCGTGCGCGGTTTCGACACCTTCAAGCTGAAGCCGAGCGAGTCCCTCACCCAGGCCGAGATCAACGCCGCGGCCGCCGTGAAGACCGACAGGATCAACCCGCAGAACCAGACGAAGTTCACCTCCGGTCTCTCGATGGCCCTCACCGCGCAGGCTCGTTGTGTGGGTACCACGGCGCACCTGGCGGTCACTGCCGTCAACAACGGCACCGTGCCCGCCGACATCGCCCTGTCCACCCCCTACGGCACCAAGACGTTCGCCAACGTGGCCCCGGGCAAGCAGGCCTACCAGTCCTTCAACACCCGGACCGCGCAGCTCGCCGCCGGCACCGCGACCGCCACGGGCGCCGCGACCATCGGCGGCCAGGCGGTAACCGCCGACCACAACACCGCCTACAACACGCTCAGCTGCTGACCCGACCTCAACGGCGACACAGCACACCCCCTTGAACGTCGCCACTTTCAACCGGGGCCGGCCGACAGACCGGCCGGCCCCGCCCCCCATAAACGGAGCAAGCCCATGAAGTCCACCCGCACCACCCGGGTCATCGCCGCGTCCCTGCTCGGCCTCGCCCTCGCCGCCACCGCCGCCCCCGCGATGGCCTCCGCCGACCCCGACGAGGGCATCGAGGTCTCGGTCAACATCGACCCCATCCGCGTCCCCGGTGAGGTCTCCATGACCGTCGCCGACAACAACGGCGTCACCCTCACCGAGAACGGCACCAACGCCGCCGCCCGCCAGTTCACCGGCACCCTGCCCACCGTCACCGTCACCGACACCCGCCTGCCCGCGGAGATCCCCGCCGGGGACTTCTGGGCCGTCGTCGGCCAGGCCAGCCAGTTCACCGCCACCGGCGGCACCGCCACCATCGGCCCCGAGTACCTCGGCTGGGCCCCCCGCCTGATCAGCGAAACCGAAACCGGAGCCGTCGCCGCCGGCGAGCCCGTCTCCAGCGTCATCTCCGACGGCACCGGCGCCCCCAACGTCGGCCTCCAGGGACAGGAACTCCTCGTCTCCACCGCCAACTCCGCCGACGAGATCGGCACCTGGGAGGTCAACGCCGACCTCGCCCTGCGCACCCCCGTCGACGTCACCGCCGGCGAGTACAACTCCACCCTCACGCTCTCGCTGTTCAACCAGTCCTGAGCCGACGGGTAGCCCGTTTCCGCCCGCCGCGGCGAGACCACGTCCACTGTCGTGACGAGTCATGAGAGGGAATCCGGCACCTCCCCCACACCCGCCGGCACACCGTCACATGACGACCGACGACAACCGACGCGATACCCGCCGGCCTTCCTTCCGGCAGGTACGACACCGCTGGACGGGCGTGTCACGACTCGGCGCCGGTGGAACCCCCCGGTTCCACCGGCGCCACCGCCTTTCCTGACACCGGACCGTCCGCACCCCGGGCGCGCTCCATGGTCACCAGCCGGGAGCACCGTTCGATCCCCCATGTCCACGGGGGTTCGTGCGGCACCATCGACACGGCCTTAGGGCGCTATATACCGAAAAATCCTTAGAAACCATACCGTTATCTAAAAGTCCAAATTCGGGCTATATGACCGCTTGACGAAAAACGGAACGTTGCAAAAGACTGCCTTCGACTTGCGTGCGCCCCGCCAGGCCGACCCCCTACCTGGCAGCACGCCAGATGGAGGATCAGTGAGAGGCGCTGCCTACAGCAGACGAGTTCGACGTTCCCTCGTCTTACTCGCACTACCCATAGCGATCACTGTCAGCTCGCTCCCGGTGCTCGCCGATCCGGGACCGCCGGTGAGCGACGTCGCTCCTGATCGGCTGCCCGCCACCGAGCAGAACGGCGTCGCCCTGATCAGGATCGTCGTACCCGACCAGTCCGACGTGGACCGGCTGACCGACATGGGGGTGGACCTGGCCGAATACAAGAAGCCCCTGGACGACGGCATCGAGGTGCACGCCGTCCTCAGCCCCGAGGAGGCCGACAGCCTCAGGGACCAGGGCTTCGACCTTCGCGGCGTCATCTCCGACGAGAGCGACTTCGCCGCCAACAAGGTCGAGCGGTCCAAGGCTCTCGCCAAGAGCACCGCGGCCGAGGCCGCGGAGGACACTCTCACGGTCCTGCGCGCGGAGTGGTTCACCAGTGTGGACAACCAGCGCTTCCTGTCGGTCGAGGTGAAGTCGAGCGCGACCGACGCGCAGACCGTCCTCACCACCACCTGGGACAGCGGCAAGAACACCGCCCCCGACTCGGGCGGCACGGCGACGATGTCCCGCTTCACCGACGCCGGCCAGTACATGTACCACCGGTTCACCTCGCCGCTCGCGGTCGACAAGGAGCCGTCCAAGGTCACGGTCACCAGCAACCGCGGCGGTTCGGTGACGGCGAAGGTGACCAAGTGGCTGGGTGCCACGCGCAAGCCGCCGAAGCCGCACTACGTCTCCGACTTCGTCGACCGCTACATGGACCCGACCGAGATCACCGATCGGATCGTCGGCCTCGCCGCCGAGTTCCCGAAGATCTCGGAGATCGTCGACCTGCCCTACAAGACGAACGGCTACCGCCGGTCCGCCCAGGCGCAGTTCGGCACGGCCACGGCCTCCATCGTCTACCTGAACTCCAAGAGCTACGGCAGCGAGGGCGGCAACGACATCACCGCGGCGCTCGTCAACCCGAACGCCGCGGACTCCCCGCTCTCGGTCACGGTCAACGGCAAGGACATCGTGGTCAACCTGGCCACGGACGCCTCCGGCGCGATCACCAGCACCGCCAAGCAGGTGGTGGACGCCGTCAACGCCAACTCGGCGGCATCCGCTCTGGTGACGGCGAACACCTACCGCGGCAACGCGGGCGCGGGCGTGGTCGCCGCCGCGGCGGCCGTACGGCTCACCGACTTCCTCACGGCGCCGGCGAGCGTGTCACGCGACCCGTTCCAGATGAAGGTCCTTCGCATCGGCAAGAAGCGGGACCGTTCCAAGACCGGCGTGTTCCTCTACTGCCAGGAACACGCTCGTGAGTGGGTCACCCCGATCACCTGTCTGGAGGCCGCCGAGCGGCTGCTGCGCAACTACGCGCAGGACAGGGAGACCAAGAAGCTCGTGGACGACCTCGACATCTTCGTGCTGCCGACCACCAACCCCGACGGCTCGCACTACTCGATGTACGACTACAACATGCAGCGCAGGAACATGACCAACCACTGCGCCGACAACGCGTCCGACCCCGCGCGCCGCAACTCCTGGGGGGTGGACCTGAACCGCAACTTCTCGGTCGGCGCCTTCTCCGACGGATACAACGGCGCCTCGGCGACCTGCACCAGCGACACCTACGCCGGCCCCGCCAAGCTCTCGGAGCCGGAGGCCCGCAACGAGGTGTGGCTCACCAACGAGTACCCGAACATCAAGTTCGCGATGAACACGCACTCCTACGGCGGCTACTTCATGTGGCCTCCCGGCGCCTACAAGACCGCCGGACGCGAGGTGCTGCCGCGGGTCGACTTCGGTACCGAGAACTACTTCTGGTCCGCCTCCGACCACATCCTGTCCGCGGTGCAGACCCACCGCGGCACGGCGATCTGGCCGGGCCGCACCGGTCCCGTCACCGACGTCCTCTACTCGGCGGCCGGCAACAGCGCCGACGAGCACTGGTACAACCGGGGCATCATCGGCTGGGACTTCGAGGTCGGCGCGGACATCTACGACCCGGCCACCCAGCGCTTCACCGCGGTCGGTTTCCAGCCGCCCTTCAGCGAGGGGCACCAGGAGGCGATGGAGTTCGCCAACGGTCAGATCGCCATCCTGGAGGTCGCCCGTGCCTTCGCCGAGGACCAGAAGCGTCCCACCTCCAGCCTGAAGATCACCGATAGGACCGAAGGCTCCACCACGTTCACCTTCGAGGTGAACGAGCCCGCCAACGTGTACTACACGCTGGACGGCACGCGGCCGACGTTCGACTCGCTGAAACTGCGGGCGGCGGGCATGCGTGAGGCGGCCCAGAAGATCACGGTCGACAAGACCACCGAGGTGTCCTGGTTCTCCGTCGACATCGCCGGCAACGTCGAGAGGAACTACAAGCCGGAAGGCAACGGCGCCAACTACGGCAAGCAGACCGTGAAGGTCACCAACAAGGCGCCGGTGACGACCGCGACGGTCGCCCCGGCCCAGCCGGCCGGAGGCTGGTTCACCGGTCCGGTGTCGGTGACGCTGTCCGCGACCCCCGGGAAGGACGGGAAGAAGGTCGACCGTACCGAGTACCAGCTCGACGGCGGCGCCTGGACCACGTACACCGCGCCGGTCGCCATCACCGGCGACGGCTCGCACGAGCTGGCCTACCGCTCCGTCGACAAGGGGGGCAACGTCGAGGCGACCATGACGCTCACCGTCAAGATCGACGCGACGGCGCCGACGACGACCTCGGCGGTCGGCTCGCAGGACAACGGCGGCGTGCCGGTCACCCTCTCCGCGACGGACGAGACGTCCGGCGTGGAGAAGATCGAGTACTCCCTGGACGGCGGCGCCTGGACGACGTACACCGGGACGGTCATCGTCTCGGGGCAGGGGCAGCACGAGGTGCGGTACCGCGCCGTCGACAAGGCCGGGAACGTCGAGGAGATCAAGGCCGTCGAGGTGCCGGTCGCCCCGACGCTCCCGCTCACCGTGACGGCGGAGTCCCGTTGCGTGGGTACGACGGCGCACCTGGCGGTCACGGCCGTCAACAACGGAACCGCACCCGCCACCATCACCCTGTCGACCCCCTACGGCTCCAAGACCGTCGCCGACGTCGCCCCGGGCAAGCAGGCATACCAGTCCTTCAACACCCGGACCGGGCAACTCGCCGCCGGCACCGTGACCGTCACGGGCGCCGCGACCATCAACGGCCAGCCGGCCACCTCCACCTACGACACCACCTACAACACGCTCAGCTGCGGCTGACCCGATCCCGACGCCGACCAGTGAACGCCATCTTGTTCAACCGGTCCTGAACCAATGGCGGGGCAGAACGCCACCCCCCGCTGTGCGTGTCCGGGACGTGTGCGAACCTAACCCACACGTCCCGGATGTTCACCATGAAACAGGAGATACCACCGTTGTTCACGAGCAGTTCGCGGAGGGCACTCGCCCTCTTCTCCGCCCTCTGCGCTGTCGGCGCGACCACCTTGACGGGATACGCCCTCCCGGCCGCCGCCGCGGGCCCGGGGGACATCACCTGGTCGGTCGCGCCGGCCGACGCCAAGGGCCCCGACGGCCGCAGCGCCATCGACATCGAGCTCGCCGGTGGGCAGGAGGTGACCGAGCACATCGCGGTCACCAATCGCTCCACCAAGGAGGTCGCCTTCGCGATCGACGCCAACGACGGCTACCTGACCGCCAAGGGACTGTTCGACATGCGGCCCTCGGACGCCACGCCGACCGACGGCGGGGCATGGATCAAGATTCCCGAGCGGGTGACGATTCCCGCCGGTGGCACCGCCGTCGTGCCGGTCAAGGTCTCGGTGCCGAAGAACGCGACGCCGGGTGATCACCCCGCGGGGGTCACGGCGTCCGTGGACACGATCTCCGGCCAGGTCAGGGTCCAGAACCGGGTGGGGGTCCGGATGAACCTCCGGGTGACCGGCGACTACGTGGCCAAGGTCGCCGTGACCGGCCTGCGGGCCGAGTACAAGGGATCGTGGAACCCGTTCTCCTCGGGGTCCATCGACATGACCTACACCGTCACCAACGAAGGCAATGTCCGGGTGGCCGCGGACACGAATGTCCAGACGTCCGGATTCGTCGGCGAAAGCGGATGGAAGGACACCTCCGACGCCAAGACCAGAGAGGTCATGCCGGGCGGCAGGCGCGAGTTCACCGTACAGGTGACCGGCGTCTGGCCGCTGGGACCGATCACCTCGCAGGTCGTGGCGACCCCCACGGTCGTGGGTGAGTCGATCCAGGGCGTCGCCGCCCAGCAGACCACGGTCGACACCTCGCTCTGGGCGTTGCCGTGGCCGCAGCTCGTCTTCCTCGTCCTCCTCGTTCTCGCCTTCCTCGTCGCCCGGACGCTGCTTTCCCGGCGCCGCAAGCGCCGCGAGCAGCAGGCCGCGATCCTGCGCGAGGCGAGCGAGCTGATCGCCCAGTACGGCAACAAGCCGGAGAAGTCATCGTGACATCGTCGTGGCAGGGGGTTCTCCCCGGCCCGAGGCCGCGTGCGCGGCGTATCCCGTCTGTGACCGAGGGAAAGGAGGTCAGGAACCGAGCCGCCAGGAGTGGAGGTACTCCTCCTGGTCAACGGTGAGATCGTCCATCTCGATCCCGGCCGCGGCCAGCTTGAGCCGCGCCACCTCCACGTCGACCTCTCCCGGCACGTCGTAGACCCCCGGCTCCAGCCGCGCCCGCTCGCGGACCAGCCACGCCACCGAGAGCACCTGCGCGGAGAAGGACATGTCCATGACGGCGGCGGGATGCCCCTCGGCGGCGGTGAGGTTCACCAGGCGGCCCTCGGCGAGCAACAGGAGCCTGCGGCCGTCGGCGAGCACGTACTCGTCGGTGTTGGGGCGGACCCCCCGGTGGACGGCGTGCGCCAGGTCGTCCAGGGCGCGGACGTCGATCTCGACGTCGAAGTGCCCGGCGT
Source organism: Streptosporangium sp. NPDC000563 (assembly GCF_040299985.1). Lineage (NCBI taxonomy): Bacteria > Bacillati > Actinomycetota > Actinomycetes > Streptosporangiales > Streptosporangiaceae > Streptosporangium > Streptosporangium sp. NPDC000563. The sequence continues at coordinate 130,203 of NZ_JBEPDA010000008.1, read as the reverse complement.
TGGCCAGGATCGCCCCGTCCTTCATCTCCGCCAGGTGCTCACCCCTGATCACGTCACGGTTGCCGGTGACCGTGACGAACACGTCCCCGACCCGGGCCGCGGCCGCCATCGACCGTACGTCGTAGCCCTGCAGTAAGGCGTCCAGCGCCTTGACCGGGTCGATCTCGGTCACCACGACCCGCGCCCCCAGGCCCCTCGCCCGCTCGGCGACGCCCCGGCCGCAGTAGCCGAATCCGGCGACCACCACGGTCTTGCCCGCGAGCAGGGTGTTCGTGGCGCGCATGATCCCGTCGATGGTCGACTGACCGGTGCCGTAGCGGTTGTCGAACATCCGCTTGGTCCGCGTGTCGTTGACCGCCACCACGGGAAACCTGAGCGCCTTCTCCGCGGCCATCCGCCGGAGCCTGATGATCCCGGTGGTGGTCTCCTCGCACCCCCCGGAGACCGTCTCCAGCAGCTCGGTCCGCTCGGTGTGCAGGATGTTGACGAGGTCACAGCCGTCGTCCAGGACGATGTCCGGCACGATGTCGAGCGCCTGGTGGATGTGGCGGTAGTAGGCGTCCATGGTCACCCCGGCCCGCGCGTGCACGACGACGCCGTAGTCACGGAGCGCCTCGGCGACGTCGTCCTGGGTGGACAGGGGGTTCGACGCGGCCAGCGCGATCTCGGCCCCGCCCGCCTTGAGGGTGCCCATGAGCACGGCGGTCTCGGCGGTGACGTGCAGGCACGCGGCGATCCGCAGCCCGTCGAAGGGCCGCTCCGCGGCGAACCGCTCGCCAAGGGCGGTGAGCACGGGCATCGCCCGCGCCGCCCACCCGATCCTCAGCTCCCCCGCGGCCCCCAGGGCGCGCTCAGCGCTGTCCACATCTCTCCCCAGATCTACCCGAACCCCGAAATCGCCGGAAGGCCCCCGCGAAGCGGCGGGGGCCCGGCGAAACTCGACCGCGGATGTCAGTAACGGTAGTGGTCGGACTTGTAGGGGCCCTCGACGTCCACGCCGATGTATTCGGCCTGGGCCTTGGTGAGCGTGGTGAGCTTCACGCCCAGGGCGTCGAGGTGGAGGCGCGCGACCTTCTCGTCCAGGTGCTTGGGCAGCACGTAGACGCCGACCGGGTAGTCGTCGGTCTTGGTGAACAGCTCGATCTGCGCGATCACCTGGTTGGTGAAGGAGTTGGACATGACGAACGAGGGGTGGCCGGTGGCGCAGCCCAGGTTCATCAGACGGCCCTCGGCGAGCACGATGATCTGCTTGCCGTCGGGGAAGCGCCAGGTGTGGACCTGCGGCTTGACCTCGGTCTTCTCGATGCCGGGGATCCGGGCCAGGCCGGTCATGTCGATCTCGTTGTCGAAGTGACCGATGTTGGACACGATCGCGTTGTGCTTCATCCGGGCCATGTGGTCGGCCGTGATGATGTCGAAGTTACCGGTCGTCGTGACGAAGATGTCGGCGATGCCGACGACCTCCTCCAGGGTGGTGACCTGGAAGCCGTCCATCGCGGCCTGCAGCGCGCAGATCGGGTCGATCTCGGTGATGATGACGCGGGCGCCCTGGCCCTTGAGCGCGTCGGCGCAGCCCTTGCCGACGTCGCCGTATCCGGCGACGACCGCCACCTTGCCGCCGATCAGCACGTCGGTGGCGCGGTTGAGGCCGTCGATCACCGAGTGGCGGCAGCCGTACTTGTTGTCGAACTTGGACTTGGTCACCGAGTCGTTGACGTTGATCGCCGGGAAGAGCAGCGTGCCGTTCCTGAACATCTCGTACAGGCGGTGCACACCGGTGGTGGTCTCCTCGGTGACGCCCTTGATGCGCGAGGCGACCTTGGTCCAGCGCTTCTCGTCGGTGACCGTGCGGCGGAGCAGGTCGAGGATGACGCTCCACTCCTCGGGGTCGTTCTCGTCGGCGCTGGGGACGGCACCGGCCTTCTCGTACTCGGCCCCCCTGTGGACGAGCAGGGTGGCGTCGCCACCGTCGTCGAGGATCATGTTGGGGCCGTCGTCACCGGGCCACGTCAGAGCCTGCTCGGTGCACCACCAGTACTCCTCCAGGGTCTCGCCCTTCCAGGCGAAGACCGGGACGCCCCGCGGGTCCTCCACGGTGCCCTCGGGGCCGACGACCACGGCGGCGGCGGCGTGGTCCTGGGTGGAGAAGATGTTGCAGCTCACCCAGCGGACCTCGGCGCCGAGCGCGACCAGGGTCTCGATGAGCACGGCGGTCTGGATGGTCATGTGCAGCGAGCCCATGATCTTCGCACCGGCCAGCGGCTGGGCCGCGGCGTATTCCTTGCGGATGGCCATCAGGCCCGGCATCTCGTGCTCGGCGAGCTGGATCTCCCGGCGGCCGAAGGCCGCGAGAGAAAGGTCGGCGACCTTGAAGTCCATGTGGTTACCCCTCTGGTTGATGGGCGGCGTTCGCCTCACACCCTCGCCCGTCGCGCTCGTCTCGCGATCGTGCTTCGCTCTGGGGCCGGGCCCGCCGTTCCATCGGAACAGTCGATGTCTGGGAGTTTAGGCGGCCGGAACGGCTCCGCGCACCCTCTGAGCGGGTAACCTGACACAAGAATGTAAGCTTTTCTGGGAAATCACCGGAAAGAGGGCACCATGCGGATCACCGAGGCCGCCAGAAAGCTGGGCATGTCCCCCCGGATGCTCCGCTACCGCGAGGCACTCGGACTGCTGCCCCCGATCAGGGACCGGGGCGCGCACCGGCGGTTCGGCCCGGAGGAGCTCTCGGCCGTCGCCCAGAGCGTCGAGCTGGAGAAACGGTTCGACGTCTCCCCCGCCGAGCTCGCCTTCGCACTGCGCACACTGAGCGAACCCGCGGTCGCACAGGCCGTACGGGACCTGGGGCTGCGGATCGGCCGCCTGCAGGCACCCCGCAGGGCACTGGACTTCGAGAAGGAGAAGGCGCTGCGCCTGCTCCAGCGCCGCACCCAGCGGTGACACCGCGAATCCCGGACGACTCCCACGGGTCCGGAGCCTTTCACGGCCCCGGACCGTCCGGTGAGACTCAGACGCGGTCGGCGACGCCGGCCCTGTCGAGATCGGGCTCCAGATAGATGACGCGCGCCTCGGGAACGGCGGCGCGGATGCGCTGCTCGGCCTCGTCGATGCCGCGGGCCACCTCGGCGGCCGTGTCGTCGTGGTCCACCGCGATCTTGGCGGCGACCAGGATCTCCTCGGGCCCCAGGTGGAGCGTGCGCATGTGGATGACCCGGGTCACCTCGGGCGCGCTCTCCAGGGCGTCCGCGATGCGGGTCTGAACCTCGGGCCCCGCGCTCTCACCGATCAGCAGCGACTTGGTCTCGATCGCCAGGATCACCGCGATCACCGCGAGCAGGGCGCCGATCATCATGGTGCCGATGCCGTCCCAGACGGGGTCGCCGGTCACCACGGCCATCGTCACGCCGAAGAGCGCGAAGATCAGGCCGAGCAGCGCGCCCAGGTCCTCCAGCACGATGACCGGCAGCTCGGGCGCCTTGGAGCGGCGGATGAACTGCACCCACGACTGCTTTCCACGGACGTGGTTGGACTCGATGATCGCCGTCCTGAACGAGAACCCCTCGGCGATGATCGCGAAGATCAGCACGCCGAAGGCCCACTGAGGCGACGTGAGCTCCTCGGGAGCGTGGATCTTGTGCCAGCCCTCGTAGAGCGAGAACACCGCGCCGATGGTGAACAGCACCACCGCCACCACGAACGCGTAGAAGTAACGCTCCCTGCCGTATCCGAAGGGATGCTGGGGCGTACGCGCCCGCTGCGCGCGCTTGCCGCCCAGGAGCAGCAGCGCCTGGTTGCCCGAGTCGGCCACCGAGTGAACCGATTCGGCGATCATCGATGACGAGCCCGTGAAGAGAAACGCCACGAATTTGGCCACGGCGATCGCCAGGTTGGCCGCCAACGCCGCGATGATTGCCTTAGTACCGCCGCCCGCGCTCACGGCAGCCTCCACTCAGCTGGTTGGTAGGGAAAGACAAGACAAGGGATCCTATTGCGAAACCCTGGCCTTGAGTCCTGTGATGGCCGACACAGTTGCCGGGTCGATCCCGTACCCGAGCGCGAGGTACGTACTCGCGAAATCTCCGAGCGCGACCAATGTCGCGAGCCGCTCCAGCGGATGCGTCCCCTCCGCGGCGATCTGCGTGACCGGGACGCCGCGATCCTCCGCCAGCCGCACCGACGCCTCCCGCTGCCGTACGACCCGGGGGTGCTCCTCCACGTCGCGGAGCACGAACAGCCGGAGCGATCTGCCGCTCTCGTCGGCGAAAATGTCCCGCTGGGCGAGCGGGCCGTCGAGGACGGCCACCTGGTCGTGACCGGCCCCGGGTAGTTCGCCGTACATCGCCGGGTATTTACCGTTCGTATTGAGCGCACCGGCCCACCGGCGGGCCGCGACGGCGGCCAGCGGGGAGGATCCCCAGATCATCGGCACGGTCTCGGCGAACTCCATCGCGAGCGACTTGCCGGGATTGATGAACGACTCGCTCGCCGGGCGGCAGCGGTGGGCGAGATCCTCAAGGCGCGTGGCCACCTCCTCGAACACCTCCTCCCCGGCTTCGACCAGGCCGAGCCGGGCGGCGGCGACGATCAGCGGGACCGACGCCGCCCACACCGCGGCGCGCGCCTGCCCGCCGCCCGCGACGGGCACGAACGGCGCTCCCGCCTGCCTGGCGATCGCGTGCAGCGGCGAGTCGGGCCCGCCGACGGCGAGCAGGCGGCAGCCTCTGCGTACGGCCTCGGCGGCGACCGCGAGCGTCTCCTCGGTCCTGCCGGAACGCGACACCGCGATCACCAGGTCGGTCGCGCCGATCCAGCCGGGCAGCCGGTAGGACCTGACGGTCACGATCGGCAGCGGGGCGCCGTGGCCGCACACCACGTCGAGGATGTCACCGGCGATGCCCGAGGAGCCCATACCGGCGACCACGACCGCCCGGGGCCTGCCGTCCTCGGCGAGCGAGGACAGGCCCGACTCCAGGGCGGCCCTGCGGGAGGTGCGGACCTGCGCGGCCGAGCCGGCCACCGCCCGTAACATGCCCGCCGGGTCTCCCTCGATCAGCCATTTCTGGTCGTCGAGCCGATCGGGCTCCCAGTTCACGACTTCCGGGCCTCGTCGACCAGCAGGACCGGGATGTCGTCCCGTACCGGATAGACCAGGCCGCACGAGGCGGAGGTGCAGGACAGCTCGTCCACCTTGGGATCGGCCCTCAGGGGGGACTTGCAGTTGGGGCAGGCAAGGATCTCCAGCAGCCAGTCGTCGATCTTCACTCGTTCAGCTCCTCACGACAGCCAGGACCTCGTCCCTGATCGCTGCCATCTGAATCTCGTCGGCCGCCTCGGCGTTCAGCCTGAGCAGCGGCTCTGTGTTGGAAGGACGGAGGTTGAACCACCATCCGGGGCCGGAGACGGTCAGGCCGTCCAGCTCGTCGAAGGTGACGCCTGCGCGGGCGGCGAAGATCTCGCGGACCCGCTTCGTCGCCGCATCCTGGTCGGCGACCGTGCTGTTGATCTCCTCGGAGGCCGCGTACCGAGTGTATTCGGCGAGGATCTCCGAGAGAGGCTTCTCCTGCTCGCCCAGCGCGGCCAGCACGTGCAGCGCGGCCAGCATGCCGGAGTCGGCGAACCAGAAGTCCCTGAAGTAGTAGTGGGCGGAGTGCTCGCCGCCGAAGACCGCGCCGGTCGCGGCCATCTCGGCCTTGATGAACGAGTGCCCCACGCGGGTGCGGACCGGACGGCCGCCGTGCTCGGCGACGATCTCCGGAACGCCCCTGGAGGTGATCAGGTTGTGGATGATCGCGGCCCCGGGGTGCCTGCCCAGCTCGCGGACCGCGACCAGCGCGGTGATCGTCGACGGGGAGACGGACTCGCCGCGCTCGTCGACGACCCAGCAGCGGTCGGCGTCTCCGTCGAAGGCGAGCCCGATGTCGGCGCCCACGTCGAGCACGGCCTTCTGCAGGTCGCGCAGGTTGTCGGGCTCGATGGGGTTCGCCTCGTGGTTGGGGAAGGTGCCGTCGAGCTCGAAGTAGAGGGACGTCAGCTCGACGGGCAGCCCCTCGAACACCGTCGGGACCGTGTGCCCGCCCATCCCGTTGCCCGCGTCGACCACCACTCGCAGCGGCCGGATGCCCGACAGGTCGACCAGGGTGCGCAGGTGGTCGGCGTAGCCGCGCAGCAGATCGCGCTCGGAGACCTTCCCGCCCCCCTCGCCGCCGAGGATGCCCGAGGCCAGGATCGCGGCGGCCCGCTCGCGGATCTCGACGAGCCCGGTGGCGCCACCGATCGGCACGGCGCCCGCCCTGCACATCTTCATGCCGTTGTAGCGGGCCGGGTTGTGGCTCGCGGTGAACATCACCCCGGGCAGGCCGAGGCTGCCACTCGCGTAGTAGAGCAGGTCCGTGGAGCCCAGGCCCGCGTTGATCACATCGGCCCCCCGCGAGGTCGCCCCCCGGGTGAAGGCCGCGGCCAGCGGCACCGACGACTCGCGCATGTCGTACGCCACCACGGCGGTCTTCGCCCCGGTCACCTCCACGAAGGCCGCGCCGACCGCCTCCGCGGTCTCCTCGTCGAGCTCGTCCGGCACGACGCCACGGACGTCGTACGCCTTGAAGATCTTGGCGAGGTCGCCCACTCCAGCTCCACCCCTTGCGTCGTGTCTCGTGCTCCCAGCCTAGTAGGGTCAGCGGTCGCGCTGGGGCTGTGCGGAGCGAAGCACTCGCAGGTGACCTCGGCGGCCGACCTCGACCCCCTGGCCGACCGGCTCGGTGCCGCCGCTCGGCGTGGGCCTGGCCGCCTCGCGGACCGCGTTCGCGAGGGCCTCCAGGTCGTCCGTGCTCGGCGGCGCGCCATCGGTCGGCAGGCGCACCACCTCCCAGCCTCGGGGGGCGGTGAGCCGCTCGGCGTGCTCGGCACACAGGTCGTAACAGTGCGGCTCGGCGTACGTCGCCAAGGGTCCGAGAACAGCGGTCGAATCGGCGTAGACGTACGTGAGCGTGAAAACGGCAGGCTGACTGCACGCGGTGCGGGAACAGCGGCGGACGGGGCTCACGGTGGGACCGTATCCGGTAAGCGTCCGAGGCGCCACTATCTGAGCGCTCTTAACGAGCGTGTCGCCACAATTCGGACACGTGTCCCGGGTTCCACCTGCCTGTACGGCTTACAACCGTTCGCCGATTCCCGGTGTTTCTCCGGGAGGATCAACGAGCCGCCGCGGGCGGCGTTCCCCGACGGGGTTCTCGTCCCACCGCTGTGCGCCTGACGCGAACGACAGGATCTCCCGCACGCCCCCTCCCTCCCGCGCCCCTCCCCTGCCGCTCCGCCACATCACTCCTGTCGTCCGCGCGCCTCTCCTCGGCATCCCCCGTCACCCGCGCCCCCGCCGTCACCCCTTCCGTCCGCCCGCACTCCGGTCACGGCACCTCCCGCCCTGGTCCGGGTCACGTCTAAGCTGGGGCCGTGAGCCCGGCACCCGGCAGACCCCGCCCTCCCCGCAGGCGCGACAGGCATGGTCGCGGCCTGCGCGGCCCGCTGGCGCCCTCGCACGTGCCGATCGCCAAGGCCCGCAGCGAGCGGTTCGACGATCTCGTCCTGGACGCCGTCGACCGGCTCAAGCCCCGGTGGGCCAAGCAGTTGTCCGCCGTGGAGTTCGCGGTCGAGGAGGTCCCGCCGATCAGCGAGCTGGGCGACGGTCCCGGACTGCTGAACGGCGACCCCATCCCCTTCGGACGCTCGGAGCCCGCCGCGGGGAGCCGCCCGGCCGTTGTGATCATCTACCGTCGCCCGCTGGAGAGCAGGGCGCGCGACCGCGACCACCTGGGCGCGATGGTGCACGAGACGGTGGTCGAGCAGGTCGCGGGCCTGTTCGGGCTCTCCCCGGAGTCGGTCGACCCCGGCTTCGACGATCACGACTGACCCGCCGCGCCGGAGAGGGCCGTCCCCGCCGTGTCCCGAGGCGGCCACGACCGACCCCGCACGACACGGGAGACCACGACGCTCCCGTGGCCTTCCGGCGCAGGACCCCGTTCAGGACAGGACGGTTCAGGGCAGAACGGTTCAGGGCAGGACGGTTCAGGGCAGGACGGTTGCGGCGGACTCGGCGATCGGCGGGACCAGCGCCCACAGGCGGGCGGGGGCGAGCGGCTGCACGGTCAGCGCGGGCCCACCCTTGAGCCGTTCCTCCAGGACGCGCCCCCCGTAGACCGGTCCCGACCCGGGCAGCGGTTGCACGACCACCGCGAAGGGCCCTTTCACCTTGGTGAGCGCGACCTGTTTGGTCCGCTCGGCGGGGATCTCCACCTGGAACGGCTCGCCCGGCTCGCCCTCGCGCGGGACCACCTGCACGCTCACCAGGCCGGCCGTGTCCGGCGCGGTCAGCAGCAGCCGGGAGCTCACCTTGCCGCCCGTACGGTTGTCGGCGACGACGCTGCCCAGGTCTATGGGGGCCGCCCCCGCCGTGAAGGCCACATCGGTCTTCGAACCGGTGCCGGTGGCGACGAGCCCGGCGACGATCGGGGTGTCCGAGGTGAGCACCAGCGCGGACGGCTGGCCGCCGATCCCGCCGGACAGGTCGAGGCTCGTCACGGAACCCGCGGGCACCTCGACGAGTTCGCGGCCCTGGAGCGCGTACGTCCCTTCGGGGGTGAGTGCCTTGACCTCCACCAGGGTGTCGAACTCCTCTGCGGAGGCGACGATCAGCTCGCGTTTTCCGCCGCCGCCGGGAATGCCCGGCACGACGACGCGGGTGGCGGGGGGCGCGGAGGCGGGCAGCCAGTCCACGCCCCGCCCGTCGTTCATGATCGCCCGTGCCGCGGCGGTGACCCGCCCCGCGCTGGTACGGACCTGGATCGCCACGACGAGCGCCGAGGGGGCGATGTCCACGACCTTGATCGAGCGGCTCTGGCCCGGCTTGAGGGTGAACACGCCGCCCGAGTCGTCGAACACCGGCCCCTCGCCCGTGTAGACCATGATCTCCGCGATGGCCGGGGCGAGATCGGCGTTGGTCAGGTACAGCGTGACGTCCGCCGCGGCCGGCCCCGGCCCGACCAGCCAGGTGCTCGCCGTCGGCTCCGTGCAGCGTGTCCCCGCCAGTCCTCGCTGCTCGCCCGACTTCTCCCTGCGGGTCTGCGAGATCTCCAGACCGGCGGCCATGCTCCCGGTGGCCGCGACGACGAGGGGCGGCGACGAGGCCGGCACCTCGTCGTGCCAGAGACGTCCGGGGACGTCGACGGTGGCGAGGCTCTTGTCGCCCGTGACGAGCGTCGCGGAGCCCGGCTCCCGGCTGCCCGGCGGGACGACCACCCCGACGGAGGTGTCTCCGGGCGCCGGGCAGACGGCCGTCACCGAGGCGACGGGCACCTTCTCGAACCCCGGGGCGGTGACGACGACGGCCTGCGGCTGGGTGGCGTAGGCCACCCCGTACAGGGCGAGGAGGGCCACCAGGACCAGCACCAGCAGGCTGAACCGGTTCTCGATCAGGGATTTCACCGGGCGGCCAGCTCTCTGCGAGGTTCGGGCAGGTTCTGGGGGAGCGCGGGCTCGTCGGACTCGGTACGCGCCCCGGGTGCGGCCAGGACCAGGACGACCAGCACCAGCGCGGCCTGGGCCCAGAGCCAGCGGCCGTGCCAGGGGTCTCCCGGCGGGGGCACCGGAAGGGCGATCGGCTGGGTGAGCCGCCACACGCCGACCGAGCGGGACAGGCTCATCCTCGCCAGCGAGGGCTGCGAGTCGAGCGCGTGGCTGATCTCCGGATCGACGGGCGCGGTCACCACGACGAACCGCACGCCGTGGGCCGCGAGGACCCGGGCGTCGTCACCGCCCCTGCCGGACACCAGCCCCGCCGCGGCGAGCCGGACCAGCTCCCTGGGCCCTTCGGGGACGGGGATGTCGGCCTCGCCGACCACCGGGGTGCGCCCGCGCAGCACGGTGAAGAGCAGACCGCCCGTCGAGGAGCGCAGCAGCAGGGTCCGCTCGCCGCCCGAGGAGTTGTTCGCGGCGAGGGCCGGCATGACGTCGCGTACGGTCCCTCGGAGCGGGCCGTCCACGCCCTTCACGATCCACATGCCCGCCGCGAGCAGCGGCGTGGAGAACGCGACCAGCACGACACCGAGCGCGGCGAGCCTGCGCACTCCCCCCGCGGCCCGGAACTCCACGATCCTGTCGGCGGTGAGCGCGGCCACCACGAGCATGCCGGTGGCGGCGAAGGCGAGCGGCACCCCCGGCCACGCGGGGGCCTCGACGTCGCCGTTGATCGAGGTGACGGTGGTCCTGCTGACCAGGATCGCCACCAGCACCCCGAAGAGCGCGACGCCCCAGCCGACCGCGATCACCATCCGGTTGCGGCGCATCAGCAGCGCGAGCAGGCAGGCGGCGAGGAGACCGCCGGTCACCCAGAGCGGCGGCATGCCGGGACCGCCGGGGCTGAGCAACAGCAGCGACCCGGCGGGCAGCGCGGGGTCGACCAGCTCCGGCTGGTGCAGCCCGGCCTCCAGCAGCAGCTGCCCGGGGGCGGCGACCACCTGGAGGAGCCAGGGGAACAGCAGGGCCACGGGGACGGCGAACGCCACGAGCATCGAGACCGCGACGCCCCTGCGCGGGAAGGCGAGCGCCGCCAGCGCGCCGAGGATCGCGGTCAGCGGGTAGACCAGCGGGGCGAAGGCCGTGCCGACGGCGAGGAGAAGTCCCAGGCCCCAGGCGGCGCGGCGGGCGCGACGGCGCTCCGCGGTGAGGACGGCGGTGGCGAGCGCCGCGTAGACGGGCAGCAGCACGAAGACCACCGCGGTGCCGAGCCGTCCCGCGGCGACCGCGCCGGTGGCGACAGGCAGGAGGGCGTACGAGGAGGCGAGCCAGACCCTGGTCCAGCGGCCGGGGATCATCGACCGGGTGGCCGCGTACGCGGAGATCCCCGCCAGCGGCACGCAGCCGAGCAGCAGCAGCGACACCGCGAGCCACGTCTTGCCGAACATCAGCGTGGAGAGCACGGCCAGCACCGCCACGTACGGCGGGGCCCACGCGTCGGTGCCCAGTCCCACCTGGTGGTAGCTCGCGCGGTAGAGGTCCCACAGGTCGGAGGCCCCGCCGATCACCGGGACGAGCGCGCCGCCGCCCAGCCTGGCCCCGCCGGTCACCGCGCGCTCGGCGACCAGCGTCACCAGGACGAGCGCCAGGAAGAGCAGGACGCCGGGGTTTCCGAAGACGCGCTGCATCACCCCGGCGTCGGTGAGCAGTTCCTCGCCGTCCTCCTGCGCGTGCGGCGAGGCCGCCATGGCGTGGTGGCGTCCCGCGGACTCCACGAACCCGCCCCCGGCCAGGTAGCTCCGTGCCCTGTCGGCGAGCCGGCGGTAACCGGCGCCCGGCTGGGTGAGGAGCCGGCTCACCGCCGCGTACCCCTGCCTGCGGCCCTTCGCCCGCACCCGCCTTGCCTTGATCATCCGGATGGGGTGACCGAACACCGAGCCGAACGCGAGAAACTCGTCCAGCGCGTTGGCGGGCTGCTTGGCCACCAGGAACAGCACCGTACGGAAGATCGACCCGAAGGCGTTGCGCACCAGTGCCCACAGCAGCGGGCGCAGGGGCAGGTTCGCCATGACGACGAAGAGCGCGTTGCGGCGGTCCAGGCGGCGGGGGTGGTCCCCGCTCGCGGTGATGCGGCGCCGCCGCCGGGTGGCCGCCTCCGCGTGCCAGGCGACCGCCCCCGTGACGTTCCGCACGCGGTGTCCGGCGTTCCTGACGCGCCAGCACAGGTCGAGGTCGTCGCGGAACAGCGGCAGGGCGGGATCGAGCCCGCCGACCTCCTCCCAGACGTCCCTGCGGACCAGCATGCCCGCGGTGGAGACCGAGAGCACGTCCCTGGTCCCGTCGTACTGCCCCTGGTCGAACTCGCGGGGCTCCAGCCCGGTGTCCCTGCGGCCGGTACGGTCGACGGTGACGCCGACCTCCAGCAGGAGCCGCCGGTCGAGCCAGTCGCGGAGCTTGGGCCCGAGCACCGCCGCCTTGGGGTCCTCGTCCGCGGCCTCCAGCAGGAGCCGCAGGGCGTGGACGTCCGGGGCGCAGTCGTCGTGCAGCAGCCAGATCCACTCCTGTCCGCCACCGGGGCCGAGCCGGTCGAGGACCTCGGCGACGGCCTCGCCGAAACCGGTCGAGCGCGGCAGGGTGAGCACCGCCCTGGAGCCGAGGGCCGCGGTGAGCAGCGCGGCGCTGCCGTCCCTGCTGCCGTTGTCGACCCCGACGACCCGGTCCACCGGGCGGGTCTGTTTGAGCAGGGCTTCCAGGGTCTCCCCCAGCCAGCGGGAACCGTCGTGGGAGACGACGATCGCGGTGACGGTGTGCTGGGGGCGCTGGGGGTGCGGGGGGTCGGTGATGGACATATGTCCCGTGTTCAGGAGTGGCGGGAATCGGCGCGCTAACGATACGGCACCCTCTGTCGGACTATGTCTTACACCTGGTCGCGGGCATGAAAAAAGGGTCACGTGACCGACGGTCACGTGACCCCGTGGACATATTCGTCAAACGCCTCCGAGAGGCGTCATGCACTTCTGCCAGACCGATCAAGCCTCTTCGCCACCGCTTCGGCGCCTCGGTCTCGATCGGTTTTCATGGTGTTCATGGTGTTTGTCGTGTTCATAGTGTTCGCCGGTGCCCGGACGTCCAGAGCGTCCGGACGCCAGAGCGCTCAAGCCTTCCGGCCACCCGGTCTCCGGACGGCTCAGACCGCCTCACGCTTGATGCGGCGGCGCTCACGCTCCGACAACCCACCCCAGATTCCAAACCGCTCGTCGTGTTCGAGTGCGTACTCAAGACACTCGGCACGCACCTCGCAGGAGCGGCAAACCTTCTTGGCCTCGCGGGTGGACCCTCCCTTCTCCGGGAAGAACGCCTCCGGGTCGGTCTGCGCGCACAAGGCGCGCTCCTGCCAGCCAAGCTGCTCTTCAGCGATGCTCTCCTGTGCGATGACCAGGTCGGCCACTGCACACCTCCCTGCCGCAAGCCCGCAAAATTGGAGCCCCCCTATGAACGCCTCCCCCTTACCCACCCAGAGGAAGGCGTAACAACACGTGTGTAATTACACGCGTGTGCTCGGTGTGGCGTCAAGCGGCATGCTGGTATCCGGGGAAAGACCTGCTCTCCCCGGTTGTGGGTCGTGTGCCTGCCACGACGGCAATTGCACCAGGTGATCGCTTCGACCGCCAGGGGCTCAGTGCTCTCGGCGGTCGGAACCGTACCAGGACATGTTCTGATCCTGACCGGGGCCCACCCTCTCTCTATCCGTGGTTTCCTCATCCGTGACCTGACCTGGGCGTTGTTCGGGCTTGTAGATCGCCGTGGGGTCTATCGGCTGCGAGTCCCACGTCCTGGCCGCGGGCGAGGGACCGCTCAGCGGGTCTCCCTGGTAGGCGCTCGGGTCGAACCGGACCGTCGTCTCCGACTGGGGGTCCCACTGGTGGGACCCGTACGGCGCCTGGGAGTCCTGCGGAGCCTGAGGGGTCTGTGAGGGCTGGGGACTCTGCGAGGGGCGCGGGGCCTCAGGGGTCTGCGGGTGCCCGAACGGGCCCTCGTACCCCGGGGAACCGTACTCGGGAACGCGCAGCTGCGGCTCGGTGCCGCCCTGCTGGGCCTGCTGCTGGTAGCTCTCCGCCTGCTGGTACGCCTGAGCCATCTGCTGGGACCTGAGGTCCACCGGGTCGAGCGCCGGGTATGCCGGGCTCTGCTCGCCCTGACGGCCGAACTCGGCGCCGGAGTAACCGGTGAACGGCTGGCCGTAGTTCTCCGGCGGCTGCGGGAAGGACTGCGGCGGGCCGTCGAACGGCGGGTGCTGCCGGCTGTCCGCCGTCCGGCCCTGGTGCCCCTCGGCCTGCTGCTCGGGCTGGTGCCCGTAGCCGGGCGACTGCGGCTCCGGCTGCGGGTAGGACTGCGACTCCCGGTGCCCGCCGAAGCCCGGGACCTCGGACCGCTGGTAGCCCTGCGAGTCGGCGGGCGGGTATCCCTGCGGATCGGGCTGCGAGTAGCTCGGCTGCTCGGGCTGCGGGTAGCCCGGCTGCCGCGGTTCCTGATCGTACGCGGGAGAAACCGGCGAGACCGGGGACGTCGGAGGCTCGTCCTGGCGTCCGAAGAGCGGGTCGGACTGTCCGGAAGGAGCGGTCTGCCCATAGTCGGAGCGCAGCGGGTCCGACTGATGACCGTACGCGGACGAGTCGGCCTGCCTGCCGAAGTCCTGCGTCCCCTGACCGTACGACGAGGACGACGAGGGCTCGGCGTACTGGGAGGGCTCTGAGTACTGGGAGTAGCTCGGCAGCCGAGGGCTGGAGTGCCGCCCGGATCCCGACGGCTGCGCCTCCTGGCCGTACGCGGGGGGAACCGGCGAGGCCGGGGACTCCGGGAACGCCGGGGACGCCGGAGATTCAGCCTGCCTGCCGAAGTCCTGCGACTCCTGACCGTACGACGAGGAGTCGGGGAACTGCGGGTAGCTCGGCAGACGGGGTTCCGTCTGGGCGTGCGGCTCCACCGGGGCGGCGTAGATCGGCGGGTCGTAGGCCGCGGCCGGGGGATCGTACGGCTTGGCAGGGGCCGAGGGCTGGACGTCCGCCGCGACGTACGGGTTCGGGGTGTAGCTCTCCACAGGCGAGGCGGGCTGCGGGTGGTTCTGCTCCTGCTGCGCGTACCCCTGCGGCTCCTGCTGCTGGGACGGCTGAGCGTAGGGGCCGGGCTGGGCGGCGTAGGACTGGTTCTCGGCGGGCGGCGGGTAGGGGGCCTGTGAGTATCCCTCACCGGCCTGCGGCGCGGGGGACGCCTCCGGCCGGCCGTATCCCTCCTGGGCTCCGGTGGAACTGTGCGCGGGCGCCGGCGGGAGCGCGGGGCGCTCGTACGGGGGCTGCGGAGCCGGGACGGGCGGGACCTCCTGCGGGTGTCCCTGGCCGCCCTGCGGCTCCTGGGCCTGCGGATACCCCTGGCCGCCCTGCGGCCCCTGGCCCTGCGGATACCCCTGGCCGCCCTGCGGCCCCTGGCCCTGCGGATACCCCTGGCCGCCCTGCGGGGGCATCTGCCCCTGGGGGCCGTGGGGAGGGGGGCCGCCCTGGGCCTGGGGGTACGCGCCCTGCGGAACGCCCTGTCCCGGAACGCCCTGGGGGCCCTGGGGGCCCTGGAAGGGAGCCTGCTGCCCGGGGACGGGCGGCCGGCCGTAGGCGTACCGCTGCTCCTGCGGGTCCGGGGAGTGGCCGAAGCCGCCACCGGCGCGGAAGGGGTCCTCGCGCGGGCCCGGCGGGATCGCCTTCGGCAGCACGTACAGCAGCGCGACCACGGTCAACGCGAGGGCGGGCAGGTTGACGAGGAAGAACTCAACCTTCCCCAGGAAGCCCTCCGCGCCCCCGAACAGCCCGCCGAACAGGCCGATCAGGCCGAACAGCGCGGAGAGGCCGAGCGTACCGGCCACGACGAGGGCCATCACCTTCAGCCGCTCGATCACCGGGCCGAAGTTGGTCGCCAGCAGCACGGCGCCCACGAGCAACGCGGACGCGACCGGCGAGGTGAACTGCCCCGTGAAGTCCGACGAGCGCTCGGCGAAGGAGGACGACGGCCCACCCCCGAAAAGCAGGCGTTCGATGCCGACGAGAACGCTCGCGGACCCGAAGGCGACCATGAGCCACGCGGCCGGTTCCCGGAGCCGGCCCGCCTCGACATTGATCACAACTACCCCCAGAGGGTCTTTAGGTAAACCCGGGTCAGTTTTGCACATGGCTGACTTTGCTGCCGGTGGTCCCGGGAAGCCCACCAACCCCACAAATACTTTTTTGACACCCTATAAGCCCACATTTCGGGCGTCCTACCAGGCGATCCGGCAGGGCGGGCGCCCCGCATAACGATCATGAAAAGAGTAGTGTGAATCGCCCGCCGGTACCCCGACAACGGGTCAGGTGACCTAGTGGAACACTGGACGGCATGCGCATCGTCTCCCTCGCCGGCGGAATCGGCGGCGCCCGTTTCCTGCGCGGCCTGCTCACCGCGGCCCCCGATTCCGAGATCACCGTCATCGGCAACACCGGTGACGACATCAGCCTCTACGGCCTGCGGGTCTGCCCCGACCTCGACACCGTGATGTACACACTGGGCGGCGGCATCGACGAGGAGCAGGGGTGGGGACGGCGGTCCGAGTCGCACGTCGTCAAGGAGGAACTCGCCGCCTACGGCGTCGAGCCGCAGTGGTTCGGCCTCGGCGACCGTGACTTCGCCACCCACATCGTGCGCACCCAGATGCTCGACGCCGGATACCCCCTGTCCGCGGTCACCGAGGCGCTGTGCGCGCGCTGGCAGCCGGGCGTACGCCTGATCCCGATGAGCGACGACAGGACCGAGACCCACGTCGTCGTCTCCGACGAGCGGGGCCGTCGCGCCATCCACTTCCAGGAGTGGTGGGTGCGGCTGCGCGCCTCGGTCCCCGCCGAGCAGATCATCCTGGTCGGCGCGGACGACGCCTCCCCCGCCCCCGGAGTGCTGGAGTCCATCGCCGCCGCGGACGCGGTCATCCTCCCGCCGTCCAACCCGGTCGTCAGCATCGGCACGATCCTGCAGATCAAGGGCGTCCGCGAGGCCCTTGAGGGCAAGACCGTCGTCGGCGTCTCGCCCATCGTCGGCGGCGCCCCCGTCCGGGGCATGGCCGACGCCTGCCTGACCGCGATCGGCGTGGAGACCACCGCGCAGGCCGTCCTCGAACTGTACGGATCACCGCTGGTGGACGGCTGGCTGGTCGCGGAGGAGGACGCCGGGGTCGCCCTCGACGGCGTCGACGTCGAGGCCCGCCCGCTGATCATGCACGACGTCGAGTCCGCCGCGGCCATCGCCCGTGCCGCCCTGGACATGGCCGTACGGCTCGCGGGCCGGCGCGCCGCCCCTCCGGCGCCGTACGAGGGTTCTCCCGCCGCGAACGGATCCGGCGCGTCCGCGACCCCCGAGGAAGGTGTGTGATGAGCCGGTTCAGGCGCGGGCAGGAGGAGTCCTCGGACGTCAAGGTGGAGGTCTTCGCGGTTCCCGGCATGCCCGAGGTGCGCGAGGGCGACGACGTCGGCGAGCTGATCGCCACGGCCCTGCCCGACCTGCGCGACGGCGACATCCTCGTGGTCACCTCGAAGATCTCCAGCAAGGCCGAGGGCCGGGTGCTGCACGACGCGACCCGTGCCGAGGCCGTCGAGGCGGAGACGCGGCGGGTGGTCGCCCGCAGGGGTGAGACCGTGATCGCCGAGACGGCGCACGGGTTCGTGATGGCCGCCGCCGGGGTCGACGCCTCCAACACCCGTCCCGGCACGGTCGTCCTGCTGCCCACCGACCCGGACGCCTCCGCCTCGGCCGTCAGGGCGCGCGTCAGGGAGCTGCTCGGTGTGTCGGTCGGCGTGGTCATCTCCGACACCTTCGGCCGCCCGTGGCGCAACGGCCAGACCGACCTCGCCGTCGGCCTCGCGGGGGTGACGCCCGCGCTCGACTACCGGGGCATGTCCGACGACCACGGCAACCCGCTCGAGGTCACCCTGACCGCCGTCGCCGACGAGTTCGCGGCGGCCGGGGACCTGGTCAAGGGGAAGGTCTCGCAGACCCCGGTGGCGGTGATCAGAGGTCTGGCGGAGTACACCACGGAGGAGGACGGTCCGGGAGTCGGCGAGCTGCTCCGCCCGTCCGCCGAGGACATGTTCC
Source organism: Streptosporangium sp. NPDC000563 (assembly GCF_040299985.1). Classification (NCBI taxonomy): domain Bacteria; kingdom Bacillati; phylum Actinomycetota; class Actinomycetes; order Streptosporangiales; family Streptosporangiaceae; genus Streptosporangium; species Streptosporangium sp. NPDC000563. The sequence goes on along the minus strand of NZ_JBEPDA010000008.1, from coordinate 112,542 downwards.
GGTACGGTTCGCGCGACGTGGTCTTCGCCCGCAGGACCGTCCGCGAGTTCTCCGCCGACCCCGTGGACGGCGCCAAGGTCCGCAGGGCGGTCGAGGCCGCGATCGCCGCACCCGCCCCGCACCACACGACCCCGTGGCGGTTCGTCCTGCTGGAGTCGGCGGAGACCCGCGAGAAGCTGCTCGACGCGATGCGGGAGGCCTGGATCACCGACCTGCGCGGTGACGGATTCTCCGAGGAGTCGATCGCCAAGCGGGTGAGGCGGGGCGACGTGTTGCGCGCGGCCCCCTGTCTGGCGGTGCCCTGCCTGGTGATGGACGGCTCGCACACCTACGGCGACGCCCGGCGCGATGCGGCCGAGCGGGAGATGTTCGTGGTCGCGACCGGCGCGGGGGTGCAGAACTTCCTGGTCCAGCTCGCGGTGGAGGGCCTGGGATCCGCCTGGGTGTCGTCCACCATGTTCTGCCGCGACGTGGTCAGGCAGGTCCTCGACCTGCCCCTGGGCTGGGACCCGATGGGCGCCGTCGCCATCGGCCATCCCGCCGCCCCGCCGAGGGACCGCGCCCCCAGGCTCGCGTCCGACTTCGTCGTCGTCCGCTGACGGGAGCACCGGGTCGGCCGTTCGGGCGGACCCGTCGACGCGGCCGCCGCCGGCGACAGACGTACGCGTGCCTGACGTCGGCGGCACGTCGGCGGCGCTCGACGTCGGCTGCCGCGCGGTGTCCGCCGGATGACGACAAACCGGGACCTCTCCCTACATATGGCTACAGAGGGAGTGCCGATTGCGCCGACGAACCTTCCGCGAAGACGGCCAGACGTAGAACTTGTTATGACTTCGCCGAGGGCTCCAGGGAGAGCAGCGGAAGCGCGTTGGGGCGGACGCTGCGGCAGACGCCGTCACTCGCCCTCGCCGCGGCCACCCGCTCGGCGTCCGGCACGCCGTAGGAGGTGGTCCGCTGCCGGAGCGGCCTCCCGGTCGGGGCGACCATCGCCTCGATCTCACCGATGGTCTTGAAGGAGCCGTTCTCCGACCCGGCCATCCTGCTGATCGTCTCCTCCATCAGCGTGCCGCCGAGATCGTTGACCCCGCCGAGCAGCACCTCGCGGCAGAGCTCGTCCTGGAGCTTCACCCACGAGCACTGGACATTGGCGATCGCGCCGTGCAGCAGGACGCGCGCCAGCGCGTGCACGGCCCGGTTCTCCCGCGCCGTCGGCCCCGGACGGGCGATCCCCGCCAGGTAGATGGGCGCACTGTGGTGGACGAACGGCAACGGCACGAACTCGGTGAACCCGCCGGTCTCCTCCTGGATACGGCGGATCAGCCGGATGTGCCGCACCCAGTGCCCGTGGTTGTCGACGTGGCCGTACATCATCGTGGAGGTCGTCGGGATGCCGACCCGGTGCGCGGTGGAGATGACCTCGACCCACTCCCTGGTGGGAAGCTTGCCCTTGGTCAGCACCCAGCGGACGTCGTCGTCGAGGATCTCCGCCGCGGTGCCCGGGAGCGAGTCGACGCCCGCCTCCTTCGCGGCGACCAGCCAGTCCTCGACGGACAGGTTGGTACGGCTGGCACCGTTGATCACCTCCATCGGCGAGAACGCGTGGACGTGCATCTCCGGCACCCTGGCCTTGACCGCCCTCGCGATGTCGAAGTACGCGGTGCCGGGCATGTCGGGGTGGATGCCGCCCTGCATGCACACCTCGGTCGCTCCGGCCTGCCAGCCCTCCCAGGCGCGGTCGGCGACCTGCTCCAGGGAGAGGGTGTAGGCGTCGACGTCGGTACGGCGCTGCGCGAAGGCGCAGAAGCGGCAGCCGGTGTAGCAGACGTTGGTGAAGTTGATGTTCCGGTTCACCACGTAGGTGACCTCGTCGCCGACGGCCTCCCTGCGCAGACCGTCGGCGATCCGGCAGAGCTCGTCCAGCGCGGCGTCGTCGGCGCCCACCCCGTTCTGGTCTCCCGCCAGGTCCAGCAGGACGAGCGCCTGGGCGTCGCTCAGGCCCGCCGGGTCGCTCTCGGCCCGGTTCAGGGCCTCCCGCACGTCGCCCCGCACGGCCGAGGTGGCCGCGGGCAGACGCTCCCTGAGCGCCTCCCAGTCGCCGTACACGCTGTCGAAGTCGTCGCGGCGGTCGGCGCCGCGCCCCTCGGTGTCGACCGCCGTGTGCAGGTCGACGCGGCCCAGGGAGACGAAACCGCCGTCGGGCTCCTGCCAGGGGCGGCCGGTCAGGACCGCGTCCTCGCGGGCGAGCCCGGTCTCGGGGTCCGCCAGGGCTGCGACGTGCGCGTTGAGCCTCGGGTCGAGCCAGGGCTCCCCGGCCAGCACGAACTCGGGGTAGATGGTGAGCCGCTCGCGCAGCGCGAACCCGGCCGCGGCCGTACGGGCGGCGAGGTCCTCGATCTGCGGCCAGGGCCGCTCGGGGTTGACGTGGTCGGGCGTGAGCGGCGAGACGCCGCCCCAGTCGTCGATGCCCGCCCTGATCATCAGCTCGTACTCGGAGTCGACGAGGTTCGGCGGGGCCTGCACCCTCATCTTCGGTCCGAGCACGAGCCGGGTCACCGCGATCGTCGCGGCCAGCTCCTGCAGGTCGGCGTCCGGCATGCCGCGCATCGCGGTGTCCGGCTTGGCGCGGAAGTTCTGGACGATGATCTCCTGGATGCCGCCGTACTCACGCGCCACCCTGCGCAGCGCGAACAGCGACTCGGCGCGGTCGGCGACCGTCTCCCCGATGCCGATGAGGATGCCGCTGGTGAACGGCACGTTCGTCCGCCCGGCGTCCTCCAGCACGCGCAGCCGCACGGCGGGATCCTTGTCGGGCGAGCCGTGGTGCGCCTGCCCCTTCTCCTCGAAGAGCCGCCGTGAGGTCGTCTCCAGCATCATGCCCATGGAGGGCGCGACCGGCTTGAGCCGCTGCAGGTCCCGCCAGGTCATGACGCCCGGGTTCAGGTGCGGCAGCAGCCCGGTCTCCTCGAGCACCCGCACGGCCATCGCGCGGACGTAGGACAGCGTGTCGTCGTAGCCGTGCGCGTCCAGCCACTCACGGGCCTGGTGCCAGCGGTCCTCCGGCCGGTCGCCCAGGGTGAACAGCGCCTCCTTGCACCCCATCGCCGCGCCCTGCCTCGCGATCTCCAGCACCTCGTCGGGGCTCAGGAACATGCTTTCCAGCTTGTGCGGGGCGGTGGCGAACGTGCAGTAACCGCAGCGGTCGCGGCACAGGCGTGTCAGGGGGATGAAGACCTTGCGGCTGTAGGTGATGATCCCTTGCCGGCCGACCGCCTCAAGGCCGGCGTCCCGCACCCTCCCCGCGTGGTCGAGGAGGGTCTCCAGATGTTCGTCCCGCGCGTGCAGCAGGACGGTGGCTTCGGTGACGTCGAGAGCTTTGCCGTCGCGGGCCCTGGCCAGAGCCCGGCGCATCGCGTTGTCGGTGGGGTGAGCGCTCATGACGGCACAGTACGGCGCGAGACGAGAACGCGGGGCGGCGGGTACCCGCTCACGGCCCACGGACTCCCGGCACAGGCCCCGGGCCCGATGCCCGCCCCACTCGAATGCCCGGACGCCGGACCTCGGCGAAGGCCCTGTCCGGGCGCCGGAACACCGCCCGCACCGGACGACGGCGAAGGCCGGACACTTCAGTGTTTCTAAAGCATGTCGTCAAGCAAGTCTCGATAGACGTAAATACTTGCAGGTGCATAAATTAGAGGCATCAACCAGAACCCCGCCCCCGCGGGAAACCCGCCCCGATCCTCCGTGGGACCCCCTCGGACCTCACCCGACAGGAGCCGACAATGCTCTGGTTTCTCCTCGCCCTCGCCGCCGTCGCCGTCCTCGCCCCGCTGATCGGAGCCGACACGCGCGACAGCCTCGACTGGCAACGCGGCGAACCCTTCCCCGACGAGGGAACCCGCAGAACGACCGGTGATCGCGCACCGGCATCCGAGGGAGCGCTCAGAACGACCGGTAGTCGCGCACGGGCATCCTCGGCCCGCGAGCGGGTGGCCGCACACCGCCCAACCCCAGCAGCCGGCTGACCCGGTGCCGGTGCCCCCGGTAGGGAGCGAGCAGCCGCAACATCCGCGCGTCGTCCACCCGCTCACCGCTGAGCGACCAGCCGACCAGCGCGGGCAGGTGGAAGTCGCCCACCGAGATCGCGTCCGCGTCACCGTGCGAGCGCTGGCGCACCTCGGCGGACGTCCACACCCCGATCCCGGGCAGCGCCCTCAGCAGCCGATCCGCGTCGGCGCTGCCCCCGACCGCCTCCAGCCGCCCCGCGTACCGGGCGGCGTTCGCGATCGTCCGGGCCCGCACCGCCTCCGCCCCCGCGCGGTGCCAGTCCCACGAAGGGATCGACCACCACACCTCGGGTGGCGGGAAGACCCTCATCCCCTCGGGCGCGGGACCCGGCGCGGGCTCGCCGTAGCGGCCCAGCAGCCACCGCCACGCCCGCCGCGCCTCGGTGGACACCACCTTCTGCTCCAGCACGGCCGGGACCAGCGCCTCAAGCACCCGTGAGGTCCTGCCGATCCTCAGCCCCGGATGGCGTCTCGCCGCGTCACGCAGCACCTCGTGCCCGGGAACGAACCCCGAGACGTCGTCACCGTCGCCCAGCAGCGCGGGGAGCGTCTCCAGCATCCACTCCGCCCCGGGCCCCCACGCCGAGGCCGCCACCCGGCCGCCCGTGAGGGCCACCCGTAGCGTCCCCGGCCCGTCGGGCGTGCGCGAGGTCCGCCAGAAGGCCCCACCGGGCACCGACCTCAGGGTGGGGTCGCCGCTCCCGCGCCGGTGCGGGTCGAGTGAGAGCGCCAGGTCGACCGGCCAGGGCGGGCACCACTCGCGTTCCCTCACGAAGGTCCACGCGCCCCGGACGCTCAGATGTCGCTGGAGAAACGGATCGCGAACTCGGGAAGCACGACGCCGGGCCAGACCCGGCTGCCCGCGAGCAGTTCGTTCCCCGAGCCGACCACGGCGCCGTCGCCGAGGACGACGTCCCTCAGGACCGCTCCAGAGTTGACGCGCGCGCCGATGCCGACCACCGAGTCGACCACGACCGCGCCCGAGTGAACGACGCAGTCGTCCCCGAGCACACTGCCGCCGATCTGCGCTCCCGACTCCACGATCGCGCGGGCGCCGATCACGGAACCGCCGGAGACCTTCGCCTCCGGCGAGATCATGGCGCCGGGCAGGGCGAGGAAGTCACCGGTGGGTCCCGGCAGGGCGGGCGAGGCGAGACGGCCGAGCACCAGGTCGCGGGAGCCCTTCACGAAGGCCGCGGGCGTGCCCACGTCGAGCCAGTAGGAGGCGTCGGCGTAGCCGAGCACCAGGGCGCCGTCCTCGATCAGGCCGGGGAAGGTCTCACGCTCGACCGAGACGACCTCGCCCTCGGGGATCGTGTCGATCACCGAGCGGGTGAAGACGTAACATCCGGCGTTGATCCGGTTCGTCACCGGGTTGGGGGTCTTCTCCAGGAAGGCGGTCACCCGCCCTTCCTCGTCGGTGGGCACGCACCCGAAGCGTGAGGGATCCTCCACCTCGGTCAGGTGCAGGGTGACGGCGGCCCTCCTCGCCACGTGCGTCGCGATCTGGTCGCCGATGTCGTGACCGGACAGGATGTCACCGTTGAGCACGAGCACCGGGTCGTCGGGACCGCAGGTGAGCGCCTCGGCGGCGTTGCGGATGGCTCCGCCGGTGCCGAGCGGGACCTCCTCCGTCATGTATTCGAGCGCGAGGCCGAACGCCTCGCCGTCTCCGAACGCCTCGGAGAACATCTCCGCCCGGTAGGAGGTCGCGAACACGATGCGCCGCACCCCGAAAGCCCTCGCCCTGGCGAGCTGGTGGGCGAGGAAGGGCACCCCTGCCGTGGGCAACAGGGGTTTCGGTGTGCCGAGCGTCATCGGACGCAGGCGTGTCCCTCGTCCACCGACAAGGAGAATCGCCTCTAGATCGGGCAAGGGGGTCTCCATCATGCCGAGAGGTTAACCCACTACTCGATCGCGCGCTGATAGGAGAGCAGGTGCGCCTCCGCCGAGGCCTCCCAGGTGAACTCCTTGGCGCGGGCGATCCCGGCGACGGACAGCGCCTCCCTGCGCTCGGGCGAGGAGAGCAGCGTGCGCAGCGCCTCGGCGATGCTCTCGGCGTCCGGCTCGGTGTAGGCGACCGCGTCGCCCCCCACCTCGGGCAACGAGGTGCGGTGGGTGGTGAGCACCGGCGCGCCGCAGGCCATCGCCTCGAGCACCGGCAGCCCGAAACCCTCGCCCCGCGAGGGGAAGGCCGCGACCACCGCGCCGCCGAGAAAGCCGCACAGGTCGGAGAACGACAGGAAGCCCGGACGCAGCACCCGCACGGTCGAGGGGACCTTCTCCACCGCGGCGTCCACCTCGGCGTCGCGGATGCCCCCCGCGAGCACCAGGGCGGGCGGGTCGGGGATGTTCTCGACGGCCCGCACGAAGCCGCGGATCAGGTTCGGCACGTTCTTGCGCGGCTCCAGCGGGCCGAGGAAGGCGACGTACGGGGTGCCGTGCAGGCCGAGCCGGTCGGAGGCGTGGGTGATCTCCCGCTCGGACGGCGGGTGGAACAGCGCGGGATCGACGCCATGGTAGGCGACGTCGATGCGGGTCGGGTCGGCGGAGAGGATCCTGATCAGCTCGTCCCTGGTCGCCTTGGAGGGCACGATCACCCGGGCGGCGTGCCGGACCGCCGTGCGGGTCGCGGCCCGGAAGAACGCCGCCTTGACCGCGTCGTGCTACAGGGGCTCGGTGAAGCAGGTGAGGTCGTGCACGGTCGCCACGGTGGGCAGGCCGGGACTCAGCGGGATCGAGTAGTAAGGGGCGTGGATGACCTGGGCGCCGACCTGCCGGGCCAGAAACGGCAGACCCGTCTGCTCCCATGTCAGGCGGGCGGCCCGGTTGGTGATCCCGTGAGGCCCGGGCACAATCCGCGCGGAGGGTGCCAACCCGGCGTATCGGGCGGCGTCGGCGCGCTGGCAGACGACCGCGAGATCAGCGCCCGCTCTGTCCAGTGCGGCGACGAGCCCATCGACATACCTGATCAGCGCACCGCGATCGGCCGGAACCGCGGCCGCGTCGACGAGCACTCTCGGCGTCAAGAAGGATCGCCCCCTCATGATCCACAGCGGGACGACCGTCCCCTTCCTCTTGTTTACTCTATTGCCAGAGTCGCTGAAACCGTGGGGGAAATCACACTGCTTTTCCCGAAGCGCGGTCCTTTCGGGATCCCTCGGCGCGGCGCGCGGTCAGGCCGGCGAGACCCGCGCAGAGAAGGTCTCCGAGGATGATCACGATCCGGGAGCAGAGCGCCACCGTGATCGCCGATCCCCGGTCCAGGACCGGCGCCAGCACGGCCACCATAGCCACCTCGCGCACCCCCGCCCCCGCCGGGACGACGAACGTCATGATCCCCAGACACCACGAGAGCGCGAACGCGCCGATCGAGAACAGGACCGCGGAAAGGCCGGAGGACCCGAGGTCGTGGACGATCGCCGCCAGGTGCAGCCCGTACGCGATCCAGCCGAGCAGCGCCCAGCCCAGCGCGGTGAGCATGCCCCCGCGGGTGAGCGGGCGCTCCAGCGGCTCGCGCCCCAGCTTCCGCAACCCGAACCCGAGGACCGCGTTCACCACCCTCGGCTCGAAGGCCACCGCGAGCACCGGGATGAGCAGGAACGCCCACGCGTACGGCGCCGCGGCCCCCGGCATCGCCGCCAGCAGGGTCACCCCCGAGACCACGAGCCCGCTGCCGAGCTGCACCGGCAGCGTCAGGAAGAACGCCGCCGCGCTCCGCGACCTGGGCACTCCCAGCTCCTTGCCCATCTCCATCTGGGCGATCACCGGCCACAGCGATCCGGGAATGTACTTGCCCAGCTGGCCCACGAAGAAGACCTTCGCCCCCGCGCGCAGCGGCAGCGGCGAGCCCAGGTCGGCCAGCAGCGCCCGCCACGTCATCATCCCGCCGCACAGCGCGGCGAGCACCGCGACGAGCGACAGCGCGAGGGACGTCCACGACAGCCGGGCGAACCCCGCGCGGATCTCCTCCCACTGGTCCACCACCACCCACGCGCCGAACCCGAGCGCGACGAGCAGGAACGCGACGCGGGCCACCCGCCTCAGGGTGGACCTGCCGGATCCGGCACCCGCGGTCACCAGAGCCCCGCCGAGGTCACCGCGGCGGCACGCCCCGGGAAGGAGATGTGGCGGGCCCGCGAGGAGCTCACAGGGGGCGTACCGGCTCGGGCGGCCGGCGCAGGGAGGCCCCGGCCGGGCGGCGGCCGCCCCTGGTCGCCACCCACAGGTAGGTGGGCACCACCGGCAGCAGCGCCCGCAGCACCGGGCGGGGCAGCCGCGACAGCACCCCGCCCGCGACCCGTCCCACCACGCCGGGGAAGAGCTCGTTCCCGGCGAACGCGGCCGGGGTGACGAGCACGGGGAAGGTGTAGTCCCACACCCGCAGGCCGCGCACCATCTTCCGCAGGCCCCTTCTGGTGCGGTAGCGCTCGTAGTAGCTGTCGGCCCGGCCGAAGAGCCGCACGTAGCGGTCGGCGAGCGCGGGCGGCAGATAGGACAGGAACGGCAGCTTGTAGTGCGGCTCCATCACCCCGAGCCGGTTGCCCAGCCCCAGGTAGAGGACGCCGTCCTCGGAGAGCACCCGGCGCATCTCGGCCATGATCGCGTCAGGGTCGACCACGTGCTCGTAGATGTGGTTGAAGACCAGCACGTCGATCGAGCCGTCGGGGAAGGGCAGCGCGGTGCCGTCCGCGCACACGAACTCGACCCGCTCGCCGAACCTCTGGGACGCCCTGCGCAGGCCCGGCACGTCGATGTCGACGCCGAACGTGTGGCTCGCGCCCGCCGAGGCCAGCTCGTCGGCGATGAAGCCCGCCGAACAGCCGATGTCGGCGACCGTCAGACCGGCGAGGACGTCGGTGTCCCTGCCGAGGAAGTGCCCGAGCACAGCGACGATCTTCGCGGCCTTCCTGCGGCGCTTCTCCTCGTCCAGCATCGCCGCCTGGAACTCGGAGTACTCAAGCTGGGCGACCCGCTCGGCGCTCATCACTCGCTCACCGCTCCTCTTCTTCCCCTCCACGCGACTCCGCGACTTCGCACGACGCCGCCCAAGAGTACCGGTGACCCGCGACCCTACCGTCGGGTAAGCAGGCCGTCGTACCCTTGGCGGATGCTCAGCCGACTGCGGTCAAGCCGCCTCCTCCGGGTGCTGCTCGCGCTGGTCGCGGTGGGCTTCCTCGGGTACGGCCTGGTCAGGAACCGCGAGGAGACGACGGCCGCGATCTCCCAGCTGTCGTGGTGGTCCCTCGGCGGCTCCTACCTCTCGGTGATGGCCGGGATCGGCTTCATGGTGCTGGCCTGGCGGACGGTGCTGGCCGGGATGGGCTCGCCGCTCCCCCTCGGAAGCACCGCGAGGGTGTTCTTCGTCGGCCAGCTCGGCAAGTACGTGCCGGGCAGCGTCTGGGCGTACGCCGCGATGATGGAGCTCGGCCGCGACCACGACGTCCCGCCCCGGCGCATGTTCGGCTCCGTCTCCCTCGCCCTGCTGATCTCCCTGGGCTGCGCGCTCCTCGTCGCGGCGGTCACCCTGCGCGAGACCATGACCCAGGCGTGGTACCTGCTGGCGCTGATCCCGGTGATCGCCGTCTGCCTGCACCCGGCCGTGCTCACGTTCGGGCTCAACCTGGCCCTGCGGATCGCCCGCCAGGAGCCCCTCGGCCAGGGCCGGCTGCTCAGCGGCGGGGCGGTGCTCCTCGCGGTCGCCCTCACGGTCACCGGCTGGGTGGTGTACGGCGCCCACCTGCTGCTCCCCATGGCCGACCTGGGCGCCCGGGGCGACTCCCTCTATCCGGTGGCGGTCGGCGCCTACGCGCTCGCCTGGGCGACGGGCATCGTCACGGTGATCGTCCCCGCCGGGATCGGCGTCCGCGAGGGGGCGCTGGTGCTCGCCCTGGCACCGGTGCTCGACTCCCCCAGGGCGCTGGTGGCCGCGGTGGTGTCGAGGGTGATGTTCACCCTCGCCGACCTGAGCTGGGCCGGGATCGGCTTCCTGTGGGGACGTCTCTCCCGTCCCGGGGGTCAGCGCGAGGAACCCGGGCCCGCCTCCGAGACCGGACCGGGCTCCGGATTCGGGCCGTCAGCCGGGGCCGAGACCGGGTCAGGGCCGGGAGCCGGATCCGGCTCGGGGACCGGGACCGCGTCCGGGCTCGGGTCAGGACCGGCCTCCGTGCCGGGAGTCGGGGCCGCCTCCGAGACCGCGTCCGGAACGGCGTCCGAGACCAGCGCCTCGACGTAGGAGGCCCAGTAAGGCTCGGGGTCGACGGCCTTGACCCCCGCGCGGAGCCGCTCGGGCTCACCAGGCCGGTAGAACGCGGTCAGCGCGGCACGCAGGCCCTCCACCGAGCCCGGTTCGACCAGCAGCCCGTCCACCCCGTCGGTGACGTGGTCGCCGAGCGTGCCCACCCTGCTGGCGATGACCGGCACCCCGTGCTCGTGGCCGAGCCACACCTGCTGGCTCGCCGTCCCGCTCCGGTAGGGCAGGACGAGCGCGTCCACGTCCGCGAACAGCCCCGGCAGGTCGGCCGAGGCCACGTATCCCGGCCGCAGCTCCACCCGCCCGTCCAGCCCCAGCTCGGCGGCGAGCGCCCGGGTCGTCTCCTCAAGGCCGCCCCAGAACTCCCCGGCGACCCGCAGCGACACCCCGTCGGGCAGCGCGCGGATCAGCAGGTCAAGCCCCTTGTACGGCCTGACGAGCCCGAAGAACAGCAGCCTGTCGTGCACGCCCTCGGCCGGCCTGTGTCCGCTGTGTCCGCTGTGCCCGCCGTGCCTGTCGGCCCCCGACGGGAGGTGCGGCGCCATCTCGGCCACCCGCACCGGCGTGGCCGCCAGCTCGCGGGCCTTGCCCGCCTGCCCCTCCGAGTGGACGAGCACCGTGTCCACCCGGCGCAGCAGCGCCTTCATCAGCGGCGTGTCGTACGGCTTGCGTTCGTGCGGCAGGACGTTGTGGCAGAGCGCCACGACCCGGGTCCTGCGGTCCAGGCCGTACAGGATGCCCAGGTAGGGCGGGACCTGCACCGGGCTGAGGACGACGAGGACGACGAGGTCGGCGCTCCTGAGCCGCCGCCCGGCGCGGACCCAGCCGTCCGGACGGCGCCAGTCGAGGTCGCGCAGGACGTTCGGGAACGGCTCGCCGTCGGGCACCTCGACGGTCTGCCGCCCCGGATACAGGAAGGAGGGGTACTGCGCCCGCCACGACTCGATCACCACGTCGTGCCCCGCGGCCCGCAGCCGGTGTGCCAGCTCGGTGGTGTGCGCGGCCCCGCCGCCCTTGTAGGGGTACGTCGGCCCGATGACGGCGATCCGCATCTACTCGCTCCTGGAGCGCACGATGAGGTCGGCCAGCAGCGCCAGCGAGCCGATGAGCAGGCCGGACAGGAAGATCACGATGGTGTTGCTGGTCAGGTAGAACCCGTAGCGGACGATGTCGACGACGCCCTTGACCAGGCCGATGCCGACCAGCCAGAGTGCGGGCGGCATGAGGACCTTGAGCGGGTTGAAGTACATCACCATCCGCAGCACCTGCAGGATGTAGCGGTAGGCGTCGGAGACGAAGCTGAACTTGGACTTGCCGGCCCGCTTGCTGTAGCCGATCGGCAGGTAGTAGACGTCGTGCTGGTTCGACAGGAACGACAGCGTGATCGTCGTGACGCAGGAGAAGCCGGGGGGCAGCAGCCGCAGATAGGGCTTGGCGACCGACTTGCGGAACGCCCGCAGCCCGCTGTTGAGGTCGGGGATCTTCTGCCCGGCCAGCCGCTCGGCCACCTTGCGGATGAACCACTTGGCCGGGACCCGCAGAAACTTGTGCGAGCCCTCCTCGCTGGTCCGCGCGCCCACGACCTGGTCGATCGTCGGGTCCTTCTCCAGGATCTGGACGAGCTCGGGGATCCGCTCGTTCGGGTACGTCATGTCGGCGTCGGTCCACACGACGATCTCGCCGCGCGCCTCCTGCGTGCCGATCCTGCGCACCGTGCCGGAGCCGCCGTTGCGGTGGAAGGCCCTGATCCGCATGTTCGGGAACCTGGGCGCGGCCTCCTTCAGCCTCGCCAGGGTCTCGTCGGTGGAGAAGTCGTCGACGGCGACGAGTTCGTAGGTGTATCCGCTGTGGTCCATCGCCTCGCAGATGCGCTCGACCTCGGCGATGACGTGGTCCTGCTCGTTGTAACACGGCAGGACGATGGTCACGTACGGCGTTGCGTCCACGGCTGATCCACTCTCGGGCTCTCGGGCATGCTCTCGACGGGCGAGGATACTCTGCCCGGACAGGCCCCGAGCGCACATCGCCTTTCCGGGACACCCCCTCGGGACAGCCCTGCCGGGATCGCCGGAGAGGCTCCCCGCAGGAGGAACCGATGCCCCGGAGGTCGCATACCGCCCCCGCCCGTGCACGGTCGCCGCCGGTGGGCCCGGCCGGCAGCGCGGTACGGACTACGCGGGCGGGAGCGCGGGACCCTTGGTCAACCGGAGAGCATCGACCGGTAAGAGTGATGACGACTCCAGGCCATGGCTTCGACCGTGCAGCAACAGGATGATTCCACCACAACTCAACCGTTAATCACTTAAAGTATCGACCCGATTACGTTTAATGCGATCAAGCTCTACCATCCACGACCATGCGATGGTTCGGGCGACGCAAGAAGATCGCCGATGACGAAGTCCTCACCGAATACGGAGATCGGGAAAGGCCGGTCAAAGGCAAGCCGTTCAAGGACCGCCCTGTCAAACCGCACATCAAGAACGCGGTCTCACTCATGCGGGGCCGGCTTCCGGTGGACGAGGCCGTCGCCAACTTCCCCAACCGCCGAGCTGTCGCCCGCAAAGGTGAGGGGGTTCGACACACCACAGCGGGACGCCTCCGTGAGGCCAAATTTCGCGTCGAATACACTCCAAACCAGTGGAATCAGGTTCACGTCTCTGTCGAAAATCTGGACGCGAAGCGGGAATGGACTGATGATGACAGTGCCCGCTTCAACGAATGTTTCGGCGAGCCGATATGGAAGGAGAGCGGCGATGAGTGAGCAGATCCATCTGCGAATCGGCGCTGAACCATGGCTGCCGGCAGACACGGCGAAGCTCGACAAAGTCGTGAACCACTACGACGTTCCACTCGCCGGAATCATCCAGCAGCACCGGAAGTACTACCTCTTCGAGTGCCTGGACGGGCATGGAAGCGACTCGAACCTCTGGGCCTATGCCGAGATCAGCCGAAGTGAGCGCCGGGAGATACTGAGGACACGAGGAGCCGCCGAGCTCCAGAAACTGTTCACCAGGATCCTCAGGTCACGATCGTTCACCGCGGCGGTGGCCATCGACCACGGGCTGGAGATGGCCGCATTGGTGGAGCACCAGCGCGACCGCGCCCCGGTGAAAGCGGCGACGACGGCCATCAGCCTCAAGGCCGACTCCGTGCGCGCCATCGACGTGCTCGCCACCTGCTGATCGGAGTGGGGTGACAGCCGTCCTGTCGTCTCCCCCGCTCCGGCAGCGGCGCACTGCTCGCGCTTGATCGTCTCGATGACGGATCAGGTTCTCGGGTCCACCCACGGGACGGCCATCCAGACGTCGGCGGCGAGGGACCAGGTGCCGTTGGGCGGGGTGACGAGGGAACGGTCGTCCTGGCGGGTGCGGAGGTTCATGATGTGGACGGGGGCGCCGTATTGGGAGAGCTGGCGGGACTCGGCGGCGAGCAGGACCGGGGTACGGCCGACGGAGCGGACCCGGGCGGCCAGGCGGGCGACGTCGGCGGCCTTGGGAAGGTCGGAGCGATAGATGGTGAGCCTGGCTGCGGGAAGGCCGCAGACGCCCCGGACGACCTGGGTGAAGCGGGCGGCGGTGACGCGCTCGACGACGAGCACCGAGGCTCGGGGCGGGAGGGCCGCACACATGGCCTCGACCGCGGCGAGCTCGTCGCGGTCGACCGGGCTGAACGCCGTCCCCCCCGAGGTGATCACCGGCGGGACGAGGAAGAGGACCGCGCCGACCGCGACGAGGCCCCTGCGCACGCCCTGGCCGTACCCCGACCTCCGCACCCTGTCACGCGTCCAGCCCAGGCCCCAGACGGCGAGCAGGATCAGGCCGGGGATGACGACGGGGACGAGCCGCCGGGCGGCCCACGGGTGGTCGGGGGTGATGCCCGGCCGGTAGAGCGTGGTGACCGTGGTCCAGCCGATCACGGCGAGCGGCAGCAGCCAGCCGGGCGCCGTCCCCCTGACGAGCCTGCGCGCGAGCACCGCCGCGGCGAGGGTGGCCATGATCGCCACGGGGAGTCCGACGTACCAGATCACCCAGTGCGCCGAGTTCTCGTAGTAGAGCCGGGAACCGTCGAGCGGCAGGCGCTCGACCCGCTGGACCCCCTCGATGAACTGCGCGGTCATCCGGTCGCCCGAGGTGACGGGGGGCCGGATCACGGTCTCCAGCCACGGCCGGGCGGCGAAGGCCGCCGCGACCAGCACCACCAGTCCGGCGGCGATCTCGGGCAGCCTCCCGATCCCGGCCATCCGCCGCAACGGCGCCGCGAGCCACGGGGCGAGCACCGCCGCCACCACGGTGAGGACCACGACCGCGCCGCAGACGGCGAGCAACGGGATCAGCGAGTCCGACAGGTATTTCAGGTACGGCCTGGACAGCAGGTAGGCGGCGGCCAGACCCAGCCCGGTCCCCACCGCGAGCCCGCCGAGCAGCGGCATGCCCAGCCGTCCCCCGTCGCGGTTCCCCGCCCGGCTCAGGGCGATGAGCAGCCCGGCGTAGACGAGCACCGGGAGCACGTCGCGCAGCCCGTCGATCCTGATCAGGATGGCCAGCCCGAACACCAGCCCCGCCAGGGCGGCGCCCGTTCGCGCCATGCCCTCGCCGGGGTCGGGGCCGGGGCCGGGGTTGAGGCCGGAGGCGAGGCCGAGGCCGAGGTCGAGGGCGGAGACGGGGTCGGAGGCGGGGTCGGAGGCGGGGTCGGAGACGGGGGCGGGGTCGGAGGCGGAGACGGGGTCGGAGGCGGAGGCGGAGACGGGGGTGGGGGTGGGGCTGAGGGCGGGGGTGGGGGGCATGTGCGGCGGGGCGCCGGCGCCGACGGTGTGGGAGCGGAGCCTCGCCTCGGCGTCGTACAGCAGCGCGAGACCGCCGAAGAGCAGGACGAGGGACGGGATCTCGCTGAAGGTCGTCCGCGAGGTGTAGAGGATCGGCAGGCAGACGGCGAAGACCAGCGCGGCGAGAGGTGCCCAGCGAGCCCCGGCGAGCCGGGCGACGACCCCCGCGAGGACGAGCACGGCCGCCGCTCCCAGCACCGGCGGTACCAGCAGCAACCCCGCGATGTCCCCCAGCCAGGCGCCCACCACGTGCAGCATCGGCGCGCCCGGCATGAACTGCGGTACGACCGCGCCGCCGGAGACGTAGAAGCCCACGCTGTCGAAGTGGAGCGCCGGGTCGGTGCCGCCGAAGGCCCAGTCCTGGAAGGGGATCGGCAGCGAGCCGTGCCTGGCCAGCCAGATGCCGTACTGCGCGTAGGTGGCGGGGTCGCGACGGACGATCAGCTGCTCGCCGTGGAGCAGGCCGTTGAAGATCCCGGAGGCGAGGGCGACGGCGACCACCCCGGTCACCTGCCAGGCGGTCGCCTCGACGATCTCCGGCAGGCGGCGCAGGCCGTACCGGCACAGCAGCGCGATGGCCACCAGCCCCAGCGGGACCGCGACGAGCGGCCGGAACCAGCCGAGCAGCAGCAGCGGCAGCCCTGCCAGCAGCCAGCCCGCCAGGACGAGCACGGGCACGACGGAGACCACGGCGAGCACCCTGCCCGCCGAGGGCCTGCGCGTACGGTCCAGCCAGCCGATGGTCATGATTCGAACCGAGCGTAGTGCCACTTCCCGCCCGCACCGGGCACGCCGGGCCCGGCCGGACACGCGTCCGGGCGGGCACCGGGTTTCCGGCGAGGCCCGACCGGGGCCGGGCGGGCACCGGATGCGCGGACACGAGGGCCGGTGCGAGCACGGAGCCGGGGGAGAGCCGGTAGCGTACGCGCAGCGTGCGAGGAGGGGGACGAGTGATCGGGTGGGTGCGGGGTGGTCGCGGGGGCGCGGGCGGTCGCGGGTTTCCTGAGCGCCGCGGGCTCCCCGGTCGCCGCCGGCTCACCGACCATCGCTGGTTCCTGGCCGTGCTCGGCGCGGGGATCGCGCTGCGGGTGATCACCATGCTCGGCTACCGGCCCGCGCTCTGGTTCCCCGACTCCTACACGTACGTCGTCACCGCGCTGAAACCCCGGCCCGACCTGGTCCGTCCCGCCGGATACCCGATGTTCATGCGACTGCTCGAACCGTTCCACGAGTTCGCCGTCGTCGTGGCGGCCCAGCACCTGCTGGGGCTGCTCGTCGGCGTGCTGGTCTATCTCACCGCGCGGCGGCTGCGGGCGCCGGGCTGGGCCGCGACGCTCGCGGCGGTCCCCTCCCTCCTGGACGCCTACCAGATCCAGCTGGAGCACCTGCTGGTCTCCGACACCCTGTTCGCGGTCCTGGTCGTGTCGGCGGCCTGCCTCGCCGTGCGCGACTCCGTCGGATGGCGTACGGCGTGCGGGATCGGACTGCTGCTCGCGGCGGCGACGCTGACGAGGACCGTCGGGCTGCCGCTGGTGGCGCTCTTCGCCGCCTGGCTGATCTTCAGGGAGCGGGGGCGGGTGCTCGCGGCCGGCGTGATGATCGCCGCCGCGACGGTGCCGATCGTGGGGTACGGGGCCTGGTTCTACGCGACGTACCAGCGGTTCGGCATCGTGGGCGCGAACGGCGTCTTCCTGTACGGCAAGACGATGACCTTCGCCGACTGCGACGTGATGCGCCCGCCGCCCGACCTGGCGGTGCTCTGCGATCCCCGCCCGCCGCACCTGCGGCCTCCCGCACAGGAGTACGTCTGGGCGCAGGACTCCCCGCTGGTCAAACTGCCCGGCATCACCTTCACCCGGACGAACGACACGCTGGCCGGGCGGTTCGCGTCACTGGCGATCATGAGCCAGCCGCTGGACTATCTCGGTTCGGTCGCCTCGGAACTGGCCCGCTCGTTCACCGTGGGCCGCCCGGTCTACCCGGATCAGGAGATCTACGACTACTACCGGTTCCCCGCGACACCGCCCGCGCCGCCGGGGCGCTATCCGGCGACGGTGGGCGCCGAGGCCGCGAAGCGCTACGAGCGGGGACCGATCTCCACCCGGATCGTCGAACCGTACGCGGGCTGGATCCGTACCTATCAGGGAGTCGCAGGACTGCCTGGCGCGGCTGTCCTGGTGATTCTCCTGCTGCCGCCCGCGGCGGCGTGTGTCCGGCGCTTCCGCCCGGAGTCCACGGCGTGGGCGCTGCCCTGGTCGGTGGCGGTGGTGCTGCTGGTGCTGCCGCCGGCGGTGGCGGAGTTCGACTACCGGTACGTCCTGCCGGCCGTGCCCGCCGCCTGCCTGGCAGCGGCACTTGCCGTACGTAAACCTAATTTCAGTAACATTCCTACTAATGTCCGTATTTGAGTATGCTGGCCGCCGGATCCAAACATGGCGGTTGTCAGGGGGCGGTCTTGGCCAAGTTCGCATCATCATGTCTCCTGGCGCGTATCTCGTGATCTACCCTTTGGGCTCGATGACCGAGCATGAGCACCGGACGACGCCGCCGAGCGGAAGGATCGCATGAGCGACCACCGGCAGGCGGCCGTCAGAGACCGCCGGAGCGAACCGACCTCCCCCGGCCACCGCGGACCGCGGCGCTCAAGAGGGGACGCCCCGCCCCAGGGTCCGCCGGGAGACCTCCCGCCGCCTCCGCAGGAGAAAGCACCGAGGGGCCGGGGCCGCAAGCAGCGGCGGCTCAGCATCGGCGCCTGGGCCGGCATCGCGGCGACCGGAGTACTGGTGCTCAGCACCCTCGGCGGCTACAAGGTCTACCGCGACACCCTCGGCGAGTTCCAGACCGTCGACCTCAGCGGCAAACTCGGCCAGAACCGGCCGGCTGCCGTGAAGGGCGCCCTCAACGTGCTGATCGTGGGCTCCGACACCCGCGAGGGCGACAACCTGAAGTACGGCCAGAAGATGGCCGACGCGGGCAAGCGCACCGACACGATCATCCTCATGCACATCGCCCCCGACCGGGACAAGGCGACCTTCATCAGCTTCCCCCGTGACTCGGTCGTCGAGATGCCCCCCTGCAAGTCGGAGACCGGCGCGCCGGTCGCGGCCCGCACCGAAATGATCAACGCCGCCTACAACGAGGGCGGCATCACCTGCACGATCACCACGATCGAGTCGCTCACCGACATCCGCATCGACCACTTCGTCGAGGTCGACTTCACCGGCTTCAAGAACATCGTGAACGCTCTCGGCGGCGTCAGGATCTGCCTGACCAAGCCGGTCGACGACAAGAAGTCCAAGCTCACCCTCCCCGCGGGCTGGCACCTCCTCGCGGGCGAGAAGGCGCTGGGCTACGTCCGGCTGCGCAACTACGGCGACGGCAGCGACATCGGCCGCATCAAGCGTCAGCAGGTCTTCCTCAGCCAGGTGGTGAAGAAGGCGACCAGCAGCGAGCTGCTGAGCGACCCCGCCAAGATGCTGAACTTCATCACCACCGCCGCCAAGTCCGTCCGGATGGACGAGGAACTGGCCAGGGACACCAACACCCTGCTCCAGATCGGGCAGAGCGCCCAGAAGCTGACCGCGAGCGGCGTCAAGCTGATCACCGTCCCGTGGGGCCCCCACCCCGACGACCCGAACCGGGTCGCCTGGGTGCAGCCGTACGCGAACCAGCTGTTCGCCGCGATCAAGAACGACACCGAGGTCACCCCGCCCCCCGACCCCAAGGCCAAGCCGGCCGTCAAGCGCGAGCAGGTCAGGCTCCAGGTCTTCAACGGCACGGACACGCCGAACAGGGCGAGGGAGGTCGCCGCAGAGCTGGCCGACCAGGGGTTCGTGGTCACCCATGTCGGCAACGCCCGCCCGGCGACCGCCAACGTGCCCACCACCACGGTGCGCTACGCCAAGAAGGACGCCGCCGACGGCGCCTCGTACGGCGACGCGGTGGCCGCCAGGCTCTCCGGCGACAAGCGGACCCCGGTCGCGGGCAAGGTCAAGCCGGTCACCACCGAGAAGTACGTCCCGGCCGTGGCGCCCCCGCCCACCCCGGAGGGCAAGGCTCCGACCGGGCCGGTCATCCAGCTCGTCATCGGCGCCGACTGGCCGGGCGTCCGCGCCCTCCCGAAGATCCCCGACGCCCTCACGGACAAGGTCGTCGACAGCAAGACCAACCCCTGCAGCTGAGACGCCTCCCCTCACCCCCGGCCGCCCCGAGGGCGCGGCCGGGCCCGTGACCCCGTGGACAGTCACGATTACCCGAGAACCGTCCGAATCAAAGTGCATGCGTGCGACAGAGGGCGCACAGTCGGTTTAGGGTTGGTCAAGGCGGCGAGGCGAACACCTGCCCGCGTCCCCGACCCTTCCCCTGGGCGCCCCGCCGATCTGCCCGACACTTCCCCCGGTCTCCGACAGATAGCTGAGCCTCCCCCTCGTGAGCGACATCCGACCCTTCCAGGTGCCTGCCCCCCAGGACGACGGCGGTTCCGACCCCGGCTCCGGTGGGGCCAACGGCGGGCAGGGCAGGAGGTCCGCTCCGTGGCCCACGCCCGGCCAGGCGCAGGCGTCCGGTGGATCCCAGCCCTCGTGGCCGGAGCCACCGGGACCGGTCACCTCCGGCGGGGCGTCCCGGCGCGACACCGGGGACGGCCGCGAGGAGAGCCCCGGCGAGGTCACCGAGTGGGGGGGCTACCCGGCGTATCGCGAGCCCCACCCCGGCGGGACCCGTGCCGGCGGAACCTCCACCGGCGAATCCCACCCCGGCGGACCCCACTTCGGCGAGACCCACCCCGGCGAGCCTCGTCCCGGCGGGTCCCCCTTCGGTGAACCCCGGCCCGGCGGATCCCCGTTCGGCGAGTCCTACTTCGGCGAGCGTCCCGGCGGCCCCTCGTTCGGCGGGGCCCACGGCTCCCACGACCCGCTCGACCTGTCGAAGCCCCTCGCGCCCGAGCCGGTCGTCCAGGACCCCTCGTGGGACCGCGAGGAGCCCGGCTGGGCACAGGACGGCCCGTCGTGGACGCGGGAGTCACCGTGGGCACAGGAGACGCCGTCGTGGGCTGAGGGGCCCACCCCTCCGCAGGGCGCCCCCCGTGCGCCGTCCCCCCGGCCCCACTGGGCCCCGCCGCCCATGACACCGCGCGTCCCCGCGCCGGCCTCCCCACCGCCAGGAGCCGCGCACCCTCAGGATCCCGGCTGGACGCCCGATCCGGGGCGGCCCCGGTTCCCCGAGGAAGCTGAGCTCTCCGGGCTTCCCGGACGTCCCAGGCTCCCCGGGGAGCCCCAGGCTCCCGTGCGGTTCCCGGACGCGGAGGCCCCGAGACCCCGGCAGGAGCCGCGAGCGTCCGGTGAACGCCCCTTCTCGTACTGGGAGAACACCGCCAGGGACGGCGGCCCCTCGTACTGGGAGAACACCACGAGGGACGGCGGTCCCTCGTTCTGGAACCAGGGACCGCGGGCCGAGCAGGAGCTGCGGGCGGAGCGTGAGCGCGAGACGGTCGCCGAGGAGGAGCCCCCGGCCCCTCCGGTCAAGAAGAAGCGCGAGCCGTACCTCGACAACGTGAAGTTCGTCCTGATCGCCCTGGTGGTGATGGGCCACTCGCTCGTCCCCACCCTGAAGGCGCACTCGTCGGAGGCCGCGTACCTGTTCATCTACACGTTCCACATGCCGGCGTTCGTGCTGATCAGCGGTTATCTGGGACGCAACTTCTGGAACTCCAACGCGAAGATCAACAAGCTGGTCGACACCCTGTTGATCCCGTACATCGTCGTGGAGATCGGTTACGCGCTGCTCCGCTACGGGCTCGGCCAGAAGTGGACGCTGACGATCATTGATCCGGCCTGGCTCAACTGGTACTTGGTCGCCCTTGTCCTCTGGCGGATCTCCACGCCCATCTGGACGCGGATGCGACAGCCCCTGCTGGTCGCGGTCGTCATCTACCTGGTCGCGGGCTTCTCGGAGATCTCCGGCGACTTCAGCATCGACCGCTTCTTCGGCCTGCTGCCGTTCTACGTGCTCGGCCTGCTGCTCAAGCCGGAGCACTTCGACCTGCTCAAGCCCCTCTGGGTCAAGATCACCTCAGCGGTCGTCCTCATCGGCGCCGCCGGGGTGGCGATCCTCATCGCGCCCCACGTCCCGCGCGCGCCGATCTACTTCCGCTACAGCTTCAAGGCGATGGACATGTCCTGGTGGCTGGGCCTCGGCGTGCGAGGCGCCCTGCTGATCGCGGCACTCGCCATGACGGTGGCGCTGCTCGCGCTGATCCCCCGGGGCGAGACCTGGTTCTCCGACCTCGGCACCCGCACCCTGTACGCCTACCTGCTCCACGGCGTCGTGGTGGTCATCGCCAAGGACCAGGGCTGGCTGAGCTTCCCCTGGCTGTACGGCCCGCTGGGCGTGGCGGCGATCGCGTCGAGCTCGCTCGCCCTCGCCATCGTGCTGTGCCTGCCCGAGACCCGCAAGCTCTTCAAGTGGATGCTCGAACCCCGGCTCGTATGGCTCTACCGCCGCCCCTCCCCTCCCCCCGCCGCTACCACCGCACCGGCCGAGGGCGCACCCGCCGCCAAGGAGAGTTCAGCCTCAGTTCCCCGCTGATTAACGCAACACATCCGGTGATGACGGAACGAACACTCAACATCGGGACATGCGGGTATGCGTCGCGACGATCGCTCATCACCCAGAGGACGCCAGGATCATGCATCGGCAGATCCGGGCGCTCCTCGACGCCGGGCATGAGATCACCTATGTCGCCCCCTTCACCGACTGCAACGTCACCCCGGATCCCGGTATCCGCGCGATCGACGTACCCCGGGCGATCCCCAACCGCCGCAGACGCGCGCTGAAGGCCGCACGGGGGGCTCTCAAGCGCGGGGTGGAGGGCGCGGACCTGCTGGTCGTGCACGACAGGGAGCTGCTGTTCCGCCTGCCCAGGCACCGTCCCGTCACCGTCTGGGACGTGCGCGAGGACATCGGGGACGGCTGGGGCGGCTGGGGCGTGACCGCCGCGCTCGGCCTCACCCTCCCCGGCCACCTGAGCCGCGCCCTGCCCGCGCTCGCGCGCCGGATCGGGGCCTCCCCGGAGCACCGCCTGCACCTGATCCTGGCCGAGGAGTCCCACCGGGAACGGCTCTCCGGCCCCCACCAGGTCGTTCCCGACACCGCCTACGTCTCCCCGTGCCCGCCCGCGCCGCCCGGCGGGAACCGGGTGGTCCACGTGGGCCACCTCTCCAGGGCCGGAGGCGTGGGCGAGCTGATCGAAGCGGCGAGGCGGCTGCTCCCGCACGGGATCAGGCTCGACCTGATCGGCTCCGCCGACGTCCGCGTCAGGCCGCTGCTGCGGGACGCGCAGCGGGAGGGCCTGCTCGACTGGTACGGCTACGTGCCCAACCGGCACGCGCTGCGGATGGCCGAGGGGGCGATCGCCGGCCTGTCGCTCCCGCACGACGCACCCGGCACCCGGCCCGTACCCGCCAAGATCATCGACTACATGTCCAAGGGGGTCCCCGTCGTCACCACCCCCCTGTCCGCCGCCGCGTCCATGGTCGAGAAGGTCGGGTGCGGCGTCGTCGTACCCTTCGGGGACGCCGAGGCGACGGTACGCGCGGTGCTGGCGCTGCGGGACGACCGGGAAGGGGCGGCCGAGATGGGAGCGCGCGGCCACGCCGAGGCCCTCGCCCGCCACAACTGGCCGGATCACGCGGGCGCCTTCGTCGGGCGGCTTGAGGAATGGGCCGGCAAACCAGTGACGTCCGGCCGGGAGATTGGTGTACTGGAGGCATGGCACGCCATCTGATCCAGGGGCGCGAGGTCACCATGCCGGTCCGCGTCCGCGACGTCATGGTCTGCAGCGCGTCCTACCTGGTCCGGGCGGACGCCGCGCGGGCCGTGATCGCCTACTCGCACTTGGACGTCGCCGAGGTGTTACCCCGCAAGGCCCTGTGCACGCTGGTGTTCGCCGACTACCGCGACGGTGATCTGGGCCGCTACCACGAGTTCGGCGTCGCCTTCCTGGCGAGGCCGCCCGGCGCGGGCCACGTTCCCGGCGGAGGGCTGCGCGCGAACCTGTCCGAGCTGCGCCGCACCGGCGCCGGGGCGTTCGTCCACTGGCTCCCGGTCGACCAGGACTTCACCTTGGAGGCGGGCCGCGCCATCTGGGGCTTCCCCAAGGAACTGGCCGACATCGACCTGCGGATCTCCTCCCCCTACAAGCGGTGCGTCCTGCGCAAGGACGGCCGCCTGGTGCTGGACCTGCTGATCAAACCCGGCGTCCCGGTGCCGGGCACCGGGATGATGACCGCCCTCGACGCCTACAGCCACCTGGACGGCGTCACCCGCCGCATCCCGTGGTCGCTCTCTCCCCGCGGGGTCCGCACGCGTCCCGGGGGCGCTCTCATCCGCCTGGGCAACCATCCGATCGCCAAGGAGCTGAGCGAGCTCGGTCTGCCCAAACGCGCCCTGATGACGAGCACGATCTCCCACCTGGCCATGACCCTCGGTGAGGCCAAGGAGCCCTGAGGCTCCTCGTGAGAGGCCCGGCCGGACAAGGCAAGGCACGTCCCGGCCCGGCGGAGCGCTCGGAGACCCTCCCTCGGCGAGAAATCGGGCACCGGACCAGGCATCGGGCCTCGAAAAGGCCCTGACCCGCCCGCGCACGGCGAGAAGCCGCGCGGATCGGCGGGTCAGATCCTGTCAAGGACCCTGCGGTCGGTCGGAGGTTGGGTCAGACCCCGCCCGGAGGCGCTCACCCACATCCTCACCGTCAGGTGTCGAGCTCCAGGAGGGGCAGTTCGGCCCTCGTCGGCAGGCCCTGCCAGTCACTCGGCCCCGACGAGGCGAAGGCCGCGAGCAGGCCGCCCCTGCGCAGCCGGTCGGCCGGGTGAAGACCTTCGAGCAGCGCGCTGAGATAGCCCGCGACGAAGGCGTCCCCCGCGCCGTTGGGGTCGACCACGGGCGCGGAGAGGCTCGCGGCGTCGTGGCGTACTCCGTCGACCCGCACGCTCGCCCCTCGTGCACCGCGCGTCACGATGACCTCGCGATCCCCGGCGAGCGCGGGCTTGACCAGGTCGAGCTCGCTCTGCCGGACGAACAGCACGTCGGCGGAGCAGGCCAGCACGCTGAGGATCTCCTCCGCCTCGCGCAGGTCGGGCCAGAGCTGGTCGTGGTAGTCGATCGCCACCGAGACCGCGACCCCGGCGGTCCGCGCGGCGCGTACGGCCGCGTGCATGGCGTCGCGCGCGCTCAGCGCGGCGGTGATCCCGCTCACGTGCAGGATGCGCGAGGCCGCGATCCGGTCCACGGGAACGTTCCCCTGGGCCAGCCTGACGCCGGTGCGGTAGTAGGTGACCCTCGCCGCCTGGCCGAGCCTCGACTCCTTCAGCAGGATCCCGGTCGGGGACCCCTCGTCCACCCTGGCGTCGGAGACGTCCACGCCCTCGCCGCGCAGCACGGTGAGGATCCTCGCTCCCAGCTCGTCGCCGCCGACCTTGCCCAGCCAGCCCACCCGGTGGCCGAGCCTGGACAGACCGACCGCGACGGTGAACTCGGCTCCGGCGACGTCCAGCCTGGCCTCGTGCTCGTGGCGGATCCGGCCGCTGGTGACGACGCCGAACGCCTCGCCGAGGGTGTATACGTCCACTGCTGATCGAAGGTCAGACGATCGGCGGACGGCCGAGGCGGAGCATCCGCCAGGCGGTCTTCCAGCCCATGGGGCGACGTTCTCCCGCGGGCTCGCGGAGCCCTTCCGCGAAGCCCTTGAACCAGGCGCGCAGGGCGGGCCTGGAGCGCTCGCGGACGAGGGTGAGCACCATCCAGTTGAGGAGGTAGAGCGCGGCCAGCGGCCAGGGAAGGTTGCGACGGGCGAGCCAGACCCGGTTGCGGGCGTTGAGGCGGTAGAAGTCGGTGTGCCGGGTCGGGGGGACCTGCGGGTGGTACATGACCGTCTCGGCGTCGTACTCGATGCGGTATCCCTCGCCGAGGAGCCTCCACGCCAGGTCGGTCTCCTCGTGGGCGTAGAAGAAACGCTCGGGGAGCCCGCCGACCTGGAGGAAGGCCGAACGGCGGATGGCGCACGCGCCGCCCAGGAAGGTGGTGACCGGAGAGGACCGCTCGGGGTCGCCCGCGCGCAGGCGGGGAACGTGACGGCGCTGGCCGATGCCGCCCTCGGGATCCTTCACCCGGAAGGAGACGACCGCGAGGTCGTGCTCGGTGGAGAAGCGCTCCCGCAGGTGGGAGACGAGCCCGGTGTCGGCGTACCAGCCGTCGTCGTCGAGGAAGAGGACGACGTCGCCGGAACACTCCTCGACGCCTCGGTTACGGCCCGCGGGAATGCCCGCGTTGTGGTTCAGCCGCACGCTCCTGATCGAGGCCGAGGACCCCGCGGGCACGGTGACCGAGAGTTCGGGGACGTCCGCGCCGTTGCCGACGATGACCACCTCGACGTCACCGTCGACCTGGTTCAGCGCGGACTCGACCGCGCGGTCCAGCTCGGGGACACGGTTGCCCATGGTGAGGATGACGCACGAGATCTTCAACGGGTCATCGTCCTGACGCGTCGAGAGCACGTACGGAGCATACTTTCATGATCACCGAGTCTGCTGGGTCGGGAATTCTGGCAGGGCTGGAGTTTCCTGGTATACCGGGGCACAAGCGTATCGGAACCGCCGACGAACACCCGCCAAACAGCGGTGTGTTCGCACCTACGACGCGCCCGGACGCCATCCGGTTCCTCATGAAAGCCGCCTGGACGCCAGAATGCTGATCAGATGCAGGATCATCTGCAGCACGGCGACGACCACGCAGGCCACCACGAGGATCCTCGTCGCCGCCAGCCCCCCGTCGATCGCGTCCCAGATCGCGGCGACCACGATGAGGAGTGACAACTCGACCGCCTGCACGATCCGGTGGAACTTCAGCGCCGCGGCCGCCTTGCGCGCCATGCCCAGCCCGCGCGACCGGAAGTGCTCGGCCGAGGCCTCGGTCGCCGCGACCAGCCCGGAGCGGGCGCGGGCCACGTCGACCAGGTCGGTCTCCGCCTTGATCAGGATCGCGCCGAGCGCGGCGGCGAACCCCGTCACGGTGTACCAGTCGGGCAGGACCTCCGACGCCCGGAAGCCCAGCCCGATGAGGATCGCGGCCTCGGCGAAGTAGTGACCGACCCGGTCGAGGTAGACGCCCGTGATGGAGGTGCGCCCGGTCCAGCGGGCCAGCTCACCGTCGGAGCAGTCGAGCAGCAGGTAGAGCTGGACCAGCAGGGCCGCGAGGACGGCCGCCCAGAGTCCGGGCAGCGCGAGCACGGCTCCGGCCAGCAGGCCGGTGAAGATCATCAGCCAGGTGGTCTGGTTGGGCGTGATCGGCGTCTTGGCGAGAAACCAGGTGACGTAGATCGACAGCTTGCGCATGTAGAGAGCGCCGGCCCAGTGCTCGCCGCTGTTGCGGTCCATGGTCGTGTGCGGCTGGGCCACCGCACGGAGCTCAGCGACCGACGGCCCGGACATAATCCTCCACCCGATCGCGAATCTCCGGCTCCGACAGGCGCAGGTGCTCAAGAATCGTGTAGCGGCCGGGACGCGTGGCCGGGGCCAGCGCGACCGCCTCGGTGAACTCGGCCGGGGACAGCCCCACATCGGCGGGGGTGACCGGCAGCTCGTGCCCGCGCAGGCAGTCGACGACCTGATTGAGCCTCCGTGAGTCCTCGCGGAGGAAGAAACAGAACGCGGCACCTATCCCGGCGAGCTCGCCGTGGTTGGAGGTGCCGGGAAAAAGCTGATCCACGGCATGCAGGATCTCATGATCTCCGCCACTCGAAGGACGTGAGGATCCGGCGACCACCATCGACATGCCCGACAGGATAAGCGCCTCGGCCAGCACGGTCAGGAACGCGTCGGACTCGATCGAGTCGGATCTGCCGATCACCGCCTCCGCCGCGGTGCGGGCCATCGCGCAGGCCAGGCCGTCGATCGGCTCCCCGCGCTCGCCCGCGCCGAGCTGCCAGTCCTCGATCGCCGAGAGGTTGCTGACCACGTCACCGACCCCGGACCTGACCAGCGAGGCGGGCGCGTCGTGCACGAAATCGAGATCGACCATGATGGCGAGCGGCATGGGGACGCCGAAGGAGCCCTTGCCCCCGTCGTGCGTGAGCGAGGCCACCGGCGAGCAGATCCCGTCGTGCGACAGGTTGGTGGCCACCGCCACCATCGGGATCCCGGCCAGCGACGCGGCGTACTTGGTCACGTCGATGGTCTTGCCGCCGCCGATGCCCACGACCGCCTCGTACGCCCCCTTGCGCAGGTCGGCGCCGAGCGAGATCGCCGCGTCGACCGAGCCGTCGGGCACCCGGAAGACCTGGGCCTGGCCGAGCGAGGGAGTGATCACCGAGGCGATCCTGTCTCCCTGGCCCGCGCCCACGGCCACCGCCACCCGACCGGAGGTCGCCACCCTGCTGTCGGCCAGCAACGTGCCGAGCTGGGCGACGGCGCCCCGGCGCACCTCCATGGACAGGGGCGCCGGGAGCATCCTGGCTAGTATCGGCACGCGATCTCCCGCGCCTTGGCGAGGTCGTCGTGGTTGTCTACCTCGACCCACGGGACGTCGCCGATCGGAGCGACGGCGATCTTCTCACCGCGGGCGACGAGCTCCTGGTAGCCGTCCTCGTAGTAGAGCTGCGGGTCGCGCTCGAAGGTGGCCTGGAGGGCGTCGGCGAGGCGGTCGCCGATGCCGGAACGGATGAGCGTGGCGCCGATGTACTCACCGGCGGCGGCGGCCGGGTCCATCAACTTGGTGATCAGCCGCAGGTGACGGTCGTCGTCGAGGGTCACCTTCATCTCCTCGTCGGCGAGCTTCTTGACGTCGTCGACCGCGAGCAGGATGTCGCTGGTCGCCGGCGCGGAGAGCAGCGTCTCCTCCACCGAGACAGGGTGCACCGTGTCACCGTTGACCAGGAGCACGCCCTGGTCGAAGTAGTCGCGCGCGCACCACAGGGAGTAGGCGTTGTTCCACTCCTCGGCCTTGTCGTTGTGCACGAGGGTGAGCTTCACACCGTGCCGCCGCTCCAGCTCGGCCTTGCGCTCGTGTACCGCCTGCGCCTGGTAGCCGACGATGACCACGACGTCACGAAGATCGGCCGCCGCGAGGTTGCGCAGCGAGATGTCCATGATCGTGGTGTCGCCGTCGACCGGCACGAGCGCCTTGGGCAGCGTGTCCGTGTACGGCCGCAGGCGTCGTCCGGCCCCGGCGGCCAGCACCATTCCCAGCAACGTGCACTCCTCATTCGGGTGAGAGCCTCCCGGCGGGCACTCCTAGGCCCCAAAGATTAGTTGCCTTCACGCCCTGATCGTGTAATCGGGCATTTGCCGGGCGTTCTCAATCGTGGGTGCCGAGGTCGGCCGCGTCCACCCCGAACCTCGGGGCGGCCAGCCAGCAGGTGACACTTTCCCAGGAGAAGAGGCACCACAGGTAGAGCGAGAGCAGGGCGAACATCAGCGTGACCTGCCCGGCGAGCCCGCCGAGGGCGATGAGCAGCATCCGGCCGTCCCAGCCGAGGCCGGATGTGGCCAGCCAGGCGGGCGGGTAGACCCGCTGCCTCAGCCGATAGACGACGTCGTAGTGGTGGAAGGCCATCGCGCCGAGCAACATGAAGATCAGCCACGGCGGCACGTCGTGCGCGAAGCCCACCGAGGCCACGAAGCCGTACTCGGTGAGGCGCAGGATCGGCGGCACCAGCCAGTCGAGCCGGCCGTCGTGCGGATGGGAGCTGCCGGGACCGGCCAGCAGCAGCGCCACCGCCGGGGCGAACACCGCGGGTCCTTCGGTGCCGGCCACGCCGACGAGGAGCAGCACCCCGGTGACGAACATCCCGACGATCGCGGGCGGCAGCGGCGGGAGTTGCCCGGCCACCATGGCGCCCATGCCCCTCGACAGCACCCCGTCGTCCCGGTAGGCGACCACGGCGCTCCGCGGCACCGGCGCCATATGCACAGAAATCATGATCGCACCTGCTTCTTCCACTTACCTGAGGGTCGCCTGACGGGAGATCCGTCCGGGTGAGGAGAGACCCGAGGCGAGATTCGTCCCGGGTGAGGAGAGACCCGAGGACGGATTCGTCCCTCGTCCGGCGGGACATCCGTCCCCGCCGGTCATCGCGCCCGCGGCCTCCGGTCATCGGCTGAGCGATCTGCCGGTCCGGCCGGAGAGGACGTAGAGGGCCGCGATCCCACCCCAGACCAGCAGCGCGACGAAGGTCACCCGGGCGTTGAAGAAGGCCGCGGTCACCGCGATCAGGGCCATCCGTTCTCCGATGGGCAACACGATGATCTTCTTGAACCAGCGGGTGGGCGACGCCTTCTCCATGGTCCGCGAGAGCCGCAGGATCGGGTTGCCGCCTCCTGTCCAGGCGCCGTCCGCGGCGGCCGCCCTGCTCAGCGAGTCCGTCCTCCCCAGCGAGCCCGCCGACCTGGTCCAGGCCGCGCCCACCCGGCTCGCGTCGGCCCGCGCGCCCGCGTACGAGAAGTCGATCACGTGGCGGAGCATCTGCAGGATCATCGCGGCCACCGCGAGCGCCCAGATGCCGTCAGGGCCGCCACCCGCGACGTCCGCCCCCGCCGCGTATCCGACGGCGAGGCCCAGGTAGACGGCGTACTCCTTGACACGGTCGAAGGTGGCGTCCAGCCACGCCCCGAGCGGCGAGAAGGTGCGGGTGTAGCGGGCGAGCTGCCCGTCGACGCAATCGAGCACGAACGACAGGTAGAGCAGGACCGCCCCCGCGATCAGCCCCGGTCTGGTGCCCTCGGAGAACCAGACCGCCGCGAGCGCGGCGAGACCGACGGATATGCCGGTGACCGCGTTCGGCGTCAGGCCGAGCCCGGCGATCGGCCTCAGCAGGTGCCTGGACCAGGAGCTCACCGCGTACGTGGCGAAGAAGCCGTCGTCGCTCTTGACCGCGGCGTCCAGCCTGGCCTCGTTCTCGTCGACCTCGGCCAGCCGGGACACGGCCACGTCGGCGTCCGCCTGCACGGTCATCCGGTCGGCGTGGAGGCGGCCGAGTCTCGCCGCGCGCACCTGGACGCCGGAGCGAACGAGGCCGACCAGGAGCAGGCCGGGGACCTCGCCGCCGTCCATCGGGCCGAAGCCGCCCGCCTCGGCGAGCTCGGCGAGCGTCTCGGTGGTCTCGGCGAAGCCCGCGAGATCGGGCACGCCGACCTGGAGCGCGCCCCTGAAGGTGCCGTTGGTCTCGCCCACCTCGTGGAAGGAGGTGCCGGCGGCCACCACCGACCTGCCCTCGATCCTGACCGGCGGTCGCGTCGGCCCCGGCGGCTCGTCCTTTCCGCCCACCAGCGCGCAGGTGTCGCGGGCCGGGTGCTCCACGAGCATGGCCAGCGCCTCGGTGTGCGCCACCAGGTCACCGGCGACCACCAGCACCGGCCCGACGGACGAGCGGGCCGCCTTCGCGACCCTGCGCAGGTCGTCGGCGAGCCCTTTCGGCCCCTCCGTCCCGATCATGTGGGTGCCGCCCGGCACGTGGATGATGTCACTGGAACGGGCCATCACGTGCACATCCCGTACGGGAAGCGTGGCGAGCTGGCCGGTCAGCCTGTCGAGGAGCGTCCCTGCGGAACATCGCAGGTCGGACGCCTCGGTGGTGGCGAGCACGACCGCGACCGCCTGCGAGGCGTCGGACGAGACGGTGGCGCGAGAGTCAGGCAATCCGGGCTCCTTCGTATCCGACGGGATCACCGTACGAATCGGGGAGTGCGCACTCAGCGTAGCTAGATCTTGACGGGATAGCACGGGAGCACGCCGGACGATCAGGGACACACCCATTACGCTCGCCATACCCGAACTGTCAAAGGAATCCGATCGTGGCCGAACGTGAACCGCGTCCCCGAACCGTCGGTGTGGTCCTGGCGGGCGGCGTCGGCCGACGCGTCGGCCACGACACCCCCAAACAACTGCTGGAGATAGCGGGCAGGACGATCCTCGAACACACCCTCGCCCTGTTCCAGGAGGCACCGGAGATCGACGAGATCATCGTCCTGATGGCGCCCGGCTTCACCGGCGAGGTGGAGCGGATCGTCGAGCGCAACGGCTTCACGAAGGTCGGCAGGATCCTGGAGGGCGGCGCGAGCCGCCCGGAGACCACCTGGCGAGCGCTGCAGGCCCTGGGTGCGCAGGAGTGCCACGTGCTGCTGCACGACGCCGTACGGCCGCTGGCGGACAGAAGGATCATCGCCGACTGCGTCGAGGCGCTGAGGACCTTCTCGGCGGTCGAGGTGGCGATCCCGAGTTCCGACACGATCGTGGTGACCTCGCCGGGGCCGCACGGGGAGATCGTCAGTGACGTCCCCGACCGTGCCCGCCTGCGCCGCGTCCAGACCCCGCAGTGCTTTCGGCTCTCGGTGATCCGCGAGGCGTACGAGCGTGCCTTCGCCGATCCCGGCTTCGGCGACCGGCCGGCCACCGACGACTGCGGCGTGGTGCTGCGCTACCTGCCCGACGTGCCGATCCACGTGGTGCCGGGCAGCGAGCGGAACATGAAGGTCACGCACCCGGTGGACCTCTTCGTCGCCGACAGGCTCCTCAGGCTCGCCGCGAGCGAGGTTCCCTCCCGCTCGGACACCGCCCTGCGCGAGGCGCTGGAGGGCAGGACCGTGGTGGTCTTCCGCGCGGACGACGGCGCGGGCGCCGAGGTGGCGCGACTCGCCGGAGATTACGGCGCCCGGGTGTTCCCCTTCCCCGGATCACCGGCCCCCGGCGAAGTGCGCGTGGACGACCCCCGGGCGGTGGCCGACGCGCTCGTCCGGGTCGTCAAGGAGACGGGCGGTGTCGACTACGTGATCAGCGCGGCGGGCACGCCACCACAGGGCAGGCTCGACGCGGTGGACGACGCCACGATCGCCGGGACCGTGAACGCGGACCACCTCGGTCCCGTCACCGTCGCCAGGGCGGCGCTCCCCCGTCTCCGCGAGACGCGGGGACAGTTGCTGTTCCACTCCCCCTCTCCCGGTGGGGACGGGGCGGGCGAGGGCCTGCGCTCCTTCGCGGGAGCCGCCGTGGCCGGGCTGACCCTCGCTCTCGCCAGGGAGTGGACGGAGTACGGGATTCGGGTCAACTGCGTGCAACCCGGACGGGCCGGAGCCGCGACGCCGACGAGCCCGTCCTCCTCGCACACCGTCGCCCGCACCTCGCTGGACGTGCTCGCCTCCGGCGTCACCGGTCAGGTGATCGACTCCCGTCCTTGATCAGCCGCCCGCGTGGTCGGCCTTTCCCAGCCTTCTCGGGCTGGTGAGAAAACCCCAGCCCCACGACATGTGCATGGTGACGTAGACCAGCGGCAGCCGGACGAGCGCCGGGGTGGGCAGGCCGCTGCCGGTGATCGCGGAACCGGCGAGGATCGCCGCCAGGTAGCCGCCGGGGATCAACAGCCCCGGCCAGAAGAACGGGGAGACCACCAGGCCCGCCAGGATGGCGAGCACGGCGAGCGGAGGCGCCAGGTAACGCAGGTTGATCGTGCCCTCGTGGGTGCGGGCGACCACCCTGCGCCAGCGGCCGTAGTGGAAGTACTGCTTGGCGAGGGCCTTGAGGTTGGGCCTCGGGCGGTAGGAGACGCGCATCCGGGGCTGGAACCAGACCAGGCCGCCCGACTCGCGGATGCGGTGGTTCATCTCCCAGTCCTGGGCGCGCTGGAAGTGTTCGTCGTAGCCGCCGACCCGCTCCAGCGCGGCGCGGCGGAACACACCGAGGTAGACCGTGTCGGCCGGGCCGGCGGTGCCGCCGGTGTGGAACCGGGCGCCGCCGACACCGATCTTGGACGTCATCGCGCGGGCCACGGCCTGCTCGAAGGGAGTGACGCCCTCGGCCGCCATCACGCCGCCCACGTTGTCGGCGCCGGTCTCCTCAAGGGTCTCCACCGCGACCTGGAGGTAGTCCTCGGGGAGCATCGCGTGGCCGTCCACCCTCGCGATGATCGAGTTACCGGACGCGGCGATCGCCGCGTTGAGCGCGTTGGGAGTGCGGCCGGTCGGGTTGGGAACGACGATCACCCGAGGGTCGGCGGCGGCGATTTCGTCGGCGACTTCCTGGGTACGGTCGTGGGAGGGGCCGATCGCGAGCACGACCTCGATCGGTCCCGCGTATCGCTGCGACAGCACCTGACGCACCGCCTCCCTCAGATGGCGCTCCTCGTTCAGCACCGGGATGACGATGGAGATGGGGGGCCAGACACGTGTCTCGGAAGACGACGCCGGCGAGGGCGAGTCGGGGAACTGCTTCATGGCGTCGCTCACGCTACTGTACGAACGGGTACCTCATCGACCCAGCTGGAGCCTAGGGGGCCATGCATGCGCGACCCGGAGGAGGATTCGGGTGTGCACGTGGGCGGTGACGCCTACGGAAGCGTCCGGGTGGACCCGAGGCGTGTTCGCAGGTCGGCGAGGGGCGCCCGCACCAGGCGGCGCGGCCTGGTGATCGCCGGCGCGCTGTCCTGCCTGGTCCTGGGCAGTTCTGGAGTGACCTGGGCGTTGACCAACTACGCCACGAAGAAGATCGAGGCGGTCGACGCCGGGGTCCAGGGATCGCGGTCGAGCACCGGCGCGATGAACATCCTGGTGGTCGGGGTCGACAAGCGTGACAACCTCACCCGCAAACAGCAGAACCAGCTCAAGCTGGGCCGCGAGACCGGCGAGCGCACCGACACCATGATGGTGATCCACGTGTCGGAGGACCACCGCAAGGTCACCGTGGTCAGCCTCCCCCGCGACACCTGGACGGCGATTCCCGGCAACGGCGAGCACAAGATCAACGCCGCCTACCAGTTCGGCGGCCCGAAGCTCACGACGCGCACGGTGCAGGCCGTCACCGGCCTGACCATCCATCACTACGTCGAGGTCAACGTGCTGGGGTTCATCGAGGTGGTCGACGCCCTCGGCGGCATCTCGGTCTGCACCCCGGTCCCGATCAACGACCCGAAGACCGCGCTCAACCTGCAACCGGGCACATACTCCTTCGACGGCGTCAAGGCGCTCGCCTACGCCCGCACCCGCGCCACCGCCCGCTCCGACCTCGACCGCATCGACCGCCAGCAGCAGGTGATCTCCGCGTTGCTGAACCAGGCGCTCAGCGGTGAGACGCTGACCAACCCGGTCAGGCTCGCCTCGTTCGTCGACACGGCCCTCGACACGATCCGGGTGGACGACGCGCTCCGCGGGGACCTGCTCGGCCTGGCCGACCAGCTCAAGGACGTCTCCACCGACGACGTGACCTTCGCCACGGTCCCGCTCGCGGACGTCGACTACAAGACGCCGACCGGTGAGTCCGCCGTCCTCTGGGACAAAGCGGCGGCCAAGGAGTTGTTCCGCAGGATCGCCGCCGACGAGACGCTCGTCAAGCCCTCCAAGCCCCCTAAGGCCACGCCCACCCCGACGGCCTCCCCCTCGGCTCCCGCGCTGACCGTCGCGCCCTCGCGGATCGCCCTCACCGTGCTCAACGGCACCACGATCACGGGGCTGGGCGCGCAGACCAGGGCGGACCTGCAGAGGGTCGGCTTCCTGGTGCCCGAGATCCCCGGCAACACCCCGCAGAAGGACTTCGACAAGACCGTCATCCGGTACGGCCCCGGCCGCGAGGACTCGGCACACACCGTCGCCGCCGCGCTGCCCGGAGCGGACCTGCGCCCGGTGGAGAGCCTCGGCGACAAGATCGAGGTGGTCGTCGGCCGGAAACACGAGCGGGCGAAGAAGGTCACCGTGCAGGAGACCGCCGCGCCTACAGCGGTCGCCACCCCTACCGCGACTCCGACAGCAAGAACAGCGACCGACAATATCTGCAAAAAGTGAGCTACGTGCATAACAACCTTCTGCCAGGGAAGCTGAAAAGGCACGGAGGTGATGATCGTGATCTCGACATTCGACGTTCAGACGTGGCGCAGTGGCACCTGTGTGGTCGTACAGGCGGCGGGCGAGCTCGACATGGCCGTGGCTCCGCGGTTGCGCGCGGAGATCGACCACGCCCTGGAGGACGCCGGAACCCCGAACCTGGTGCTGGACCTGACGGGCGTGCCGTTCTGCGACTCGGTGGGGCTGGGGGTCATCGTGGGCACGCTCACCCGGATCAAGGAGGCCCACGGTCACCTCATGCTGGTGGTGAGCCCCGGCATGATCACACACCTGTTGACGATCACGAATCTCGACAGGCACTTCGAGACGCGAGCCACCCTGCGCGACGCGCTCGACGCCATGGCCCCGAGCCATTCCGCGGGCTGACTCCGCCCAGCTCAGGCCCGCTTTCCCACCCGGCGCAGGACCCTCTCCCGCCACTCGGGAACCACCCTGACGACCCTTCGGGGACACGGCTACAAAGCTGTTTCCTTGAATAGCTGGCACATATCCAGGTTGGCATCTACACTTCGCTTCGAAGCTACACGATCACGGAAAGCGATGGTTCGCACCGTTAGGGAGTATCGTGGCTTCAGATCGTCCATCCCCTCCGCGCCCGCACGACGCGGCCAGGGAGGCGGCGAGCTGAGGCCAGGCGTCCGAGCGACACCCCCTGGCCGGATACGTACATTCACGTCAGCCTGCAGGGAAGTGGGCGATGAACGCACTGCAACTCACGAGCGAGCACGCCGATGGCTTCGTGGTCATCACGGTGGCCGGTGAGCTCGACCTCGCCACCAGGCCGAAACTGTCGGTCTTCACCCAGGACGTCATCGACGCCCGCCCCGGTACGGTCATCATCGACCTGTCAGGCGTCACCTTCATCGACGCCTGCGGCCTGAGCGCGCTGATCGCCATCAGGCGGCACGCGCGCGAACGGGACACACCTCTGCTCCTGGCCGGAGCCCCGCCCGTGGTTCTCAAGCTCCTGAAGCTCACGAACCTCGACGCGTCCTTCACCGTGGTCTCCCGCTCGGGAGCGATGAGCCCTCCGCCGGGCTGTCCCGAGGCCGCCTCACATCCCAAGACGGCCTCCCCTCTCGCCGACCGGTAGAAGCCGGCCCACACCGCCGCCCAACCGGAGAGGTTTTCCGCCCGGGATCGACTACTCCTCCCGGGTCGGGCGACTCTCCGTTCACCAGGGCCGGGTCGAAGATCCGCGAGGTCCGCGGATGGTCAGGGCACTCGATGTGGGTCGGCCCGCGGTCATGTCCTCAGCCCGACGGCGGACGGTGGGGAGCGGTGGGCGCCGACATGTGGATCACCTCGATCTCGCCGTCCAGGAGAAGCGGGCCGGCCGCGTACGGAACCAGCAGCGTGTCCCCCCTCCTGAGCGACAGGTCGTCCTTCCCGCCGGTCAGCCTTCCCACGCCCGACACCGCGACCAGGACGCCGAACCCCTGGTCCAGGCGGTCGCCGCCGCGCACGCGGCGTGCGGAGAAGAACTCGTCGGCGGCCTCGGGCAGCAGTCGCGCCGGAGTGCCCCGAAGCCCGTCCAGGCGCGACGGCGTCCACGCGCCGCGGTCGACGCAGCCCAGGGCGAGGTCGTAGTCGAGGCCGAGGTGGCCGTCCGACAGGCCGAAGCCCTCGTACTCCAGCAGTACGGAGAAGTCGGTCGGCTCCTGGATCTCGACCAGCAGGATGCCGTCGCCGATCGCGTGCGGCAGTCCTGCCGGGCAGAGGATCGCGTCACCGGCCGCGACCGGGACCTTGTTGGTGGCGGCGAGCATCCGCTCGGTCTCCTGGCCCGCCACCCAACCGGCCAGCTCGCCGGCCTCCACGTCCCGGGCGAAACCCAGGTGGACGTACGCGTCGGGCCGCGCGGAGACGATCACCCATGCCTCGGTCTTCCCGTAGGGCGAGGCCAGGTGCGCGTTCGCGAAACGGCGGTCGGGGTGCACGTGCAACGGCAGCCGCTGCCCGGCGTCGAGCAGCTTCACCAGCACGCCGGTGTCGGTGCGCCCGGGACCGAGCCACCAGGCGGGGTCGGCGGCGATCGCCTCGGCCAGCACCCGGCCGTCCCGCAGGGTGGACAGCCCGGAAGGGGCGAGCCCGAACCTGCTGGTCACCGAGCCCACCCAGTCCTCGGGGCGATCGGGCAGCGCCGGTGCGCCGCGGAACTCCGCGATCCGGCCTGCGCCGCGGTAGAACGTCTCCGGCTGGTTGGCGGACAGTATCTCGATGGTCATCGGGCCTCCTTACGAGCCGACGCGACGGGAGACGGGCATCGGTTTTCCATACGCGCCGGCGCGGCGGGAGACCGTCGGTTCTCCGTGCGCGCCGACGCGGCGAGCGATGGTCATCGGCGCTCCTCGCGGGCCAGCGCGGCGAGAAAGCCCCCGACGAACGTGTCCCCCAGCCCGACGGTCGTGGGGTTCTGGACGTCGAGCGAGAATCCCGGGACGCAGTGGACGGTGTCGCCCATCCGCTCGTGCAACGCCCTCGCGAAGGCGACGGACTCGATCCTTCGCGGTCGTCGGCGCAGCCGGTCGACGTCCTCGCCGGTGAAGTCGTCACCGTGGCAGTAGCGGGTCGCGGCCATCACGGTGCCGGTGTCGAGGGCGTCGGCGTACTCGCCCGCGCCTTCCCCGAACGCCGCCGCCCAGTACTTCGTGTGCAGCACCAGCGTCGGCACCGGGATGAGCGCGCGGACCGCCGTGAGCGCGGCGGCGACGTCCTCCGCCGAGAGCAGGTCGACCTGGCGTCCGAGGTACGACTGCATCTCGTCCTCGTTCAGCCCGTACACGTCGATCTCGTCGAGCAGCGCGTCCCTGACCCGGTGGCTGAAGGCGGGCTCGTGGTACGCCGCGTCCTCGAAGTAGGTCACCGCCCCCGGCGGCAGCCGCCGCATGTGCGAGCGCAGCTCGGCGAGGCGCCGGTCGAGCTCCGCCTCGTCCTGCATCGCGTTGAGGCCCGAGATGAGAAAAACCTCCGCCTTGGCGAGCCGGTCGCCCAGGTCGTCGGTGAGCAGCATGTCGCCGTTGGCCGGGTCGTTGACGTAGATCAGCCGGTTCGGGAACGGCGCGGTGATGTCGAGGTCACCGCTCCGGATTCGCAGGCCCTGGTCGTACTGGACGATCAGGTGGGGGTAGAAGGTGTCCTCGACGCCGCTGGAGACGTAGTCACCGTCCGGCGGCAGCAGCCGCCGGATCGTGTCGTTCACGCTGACCAGGTGGAGCGTCGACGGCACGCCCAACCGGCTCATCAGGATCCCGGCCCGCACCGAGGTGCCGCCCAGGGTCGCCCGGTAGGGGAAACGGTCGGCGAAGGCCTCGAGCGCCGGGGCGGAGGCGACGAAGTGCTCGCCGCCACGGCCCCGGGCCACGTATCCGAGAATGGACACCACGAGGTCCCGCTCGCCGGTCACGGTAACCGGCGGCGACTCCAGTTCGGCGGCGAGGATGCCGTAGTCGGCGACCAGCCGCTCCAGGACGCCGGCGGTGAGCGTCAACTCGTAGTCGACGCAACCGCCGAGGCCGAGAACCACACGGGACGCGTCGGCCATGTCAGTAGAGCGAGCCCTTGCCGGCGGCGCCGAACAGGTCGATCTTGTGGGCGGCGACCGCCTTCATCGCCTCGACGCACGCGGGCTGGATGCTGTTCGGCTCGCGCAGCTTTCCGTCGGCGAGCATCTCGCGCATCTTGTCGTGGTACGCGACCTTGATGTCACTGGAGATGTTGATCTTGTTGATGCCGATCCGCGCGGCCTCGGCGATCTCGTCGTCCGGGTTGCCGGAGCCGCCGTGCAGCACGAGCGGGATCGGCAGCCGGCTCTTGATCTCCTTGAGCAGGTCGAGCTTCAGCTCGGGCTTCAGGTGCGCCGGGTAGATGCCGTGGTAGGTGCCGATCGCGATGGCGAGACTGTCCGCACCGGTGACCTCGACGAAGGTGACCGCGTCGTCCGGATCGGTGTAGATGATCGTGTCGGCGCCCTCCTCGGCCTCGCCGTCGGTCGCGCCGATCGTGCCGAGTTCGGCCTCCACGGAGATGCCGAGGGCGTGCGCGGAGTCGGCGACCCGCTTGGAGATGGCGATGTTCTCGTCGAACGGCTTCAGCGAGGCGTCGATCATCACGGAGGTGAAGCCGTACTGGATCGCCTGCAGGATCTGCTCGTAGGTGGCGCCGTGGTCCCAGTGGATCGCGACCGGGACGCTAGCGTTGTGCGAGCGCTCGATGATGCCGGTGATCATCTCGCGGCCGATGTGCCGCGCCTCGTCGGGGTGGATCCCGACGATCAGCGGCGCGTTCTTCTCCTCGCTGATCTCCACGATGCCCTTGAACATCGCCCAGTCGCTGATGTTGAACGCGGGCACGGCGAAACTGTGCTCGTTGGCGACGTCCAGAATCGCCTTGCCGGTCGTCAGCATTTCGGTTTTTCTCCTTATAAATGGGGGTGTGTCTGGTTACTGGGGGGTGTTCAGCGGCCCGGAGGGATCAGGCCTTGACGGCGCCGGCGGTGAGCCCGCCGATGAACCGCCGCTGGAAGAGAAGGAAGAGGATGAGAACGGGGATGGAGCCGAGGATGCTCATCGCCATCATCTGGTTCCACTCGTAGGAGTGCTGGCCCATGAGCAGCTGGATGCCGATCGGCACCGTGCGCATGTCGTTGGTACGGGTCAGCGTGAGCGCGAACAGATACTCGTTCCACGAGATCATGAACGTGTAGATCCCGACCGCGATCAGACCGGGCACCGAGACCGGCACCAGGATCCGCCACAGCGCGGTCCAGCCGGTACCGCCGTCGACCTTGACCGACTCGTCCAGCTCGCGCGGCAGCGTGTTCAGGTACGCGGTGATCATGATGATCGCGTACGGGAGGGTGAACACCATGTGCGTGAGGATGAGGCCGGGATAGGTGTTGTACAGGCCGAGCCCGACGACGAGCCCGAAGTACGGGATGACGAGCGTGATCGGCGGCACCGCCTGGACGCTGACGATCACGGCGTTGATGGTCCGCTGGAACGGGAACGTGAAGCGGCTGAACGCGTACCCGGCCAGGATCGCCACCAGGAGCGTGAGGGCCGTCACCGCGAGGGCGACGATGTAGCTGTTGAGGAAGAACCTCAGCTGCTCGCCGCTGCCCAGGATCTCGCGGTAGGCGTCCAGCGAGAAACCCTCGGTGATCAGCTGCGGCGGGCTCTGGAAGACCTCTCCGTTCCCCTTGAACGAGGTGGAGAGCATCCACAGGACCGGCAGGACGGCGAACAGCGCGCCGAGGACGAGTCCCGTGACGACCCCGGCCTTCGCGAGGGTGTGCCGCGTCTTGACGGTCATCCTGACGCTGCTCTTGACGCTGGCCATCTCACCGCTCCCTTTGCTGGCGTACGTAGAAGAAGGCCAGGACCATCGTGAGCAGCAGTACGACCACGGCGGCCGCGGACGCGGTCGCGAACTCGTACTCGCTGAAGGCCTGCTTGTAGGTGTAGGTGCTGAGCATCTCGGTGGTGTTCAGCGGCCCGCCGCCGGTCATCATCCAAATCAGCGCGAACTGCTGGGACGTCCAGATCAGGTCGAGCACCGCCATGCCGATGATCACCGGCCGCAGCTGCGGGAGCGTCACGTTCAGGAAGCGCCGGAGCGGATTCGCCCCGTCCACCGCGGCCGCCTCGTACAGGTCGGCGGGAATGCCCTGCAACCCGGCGAGCAGGCTGATCATGAAGAACGGATAGCCGGACCAGATGTTGACGAAGGTGACCGCCCAAAGCGCCGTGCTCGGGTCACCGAGCCAGTTCACACCCTCCTGGATGAGGCCCAGCGTCTGCAGCACGTAGTTGACCACGCCGGCCGGGTCGAGCAGCAGCCGCCAGATGACCGCGATCACCGCGATCGTGAACAGCCAGGGCAGGATGTAGACGATCCGGAAGACGGCCTTCGCGACCCCGCCCAGCAGCCGCGTGTTGAGCATCATCGCGAAGGCGAGGCCGAGGACGAGGTGGGCCACGGTGCTGACCGAGATGAAGATCGCGGTGTTCTTCAGCGCAGCCAGGAAGTCCGGGTCGGTGAGCACCTTGGCGTAGTTGGCGAACCCGGCGAACACCGAGTTCTCCTGGATGATCACGTTGTCCCGGAACGAGTAGCCGACCACCATGACGATGGGGACCACCATCAGGAGCACGATCAGCAGGATCGTGGGGGACAGATAGCCGTACGGGACCAGGCGCCGGGCCGGGGTGGAGCGGTCGCGGCCGGGGGCGGCCCGCCCTGGCGGCGGCGCGCTCTCCGGCGCGGTCATGGGTTCGACTTGCGCCGATGTCATCGCTGTCTCCTTGGTCAGGCGCCGCGCCGGCGGAGCGGCGCGGCGCCCGGGCGGACTACTCGATCACCGAGGACCAGGACTCCTGGGACTTCTGGAGGGCCTCGTCGACGCTCGTCTTGCCGGTCAGCACGAGCTGGAGCTGCTCGTCGAAGCTGCGCATCAGGTCCTCGGCCTTGGGCAGGCCGACGAACTCGTTGGCCGGGTAGCCCTGCTGGTAGATCTCGAAAGCGGTCTTGAACATCGGGTCACCGCCGCTGAAGTCGGGCTCCGCGTTCTTGTTGCCGGGGAAGCCGTTCGCGATCGTGCTGAGCTTCGCGTTCGCCTCCTGGCTCATCAGGTAGGACACGAACTTGAACGCCTCGGCCTTGTGCTCGGTGGAGTCTGAGATGCCGATGCCCCATGACGCGTAGGGGATGCCGCGCTTGCCGGTGTAGCCGTCCTCGGCGGGCAGGGCCGCGATCTCGAACTTCAGGTCCGGCTTGTTCTTCTTGATCAGGTTGATGTGCGCGAGCGAGTCGATCATCATGCCGACCTGGCCGTTGGTGAACTTCTCGA
The DNA here is from genome assembly GCF_040299985.1 of Streptosporangium sp. NPDC000563. Lineage (NCBI taxonomy): Bacteria > Bacillati > Actinomycetota > Actinomycetes > Streptosporangiales > Streptosporangiaceae > Streptosporangium > Streptosporangium sp. NPDC000563. The sequence continues at coordinate 70,679 of NZ_JBEPDA010000008.1, read as the reverse complement.
CCTTGTCCTGCTCTTTCATGGTGAGCGAGCCCGGCGCGATGGCGTCGGCGTCGTTCAGGCTCTTCACGAAGTCGACCACGCCCTTGACCTCGGGACTGGTCAGGTTCGGCTTGCCGTCCTGCAGCATGCTGCCGCCCGAGGCCCACAGCCAGGACATGACGTCGTTCTGGATGCCGTTGGGCACCGCGGTGTCGAGCGGGAGCGCCCAGCCCTTGGCGTTGCCGCCGGTCGCACTGATCTTCTTGGCCGCGTCCAGGAACTCGGAGCGCGTGCCGGGCACCTTCTCGATGCCCGCCTTGGTGAGCAGGTCCTTGTTGACGAAGAGCGGGTAGACGAAGTTGACCACCGGGATCATGTACGTCTTGCCGTCGAGCTGCACCTGGCTGGCGAGCTGGCTGTCGTCGTAGCCCGCCTCGGCCATCAGCTTGGACATGTCGGTGATCGCGCCCTGCTTGGCGAAGTCGTTCACCCAGGCGCCGTCGAGACCGACCACGTCGGGCAGGGTCTTGGACGCCGCACCGGTGAGCAGCTGCTGCTTGGTCGAGGCGTACGGCGCACTCAGCAGCTTGATCTTGATGTTCGGGTTCTGGGCCGTGAAGTCGTTGATGATCTTGTCGAAATCCTCGGCCGGGAGCTCGGCCCCCCACCACTGCGCGAACTCCAGCGTCACGGTGTTGTCCGCACCGGCGTCAGCCGAGTCGCTTGTGCTGCCCGAGCCGCACGCCGCAACGAACGCGACCATCGCGGCCGCTGTCACCGCCCCTGTCAGTCGCCTCAGCCGGGCTGCGCGAATCGTCATGGCCAGCTCCTTCCACATCTAGATCTTTCTGTTTTCTGCTGTGTGGCGGTCACGTTAGCAGCGCATTACGAACGTAAACAAGAGAAGAACGGCAGAAAGCTGCGCACTATGGCAAAGTCTCGCGCCGCACGGCAGGGCAGGCGTCTCGGCCACCTTCTTCGACCTGGAGATGAACAGGGAGATGCATGGCTTCGAGGACCCCGCCCACCCTTGCAGGTTTTCGCTGTTCTATGCTGCGATGCACGTGAGCGGGGTGCGTTTGTGGCATACTGCCGCACTACCGAAGGGAGATCAGTGAGCGGCGACAGGGACGATCGGCAGCGCCACCTACCTGCCGGACGCAAGGCCCAACTGGCCGCGTACGTCTCCGACACCGGGCAGGTCACGGTGAGCGAGCTGGCGGAGCGCTTCGGCGTCTCCATCGACACCGTGCGACGCGACCTCGACCAGCTGAGCGCCGACGGCATCCTCGTGCGCACGTACGGCGGCGCCGTCAGCCTGTCCACGATCTCCCGCACCGACCGCGCCGTCGACCAGCGACTCAACGAGCAGGAGAAGGAGAAGGAGAAGATCGCGGCACTGGCCGCGGCACTCGTCCAGGACGGCTCGACCATCATGATCAACGGCGGGACGACCACCCTCGCGTTCGCCCGCGGCCTGCGCCAGCACCGCGACCTCACGGTGGCGACGAACAACCTGCTGGTGCCCGGCGCGCTGCCGCCGACGGCGATCCGCGACATCTACATCTTCGGCGGCGCGGTGCGCTCGCTCACGCTCGCCACGATCGGCCCGGTCAGCTTCCGCACCAACACCGGCACCGAGCTGGACGTCAGCTGCGACCTGGCGCTCATCGGCGTCGGCGCCGTCTCCGCGGACGCCGGCTACACGACGAGCAACCTCGCCGAGGCAGCGATGATGCAGGAGATGCTCGCCCGCGCGGCCCGCGTGGCGATCCTCGCCGACTCCTCCAAGTTCGGACGCCGGCTGTTCGCCCAGGTGTCGGAGCTCGGCGCCGCCGACTACCTCATCACCGACACCATGCCGCCGCCCGACCTGAGAGACGCCCTCGCCGCGAACGAGGTGGAGCTGATCACCCCCGCGGCTCCACCGAGGCCACGAGAGGCCAGGAGCCAGCCCGTTTCCCCCACGCGAAGGAGTAACGAATGACACGTCCGGTGTCCGCCGGTTGGACCGGAGCGGTTCTCGCCGCTCTCCTGCTGACCGGTTGCTCCTCCGACCAGCTGGGCGATCGCGGCGGCAAGGAGAACGCGGCGCCGGACAAGGTCGGCGACGTCGACTACGTCGAGGTCTTCCGCAACGCGGACAACTTCCCCAACGTCGCCCGGATCTGCGTCGAGGGCCTCGCCTTCGCCAGCACGTCGAGCGGGGCACGCGGCGAGAGCGGCGTCGCCAATCCCGCGCTGCTCCGCATCCCCGAGTGGGACACCACATGCGCCAAGCACTCGAAAACCCCTCCGGCACCAAGGACGAGTCCCTCCCCGGGCTGACCCTGGACCTGACCGTCTCCGCGGGAATCCCGAGCGGCTCTCACGCGAAGAAGCGCACAACCGTGGGAGTGAGAACTCGCGGGGATGGCGCCACGAACGGAACAGGGCGTCTCCGGAGCGTGTCGCGGCCGGTCTCTCAGGCCCCCCTCCGGGGGTCACCGCCATAGCCCCGTGGCCGCCACCGCCTCCTCAGGAGACGAGACGTGCGTGATACCGGCGACCGGACGCCCCTCCCCGTCGAGGATCCGCCAGCCGCCGAGCTGGACCACGGGGACACGGCCGTACCGCATCGCGAACGCCAACTCGGACAGCGTGCCCCATGATCCGCCGATGACGATCACGGCGTCCCCCGAGTTGACGATGACGGTGTTCCGCGCCTCCCCCAAACCGGTCGGGATCACGATGGAGAGATCGGGATTGGCGTCCGCCCTGTCCGACCGGGGCAGAACGCCGACCACCGTTCCACCCGCCGACCGGGCACCGGCCGCCACGGCGGCCATCACCCCGGTGTGACCACCGCAGATCACCACCGCACCGCGCTCCGCCAGTAATCGGCCGACCTCGCGGGCGTTGGACTCCTCCTGCGCCGTACACTCGCGCGGACCGCACACCGCCACCTGAATCGTCACGTGGGGATCCTGCCCGCGAGCGACGACCACCGACCAGAGATCTCCAAGGTGACCGCGAGGCGCGCGTCGAACGAACACCTGCACCCCGCCCACGACCCGCGAAACCGCCCTCGGACATAACCTCCCTCCCGATCCACACGACACACGGAATCGGGTCCACGGGCATGATCGGCAGCCGGGTCTCCGCTGGTCGTGCGCTACGAGGCGTGCCCTCTGAAGGAGGAGGCGCCGGGGACCTCCTCTCGATGCACCGAAATCCGGAGCCGGGGCCCATGATCGCGGCCGATATCCGCCCCGCTCAGACGGAGGTTCCTGCATCAGTCGTGATCTTTGATGCCGCAGGTGATGGTGCACTCGCAGAGCCAGGAGGGCCGATTTTTACCATCTACACGCTCAAGGACCTACCTCCCGGTAGCTTTAAGGCGCATAATCGTCAAGTAGTGACGCTCGGGGCCCCTAGTCACACACCCATGTCCGAGAGTTGCCTGACGGGAGGCAAGGTGCTGCTCCGCTTCCGTGTCGCCAACTACGCGTCGTTGCGCGACGAGCAGGAACTCAGTCTGGTTGCGCTGGACGAGCATGGCGATCTAGCGGTGCGGAGTCCGACGCGAGAGGACCTGTCGGTGCTACCGGCCGTTGCCATCTATGGTGGCAACGCGTCAGGAAAGTCCAACCTGCTTCAGGCGTTACGCTTCATGGCAAATGCCGTCGAAGAATCCCATCAACTGTGGAAGCCCGGAGCGCATATCCGGCGCAACAATTTCCGTTTTGACGAAAAAAGCCACATCAATCCCACGGAGTTCTCCGTCGATATCGCGCTCGACGGGGTTCGCTATGAGTATGGGTTCTCTCTGGATGACCACGAGATAAAGAGCGAGTGGCTCTACAGCTTCACCAGACAGCAACGACTGGTCCGACGCCTCATATTCGAGCGAGCAGGGCCACAGGGAAGTTCTATCCGCTTCGGCGAGAGCCTCAAAGGGCGAAAGCGGGCAATCGCCGACCTGGTAAGACCGAACAGCCTGTACCTCTCAACGGCTGCCGCAAACAACCATGAGCAGCTTACCCGGATCTATCGTTGGTTTGAGAGCGATATTTCGTATGTGGCCGCAGGCCATCCACATCAAAATCCTATCGCCACCCTGCACGAGCTGTCAGAACATGGCCGAAAAAGCGTTCTGAGCCTACTCAACTACGCAGATTTCGGCATCACCGATGTTCGCCATGAGCAGCAACCGTTTAACGCAGAGATACGGGAGAGGTTTCTAGCGCTCATCAAAGTGATGGACCCCGAAAATGCCGCCGATGAGAGCGTCGAGGTGCAGGGGCCGCCAAAAATCGATTTTGTTCATCGCGTAAACGAGCGAGAATACACCCTGTCGGCGGACCACGAATCCAGTGGAACGCGTGGCTGGTTCGCCCTTCTGGGCCCCGTTGTCAATGCGCTCTCGCTAGGCAAGTTGCTGGTGGTCGACGAGCTGAATGCTTTCCTGCACCCCTTGCTGGCTTCCGAGCTTTTGAAACTGTTTCAGAGCCCGACTTACAATAAGCTAGGCGCTCAAATACTTTTCAATACGCACGACGTGACCCTTATGTCTCCACTCGCCGATGCCCGGTTGAGACGCGATCAGATCTGGCTGGCGGATCGCGCCTCCGACGGAGCGACAGAACTGCACCCCCTGACGCGATACCGGGTAAGGGAGGGCCTCGACAACGTGTTCCGGGGCTACATGCTCGGCCGGTACAGAGGAGTGCCGATTTTCGACGATCACTTCTTGGAGCGCGCCCTGAGAGGGCACACTGGTTCACATGTCGCTCCGCAGTCGGAACAAGCCCCTGAAACGGACTCCGGGAAACCTGCCGGGCAGGAAGCGCTTCCTCGTCTACTGTGAAGGTGAAGTCACAGAGCGCGTTTACCTAGGAGCGCTGGTGCGGGACCTTCGAATCCCCGGCGTTCGCTTTGGTTCGACCCACGGGGAGCCACTAGGGCTTGTGCGAGCTGCTCTTGACCATAAGCGGAGAGCGCCTAACTCCCTTAGTGATAAAAAGACTCCATATGACCAGGTTTGGTGCGTAATAGATGTTGAAGCGCCAACCCCTCATGGCTCACTAGAGCAAGCATTGGTTCTGGCCAGACAAAATAACATAAAGTGCGCCATCTCTAATCCCTGCTTTGAGCTCTGGCTCATACTGCACGTGAAAGATCAGCGCACCTACCTAACAACAGACGAAGCTTGTGCTTCACTGGAAGCACAAGGGGGATGCGCCTACACCCGCAACGGAAAGAGCTTCGAGCCTACCGCCATCATGCGGAGCTATGAACTCGCACGCAAACGTGCTCAGACACTCGAAGAAGCTCACAAGATTGAGCCCAGGCCGGCGAAACGAAATCCATTCACTTCCGTTTGGGAGCTTGTCGACAGTTTGCGCGCTCAAATGTAAAGAACGGGATAGATCATTTTGCGCGATCAGGCTTGACACTGCTCACAGCCGGTGTTCCGATCGCACTTTTAGCCAGTTGTCACAGCCGGCGACCGATGTCGCAACCTCAAATCGACCTCAGAAAATGCCCAGATAACTAGCCACCCGGGGAAGCCTACGGCCTATCTCCGCCTCGTCCTCGAAGTCCCATTCCTCACCGTCGAAATTCTCGCCAAGGAGAGGGAACTTCGCATGGACCCCCCGAGCGTGGACAACGTCGCCCAGATGACTCGTATCCAGGCCAGTGGCCTTTCGATAAGGCTCGAACGTCACGTAGGCAAGGAGTTCGAACTCCGGTTCCTCGTTCACCGACCATACAGGGTACTTACCGGCGGCGATCCTCGCGCGAAGCACTTTCATCAGACGCAGGAATTCGGGCAGCTCGACCAAACTGTCCGGATCGGCCGCCACCTGTTCGAACGCCACACGGCCAAGGCTGACGAGCCAGTTCACGAAGTACTCGAAGGCGTTGAACGACTGCCGCGAAAAGACGTAGCAGTACACCGCGTACATGTCCCAGGTGCAGAGCCTGCTCGTCGCGGAGTCCCACCACATCGAGAAGTCGGCGATCTCCTCGGCCGAGCGCCGGGAAAGCTCGCCATCCAGCCAGGCAAGTCGCTTCTTTCTGGTATCGGTCTCCCGGTCGGACCGATCGACCAGCTCCCAGAAGGCGTCCTCATCCATGGGACATGATTCTGGCATTCACGAACATCCCCGAATAGATCACGACCGTCTTCCTTCACGGCACGCGGAGTCCCCACGGACAGAGCAAACGTTTGGATGCACCATGGCGGTACCCAGAAAGGGTTCACGATCGTGTTGACGGCACCGCCTCCGCCGCGGAACGAGGCTTTCAGAGCGCCCCGACGTACACCCAGTCTCCCCCGTGCCTGACGAAGCGGCTGTGCTCCTCCAGGTGGCCCTCCTCGCCGCGCTCGACGTAGTGGGCACGGAAGCGGACGGTGCCCTCGGCGTGGAAGGCGCTGCCGCCGGTCGTCTCCGTCACCTCCAGTCGCGTCCACCGCAGCCCGCCACCGAGGTCGACGGCGGGCGGGCGCGTCGACGGGTGCCAGGTGCGCAGGAGATAGCCGGCGTCGCCGACGCTGAAGGCGCTGAACCTCGACCGCATCAGCGCCTCGGCCGTCGTCGCGGACGCCTCCCCGCGGTGCAGTCGCCCGCAGCAGTCCCCGTACGGCGCGGGCAGGCCGCACGGACACGAGGCGGTGGGCGCGAAACGGACTCGGGACCGTGGATCACGTCGTGGCACGCCCCCAGTATGCCCGCGCCCTCCACCGGGCCCGTTCCCTGCACCCACCTCGGCCCCGGAAACCGGCCGGATCCGTTCCGCGGGCATGTCGTTCCGTTTGCAAGGCCCCGTCCGGCGGGTCACCTCACCGGTGCCGCATCGGCCTCCGAGGGGATTTCGGCCCTCGCCGGGGTGGCCGCGGGCGGCGCGTACGACCGCCCGCGACCCGGTGGGAGCTCACGTCAGTTGCGCAGGCTCCACTGCTGGTTCGTGCCGCCGTTGCACGCCCACAGAATCATCCTCGTACCGTTGGCGGTGCCGGCACCGTTGGCGTCCAGGCACAACCCGGACTGCACACCGGTGATGGTGCCGTTGGAGTTGACGTTCCACTGCTGGTTGGTCTGTCCGTTGCAGTCCCAGATCACGACCTGAGTGCCGTTCGAGGTGCCCTGGCCGTAGGCGTCCAGGCACTTGTTGCCGAACACCTGCAGCTGCTTGCCCGAGGTGTACGTCCACCGCTGGCCGGTGCCGCCGTTGCAGTCCCACAGCTGCGCCTGAGCGCCGTTGGTCGCCGTGCCGCCGTTGATGTCCACGCATCGACCCGACTGGCCGCCCACGATCGTGCCGTTCTGCTGGTTGCTTCCGCCGCTTCCCTGCCTGACGAGCGATTTCGACTCGGCCGACCGGTTCCCCTGGGCGTCCACGACGTAGAGTCGATATTCACCGTTCGACGTCGGAACGGCGATGGAGGTCGCGGTTCCGCTCGCCCTGGTCATCGTGTTGCCGGCGGCGAAGGACGTCGTACCCAGGGGGGCGAGCCAGACCGACTTGCTCGCGTCGCCAGCGCTGCGGATGGGAATCGACGTCGCACCGGCGCTGACGACAGTGCTGGCGGGCAGGACGTAATCCGGCAGGGAAAGATTGCTCTGCGGAATGATGTTTCGGTACGCGTCCTCAAGTCCGGAATTCACCGCGATGCTGTACGCCTGCGACGGCCAGACGTAGTCGGAGGACACGAGGATGTCGTGGACCGTGCTGTTCGGCAGGTTCTTGTTGGAGACCTTGTTGATGGGGCCGTACGTCTGCGTGATGCTCAGATCGTGCTTGCGCCCGAAGTCGTCGGAGTTGATGAGCCACGTGATGTTCTTGTCCACGCTCAGGAGGTTGTCGCGGAAAACCATGTTTCCCGAGCCCTCGTCCGGGTGGAGTCCGTACTTGTGGCCGGACGGGACGCCCTGCATGTAGTTGTTGGTGATCGTGGTTCCCGGCTGGTTGCCCAGCGTGTAGACGGGAGCCGTGTCGCTCAGGCGCTGCACCGTGTCGATGAAGTGGTTGTAGCTGATGGTGTTGTTCCTCGCCGTGGTGGTCGGCCGGTTGGGCGCGATCGAGCCTGACGATCCGTCGAAGTTCCACCATCCCCAGCCGAGCGTCACACCGGACCAAGGGGTCTTCTCGATGCGGTTGCGCTGGATGGACAGGCCGTCGGCGAAGTACGCCGAGATGGGGCTGTGCCCGTTGAACAACACGGCGCTGTCGTAGATGTAGTTGTTCTTGATCTCGATGTTCTTGGGCGCGCCTTCGACCTGGGCGGGATACTTCTCGCGGTTCGTCGAGGTGTGGTCCCCGATGTAGACGTGCTGGGGATGGCCCACGGCGATGGCGGATCCGGCGATGTCGTTCGTGTAGTTTCCGATCAGCTTCGTGTTCACCACGTCGTTGACCATGTTGATTCCGTCGACGCCGGTGTGCTGCACCCGGTTGTTCTGCAGGACGAGCCCGTCGGCGTTCTCGATCTGGATGATGCCGGGCGCCATGTCGACGTTGCGGTAGTAGTAGACGTGGAAGTTCTGCCTGGCGTACGCCTGCGCACCGAGGTTGCCCTGCTGGGCCTGCTTGAGCACCGAGCCGGCCACGTTGAACAGGTTCCAGTCGGAGTGCTGGACCGTGAGGCCGGAGAAGGTGATGTTCCGGGCGCGACTGCTCGTGGAGGTGCCGGCGACCCTGAGGAGGGTGGACACGTTGTTCGGCGCGAAAACCGTCGCGGTGGTCATGTTCTCGGAGCTCGCCTTGTAGTAGTACAGCGTCCGGCTCGTCTTGTCGAAGAAGAACTCGCCCGGCGCGTCCAGGAACTCGTAGGCGTTCATGACCTTGTGGCTGCCGTTGATCTGGGCGTTGCCGTTGAAGGCCCCCTGGGCGATGGCCGCTCCCGGTTGCTGGAACTGGACGATCCGGTTCGCCCCGTCAGAGGTGACCTGCCGGGCTCCCACGATGGCCGTGGTCCAGGTCGTCCCCGTCTCGATTTCGATGTCGTCCTGATTGGCGGCGATGGCGGGAAAATCATTCAGGTTGTACTTCACCCCCGCGCACTGCGAACCCGATTCCCACGCCCAGGACGCCTGCCCTGCCGTGATGCTGTAGGTGCCGTAGCATCCCGCGGAGTTCATCGTCTTCGAAGCCATGAACGCTCGCTTGTCGTTGACGTAGAGCGCGCGAAGCTTGTTGCTGCGATTCAGCGGGGCTTTCCAGATGTTGCCGCTGTGCTGCGTCCATCCGGTCACCTGAACGCCTCCGCTGAGGATCGGCGTCTCGTTCTGGTACGCGGCGTATATGACCCGGTAACCATTCGTGCCGGAGTCGGCCGACGTGAAGTCGACGGTGCTGCCGATCGAGTAGTTGCCCCCGCGGAGATACACGTAGATGTCGTCCGTCATGTTGGCGTTCACCGTACGGACGACGTCCCGCGCGCGCTGCAGGGTTCTGAACGGCGACGTGATCGTTCCGGGGTTGGCGTCGTTGCCGTCGGGGGCGACGTAGTAGGTCGCCTGGGCCGCCGCCGAGGCCGAGGTATTACCCACGAAGGTCGGCAGCACCGCGGCGGCGAACACCGCGAGCGCTGCTAACACCTTCCCAGTGGTGGACGAGGCTGACTTCACGCTCTGTTCCTTTCGCTGATTCCGAGCAGAGTGGTCGCCGCGTGATCACCCGTCGCCGTGGAACTCATCGGGGTGTGCCGTCGCGCGGATGTGACGCCTGTCTTGCGGTTGAGGGCATCGATCGGAGGGCTGTGCACCTTTCCGGCCCGAGGGGTCGGCCCACCCGCACGCCATGCGCGGCGATCGCCGGCAGAGCGTGGGACTCGGCAGGCTCGTCGTCGGTGAGGCCGAATGTCCTTGTCGCGGGATGAGCGGTGCCCGCCGTCTCGTGGCACCGAGCATTCGCCCCAGGCGGCTCACGGGCTCTCCGGCACGCGAAGGACGATCTCGTCGGCGCCGAAGGAACCCTGGTCGCCCGCCCCGGCGCCGCGCTGACGAGGGTCATCGCCGCCGGGGCGCGAGAGGTCTCCTCATAGCGCGCCCCAAGAATCCGTGGCAGACGTAGCGTTACTGTTTCGTAACGTATGACGTATGCCGACTGATGTCTGGGTGTAATGTCCCATTAACAGGGATGTCTCGCAATAGTCCACGGAGCGGGTGAGGCGCACCTTTGTCCATCCCGGCGCCACGACATCAGATGATCTTCCACGACACGGTGGACCTCTCGCGGGGCGCGGCAGGGGCCCGTCGCTCATGCGCACGATGCGACCCGGCGGACAGTGAGTCCGATCTTGCAGGTCAGGAGCCGACGTCTCCGTCGTCGCGCCGGTCGCCGACGACTAGGCGCAGTCCTCCGCACGGCGCTCGCGACGCACCGGATCCCTGCCGGATCAGCCCGCGCTCCGGGCAGATCGAGGAAGGAAATCACCTACTTCGGCAGTGGTGAATCGCCGTCGCCGATGTAACTTTCATCGGCGACGGCGATCACGTCCGCCGGTTCGCTCAATCTTGCGGTAGGTGCCGAAGGCCACCCCACACCGACCAGACCGAAACCCGGAGGCACACGCGAAACCCGGTCCACGGGCATGGTTCGGACCGGGTTTCCGCTGGTCGACGGTCTACTTGAAGAGCTGGCGGGCCATCACCATGCGCTGGATCTGGTTGGTGCCCTCGTAGATCTGGGTGTTCCCCGCTGCACACTCAGACAACCAGGGCGTGGGGCACTCCTATGGAGGACGGCCCGCGCCGGACTTCAGCCAATCGGTTCTGCGCTATCACTTCGCCGCCAGCAAGGCTGCGGCGCGGGCAGGGACCGCATCGACGTCGTCAAGCGTGTGCACCGCCGCGCCAAGACCAATGAAGACTTGCTCTGCCTCTTCATACGCGAACTCTTGCTGTGCCGTCTCTGGGGGCACTACGACAATCTGGAGATCCACGTCGGAGGCTACCTCGCTGACCGAGTCCTGCGCGTCGATCAGGCGGGCCTCGTCGCCTCGCCGGAGTCGCTCTATTGCGTAACCCCATGCCTTGACGCGGGTGGAGAGGTCATCGATCGAGCTGATTTGGAAGGACCATGCTTGCGTGAGCTGAATTGCGGAGCCGTTGGCGACGGCGATGTCGATGAGAGAGTTCAGCCGATCCCCGATGTAGATCCGACATTTCGGCTTCAGCAGCGATCCCGGGATCTCCGCCCGGTTGTAGGCGTCTTTCAGGTCCTGGACTGCCCTGATCCTGCTTATCGACTGCTGGCGCGGAGGCAAGGCGGGATCGATCATCATACTGTCGAAGATCATCGCCAGCGCCTCTTCGGCCCGTCTCGCGATGACGGGAGCGGGCGCGCTGAGTTGAACGGTATTGCGATGGTCTCGACAGAGTCGATCAAGCCACGCTTCCCCGAGTGGCTCTCCTCTGTCCACCTCCACCGCAGCCCTGGCGTCGGCGATCTCGCCTGTCACGCGGGCCATGAAGCGTTCAGATACCTCTAAAACCGGCTGCGGAGCAAACCTGCGGATCCGCTCGATGTTGGACAGGCGGCGAACGGCCCAGTCCCCGGTGACCGGATCCCCGGCGATGACCCCGACGTTCACAAATTCACCTGTCTGCGGATCGGGGAGACAGCGGATGATCGAGTACAGGTAGCGGCTCATCGATCTACCCCTCCCTCCGGATCAGGTTGCGCACCCGGCCCGCTACGACTGGAGCGCGGTATTCGAGGAACCAGCCCAGTGTGGCCAGTTCTTCATCGGTTGCTGGCCATGATGCTGGCACGCCGCACATGATGTTGACGAGAACTTCGCGGTCAATTTTCTCAAGGGCATCCGCTACCAGGGCAACCGCCTCCGCGTTCAGCCCATTCCGGACGTCTGGCAACTCGTTTGGCTCGTCCTTCGCTTCACGCAGGACCTGAGGCGAGATCTCTCCCGTGTTCGGCGGAAGATAAAGACCGTGATCATGAGAGTAGACGGTGTAGTCGTCTTCCAAGTCGTGCAGCCATTGCGGATCATCCCCGTAGCACCAGTCATAGAGCGCGTAGAGACCGACGTGCCGGCTGCGGTTGTCGTCACGCCGCCTGTGGCCGAGTCTGTCCCGCACTTCGTCGGCGTGCCGGATGGTTCGGCTCGCATGTCCTATCCCCGGAGTGAGTTCGACACCTCTGGCAATCCCATGCCCACGGAGCTCCTCCGGGATCCGGATGAGACTGCTCTGGCACACGGGTGCGCCGATGAGGGCTCCCACGCGGCTGACGACATACTCGGCCACGAGAGCGCCACGTGCCCAGTTCCGAGTGCAGCCCTCAAGGACCTTGACGAAGTAGTCGTGCCCGTCGCCGGCCCTTACCTGAAAGGGTGAGCCCCACGAGGCCCGGCCGGGCTCCAGGATGGCGACAACCTGAAGTTCGTCGAAGTCGTCGTTACGCCCGCCGACTCGTCCCGCCCAATCACTCTCGCCGACCACTCGGTCACCTTCCGCACGCAACCCAAAACCGTGAGTGAGAGTACAGGCGGGACGGACGTTTGCTTGTGGATTGGCGAACCTGCAATGGAAAAAGTGGCTCTCCGCACGTCACCGCGGCCTCCGATCACAAACCGGGGCTATCAAATGGCAGGTCGGCCGTCTCAATCAAGGCACTGGCCGAGCACCTCGGCTCCGCCGATCCAGGGTTCGCTCTCCGTGTCTGCGCACACATGATGCCGGCCTCACACGACCGCGCCCGCCAGGCCATCGACGACCCGTTGTCCTGGCCGCGGTTCCTCTCTCATGAAACAGGAACAGAACGGTGATTGTTCAGGGTGCGAAATCGGACGCCGGAAACCTCGTCACCGAACTCCGGTGGGCGGGGTTTCCGGCGTCGACAACTACTTCAACAGCTGCCGAGCCATCACCATGCGCTGGATCTGGTTGGTGCCCTCGTAGATCTGGGTGATCTTCGCGTCGCGCATCATGCGCTCGACCGGGTAGTCGCTGGTGTAGCCGTACCCGCCCAGGAGCTGGACCGCGTCGGTGGTGATCTCCATCGCGGCGTCGGAGGCGGCGCACTTGGCGGCGCTGGAGAGGAAGGTGAGGTCCTTCTGCGGTTCGCCGTGCATGGCGAGTTCCGACTTGGCGGCGGCGGCGTAGGTGAGCTGGCGTGCGGCCTCCAGCTTCATCGCCATGTCGGCGACCATGAACTGCACGCCCTGGAAGTCGGCGACGGCCTTGCCGAACTGCCTGCGCTCCTTGACGTAGCCGATCGCGTAGTCCAGCGCGCCCTGGGCGATGCCGAGCGCCTGGGCGGCGATGGTGACGCGGGTGTGGTCCAGGGTGGCGAGGGCGGTCTTGAAACCGGTGCCCGGCTCGCCGATCATCCGGGACGCGGGGATCCGCACGTTCTCCAGGATGACCTGGCGGGTCGGGGAGCCCTTGATGCCGAGCTTGCGCTCCTTCGCCCCGAAGCTGACGCCCTCGTCGCCCTTCTCCACGACGAACGCGGAGATGCCCTTCGCCCCGACGCCCGGCTCGGTGACGGCCATCACCGTGTAGTACTCCGACACCCCGGCGTTGGTGATCCACATCTTGGCGCCGTTGAGCACGTAGTGGTCGCCGTCGAGGACAGCGCGGGTCTTCATGGCGGCGGCGTCGCTGCCCGCCTCGGCCTCCGAGAGGGCGTACGAGAACATCGCGTCCCCCCGCGCGACCGGCGGGAGATAGTCCCGCTTGAGCTCCTCGGAGGCCGCGAGCATCAGCGGAACGGTGCCGAGCTTGTTGACGGCGGGAATCAGCGAGGACGAGGCGCAGGCCCGCGCCACCTCCTCGATGACGATCACCGCCGCGAGGGCGTCGGCGCCGGCGCCCCCGTACTCCTCGGGGACATGCACGGCGTGCAGGTCCGCCGCGACGAGCGCCTTGTAGACGTCCCAGGGAAACTCCCCGGTCTCGTCGGCCTCGGCGGCGCGAGGGGCGATCTTCTCGTCGGCGAGAGCGCGGACCGTCTCGCGGAGCATCTCGTGCTCCTCGGGCAGTGCGTAGAGAGGGTAGCTCATGGGAAAATACTAGGACGTCCAACAAAACATGGAGCGCTCCACCCCATGTGGTATGTCCTGCGGCGTTTGCGCAGGTGGCAAAGTGGGACCACAAGGTGCCGATACCCTGTCGGCAAAGAATTGGGCAGAACGAAGGGAGCACCAGTGGCCTACCGCCTCACGATGGTGGGAACCGGATATCTCGGTGCGACGACTTCCGCGTGCATGGCCGAGTTGGGCTTCGAAGTCCTCAGCCTCGACGTTGACGCGGAGAAGATCGACCGCCTGCGGGCCGGCGATCTGCCCATCTACGAACCGGGCCTGCAGGAGATCCTGCGACGCAACCTGGCCAACGGCCGACTGCGCTTCACCACCTCGTACGAGGAGGCCGCGGCCTTCGGCGACGTGCACTTCCTGTGCCTGGGCACGCCGCAGAAGCCGGGAGAGTACGCCGCGGACGTGTCCTACCTGGACGCCGCGATCGAGTCGCTCGCCCCCCATCTGGACCGAGAGTGCCTGATCGTCGGCAAGTCGACCGTCCCGGTCGGCACCGCGCAGCGCCTCGCCGACAAGCTGGCCCGGCTCGCCCCCATCGGCGCGGGCGCCGAGCTCGCGTGGAACCCCGAGTTCCTTCGTGAGGGCTTCGCGGTGAAGGACACCCTCCACCCCGACAGGATCGTGCTCGGTGTCGCCTCCGACCGGGCCGAGAAGGTCATGCGGGAGGTGTACGCCTCCATGTTGGAGATGGGCACCCCGATGGTGATCACCGACTACCCCACGGCGGAGCTGGTCAAGGTGGCCGCCAACGCCTTCCTCGCCACGAAGATCTCCTTCATCAACGCGATGGCCGAGGTCTGCGAGGCCGCCCACGCCGACGTCAAGCAGCTCTCCCTCGCGCTGTCCTTCGACGACCGCATCGGCGGCAAGTTCCTCAACCCCGGTCTCGGCTTCGGCGGCGGCTGCCTGCCCAAGGACATCCGCGCCTTCATGGCCCGGGCCGGTGAGCTCGGCGCCGACCAGGCACTGACCTTCCTGCGGGAGGTCGACGCGATCAACATGCGCCGCCGCGCCCGCATGGTCGACCTCGCCCGCGAGCTGGCCGGCGGCTCCTTCCGCGGCTGTACGGTCGCGGTGCTCGGCGCCGCGTTCAAGCCCAACTCCGACGACATCCGCGACTCGCCCGCCCTGGACGTCGCCGTCAAGATCAGCGAGCAGGGTGGCCGGGTCACCGTCTACGATCCCGTCGCCCAGGAGAACGCCCGCAAGGCCCACCCAGGACTCGCCTACGGCACCTCGGCCCTGGACGCGGCCAAAAACGCCCACGTCGTGCTGCTGCTGACCGAGTGGCAGGAGTTCGTCGCGATGGATCCCGAGGAGCTGGGTTCCGTGGTGATCTCCCGCAAGATCGTTGATGGTCGTAACGCCCTCGACGCCGAGACCTGGCGGGCCTCCGGCTGGCACTACCGCGCTCTGGGCCGTCCCTGAGCACAGCGCGTCATCCCGCGCGGCCGTCCCTTTCCGCCCTCCCCTCGTCAGGGTCGTTCCGAGGCGACCCTGACGACACGGCCGGGCGTACCTCCCTTTGCCGCATCTCTCCCGGGTCGAGGCATGTCGCCCTGAAGCGAACCCGCCGGTCTCGCCAGAACGGCGTGGACGTCGCGGGGTCCGCTCACCTGGCAGGCGGAGCGGACACGACGGCGGGTCCCCGGTTTGTGCCGGAAACGGGCCGGATGGTCGTCGACTTCTCGGATATCGCGTCGGTCACCACTGTCTCTCAGGTCACCAGTTCCAGCCGCCCCAGTGATATCTACGATGCCAGCGCCTGCGGCGATGGTAGTGACGGTGATGGTGGTAGTGCCAGTGCGGGTCGTGAGCCGGCCAAGCACCCCCCGGGAACATCGTGATACCCATCGGGACACCTCTCTCGTAGTAATCCCTTGGACATGACAATTACTACGATATTCGAAATTTCATGGCAAAAAACACCAAATCGCCCCCAAGTTATCCGTATAACGCTTTTGGCGGCGATTACGGCGAAGTCGCTCGCACTGCAGCAGGGCGAGCCGCCTCACAGAACCAGCTCTTCCTTTTCTTTCGACAAAAGGGTTTTTACCCTCACGGGTGAGCGGTGGCCGAAGCGTGAACCCCGAGGATGGCGCCCCTTTCACCGGGTCGACCCGGCGGGCGATCCGATCGCGGCGACGAGGGAGAAACCCTGGAAGCGCGCAGCAAGAAGGCCCCCGTCACCGACGAGGGCCTTTTACCCGCCCCGATCCCGTCGGGTCAGTTGTCGAACTCGCCGAGTTTCACGCCCCCGACGAAGGCGTCCCACTCCGAACGGGTGAAGAACAGCTTCGGTCCGTCGGGATTCTTGGAGTCGCGCAATACGTAAAGAGAACCCGACCCGGCCTTGTGGCCCTCCTCGGGAGCGTCGACAACGGCCACCTCGACGCAAGGACCGCTGTCGTCCCCCTCCGGGGCCGCCTTGCGCCAGACGGCGTTGCTGAGGTCTGCTTCCACGTCGTCATCACCCTCGCTATGTCGGCGGTCGCCCACAACGGGCGCGGTCATTCGCGCGGATCGCCCCCGCAACGCCGACAAGCCTCCGTCACGTCCCGAGGATGATCTCAGTGACGTGCCCTCCTGTGACGGCTCCGCGAACGGGTGGCGGGCTCCACGCACACAGTATCCGGGCCGTCCGAGACAGCCGCAACGACGAAGAGACCAAGCCGGAGCACCAGGAAGTCAGCGCGTCGAGACGGAACTCACGGCGGAGTCGGTGGTCTTCTGACCCTCACCCATGCCCAGGCTTCCGAACACCGCCAGCACCGCCACCGTGAGCCCGAGGACGGCGCGGATAGCGTTCCTCATGATCCCCACCTCCAAAATCCGTGGAGATCTGCTCCTTCCCTCCGAGTCCTCATATATCCGTATTGTTGTCAAGCTATTGGCCAAAAGCGGCCATATCAGGCGCCGAGCTGGGCGGCTTCGGCGCGAAGCTTCGCGCCCTTGGCATGGGCTTGGTCCTTGAGGGCGACCTGGAACGCCTCCATCTTCGCCCGCAGCCCCTCGTCGGCGGCGGCGAGGATCCGTACGGCCAGCAGGCCCGCGTTGCGGGCACCCCCGACGGCGACCGTCGCGACCGGGACCCCGGCGGGCATCTGGACGATCGAGAGCAGGGAGTCCATACCGTCGAGATACTTCAGCGGGACGGGGACGCCGATCACCGGCAGGGGGGTCACCGAGGCGAGCATGCCCGGCAGGTGGGCGGCTCCCCCGGCGCCCGCGATGATCACCTTCAGACCGCGCCCGGCCGCCTCCGCGCCGTACGCGATCATCTCCTCGGGCATGCGGTGCGCGGAGACCACGTCGGCCTCGAACGCCACCCCGAACTCGGCGAGCGCCTCGGCGGCGAGTCTCATCACCGGCCAGTCGGAGTCGCTGCCCATGACGATGCCGACGGTGGTCATGCTTTCTCCCTGTGCCTCGTCGCGACCGACCGGCCGCGCGTTCGCGTTGGTGTCCTGCCCCGCGGAGGGGGCAGCGGTCTGCTGTGCCGCCGGAGCTTTCACCCTCCCGGGTCTTCCGGCGCTCGGGACCTCGGTGGTACCGGGGTGTTCCACCGGCACGGCCCCGACGGCCCCCGACTGCCGCCGACGACAAGGTGTCCCGAAGCGATCTCAGGTGTATCTTCCCTCGGCGAGATAGACCGCGGCGTGCCTGGCACGCGCCCGGACCTCGTCAAGGTCGGTTCCCATGGCGGTGACGTGGCCGATCTTGCGTCCCGGCCGCACCTCCTTGCCGTAGAAGTGGACCTTGATCCCCGGGTCGTAAGCCATCACGTGCTCGTACCGGGAGAAGATGTCGGGGTCGTCGCCGCCCAGGAGGTTCGCCATCACCACCACGGGGGCGGTCGGCGCGGGCGACCCGAGCGGAAGGTCGAGGACCGCACGCAGGTGCTGCTCGTACTGGGAGGTGCGGGCCCCGTCGATCGTCCAGTGGCCGCTGTTGTGCGGGCGCATCGCCAGCTCGTTCACCACCAGCCCCGAGGGGGTGGCGAACATCTCCACGGCGAGCAGCCCGGTCACACCCAGCTCCTTGGCGATGGTCAGGGCGATCCGCTGGGCCACCGCGGCCCACTCGGGGTCGAGGCCGGGAGCCGGGGCGAGCACCTCGACGCAGATGCCGTCGCGCTGGACGGTCTCCACCACCGGGTAGCTGACCCCCTGCCCGTGCGGCGACCTGGCGACCAGCACGGCGAGCTCCCGCTCGAACGGCACGAACCCCTCGGCCATCAGCGGTACGCCGGAGGCGAGGACCTCGGTCGTCTCGGCCGCGGAGTGGCAGACCCAGACGCCGCGCCCGTCGTAGCCGCCCCTCACCGCCTTGAGCACGACCGGCCAGCCGTTCTCCGCGGCGAACTCCTCGACGTCGGCGACCGTCTCGACCCGCCGCCAGGGTGGGCAGGGGACGCCGATCGCGGTCAGCCGCTCGCGCATCACGGCCTTGTCCTGGGCATGGACGAGCGCCTCCGCGCCGGGACGCACGGCGAAGCCGTCCTCGGCCAGGGCGCGGACGTGCTCGGTGGGCACGTGCTCGTGGTCGAACGTGACCGCGTCACATCCCTTGGCGAGATCGCGCAGGTCCGCCAGCGACCGGTAGTCGCCCAGGCGCACGTCGGCGATCACACGGGCGGCGCTCTCGTCGGGCGAGTTGGCCAGGACCCGCAGCTCGATGCCGAGGGCGATCGCCGCCTGCTGCGTCATCCGGGCCAGCTGGCCCGCTCCGATCACGCCGACGACGGGTCCGATGGGACTGGCCAAAGAAGGGCTGCTCACAGCGGTTAAGTTTACCGTCGCACGATGCGCGGCCAGGCGTCGGGCGGACGGCGGGTGGCCGGCGGGTGGCCGGCGGACGCTGTGACAGGGTCGTGACGGGGTGAGGTCAGTCCGCCGTGAGGGTGGCGAGGCCGCGGCGCAGGCCGGTGGTGGCGAGTTCGGCACCCTTGCCCATGATCTCGGTGGCGACGAGCACGACCTCGGTCCCGGTCAGCCTGGCGGTTCTGGTCCTGCCGGTGAAACCGCGCAGGTCGGCCTTGCCGTAGAGGGGGCGGGCCAGGGCGGAGCGCCCCTCACGGGCCCTCTGCCGGTGTTCGATCTCCAGGGCGTGGATGACCAGGGCACCGCCGCCGGGCAGCAGCAGCGCGCGCTGGGGGCCGACGAGCAGGCGGACCTCGGTGGTGAGACGGTCGGGCCGCACGCTCTGCGGGCGCCTGACCAGATCACCGAAGAGATCACGGGCCGGGTCGCCCTTGGGGAAGGTCACCCCGCTCACCCCCGCCGGGTCGGTCAGGTAGGCCAGGTAGCGCTGCGGCACAAGGCGGGCCTTCACCCCCACCGACGGGTCGTCGGCGGGCACCGCGCCCTCGGTCGGCTCGCGGATCTCGCCCCTGATCGGGATGGGCCCGGCGCCGAGCCGCCACTCGCCGCCCTCCTGGACGAAGAGGAAGTAGGCCGGGTCGGGCTCTCGGGCCAGGGCGACGAACCAGCGGTCCTCGCCGACGGTGCCCGGCAGGTACAACTCCGCCACGCTGTAGGACTTCCTGGCGGGGGCTGGGCGGCCGTTCCGGGTCGCCTCACAGGCACGACCGCCCAGCGCTCTCTCCGCCCAGGTGGTGAGCCTCTCGACCGTCGCGCAGTCCTTGTCGCGCCAGGCGTCGTCGAGCCTGCTCAGCAGCGCGAGGGCGTCGGTCGCCTCGCCGAGCTCCACCTCGGTGGACGCCTCGCGCGACGGGCCGCCGGCCTCGGGGGTGGTGACCCGCGTCTCGCTCCCCGCACCGCAGGCGGTCGTCATCGACAGGCCCAGGATCAAGGCGAGGAGTCGGCGGCGCAAGGGTGGATCCCCGGGGTAGTGGCCGTCGCGTACGGCAGTCCGTCTGGACCGACCACGGGAGGCGGAGCTGCCGAGGGCTTCCCGTGATCTACCGGGTCAGCGTAACGTCACCGCCCCCATTTATCCCGTGTTATGAGACATTTGTTGAAAAGGCACTTGCTGACGGATATCTACACCGACGAGTCAACCTCGCGCGGATCACGCCTCCTCACCGGTAACCTGACCCGAAGAGTGTTCGAGATCCTCCGAAGCGGCGGATCGGCGGCCGACCCCCGAAAGGACCGTGCAGGAAACGTGGAGTTTCTCCGACACGCCTACCGGCGGCTCGCCGACCTGGCGCGCGAGCTGGCGAAGTTCGGGACGATCGGCGCGATCGCCTTCGTGGTCGACACCGGCGGCACCAACCTGCTCAGGTTCGGTCTCGGCTGGGGACCGCTCACCTCCAAGGTGATCGCCACGATCGTCGCGGCGACCCTGGCCTACCTGGGAAACCGCTACTGGACGTTCAGGCACCGCGAGCAGAGCGGCCTCGCCCGCGAGTATTTCCTGTTCTTCGTCCTCAACGGCATCGGCCTGCTGATCTCGCTGCTGGTGATCGGCTTCGTGACCTACACCCTGGGCCTGCAGGACGTGCTGAGTTACAACATCGCCCTGCTCACCGGTACCGCCCTCGGGACCCTGTTCAGGTTCTGGTCGTACAAGAAGTGGGTCTTCCTGCCGATCTCGCCGCCCGTGGGGCAGGCGGAGCCCGTGCCCGGTACGCCGCCCAACCGGTCGGCGGTGCCGAACAGCCAGGTCAACGGCCACATGTATCTCCTGGGCAAGCCGGCGGAAGAGAACACGCCCCCCACCGGCCCGCGCCAGTCCGGCTGATCCGCGCGTTCCCTCGACCCGGGGTGATCGTCCGCCGCACCGGATCGGACGGCCACGAGATGGCACCCGCGGAAACGAGTCCTGCTTCGATCGAAGCGCGCCGGCCGGCCGCGGTCAGGCGGGCCCGCGGACGACGCGGTTCCTGACGGTCTCGCCCACCTGACGCAGAAAGAGCGCGAACGTCGCGGGACGCGCCTTCACGAGCTCCAGACGTCCGCCGTCCGCCGCGGCCTGCGCCCTGGCGAGGGGCAGGCCGAGCCCGGTGCCACCGCCCCCGCTCACGTTCCGCTCGAAGACCCGCGGAACCAGGTCGTCGGTGATGCCCCTGCCCTCGTCGGCCACCTCGATCACGACGGACCTCTCCTTGGTGCAGGTGGTCACGGTCACCGTGCCGTCTCCGTGCTTCAGCGAGTTCTCCAGCAGGGTGGAGATCACCTGGCCGATGCCGCCACCGGTGCCCAGCGCCTGGAGCCCGCGCGTACCGGCCAGGCTGAGCCGCCGCCCGGCCCTGCGAAACGCGGGGCCCCACTCGATGAACTGCTGGTCGAGCAGCGTGTCGAGCTCGACGACCTCGGACTGTGCCTGACGCTGCCTTCTGGCGGTGGCCAGCAGCTCGTCGATCACGGCGGTGAGCCGTTCGGCCTGCACGATCGCGGCCTCGCCCTCCTCCTTGACGATGCCCGGCTCGTCGGCGGCGGCGACGATCTCCTCAAGTCTCATGGTCAGGCCGGTGAGCGGGGTGCGCAGCTGGTGGGAGGCGTCGGTGGCGAACTCCCGCTCCCTGGACAGGAGGTCGGAGATGCGGGTCGCGCTGCGGTCGAGCACCTCGGCCACCCGATCGAGCTCCTGGATGCCGTAGCGGTGCTTGCTCGGTCTGGCGTCGCCGGAACCGAGCCGCTCAGCGATCATCGCAAGGTCGCTGAGCGGTAAGCTCAGGCGGCGCGACTGCACTATGGCGAGCCCCACCGCGACCGCGAGGGCAGCCGCGGCGAGTCCCAGGATGAGGAACAACCACGCGCGGACCTCGCGCTCCACTCCCGTCTTGTCCCGGCTGACCGCGACGTACACGCCGTTCTCCGACTGCGCGTCCTCGGTCATCTTCTGGTTCTCGGGGGGCTCGGTGCCCACCGTTATCACCTGGGGCGGCGTCCCTTTCGCGTAAATCTGAATGTAGAGATCGGAATACTTGCGCTGCAGCTGGTGCTCGTCGACGGGCTGATCCTGGATCCGGGCGTACTCGACCTCCCCCAGCAGGCTTCTGGCGTGCGAGGAGAGCTCCTGGGTCGCCTCCTCCTCGATGAGCCGGTTGACCGCCACACCGAGGGGGATGCCGAGCAGCAACACCCCGATGACCGCGACGAGGAGGGTTGAGGAGAGCAGGCGGCGACGCATCCCCTACTCGCGCTCGAACCTGAAGCCGACTCCTCGAACGGTCGTGATGTATCGGGGCTTGGCGGCGTCGTCACCGAGTTTCCGGCGGAGCCACGAGATGTGCATGTCCAGGGTCTTGGTCGACCCCCACCAGTTGGTGTCCCACACCTCGCGCATGATCTGCTCGCGGGTGACCACCTTTCCCGCGTCCCGGACCAGGACCCTCAGCAGATCGAACTCCTTGGTGGTCAGATGCAACTCCTTGTCTCCCATCCACGCGCGACGTGAGTCGGCGTCGATGCGCACGCCCTGGACCACGGGCGTCTCGGACGTGCCGCGCCGCAGGAGCGCGCGGACGCGCGCCAGCAGCTCGGCGAGGCGGAAAGGCTTGGTGACATAGTCGTCGGCCCCGGCGTCGAGGCCCACCACCGTGTCGACCTCGTCGACACGGGCGGTGAGGATCAGCACGGGAGTCCCGTGGCCCTCGGCGCGAATGCGCCGGGCCACCTCCAGGCCGTCCATCTCGGGCAGGCCCAGATCGAGAACGATCAGGTCTATGCCACCCGACAGAGCCCGCTCCAGAGCCTGCGGGCCATCAGGGCTCACCTCTACTTGATAACCCTCGCGGCGCAGAGCTCGCGCCAGTGGCTCGGAAATCGAGGTGTCATCCTCGGCGAGTAGTACACAGGTCATGTTGCGATCGTAGGACCTTAGGGGATCGTTTCCCGGGTACAGCGCGCGGTTTGACTCGTCGTTGACCTATCCATTGACCTGGGCAAACACTGATAAATCCCGGATAGTCATCCCGCAACGGCCGAGGGCCACGGAGTAGGTCTCCCGCATTGGAAGTGCCTGGAAAGCACAGCGCCCCAAAAGGGGGAGGCGACAAAACAGAACACGCCCACCAGAGGGGATCTGGTGGGCGTGTTCATGCTTTATTACCTCAAGACGCCGAGGGCGGCTCTGCGTAGCGGGCGAGGTAGAGCTGCTCCCCGAGGCTCCCGATGAGACCCAGCTCGGTCTCCAGGTAGTCGATGTGGTGCTCCTCGTCCTCCAGGATCTCCTCGAAGAGCCGGGCCGAGGTGGTGTCGCCCTTCTCACGCATCAGGATGATGGCGGGCTTCAGCCGGTTGACGACCTCAAGCTCGACGTCCAGGTCGGCGCGGAGCTGCTCGGCGACGGTCTGGCCGATGTGGAGGGTGCCCAGCTTCTGGTAGTTGGGCAGTCCTTCAAGGAAGAGGATGCGGTCGGTGAGCTTCTCCGCGTGGCGCATCTCGTCGATGGACTCTTCGCGGGTGTATTTGGCCAACCGGGTATACCCCCAGTTCTCCTGCATCTTGGCGTGCAGGAAGTACTGGTTGATCGCGGTCAGCTCCGCGGTCAGCTGCTCGTTGAGCAGTTCGATGATTTTCTTGTCGCCCTGCATGGCGGGCTCCTCGTGCTATGCGGTCGGCATCAAATCTTCAGACCGCTTCAGGATCGCACAGATTTTTCGCACGCAAGAAGCACAGTCGCCGCCGGCGCCCGTGGCATCGCGGATCTGGCGCGCGCTTCTGGCCCCTGCCGAGATGCAGTCGTGCACCTCGTTCTCGGTCACCGCGCGGCAGAGGCATACGTACACGGGAGTGCGACCTTTCTGGAGGCTACCATAGGTTAGGCACACCTAAACTAGCTCATTTGGTAAGCCTTGCCTATGTGAACTAGGGCACACGACCTTAATCTCTCTGTCATCGGTCCGAAGTTCCCACCCGGGCGGCAACCGGTCGACGTGCGGAAAACCTCACGACCTCAGGGCCGACTGGCGGGCGATCACCGGAAAAGGTCCGCCGGAAACCCGGGAAGGGGACCCGTGGACACACCACCGAGGCAGGGGAGCGGGAAACGCGAACGCGCCCCGGCGAAGGCCGGGACGCGTGAGCGGATCGAGTGCGGAAAGACGCGGGTCAGTGGCCCCTGGCGAGCCATTCCTCCAGGTGCCCCGCCTCCGCGCCGATGGAGGTGGACTCGCCGTGACCGGTGTGCACGGCCGTCCCCGGCGGCAGGGTGAGCAGCTTCGCCGTGATCGACTCGATGATCGTGTCGAAGGAGGAGAAGGACCTTCCCGTCGCGCCGGGACCCCCGTTGAACAGGGTGTCGCCGGTGAAGACCGCGCCGATCTCCGCCCCGTACAGGCAGACCGCGCCCGGAGCGTGGCCGGGCGTGTGCAGCACGGTCAGCTCGACTCCGCCGGCCGAGAGCACCTGCCCGTCCTTGAGCGGGGTGTACGGCAGGTCGGTGTAGACCATCTCCCACAGCACCTGGTCGGCCGGGTGGAGCAGGATCGGCGCGCCCGTCCGCTCGGCGAGGTCGGCCGCCGCGTCGATGTGGTCGTTGTGCGCGTGGGTGCAGACGATGGCCTTGACCTCGCGGTCGCCGACCCTCTCGGCGATCGCGGCGGCGTCGTGGGCGGCGTCGACGATCAGCACCTCGCTCGCCGAGCCGACGATCCAGACGTTGTTGTCGACGTCCCACGTCCCGCCGTCCAGCGAGAACGTTCCCGAGGTGACGACCTTGTCGATCACAGGATCACCACCGAACGCAGGACCTCGCCGCGGTGCATCTTCGCGAAGGCGTCCTCGATGTCGCCGAGACCGATCGTCTCGGAGACGAAGCGGTCGAGGTCGAGCCGCCCCTGGAGATAGAGGTCGATGAGCATGGGGAAGTCGCGGCTGGGCAGGCAGTCGCCGTACCAGGAGGACTTCAGCGCGCCACCTCGGCCGAAGACGTCGAGCAGCGGCAGCTCCAGCGTCATGTCCGGGGTGGGCACCCCGACCAGGACGACGGTCCCGGCCAGGTCGCGGGCGTAGAAGGCCTGCCGGTACGTCTCCGGGCGGCCGACCGCCTCGATGACCACGTCCGCGCCGTTGCCGCCGGTGAGCTCCTTGACCGTCTCGACCACGTCGGAGGTGCGGGAGTTGACCGTGTGGGTGGCGCCGAACTCCTTGGCCCAGGCGAGTTTGCGGTCGTCCACGTCCACCGCGATGATCTTCGAGGCGCCCGCCAGGGCGGCGCCGAGAACGGCCGCGTCGCCGACGCCGCCGCATCCGATGACCGCCACGCTGTCACCGCGGGTCACGCCGCCGGTGTTGATCGCCGCGCCGATGCCCGCCATCACGCCGCAGCCCAGCAGCCCGGCCACCTGCGCCGGTGCCGCAGGGTCGACCTTGGTGCACTGCCCGGCCGCGACCAGGGTCTTCTCGATGAAGGCGCCGATGCCCAGGGCCGGGCTGAGCGGCGTGCCGTCCTCCAGGGTCATCTTCTGGGTGGCGTTGTGGGTGTTGAAGCAGTACCAGGGACGGCCTCGCAGACACGCCCGGCACTCGCCGCAGACGGCCCGCCAGTTCAGGATCACGAAGTCACCGGGGGCCACCTCGGTGACGCCCTCGCCGACGGCCTCGACCACTCCCGCGGCCTCGTGGCCGAGCAGGAACGGGAACTCGTCGTTGATGCCGCCCTCGCGGTAGTGCAGGTCCGTGTGGCAGACACCACAGGCCTGGACCGTCACCACGGCCTCGCCAGGGCCGGGATCCGGCACGATAACGGTCTCCAGCGAGACGGGCTCGCCCTTGCCACGCGCGACCACGCCTTGCACGGTGTACGGCATGTCCTGCACCTCATCTGTCATGGTTTCGATCTTCACGGGGCCGCTTACCGATTGAACGGACTTGGGCACCCGGCAGTCAATGATTACCAGCCCGGCGCAACACGTAGGGCTGCACCACCCCCAGGCCACGGGCCGGCCGCTGGCGGATGCGGCCGATCTCGACACCGGGCGCGCCCTTCAGCGCCTCGGCCAGCCTGTCGTCGACGACGACCGTGCCGGGGCGGGCGATGGCGGTGAGCCTGGCCGCCAGGTTGACCGTCGTACCGAAGACGTCGCCCATGATCGGCAGCACCGGACCGTACGCGAGCCCGATCCGCACCTCGGGCCCGTACCTGCGGATCGCGCCGACCAGATCCAGGGCGATCACCGCGGCCTTCCTCGGGTCGGCCGCCGTGAAGAACACCTCGTCCCCGAGCGTCTTGACCATCCGTCCCCCGTGCTCGGCGACCACGTCCGAGGCCCGCGACTCGAAACCCTCGACCAGCTCGGCCAGGCCCCGCTCGTCCAGCTCGCGCGAGACCCGGGTGAAGGAGACCAGGTCGGCGAAGCCCACCGCGAGGGTGAGCCTGTCCGGCACGATCTCGTCGGTGATGTCGGCGAGCGTGAGCAGGCGGGTCCCCGCGGCGGCGAGCTGGGCGCGCCAGATGTGGACCAGTATCTGCTCGAAGTCGGGGAGCAGCCGGCGCGAGGTCTCCATGACCGCCGCCAGGTCCTCGTCGGTGGGGCGGCGGCCCGGGTCGAGCATCGCGCCGATCATGATCTCGGCCTGCCACTGCGCGAGCCTCGCCGTCGTCTGGCCGAGCGCCCTCGCCATCCGGATGACGGTCTGGTCGTCCAGCAGGTCGCCCTCCATCATCGCCCGGACCCGCTCCAGCACGGCCACGTCCGCGTCGGTGAAGGCCACGGCGTCGTCCGGGAGCGTGGCGAACCCCAGCGCGCGCCAGATCCGCTCGGTGAGCTCCTGCGGCACCCGGGCAAGACTCGCCACCTGGATCCGGGTGTGGCGAGGAGACGCCCCGACGAAGAGGCGTTCGATCTGCTCGGCCGTCGGGCGTCCGGCGTGAGCCTGCTCGGCCGCCGGAGGTCCGGCGTGGGCACGCTCGGCCGCCGGACGTCCGACGGGGACCTCCGCCTCTCCCCCGGCCTCCCCCGGATCCGGGAGGTCACGCCCCACGGGTCACCGTCCGGGTTCCGACGGCTCCCCGTCGAGCGCGTCGTCGAGCGCGCGGAACAGCTCGGCCCGGACCTCCTGGATGTGGGGGATGTCCCGCAGCGTGATCCGGCCCTGCTCGCTCGCCGACTCGACGACCAGCGTGCCGCAGCCCAGGAGCCTCTCCATGAAGGTCTGGTCGGCGCTGACCGAGTTCACCTTGACCATCGGGATGTCGTCGATGGACTTGTTCAGCACCCCGGTGCTGATGGTGAACCGGTGCGAGGTGAGGATGTAGACGGCGTTCTTCCAGCGCAGGTACGGAATGAACGACCACACCGTCAGCAGGCCGACGGCGATCACCGCCACCGCGACGCTCGCGTAGAGCCGATATTCGAAGTCGGGCATGAAGTAAAGGGCGGCACCGGATCCTGCGCTGATCAGGATCAGCATGAGGAACGGGCCGGTGAGTCGCTTCCAGTGAGGGTGGAACGACGTGATCCGTCGCTCCCCCTCCGTCATGTGGTGATCGGGTAGACCCATGGGGCAAATCGTGACACGTGCGCATGCCCTGCGTCACGAGGTGTGAGGCCGAACATGCACGACGTCACCCGCGCTGAGCGTGTGCTCCTCCCCCTTGGAGCTGACGAGCAGGTGCCCGGCGCGGTCGACGCCGGTGGCGGTGCCGGTCAGCACCCGCTCGCCCGGCAGCTCCACCCTCACCTCCCGGCCGACCGTGGCGCTGACCGCGAGATAGGCGGCCCGCAGGCCGCACGCCTCGACGTCGCCGTCCGCCTCCGACCACTCGCGGTAGTGGGTCTCGATCTCCCGCAGCACCGCGCGCAGGATCGGGTCGCGGTCGGTGCAGGCGGCCTTCTCGACGGCGAGGGAGGTCGCGGTCTCCACCGGCAGCTCCTCCGGGCGCACGCTCACGTTGAGGCCGACCCCCACGATCACCGCGCTGTCGATCCGCTCGGCGAGCACCCCGGCGAGCTTGCGTTCGCCGATCAGCAGGTCGTTGGGCCACTTGAGCCGTACGTCGATCTCGGCGACCTTCCGGACGGCCGACGCGACCGCCAGGCCGACGAGCAGGGGCAGCCACCCCTGGGTGGACATGGGCGGGTCGGGACGCAGGAGCACCGAGAACGTCAGGCCGGAACGCGGCGGAGCGCTCCAGACACGGCCGAGCCTGCCGCGCCCGGCGAACTGGGACTCGGCGACGACGACGGCTCCCTGCCGTGCGCCGTCGCGGACGGCGTGCGCGAGGTCGGCGTTGGTCGATCCGGTCCTGTCGACCACGGTGATGCCGGACCAGAGGCCCCCGGGACGGACCAGGGCGCGGGTGAGCGCCGCCTGGGAGAGCGGCGGGCGGTCAAGATCGGTGAAGGGCGAGTCGAGCACTTAGCCATCTTGCCTCCACTAACGACCCCCTGTTACCGAATTAATCCAATGACCAGGGAATACTGTTACCGAAGTCTGGGTCGGCGGGCAAGGTCAGGCCTTTGACCGGGTCGGGAAAGCGTGCGGAAGGTCGCGAAAAGAGACGATGAACGTATGAGCAGACATCTCAGCGCGCGGAACACGACCGGCACGGGGGGCGATCCCGGCTCCGAGATGGGTACGGGCCCGGCGGCGGCCCGAGAGGCGGGAGGGGACACCTCGGAACCTGCCTTCGCCAGGAAGGCGACTCCGGGCTCAAGAACGGACTCGGGCTTGGAGATCGTGGAGGCCGTGCGGAGACCGGGGCCCACCACCAGGGCGCGGGTCGGGCAGATGCGGGCGGGGACCCTTCACGAGCGCCGGGACGACCTCGCCACCGAGGAGCCGATGGAGATCCGCATCCAGGCGGGCGAGGAGCGTCGCACGGTCGCGATCACCATGCGCACCCCCGGGCACGACTTCGAGCTGGCGGCCGGATTCCTGTACGGCGAGGGGGTCGCGGCACCGGCGGACGTCGCGTCCATCGCCTACTGCACCGACGAGGACGTGCCGCCCGAGGCGCGCTACAACACGGTGACCGTACGGCTGCGCGGTCGCGTGCTGCCCGACCTGCCCTCGCTCGACCGGCACTTCGTGACGTCGAGCGCGTGCGGCGTCTGCGGCACCGCCGGCCTCGACGCCCTGCGCGGCCGCTGCTCGCCGCTGCCCGACCAGGAGGACCTGCTCGTCTCCCCCGAGGTCCTGTACGACCTCCCCGACCGGCTGAGGAGCGCCCAGGGGGTCTTCGGCAAGACCGGAGGGCTGCACGCGGCCGGCCTGTTCACCCCCGACGGTGAGCCGCTCGCGGTCCGCGAGGACGTGGGGCGGCACAACGCGCTGGACAAGCTGGTCGGCTGGGCCATGATGGGCGGAAGACTGCCGCTGGGCGGGCACGTGCTCATGGTGAGCGGGCGGACCAGCTACGAGATCATGCAGAAGGCCCTCACCGCGGGCCTGCCGGTCGTCTGCGCGGTCTCCGCGCCGTCCTCCCTCGCCGTCGACCTGGCGAGGGAGTTCGGGATGACGCTGGTCGGCTTCCTGCGCGAGGAACGCTTCAACGTCTACGCGGGAGCCCACCGCATCGGCCGCTGAACCGTCCGCCCGCGCTCAGCCGGTGTTCTGCAGGCCGGCGGCGACGCCGTTGACCGACAGGAGCAGCAGCGTGGACAGGCGCTCGCGCTCGCCCTCCGACAGCCCCTCGTCCGCGCGGAGCGTGGACAGGGCGCGCAACTGCAGGTGGGAGAGCGCGTCCACGTACGGGTCGCGGAGCTGCACCGCGCGGGACAGCACCTTGCGGTCCTCCAGCAGGCGGGTGTGGCCGGTGATCTCCAGGACCAGGCGGCGCGTCAGGTCGTACTCGGTCAGGACCTGCTCGACGAAGTCGTCCCTCGCGCCGAGCGCGAGGTAGCGGGCGGCGATGTCGCGGTCGGTCTTGGCGAGCGACATCTCCACGTTGTCCAGCAGCGAGGCGAACAGCGGCCACTCGCGGTAGGCGGCGCGCAGCTCGTCCAGGCCCGCCTCGGAGATCACCGCCTCCAGGCCGCTGCCCAGGCCGTACCAGCCCGGCAGGTTGACCCGGGTCTGTGCCCAGGCGAACACCCACGGGATGGCCCGCAGGTCGTCCAGGGACCTGGGCGCGCCGAGACCGCGCCGGGCCGGGCGGGACCCCAGGCGCAGCGAGCCGATCTCCTCCAGCGGGCTGACCAGGGAGAACCACTCGGGAAAGCCGGGCGCCTCGGTCAGCAGCCGGTACGCCTTCTCCGAGGCGGAGGCGACCCGTTCGGCCACACCGCGGAAGCGTCCCGCCGCCTCGGCCGTCCGGGCCTCGATGGACGGGGTGGAGGCGAGCAGGACCGCCGAGGTGACCTGCTCCATGTGGCGGCGGGCGATGGCGTCGTGGCCGTAGCGGGCGAAGATGACCTCGCCCTGCTCGGTGACCTTGAACCTGCCGCCGACCGACCCTGGGGCCTGCGCGAGCACGGCCCTGTTGGCCGGGCCGCCGCCTCGGCCCAGGGCGCCGCCCCTGCCGTGGAACAGCGTGAGCGGCACGTCGTGCTCGGCCGACCAGGTGGCGAGCGCCTCCTGGGCCTCGTAGAGCTTCAGGGTCGCGGCGGCCGGGCCGAGTTCCTTGGCGGAGTCGGAGTAGCCGAGCATGACCTCCAGGCGCCGCTCCTCGGCGAGCCTGGCCTGTACGGCCGGGATCTGGAGCATCCCCGACAGGACGGCCGGGGCGGCGGCCAGGTCGGCGCCCGACTCGAACAGCGGGACGACGTCGAGCCTGGGGGCCCGGTCGCCCATCGCGTGCGCGGCCAGCGCGTGGACGGCGGCGATGTCGTCGGCCGAGCGGGTGAAGGAGACGACGTAGCGGCGGCAGGCGGTCACCCCGAACCGCTCCTGGATCCAGGCGATCGTGCGGATCGTGGCCAGGACCTCCTCGGTCCGCTCGGAGGTGCGCCCGGCGGCGATGTCCTCCAGTGCGGCGGCGTGGACCTGCGAGTGCTGGCGGACCTCCAGCTCGGCCAGGTGGAAGCCGAACGTCTCCACCTGCCAGATGAGGTGCTGCAGCTCTCCGTACGCCTGCCGGTTCGCCCCGGCCTCGACCAGCGAGTCCTGGGCCGTGCGCAGGTCGGCGAGCAGCTGCTCGGGCGAGCGGTAGGCCAGGTCGAGGCCGCGCTGGCGGGTGGCCGCGATGCGGGCGGCGACGAACATCAGCCACTGCCGGTGCGGCTCCCTCGGGGAGCGGGTCGCCATCTCCGAGACCACGTCGGGGTGGTCGTTCACCGCGCTCGACAGCGCGGCCCTCAGCCCCGCCGAGGCGGGGGTGTAGTCGGCGGTGAGGGTGAGGGAGCGGCCGATCCTGAGCGTGGCGTTCTCCAGGGCGATCAGCACGTGCTCGGCCTGGATGAGCACCGCGTCCCTGGTCACCTTGGAGGTGACGTTCGGGTTGCCGTCGCGGTCGCCGCCGATCCAGCTGCCGTACCTGATGAAGGCGCGGGCCCGGGGCTTGGCGGTGCCGCCTCCGCCGCCGAGCGCGGCGTCCAGGGCGCGGTAGACCTGCGGGACCACCCGGAAGAGGGTCTCGTCGAAGGCCGCCATCGCGGTGCGCACCTCGTCCAGCGGGTCGAGCTTGGTGGACCTGAGCTGGGCGGTACGCCACAGCAGGTCGATCTCCTCCAGCAGCCGCCGCCGGGTCTCCGCCCGCTCGGCCGCGCCCCTGTCCGAGCTGTTGTAGGCGGTGAGCTGGCCGCTGATGCGCTGGATCGCGGTGACCACGGCGCGCCTGCGGGCCTCGGTGGGGTGCGCGGTCAGCACGGGGTGCAGGCGCAGTCCCTCGACGAGCTCGGCGACCTTGCCGTCGCCGAGCTCCTGCACGGCCTGTGCCAGGGACTCGGGCAGCGGCTCCTCGCCGGTGTCGCGAACCCTGAGCGTGCGGATCCTGAAGTGCTCCTCGGCGAGGTTCGCCAGGTGGAAGTAACAGGTGAACGCGCGGGCGATCTGCACCGCGCGGTCGATCGGCCACTCGGCCACCATCGCGGTGATCTCGTCGACCGACACCTGCTTTCTGCGGGCCCCGATGACGGCCTTGCGTAGCCGTTCGACATCGGCGAGCAGGTCATCGCCGCCATGCTCGGCGATGACCTGCCCCAGGAGCTCGCCGAGCAGTCGCACGTCCGCGCGCAGCTCGTCGGGCATCTCGGTGACAGCGGAGGAACGCTCTGCCTGATGGGACACGGTGGCGGGCATGCTCGCCAGCGTACCCAGTCCGTTTTGTCGAACGGAGACCGGTCTCACCCATTGGACTAGACCACTGAGGAGGCTGCTCCCCTGCCGTTCCCGGGGCCGTGCGTGACAGTCGCCGAGGACCGTTCTTCACCGTTCCGGCAGCCGTCGGGCCGCCGCTCCCCTCCGGGCCCGCGTACGGCCAGGAGGGGAGGCGCGGGGGCGTCAGGTGGCGACGGAGGTCGCCTGCAGGAGCGCCGGATACCTGGCGAAGGCGATCTTTCCCGCGATCCTGCGTCCGCCCCAGGAGAGCAGCAGCCCGTACGGCACCGCGAGCGCGCTGACCCAGGTGAGACCGAGCAGGACCGGCAGGACGATCGGCAGCGCGAGCAGGCCGGTGCAGATCAGCGCGCCGAACGACGCCACGAAGGCGATGCCGCCCTGGCCGGGGGCCGCGCCGGTGAAGGCGTTCAGGCGCTCGGGCACGGTGTAGGGC
The DNA here is from genome assembly GCF_040299985.1 of Streptosporangium sp. NPDC000563. Taxonomy (NCBI): domain Bacteria; kingdom Bacillati; phylum Actinomycetota; class Actinomycetes; order Streptosporangiales; family Streptosporangiaceae; genus Streptosporangium; species Streptosporangium sp. NPDC000563. The sequence continues at coordinate 38,080 of NZ_JBEPDA010000008.1, read as the reverse complement.
ACCAGCACGCTGGTCAGCGCGCCCACGCCGAGCCCGGCCCCCAGCACGCCCCAGGCGGTGAGCGCGGCGGGGACCACCCACCCGACGTCCCCGGAGAGCAGCGCCGCGACCGCGGCGAGCAGGAGCAGCAGCGGGACCGCGATCGTCGCCACGGCGAGGTGCCTCCCGGCGATGTCGGTACGCCAGTCGCGGTCGCTGCCGTAGGCGACGGCGTTCATCCACAGGGAACGGCCGTCGATACCGAAGGCGTTGCACCACTGGATGCTGATCATCACCGCGCCGATGCAGGCGGGCGCGATCGCGAGGACGCCCCCGGCCGCGCCCTCGCCGTCCCCGTACATGGAGAAGGCCATCACGCCGGTGACCGCGATGGCGGCGAACCAGCCGACCCTGCCTCGCGGGTCGCGCCTGGCGTACCTGAACTCCTTGCCCACGACCGCGGCGAGCGGGCCGTCGGGCAGGACCTTCGCCGGCAGGCCACGGGAGTTGCGCACCGACGCGCCCTGGGTGGAGGCGTCGGGGGTGACCAGGGCACGGCGCAGCGCCGCGATCCACAGCCACCCCGCCCCGGCGATCAGGAGCGCGAGCAGGGCCGCCCCGGCGAGCGCCGTCAGGCCGCCGTCGGCGATGGAGCGGGCCGCGACACCGGAGGGGGTCCAGCTCAGCGCCGAGGCCAGGGCGTGCAGCACGGCCCTGGGATCGGCCGACACGCCGCCGTTGATCAGCAGGTTGGGCAGCTGGGCCGCCAGGACGATGAAGACCACCGAGACGGCGAGCACGTCGCGGCCCCTGCGGGTGCGCAGGATCCCCGACAGCGACGTGGTGACCAGCCGGGAGAGCATGACGCAGAGCGCGAAGTGGAGCAGCACCACGACCGCGCCCAGGAGCACCCCGCCGATCCCGGTGGCCAGACCGGCCACCGCCCCCGCCGTCACGGCGAGCGAGGCGAGCGGCCACACGCCGGTGATCGAGGCGGCGAACATGCCGGTGACGAGCTGGCCGGTCCGCAGCGGGAACAGGGCGAGGCGCGACGGGTCGAGCGTGTCGTCCACCCCGAACGCCAGCAGCGGCACGATCGCCCAGCCCACCAGGAAGACGGTGAACAGCACCGTCACGGTCTCCACGGCGACGTCGGCGGACGCGAGGCGCAGCGAGGACATCATCAGGAAGCCGACGGTGCCGAAGAGGAGCGCGGCGATCGTCGTGAAGACGAACCCCAGCAGGCGCTGGGTGCTGCCCCGCAGGTTTCCCGCGACGAGCCGCAGCTTGAGCCGCACGAACACCATGGGCCCCACCCGTACGGTCCCGGCGTTCACGAGGGGGTCGCGCCCAGCCACGACAGGCCCTCCCGTCCCGCCGGATCGCCGTCGCCCCTCGCCCCGACCAGGGCGAGGAACGCCTCGTTGAGACTGCGGCCCGCCCTCACCTCGTCCAGCGGCCCCTGGGCGACGATCCGCCCGCGGTCCATCACCGAGACCCAGTCGCACAGGCGCTCGACGAGCTCCATCACGTGGCTGGAGAAGACCACCGTCGAGCCGGAGGCGGTGTAGCGCCTGAGCACCTCGACGAGGGTGTTGGCGCTGACCGGGTCGACGCCCTCGAACGGCTCGTCGAGGAAGAGCACGTCGGGGTTGTGCAGCAGCGCCGCGGCCAGGCCGATCTTCTTGCGCATGCCGGTGGAGTAGTCGACGACGAGCTTGTCCGCCGAGCCGGTGAGGGCCATGACGTTCAGCAACTCCTCCGCCCGCCGGTCCACCTCGGCCTTGGGGATGCCGCGGAGCTGGCCGTTGTAGGAGAGCAGCTCCCTGCCCGACAGGCGCTCGAACAGGCGTAATCCCTCGGGGAGCACCCCGATGCGGGCCTTGACCGCGCCCTGGTCACGCCAGACGTCGGCGCCACCGATGTGGACCGAGCCGTCGTCGGGGCGGAGCAGGCCGGTGACCATGCTGAGGGTGGTGGTCTTCCCCGCCCCGTTGGGTCCGACAAGCCCGGCGAAACCGCCCTGTGGCACGACCAGGTCGACACCTCCCACGGCGACCTGCTGCCCGAATCTCTTGACCAGCCCCCGTGTTCTTACCGCCTCCGTGATATCTGCCATGGCGCCGCCCTTCCCCCAGCTTGACCGATCAGTCCACTTCGGTTCACTCGCAGGGAGGAAACGAACGATCGCCCCCGATGGTTCGCGATGTGAGCGGACGGTTACCCTGCTGGAATGAGCGAGCCCCTGAGCGCCGAACCGCTGGATTCCGGACCCGACATCCACACGACGGCCGGCAAGCTGGCCGATCTTGAGCGCCGCCTGGGTGAGGCGGCCCACGCGGGTTCGGCACGAGCCGTCGAGAAGCAGCACGCCGCCGGGAAGATGACCGCGAGGGAGCGGGTGCTCGCCCTCCTCGACGAGGGCAGCTTCGTGGAGTTCGACGAGCTGGCCAGGCACCGGTCCACCAGTTTCGGCCTGGAGCGCCAGCGGCCGTACGGTGACGGGGTCGTGACCGGGTACGGCACGGTCGACGACCGCCCGGTGGCGGTGTTCGCCCAGGACTTCACGGTCTTCGGCGGGTCCCTGGGCGAGGTCTTCGGAGAGAAGATCGTCAAGGTGATGGACCACGCGCTGAAGACCGGTTGCCCGGTGATCGGCATCAACGACTCCGGAGGGGCGCGCATCCAGGAGGGCGTCGTCTCGCTGGGCCTGTACGCCGAGATCTTCCGGCGCAACGTCCACGCCTCCGGGGTGATCCCGCAGATCTCGCTCGTCATGGGCCCCTGCGCGGGCGGCGCCGTCTACTCGCCCGCGCTCACCGACTTCGTGCTGATGGTGTCGGAGAAGTCGCACATGTTCATCACCGGCCCCGACGTGATCAGGACGGTCACCGGCGAGGAGGTGACGTTCGAGGAGCTCGGCGGTGCGCACACGCACAACTCCCGCTCGGGTGTGGCCCACTACGAGGCGTCCGACGAGGCCGACTGCCTGGATTTCGCCAGGGCGCTGCTGTCGTACCTGCCCTCCAACAACATGGACGAGGCGCCGGCGTTCGACGCCGATCCGCCGCTGGAGACCACCGACTCCGACCGCGAGCTCGACACGCTCATCCCCGACTCGGCGAACCAGCCCTACGAAATGCGGACGGTTCTCGAACACGTCCTCGACGACGGCGAATTCCTGGAGGTGCACGCGCAATTCGCGCCGAACATCCTCGTGGGTTTCGGCAGGGTCGAGGGACGCTCCGTGGGGATCGTCGCCAACCAGCCGATGAGTTTCGCCGGAACGCTGGACATCGCGGCCTCCGAGAAAGCCGCGAGATTCGTTCGTACTTGCGATGCCTTTAACATTCCCGTACTGACATTCGTCGACGTTCCCGGATTCCTGCCGGGCACCGACCAGGAATGGAACGGGATCATCCGGCGCGGCGCCAAGCTGCTCTACGCCTACGCGGAGGCGACCGTGCCCCTGGTCACGGTCATCACCAGGAAGGCGTACGGCGGGGCGTACGACGTCATGGGGTCCAAGCACCTGGGCGCCGACATCAACCTGGCCTGGCCGACCGCGCAGATCGCGGTGATGGGCGCGCAGGGCGCGGTCAACATCCTCTACCGGCGCGAGCTGGCCGCGGCCGAGGAGCCGGACGCCGCGCGGGCCAGGTTCGTGACCGAGTACGAAGACACTCTCGCCAACCCGTATCTCGCGGCCGAACGTGGGTATGTGGACGCCGTGATCCGCCCTTCAGACACCCGCGTCCAGATCGTCAAGGCGCTACGGGCCCTGCGTGGCAAGCGCGCGACCCTGCCCCCGAAGAAGCACGGGAACATCCCGCTATGAGACACCTGAAGATCATTAAGGGGGACGCGACCCCCGAGGAGATCGCCGCGGTGGTGATCGCCCTCTCGGCGCTTGCCACACCGGCGAATCCGGTGCGAAAAACCCCGCAGACCTCGAAATCCTGGAGCAATCCCTCAGATCGCATGCGAAAAGCACTTCCTGTCGGACAAGGCGCGTGGCGATCCAGCGCGCTGCCGAGATAGATCCAAGGAACGGGGTGTCAAGTTGCGCGAGAGTTGGGACCATCTAAGAAATGGGCGCATATAGTCAGCCGATCAGCTAGTTCCGAGGCCTGGAGGACGACATGAGCATCCTGGACCTCACATCACATCCCATCGCCGCGAAGTACGCCGTCCTGGTCGACGTCGGCTATCTGTACGCGGCGGCCGGGGAGGTGCTCCTGGGCGCCAAGGAGCGCAAGGAATACCGGGTGGCGGCGGACGAGCTGATCCAGGCGTTGCAGAAGCACGCCGAGGAGCGCATCCACGGCGAGCTGCTCCGGATCTACTGGTACGACGCCGCCCGCGACCGGGTGCCGACCGTCGACCAGCGGGTCATCGCCCAGCTCCCCTGGGTCAAGGTGCGCCTGGGCAACCTGAACGCGCGAGGCCAGCAGAAGGGCGTGGACGCGCAGATCAGGAGCGACCTGGAGGCGCTGGCCAGGCACCACGCGGTGAGCGACACGATACTGCTCGCCGGGGACGAGGACATGGTCCCCGCCGTCGAGGCCGCCCAGGCCTACGGGGTGCGGATCCACCTGTGGGGCGTGGAGCCCCCCTACGGCACCAACCAGGCGGAACGCCTGGTCTGGGAGTCCGACACCGTCGAGATCATCAGCGCCGACTTCCTGCGCTCCTACTTCAGCCGCGCCCCCGCACCGGTCCCCGTGCCGGTGCCCCCGATCGCCCCCTCCCCCGCCCAGGTCTTCGCCGGGCGCACCGCCGCCAAGCCCAAGGCCCCCGTGGGCCAGGTCACCAAGCTGGGGCCGAGCCGCCCGCGCGTCGAGGAGGTCGGCGAGCACGTCGCCCAGAAGTGGATCCTCACCCGCGGCCGCGACAACATCCGCGACCTGCTGCCGGGGCCGATCCTGCCCACGGTGATCGACACCGAGCTGCTCATCGAGGCGGAGAAGGAGCTGGGCCACTCGCTGCGCCCGTACCCCGAGGCGCGCGTCTGGCTCCGCGACGGATTCTGGGCCCGCGTCTACCGGGAGTTCGAGATCGGCGTCGGCGTCTCCTCCAAGTGACCTCCGCCGGACCGTCCGGTCCCCGGCCTGTGTCGCGACGACTGCCGCGGCCGGTTCCCGGCCCCCGGTGGACCGTCCCGGCCCCGGCGCGACGGGCCGCCACGGCCAGGTCCGATTCCCGCCAGCCGTCCCCCCTGAGCCGCGGGTAGCGTCGTCACCGTGTCCGTGAGAGAGCTCGACTTCGACTCCTGTTACCGCGCGGTGGCCGCGAGGGACGCCCGGTTCGACGGGCGGTTCTACACGGCGGTCACCTCCACCAACATCTACTGCCGGCCGATCTGCCCGGCACGCACCCCCTCCACCCGCAACGTGCGGTTCTACCGCCACGCGGCCTCGGCCGAGGCGGCCGGGTTCCGGCCGTGCAAGCGGTGCCGGCCCGAGCTGAGCCCCGGCGATCCCGGCTGGGACCACCGGGGCGACCTGGTCGGCCGGGCGCTCCGGCTGATCGACGAGGGGGTGGCGGACGACGGCGGGATGACCCGGCTGGCCGGGCGGCTGCACATCACCGGACGGCACCTGCACCGGCTGTTCACCGCGGAGATCGGCGTGGGCCCGCTCGCCGTGGCCAGGACCAAGCGCCTGCTGCTGGCCAAGCAGCTGCTCACCGAGACCGGGCTGCCGATCGTCGACGTGGCGTTCGCCTCGGGTTTCGGCAGCGTACGGCAGTTCAACGCGACCATGAAGGACACCTACGGCTTCACCCCCGGCGAGCTGCGGGCGACGACGGGGGCGAGGCCGGAGATACGCGGCGACGCGCTCACCCTGCGGTTGCACCGCAGGGAGCCCTACGACGCCGAGACTCTGATGCGGTTCCTGGCGGCGAGGGCGATCCCGGGGCTGGAGCACGGGGACGGCACCTCCTACCGCCGGGCCGTCCCCGGCGGAACGATCACCCTCACCCCCGTGCCGGGCCACGTACGGCTGGAGGTGAGCGTCGACGACACCCGCCACCTGGCCAGGATCGTCGCCCGCTGCCGCCGCCTCCTCGACCTCGACGCGGACCCCGAGGCGATCTCCTCCGCCCTCGGCGAGACCTCGCTGGCTCCGCTCGTCGCCGCCCGCCCCGGGCTGCGCGTGCCCGGCGCCTGGGACGGTTTCGAGATGGCCGTCCGCGCCGTGGTCGGCCAGCAGATCTCCGTCGCCGGTGCCCGTACCATCCTGGGCCGCGTCGCGGCCAGGGCCGGGCGCGCAGGCGGCGACCAGGGCCTGCCCCATCTGTTCCCGACCGCGGAGGAGCTCGCCGAGGCCGATCTCGCCGGGCTGGGCCTGACCGGGCGGCGGGTGGCGACGCTGAAGGCGCTCGCCGCGCGGGTGGCGAGCGGCGAGATCGACCTGGACGGCGCGCAGGAGCCCGCGCGAGCGGTGGCCGCCCTGCTGGAGGTTCCCGGCATCGGGCCGTGGACCTGCGGTTACATCGCGCTGCGGGCGCTGCGCGACCCGGACGCCTGGCCTGGCGGAGACCTCGGCCTGCGGCGGGCCATGGCCTGCCTCGGCATCCCTGAAGATCACATCGAGCGGTGGCGTCCCTGGCGGGCGTACGCCGCGCTGCACCTTTGGAGCTCGGAATGATAGAGGCACAGGTTCTCGACACCCCGGCAGGTCCGCTCGCCATGCTCGCCCGCGAGGGTGTGCTGCTGGCGGCGGGCTTCACCGCGGCGGGACCCGAGGAGATGTTCGCGCGGCTCTCCCCCGAGGTACGCGCAGAAGGGCTCGTTCTCAGCGACGACCTGGGCGGGCCGGCGCGGGCGGTACGCGACTATCTGGACGGCGACCTCGCCGCCCTCGACGCGGTTCCGGTGGAACAGCCGGGCACGCCCACCCGGCAGCGGCTGCTCGCCGCCCTGCGCCAGGTGCCCGCGGGCGTCACGATCAGTTACGCCGAGCTCGCCGAGCGGGCGGGGCTGCCCAGGACCGCGGCCAGGGCCGCGGGGTCCGCGTGCGCGCGGAACCTGATCGCGCCGTTCGTCCCCTGCCACCGCATCCTGCCGTCCACCGGCGGGTACGGCGGCTACTACTACGGCACCCCGGTGAAGCAGTGGCTGCTCACCCACGAGGGGGCAGCGGCCGCCGAACGGCTCAGAACCCACGAGAAGGGCCGCTGACCCGGCTATCCCCGCCGTGTTCCGCGTCTCACCGGCCGCCCACCGGCCCGTGACCGGTCCTCCTCGACGCACCCCGCGCCGGGTCCCGGGACGGCCGACGGTCCTCCCGGGACCCGGTGATCGCCCCGGACGGTCAACCGGCCTTTCTCACCGTGCTCTGCACCTCGCCCACCGGGACGTCGCGGGTCACCCCCACCTCGATCGGGTCGTAGACGAAGGGCACCACGTCGTCCTCGACCTCGATGGGCCAGACCGAGGTGACCTCCAGCACGTAGACGTCACGCGGCTGGTCGATCGAGGAGCGCAGATAGCGGACGCCGCAGGTGAACTCGGCGCCCTGCTGGTACGGCTTGCCGCCCGGACCGCACTCCTCCTTGACCTCCGCCCGGTCCGCGGTGGTACCCGCGTCGATCTGGATGTCCTGCAGGGTGGCGGTCACGGTGGCGCTCATGATCCCGGGCAGCGTCGCGGTCACGGACCTGGTGGTCTCGCCGACACCGCTCAGCCAGACCCAGGTCGGCAGGTTGACGTAGCTCTTGGCGTCCGGGTTGAGCTCGATCTTCGGCTCGGGGACGGTGAGCGCGGCGCGGGCGATGTCGACCAGTTCGGCCATGGTGATCCCCGCGGGCGGGGTCGTGTTGGGCGGTACGAACACGTAGGTGTCCAGCCCCATCTGGCAGCTCACCCCGTTGGGATCGGACGAGTCGTGGGCGACCGTCCACCAGCGCCCCTCCTCGCCGAGCTTCTCCACGAAAGGCTTGAGTGCCTCCTGCCGGGTCTGCGGCGCGCCCGGGTCCACCCGGGTGGTCCGCTGCTGGAAGTCCAGCATCTCTGAGGCGTTCTGGGCGGGTTCGTACCAGCAGGGCCGCTTGAGCCGGTAGCCGTCGCTTTTTCCCCCGCGGCCGTTCCCGCTGATGATGATCTGGGAGTTCTTGAGACTGACCCCCGCCGTGTTCCCGTCCTGGTTGCCTCGGACCTGAACATCGGAGCCACCACCGCCGCCACCGGGATTCGGACCGAGCAGCAGCAGCCCCGCGACCACCACATTCATGATCATCGATGACATCCCTTCGAGGCGTCACTGAAAGGTTTGGCGTGCTGGAGCAGCTTGATCCGCCAGACCCCGTCGTCACCCCGCCGGAGACCGGCGACCTGGAGGAAGGGGCGCCTGGCCCAGTCGGGCTGCTTGCGGACCGCCTTCCCGGTCTCCGCGTCCAGCAGTCGCATCCCGGTCTCGTCCACGCACGCGTTCAACTCGGCTCCCCTGCCGGTGACCGAGACGACGTTCAGCGCGTACAGCCGGGAAACCCCGCGCACCGAACGGCGCTGGTCCAGGAACGCCTTCACCCACGCGTACGCGTCCATGCTCGCCCCCTCCTGGACCGTCTCGTAGTACGCGGTGTCCTCACCTCCGGTGACGACCGAACGGAAGGACCCGGCACGGTAGTCGCGGAAAGTGTTGATCATCGCGATGGTGTCCTCGTCGGTCGTGACCGGCCACTCCACCACCACCTGGACGTCTGCGGAGACCTGGACCGTCTCCACCCTCGGCGCCGTCGGCGCCGTCGCGGCGGAGCCCGGCGCGGAGGTCTCGGCGGGAAGGTCGACGGGAGTGAACCGCTCGGCCTCCGACGGGGCGCAGGCCGTCGACAGGAGTACGACCAGCGCGATCGCGACACGCACACCGATCACGCTAGGAGCGCCCGACCACCGAAACCACCGATATGCGCGATTCGGCATGACTCTCTCCTCGTCCTCCTCGCGGCCCTCCTCACGACGACCCGTCACACCTCCCGCCCGACGGTCGCCGGGCGCGGCACCCGCCCGCCACCGCGTGACGTCCGGCGCACGGGCCGGGTCCGCCCGGCCCGTCATGCGGTCGGGGCCGAGCGCATCCGCCACGAGGGCAGCAGCTCGTCGATGAGGGCCTCGGTCTCGGGAGCCATCCCGCCGCCGTAGGGATGGGACTCGGCCCTGCGGCGCAGGGCGTCGACCACGGCGCGCAGGCGGACGGGGTCGGCGGTGAGGTGGGTGGCCCGCAGCAGGTCGCGCCAGAGCCCCTCGTCGTCCGCGGCCAGCAGCAGCCCGGCACGCACCGCCGCGACGGCCTCGTCGGTCTCGCCTCGGGCCAGGCGCGCCTCGCAGAGCCGGTGCGCGGCGTCCGCGACGCCCGCGGTCACGTTGTACTCCAGGTCGTCGGCGGCGAGCCAGGCGTAGCGACCACGGGGACGGCCGTTCAGCAGCGGGCCCCGTACCAGGCCGAGTGCCCGGTCAAGGAGCTCGGGACGCCCGGCGGGGCCGGCGTGCGACCGGCGGACGAGGTCGCGGAAGAGCATCCAGTCGGTGCGCACCTCGGGACCGAGCTTGAGCCGCCCTGACTCGTCGGCGTAGAGGTTGGGCCGCCCCTGACTGTCGGTGCCCAGCCAGGCGACGACCCTCGCGATCGTGGCGTCCCGCACCACCGACTGCACGCCCCTCGGCCAGAGGATGCCGCCGAGCACGACGGGGTGGACGCCACCGGGGTGCGTCGCCAGGTAGACGGCGAGCTCGACGGCGATCACGGCCCGTCCCTCCTCCATCGGCGGGGGGCCGACGACCTCGGCTGGACCGAGGATGCGCACCTCGACCGAGGGAGTGTGCGGTACGGGCTCCGGCTCGTCGGAAAGCGGCTCGCCCTCCAGCCGCTCGGTCGCGAGGAACAGGTCGATCAGCGCCCGGTACTGGCGCCGGGGCAGCAGCTGCGCGGCCACGTCGAAGCCGAGCGCGTCGATCTCGGCGCGGCCCCCCTCGGTGATCGTCCAGTTCCAGGTGGCGTGCGGCACGTCACCCGCGATCACGTACCCGGCCGCGGTCCGTACGCCCTTCCTCGCGAGCAGGGCGAGGCGGCGGCCCTCCTCGGGGGTCGGGGCGATCGCGGACAGCAGGTAGTGCGGCGTGGCGACCGGGTCGCCGGCGCGCCCGTGGATCCGGCCGGTGAGCACCTCACCGGCGTGATCGCGCTTACCGGCCCCCGCCTCCAGCTCGGGCAGGACCTCCGCCAGGGCGCCCACGTATCTGATCCGATCGGAGGCGATCACGGTCAGCTCCTCGCCGAAGCCGACCAGCGTGAGGCGCATCCGGTCCGACCAGCGGTTGGTCGCCAGCTCCACGGCGAGCGCGGCCAGGGCCTCGGTGGTCCGCGGGCCGTTGATGCCGATCGGCCCGTGGGCGGCCTCCAGGTCGACGAGCACCCTGCCCTCACCGCCCTCACCGTTGGAACCGATCGAGACCAGTCCCGGGTAGGGGGCGGGCGCGTCGGCGAGCGTCCGCTCGTCGATCATCCGGCCCTCGTGCGCGGGAAGCCGCCAGACCTGGCCGCCGTCGTGGGAGGTCCAGGGCGCGGGCGCGTCGGAGTCCGGCGGGTGGATCCACAGGTCGAGAGTCTGCGGCGACAGGTGGGCGGCGTAGATCGTGGGCGGGACGCGGTTCTGGGCGGCGAGGGACCTGCCGAGGAGCCGGAGTCCTACGTCGAGCATCCGGCTGCCGGGGGCGTCGGCACCGAGCCTCAGCGCGAGTTCGGCCTGGGCGGCGTCGTCCCTGGGCCGGGTGATCCGGCGCCCGAAAGCGCGGTGCCAGAGCTGCTGCCTGCGCCTGCGTCCGAGCGCGGCGAGCAGTCCCGCCGCCGCCAGCGAGGCCCCCGCCAGGTAGTCGAGCATCCCCAGGGCGGTCTCCTGCCCGGCGTTCTGCCCGATGTCAGGGGGTTCGGCCACCGCCGCCGGGTCTCGCCGCTCCACCTGCCCGGGGTCCTGCCGCCCGCTGTCGGCCGCCGTATCGGGCACGGTGCGGGCACCGTCACGAACGCTGTCACGAACGCTGTCACGAGCACTGTCACGGGCGCTGTCACGGGCACTGTCACGAGCGCCGTCCCCGCGTTCCTGCGCCGGGCCGACCTCCCGCCTCCCTTCGGCCCCGATCCTGTCCCCGGCCCTTTCTCGGGGGCCGGAGACCTCGGGCGCGGGCTCCGCGGGAAGGTCGGCGCGGCCGGGGGTGATGGTCTGGGTACGGCCGTCCAGCTCCGTCGGCTTGTCCGGATGGTCCTTGAGGGTGTCGTCACGCGGCTGGGAGGCCGGGACGATGTGGATGTTGCGCGCGTCGTCCGGCATGTCCAGGACCCATCCGGGCCTGATCAGGTCGGCCATGTGCAGGCGGCTGCCGTCGGGCTGTTCCTTGTGCTGGTTGAGCCGGTAGATCTCCGGATACCTGCGCCCGTCGCCGAGGCACTTCTCCGCGATCTCCCACAGGCTCTCGTGGTGGCGCCCGTGCGGCGGCTGCACCACGTAGACCTTCTTCGCCTTGCGTGCGGGCGCCAGCTCGGCCCGCTCGTCGGCGGCCGGAGCGGACGGCGACGACAGGCCGGTGGAGACGATGCCGGGAGCGGTGGGCGGCAGGCTGGTCATCTTCGCGATCGGCAGGGCCACCGCCGAGACGGTGAACAGCAGCATGGCAGCCGAGACCAGCCGGTTGGCGAACATCTGCGTGCCGCCCGACAGCGGCACCCTGGCCGGCATGCCGACCCGGCGCAGCCCCGCGTAGATCTCGACCAGCACGCAGACCACCAGCTGCAGCCAGGCGAGCCAGACCAGCAGCACGAGGATCGCGACGATCGTGCTCGTACCCACCTGGCTGGTCAGCAGGTCGAGGTTGAGCAGCTCGGGCGGGAGGGGCGGCCCGGCCAGCCGGAACAGGGCGTAGGGGACCCCCGCGATGAGCGCGACCAGGACGACGAGCGCGCCGAGGCCGGCCAGCAGGTCTCCCGGTGTGCGCCTGGCCTTGATGCGCACGGGCTGTCGCGTTGGCATTCGTCTCCCTCCCCGTTCGGATTCGTCCTCGGTCAACCGGTGGGCCGGCGATTCACGGCAATTGCTCTTCCCCGACGTCCGGCCCGGCCGTGGCCTCGGCCTCCATCTCCGAACCGGGGAAGCCGAAGGCGGCCAGGAAGAACGCCTTCCAGGTGACGGAGACGCTCACGGTGACCTCGCCCTGACCGCCGCCGAGGGTGCATTCCGTGAGCTGTACGTCGCCGCCGCCGTGAGCGGAGACGATCTCCTCGGCCTGCCCGCAGGACTCCCCCTCCCCCAGCAGCCGGGCCTGGCCGGTGGAACGCAGGTGCTCGACGTCGATCTGGTCGGCGGCGGCCCTGGCGGCCTGTTCGGCGACGTCGGCCGCCCGCAGCCGGGCGTTGATGGCGGCCCCGCCGTCGACGAGCAGCCCGGCCAGCAGGAACACCACCACCGAGAAGATCACCGTGAAGATCGACATCGACCCCCGCTCGCCGGGCGCGGCGGGAGGAGACGGGTGCGCGGGGTTCACTCCTCGACCCTCCTGAACTGCTCCAGCGGGACCACCGAGTCGCCCTTGATGTCCTTGGCCGCCCCGAAGCCCAGGAAGTCCAGGTCCAGGGAGCAGGTCACCTCGGCGTGGACCTGGCCGCCCTCCTCCCAGGTCGTGCCGGACAGGCTGACCTGCGGCTCGCACTCGCCCGACAGTGCTCCGCGGGCCGCCTCGTCCGCGGCGGCCTCGGCGTCGGCCAGGGTGCGCTCGACGGAGGCGGCCCTGGCGGCGTCCCTGGCGGCGCCGTTGACCTCGCCCTGGGCCTCGACCACCCTTCCCGCGCCCACCAGGAAGAGCAGGAACAGCAGGAAGACCGGGGCGAGCAGCACCGTCTCGGTGCTGAGCGACCCGCGCTCGTTCCTGTCCCCGCCGGACGTCAAGGGGATCACTCGCATCCTTCGCTCCCGTCGTCGGGACGGAAGCACTCGATGGGACCGCCGAAGCGCGCGGTGACGGTGAACGTGGTGGACGGCAGCAGCGGGACGACCTGGACCGCCGAGGCACTCACCTCGACACCCCGCTGGTCGCCCTCCTCCCAGGCGGTGACCGTGGCGCCTTCGAGAAGTTTCGGGCCGATGGTGCGGATCAGCTCCTGGGCGCGGGACTCGGCGTCCTGCTGCCAGGACTCGGAGTCGACCCTGGCGAGCCGCGCCCCCTCCCTCGCCGCGGCGTCGGCGATCTGGCGTCCGTGGAACCACAGCGCGGACTGCACGATGAGCAGGACGACGACCAGCACCACCGGCATGATGATCGCCAGTTCGACGACCGTGGCGCCGCGCTCGCCGGTACGGTCCCCGGTGCCGGGGCGCGCGCCGCCCTCCCGGTCGCGCTCGCCGTCCCTGTCCTCCCGGTCCTCCCGGGCTCCTCGGGTGCGGCGTCGCGCGCGCTCACGGGTCTCCAAGTTCGCCGCCCCCGCCCCCGCCGCCCCCGCCGCCGAACTGGTTGGAGATCTCGGCCTGCTTGCCCTCGACGAGGCCCTTGATGAGGGTGGCGAGCCCGAGCGCCACCCCGGCGATGATGGCCGTGATGATGACCCATTCGACGGCGGAGGCGCCCCGGGTGGGGGCGCTGCGCGCCTTCTCGATCCGGACGCTCAGAACGGCGACCGCGTAGACGATCCACGGATGGCTCAGCATGGTCAGGACCCCAACATCTTCATAGCGGCCGGAAAACTCAGAAAGATCACAAAACCCGCGCAGAGCAGGAGCTGGGCGACGAGCATCGACTGGGAACGCTCACCCGCCTGCCCTTCGATCTCGGCGAGCTCCCGGCGCCGCATGGTCGCGGCGCGGGCGGTGAGGGAGGCGCGGACCTTGGCACCGTCGTCGGCGACCAGCCCCAGGGCGGCGGACAGGTCGCGCAGCTCGTCGACGTTGATCTCGTCACCGAGCTGGCCGAGGGCCTGCCAGGGGGTGATGCCGACGATCCTGGCGTTGCCGAGCGCCTCGCGGATGCGGGACATCGCCCAGTTGGCCCCGTCCTCGTCGGGACCGGGGCTGCCCACCGAGACCGCCATCATCAACGCCTCGGGCACCCCTCGCCCGCCCGCCAGGTTCATCGCGACGAGGTCGAGGAAGGAGCCGACGACGTGCCGGAAGTCGCGGCGCATCCGCGCGGCGTCCCGCTTGACCTGCAGGTCGGGCAGGACGAAGAAGACTCCGGCGACCACGAGCGCCGCCCACAGCGGGACGGTGAGGGACAGGCCCCACCCCATCAGCACCAGCCAGCCGACCAGCAGCGGGAACGCCAGCAGCCCGGAGACCGCGAGCAGCACCTTGGTGGCGAGGAAGCCCTCGAACGACCTGCCGAGCAGCGCGAGGTCGGCTCTCGCCGAGCGGGCCTCCCAGCCCCGTGCGGCGTAGAAGCGGGCCATCCGCTCCCCCAGGCCGCGCCGGAACGCGCTCACCTCCTCGTCGGGCAGGATGAGCCGCGCGCGGGGCGCGTCGGTGCCCTCCCTGGCGGCGTCGAGCGCCATCAGGCGCGTCACCAGCCCGGGACGGGCCGGAAACAGCGCCCGCAGCAGCAGGAACAGGCCCATCCCGAGCACCGATCCCGCGAGCAGCGCCTCAGTCATCGCGCACCTCGCCTCCGGAGGGCAGGCCGAGCAGGCGGGCGGGCTTGTCGAAGCGGGCCAGGCGGCGCATCCAGGCGAATCCGGCGCCGAAGAATCCGGCGACCACCACGAGCACCGCCTGGCCGAGCGTGTTGTCGTACTCCTCGACGTAGGAGGGGTTGAACACGACGAGCATGACGGCGAAGGCGAGGGCCGTACCGACCACGATCTGCACGCTGCGACGGGTGGAGCGGCGCTCGGCCTCGACCCGGCGGCGCATGTCGAGCTCCTCGCGGGCCGACACGGCCAGCGCGCCGAGCACGTCGCGCAGGCCGGGGCCGCGCAGCTTGGAGTTGAGGATGAGGGCGGCCACGACCAGGTCGGCCGAGGGGTCGTCGAGCTCGTCGGCGAAGAGCCTGAGCGCGTCGGGCAGCGCCATCCTGGTGTGCAGGCGGTCGACCATGGACCGCAGGTGCGGGCGCAGGGTGGGGGCGGCCGCCCGGATCGAGGACGGGATCGCCTGTTCCAGCCCGGACGCCCCGGCGATGGTGTCGCGGAGCGACTCGGTCCAGGCGGCCAGGGCCTCCAGCCGCCGCATCGCGGTCCGTTCCTCCGCGGCGCCGCCGGACAGGCCGCGCCAGGCCAGCGCGAGGAGCACGGCCCCCACCGCCATGACCGGCCACCCGGTCACCACGAGCACGAGCACCCCGGCGATGACCCCCACCGCCGACCGGGTGGACAGCGCGCGCAGGAACTCGCGCCTGCCCGCCGACCTGCCGGGGGTGGCCGGCCGGACGGGCACCCCGTACAGGGAGAGGAAGAGCAGGAAGAGCCCGGCGCCGAGCGCGAGGCCGGAGAGCAGCACCAGCGGGTCGAACAGGCCCGGAGGCAGGGAGGTCATGTCCAGCCTCCCGGGTCGTAGCCGAAGTGGGCGAGCTCCTCCAGGCACGACAGCGGAGCGTGCGGTGTCACCCGGCCGTCGGGCGCCGTCGCGAACACCTCGGAGGAGAGCACCCGCCCGTCCACCCCGGCCACCTCGCGCACGCTCGACACGAAGCGGCGCAGCCTGCCGCCCACCGCGTAGTCGTTGCGCTTCTCGATGAACACCACGAAGTCGATCGCGCCGGCGATGAGCATGTGGGTGGCCTCGATCGGCAGGCGCTCCGAGGCCTGGAGGGCGTAGGTGGCGATGCGGTTGAAGACCTCCATCGAGGAGTTGGCGTGGATGGTCGACAGCGAGCCGTCGTTGCCCTGGGTCATCGCGTTGAGCATGGTGACGATCTCGTCGCCGAGGACCTCACCGACGATCACCCTGGACGGGTTCATCCGCAGGGAGCGGCGGACCAGCTCCGCCATGCTGATCTCGCCCTGGCCCTCGGAGTTGGGGAGCCTTTGCTCGAAGGCGACCACGTTGGGGTGCAGCTCGGAGAACTGGTCGAGGCCGAGTTCCAGCGCGCGTTCGACGGTGATGAGGCGTTCGGACGGCGGGATCTCGTTGGCGAGCGCGCGCAGCAGGGTCGTCTTCCCCGCGTTCGTCGAACCGGAGATCATGATGTTCTTCCTCGCCGCCACCGCGGCCGCGAGGAACCGTCCCAGCTCGGGGGTGAGGGTGCCGTTTCCCACGAGGTCGCTGAGGAACACCTTGCCCAGCCGGGAACGGCGGATGGAGATGGACGGGCGCACCGTCACGTCCATCACGGCCGAGAGCCGGGAGCCGTCGGGCAGGCGCAGGTCGAGCTGGGGGTTGGCGGTGTCGAACGGCCTGCTGGACAGACCGCTGTAGGCGGCGAGGATCTGGATCAGCTCGACCAGCTCCTCGTCGGACTCGGCCACCGGCTCGCGCATGAGCTCCTGGCCGTCGGCGTAGCCGACGAACACCCGGTCGCAGCCGTTGATGTCGATGTTCTCGACCTCGGGGTCGTCGAGCAGCGGCTGGAGGCGGCCGACGCCGAACAGGGCCGCGTGGATCCCCGCGGCCAGCGCCTCCTCCTCCTCGGCGGTGGGCGGCGTCCTGCCGACGCCGATCTCGCCGCGGGCGAACTCCTCCAGGATCTGGGCGATCAGCGCGCGGGCGAACTGACGCTCGTCCTCGCCGCTCATCGGTGGCAGGCCGCTCGCCTGGTCGAGGCGGCGCTGGTGGGCGAGCCTGTCGCCGACGTCCTGCCGGAAACGCTTCACCAGCGTGTGGTCGATGGTCACGGCCTCGCTCCGCTCGAAGGCTCGACGGGCTCGGCGGGCTTGACCGGCGAGCGTGCGGCCTGCTCCCGTGCGCGGAAGGCCGACTCCGCCGACTCCTGGGCGCGGAGCTGGGCGTCGAGACGGCCGCCCAGCTCCCTGGCGGTGCGGATCAGCAGGGAGCGGTCCAGACGTCCGCCCCACTGGCCGCGCAGCAGCTCGGCGCCCTTGGGGTCGTGCGCGAGCCCGCTCACGAAGGCGATGTGCCTGCCGGTGCCCGCGACGATCCGGCGCACCTCGTCGATGGTCGTGCGGTACTGGCGGGGGTCGGCGATCACCACCACGCCCACCTGGGGCTCGCGCGGCATGATCTGCAGGCGTTCGCGCAGGTGGGCGACGTGGTCGAGGCTCGCCCTGGTGAACAGCACCACCAGCGCGGCCTCAGCGGTCAGCTCGGCGAGCTGCGGGTGTCCGCCGAGACGCCCGCAGTCGGCGAGCACGTCGGCGTCGGGCAGTGTGGCCAGCGCCCGGCCGAGCGGACCCCAGAGCCAGGTCAGCCCGGACGCCTGCTCGCCGTGGGTGAGCCCGGCCAGCACGTCCAGACCACCGACGATCTTCTGGGTGTGCTCGTGGATCTGGTCGGGGTGCAGGCCCCTGCGGGCCGTGGCCCCCAGGGTGAGCAGTCCGCGCGCGGGGTTGAGCACGCCGCCGTCGGCGGCGGGCAGGCGGTAGGCGAGGTCGCCGCCCGCCGGGTCGCACTCGGCGAGCAGCACCGGACGCGGCCAGATCGCGCCGAGCGCGGTGGCCGCCGTGGTCACGCCGGGCGCGCCCTTGTCGGCGGCCAGCACGATGAGCGCCACGTCAGCGCGCTCCCGGCAGCTCGGCGAGGGCGATCTCACCCGCGGAGGCGTACGCGACGATCTGCGGTGAGACGGAGCTGTCCACGATGATGGTGACCAGGCCGTTCGCCCCCGTCCTGCCCGGCGTGCCGATCTGGTGGACGAGGGCGCTCTGCGCCAGCACCCGGCTCTCCCGGTCGGCGCCACTGCCCTTGCTCGGCACGTGGACGACCTGGACCCGGTCGCCGCGCTCCAGGGTGCCCGGTGTCTGGCCGGGTTTGAGCGCGAGGCCGACCTGGGCCTTGCCCGGGCCGAGCTCCCTGCTGGAGGAGACCACCATGTCGCGGGTGAGGAGCGTGCCGGGCAGGAGGGTGACGCGGGCGAAGTTCTCGGTGACGCGGGCGCGCTGGGACCAGGCCACGTAGCCGATGCCGGTGTCGGCGATCTGGACCTCCTTGAGCATCGCCTCGGTGAAGGGCTGTCCGGCGCCGATCTGCTGGGAGACGGCGATCGCCGAGACGCGGTCGCCGCTGCGCAGGACGAGCAGCGTGGTGGCGAGGGCGCCGCCCAGGATGAGGAGGACGGCGAGGGCGGCGAGGGCGGGTTTGCGCTCGCGTGGGGGCACGGGGAGCTTGCGCGACGCCGGACCCGACAGGGCGCCCGCCGAGGTCTGACGCTCGGCGTTCACCGGGACGCGGCCCGTTGGCTTCTCACTGGTCCTCATGGGTTAGGGGGACTCCCAGAGTGATCAAAATATGGGGAACTACTGGTCGAATTTACGCCATTATGCGCACCATGCGGACGGGCTGTAGGACAAAAGCCAGGACCCATGCTCGTTTGATAGGAACACCGCTGTCAACGCCACTTCAGAAGAAGATGTCCGTTTGGCTAGCTGACGGGAGGCTTATCCGGGTGATATGGACGGTAATTAACTCTCGCACCAATCACCCCAGCTTTTTCACCCCTCATTCCCGTGTCCGGCATGCCCGCCGCGCAAGGGGATGCCGCCGGTTTCCGGATCCGGAGCGGAGCGCGCGACTTCCCCCCGGTTCTCCGAACAGGTTTTCCACAGCCCCGCATCACGAGCAGGTCACCGCCCCGAAGCCTCCGCAGCGACAAATGCCCACTTGAGACGGTATAACCGGCCATCATCCCCAGGCGGTTATCCACAGGCTTTACCGTTTTCCACATACCGGCGGTGAGTCACCACATTGCCGCGAACACTCCCACCGGGATGGTTTTCCCTCTGTACGGTGGACCCGCGGCCCGACCCGAGGAGAGCGGCGATGCGAATCATGCTCACCGTGCTCAGCGAGCACGCCGACCGCGATGTCGTGGTCGAGGGCGACGAGACGACCACGGTGGCACGAC
Source organism: Streptosporangium sp. NPDC000563 (assembly GCF_040299985.1). Classification (NCBI taxonomy): domain Bacteria; kingdom Bacillati; phylum Actinomycetota; class Actinomycetes; order Streptosporangiales; family Streptosporangiaceae; genus Streptosporangium; species Streptosporangium sp. NPDC000563. The sequence goes on along the minus strand of NZ_JBEPDA010000008.1, from coordinate 19,107 downwards.
TCGCGGAGTCCCTGGCGGGCCAGGGCGGCGAGCGACCGAGCAACGTGGTGCGGCTGACGCGCAGCAAGGCCCCGTACGGGCTGGATCGCGACTCCGCCGGGGCCGAGCCCCCGACGCTGTGGATGGACGGCCGCCCCCTCGACCCCGCCGCCCCCGCGCTCGGCCTGCTCCGCGACGGCGACCTCGTCACCCTCGACCGCTCCCTCGCGACGGCCACCCTCGCCGAGGAACCCGGCGGGATCGTGGAGATCCGGGTGGTCGGCGGACCCGCCGCGGGCTCCGTGCACCGCCTCAGCCTGGGCGTGCACACCATAGGCTCCGACCCCGCCTGCTCGGTCTCCGTGGCCGACCCCCGGCTGCCCGCGCGGGCCGCGGTGGTACGGCTCACCCCGGACGCCATCACCGTGGAACCCGGGGAGGGCACGGCGCCCCTGCTGGGCCGCGACCCCCTGGAAGGCCCGCTGCCCTGGCCGGAACACGCCCTGCTGAGCTGCGGCGGCACCGTGCTCACCCTCAAGGCGGTGGAGCCGCCCGACGCCCACCTGGACGCGCAACCCGACGGCGGGCTCGCCTACAACCGGCCGCCCAGGTTCCGGCCGCCGGGCGGCGCGCGGCGCTTCGAGGTCCCGGCCGAGCCCAGGCGGGCGGAGACGATGCGGCTGCAGCTGCTCACCGCGTTCCTGCCCGCCGCGCTGGGCGTGGGCCTCGCCATCGCCCTCAAATCGCCGTACTTCCTGCTGTTCGCGTTCATGACACCACTGATCATGATCGGCCAGTGGTGGAGCGACAGGCGGCACGGCCGCAAGCAGTACCGCCGGCAGCTCAAGGAGTACAAACAGCGGCTGGAGGTCTTCGAGGCGGCCGTGGACCGGGCGCGCGCCGACGACGAGACCGCCCGCCGCGCCGCCGCGCCCGACCCCGCCGAGGTGCTGCTCACCGTGACCGGCCCCCGGCGGCGGCTCTGGGAGCGGCGCGACCACGACCCCGACGCGCTGCGGCTGCGGGTCGGCCTCGCCGACCTCCCCGCCGACCTTGAGTTCACCCCCGAGCGCTCCGCACCGGCCGACGCCCCGCTGCCCGCCCCGCCCACCTGCCAGGCGGTACCGGTGGCGCTGGCCATGCGCCGCCTGGGCGTCGCCGGCCTCACCGGGCCGAGGAACACGACGGCGGGGGTGGCGCGCTGGCTGGTCGGCCAGGCCGCCGCCCTGCACAGTCCGCGCGACCTGGCGATCGTCGTCCTGTCCGCGCACGGCGACGGCGAGGAACGCTGGAACTGGGTCCGCTGGCTGCCGCACTGCGCCCCGCGCGGCGGCGAGGACTGCGTGGCCCTGGTCGGCGCCGATCCGGAGAGCGCGGCCCGCCGGGTGAGCGAGCTCGCCGCGCTGATCGACGAGCGCCTCGGCGACGACGCCGCCGCGGGTCCCGCGGCCAAGCTGGGCCGCATCCCGGCCGGCTGGGGCGACCTGGGCGGCGGCGCGGGCACCGGCGCCGACCAGTTGTACGCCGCCCCCGTCTACGACGAGCGTCCCTACGACGTGCTGGTCGTGCTCGACGGCGCGCAGGCGCTGCGCGCCCTGCCCGGCATGCCCCAGGTGCTGCGCCAGGGGCCCAGGGCGGGCGTCCACACCCTGGCCGTCGACGGCGACCAGCGACTGCTGCCCGAGGAGTGCGCCACCGTCGCCGCCGTGGAGGCCGACGGCACGGTGCGGCTGCGCGGCGGCGGCCTGGACGACCTCGGCGAGATCCTCGCCGACCAGGTGACGTCCGCCTGGTGCGACAGGCTGGCCCGCTCGATGGCACCGATCCGCGACGTCAGCCGCGACGACGCCGGACTCGCCCTGCCGGACTCCGCGCGGCTGCTGGACCTGCTGGAGCTGCCCTCGCTCTCCGGCGCGGCCCTGACCGGGCGCTGGGGACGGGCCACCGAGGCCGTGGTGGGCGTGGGCCCCGAGGGGCCGTTCTCCGTCGACCTGCGCAGGGACGGGCCGCACGCGCTCATCGCGGGAACCACGGGCGCGGGCAAGTCGGAACTGCTGCAGACCCTGATCTCCTCGCTCGCGGTGGCGAACCGGCCGGACGAGATGACGTTCGTGCTCATCGACTACAAGGGCGGCGCCGCGTTCAAGGAGTGCGTGCGGCTGCCGCACACCGTCGGCATGGTGAGCGACCTCGACGGCCACCTCACCCAGCGGGCCCTCGCCTCGCTCGCCGCGGAGATCCGCCGCCGCGAGCGGCTGCTGCTCGCCGCGGGGGCGAAGGACATCGAGGACTACCACGAGCTGCGCGACACCCGCACCGCCCGCGCCTCCCGCGACCTGCTCGTCGCCGGAGGCGGCCCCCAGGTCAGGCCGCTGCGCGGGCGCACAGCGGCCTCGGCGGCCTCGGCGACCTCTGCGTCCTTGGAGCCCCCGCCGCCGCTGCCCCGGCTGGTGCTGGTCATCGACGAGTTCGCGGCCATGGTGAGCGAGCTGCCCGACTTCATGACCGGGCTGGTCGACATCGCCAGGCGGGGACGCTCGCTGGGCATCCACCTCATCCTCGCCACCCAGCGGCCCGGCGGTGTGGTGACCGCCGACATCCAGGCCAACACCTCCCTGCGGATCGCCCTGCGGGTCACCGAGGCGTCGGAGTCGGCCGACGTCATCGACCGCCCCGACGCCTCGTACATCCCCAAGTCCGCGCCCGGCCGCTGCTACGTGAAGTCGGGCGCGGGAGCGGCGACGTCCGTGCAGACCGCGCGGATCGGCGGCCGGAGTCCCGGCGCCTCAGGAGGCGAGGTGAGGGTACGGGTGACGGAGGTCGGCTGGCAGGCCCTGGGACGGCCCAGGCCGGTCCACGCCGGGGCCGAGAGCGGCCACGTCACCGACCTCTCCCTGCTCGTCGACGCCCTGGTCGAGGCGGCCCGCCTGGACGGGGTCGCCGAGCAGCCGAGTCCCTGGCTCGAACCGCTCCCCGACCTCGTGACCGTCCCCGTCCTTCCCGCGACGCCCGTGCTTCCCGATGACGCGCCCCGCGCCCTGCCGTACCGCGCGGGGGTCGAGGAGGTGCCGCCGCTCGCCTTCGGGATCACCGACCTGCCCTGGGCACAGGACCGGCGCGCGCTCGCGCTCGACCTCGCCCACGGGGGGCACCTGCTCGTCGCGGGCGCCTCGCGCAGCGGTCGCTCCACCGCGCTGCGCACGCTGGCCGGGGCGATCGCCGCCGGAGCCTCCCCCGACGACGTCCACCTGCACGCGATCGACTGCGGCTCGGGATCGCTGCTGCCCCTGGTGGCGATGCCGCACTGCGGGGCGGTGGTGACCCGCGACCAGCTCGACCGGGTGGAACGGCTGCTGGCCAGGCTCCGCGCGGAGGTGGGACGGCGCCAGCAGCTCCTCGCCGAGGCCGGGTACGCCTCGCTCGCCGAGCTGCGCGCCGCCGAGGACGGGCCGCGGCTGCCGTGGCTGGTCCTGATGCTCGACCGGTGGGAGGGGTTCGTCGCCGCGTTCGAGGCGTACGACTACGGGCGGCTGATCGAGTCGCTGATGCAGCTGCTGCGCGAAGGCCCCGCGGTGGGACTGCGGGCCGTGGTGACCGGCGACAGGTCGGCGCTGATCGGGCAGATCTCCACGGTCTTCGACGACCGGCTGATCCTGCGGCTGGCCGACCCCACCGACTACGGCCTGGCCGGGCTGTCCATCAAGGACCTGCCGGCCACCCTCGCGCCGGGCCGCGCGCTGTCCACCGGCGAGCACGGCACGATCGAGAGCCAGATCGCGCTGCTGTGCGACGACCCCTCGGGACCGGCGCAGGTCGCCACGCTCCAGGCACTGGCCCGCTCGGCGCCGAAGATCACCGCGGAGCCGCCGATGCGGGTGGACGCGCTGCCGATGCGCGTCACCGCCGCGCAGGTCCTGGACCTCGTGCCCTCCTTCCGGCCTCCCTCACCGCTGTGGGCGCTGCTCGGCGCGGGAGGCGACTCGCTGGCACCGCTCGGCGTCGACCTGCTCGCGCACGGCCCGGCGGCGGTCGTCGCCGGTCCGCCCAGGTCGGGCAGGTCGACGGCCCTGCTGACCGCCACCCACTCGCTGCTCTCCCACGGCACCCCCGCGGTCCTCGTCACCCCTCGGCGCAGCCCCCTGTGCACGCTGGTGGACACCCCCGGCGTGCTGGCCGTGCTGGACTCGAACGGCGACCTGCACGAGGCCGTCGCGGGGCAGGACCGCTACGTCGTGATCGTCGACGACGCCGAGCTGATCTCCCCCGACTCCCCCCTGGGTACCGCGCTGGAACAGGTGCTGCGCAGCGGCAGGGACGGCGAGCACGGCCTGCTCGTCGGCGGCACCACCGGCGATCTGACCACCGCCTACCGGGGGTTCGCGGCCGAGGCCCGCAAGGGCAGGACGGGCCTGCTGCTCGCGGTCCAGAGTCCCGCCGACGGTGACCTGTTCACCGTCCGCCTCCCCCGCGGCGCGGTCGGCGGCCCTCCCGGCCGCGGCCTGCTCGTGACCCTGGGCTCGGTCACCCCCATCCAGGCCGCCGTCACATGAGAGGCCGCCGTCGTACGACGGTTCGTCATCGCACGAGAGGCCCTCGTGCCGGCGCACTCTCCGCTGCCGATGCGTCCAGTGCGGAAATGCCCCGTCCCTTGTGGGACGGGGCATTTCGGCGGACCGTTTTCTAGCGCGTGGCGGACTCGATATTGCCGCGGTAGGTGTTGATGACCCGAGAAGCCTCGGACAGTTCCTCGGACATGCGCTGGAAAGCGGCGCGGTAGTTCTGCCAGGCCTCGCTGAAACGCTGGGCACCGGGCCCCGTCCAGGCGGTGCCGACCTTCGCGGCCTCCCGGTCGAGGGCGGCCACGGTGGCCCTCACCTGGTCGGCCTGCTGGGTGAACTGGGTGGCCATCTGCTGCATTTCCGCGGGATTGCCGCCGAGCAAGTTCTGGCTCATGCCAGTCTCCTTAGGATCGGTGTCGGGGAGAGTCGGTCGCCAAACGAAAACACGATAGGCGCAAGGATCACAGAGGTGCCCGGGTTATGCCAAGCGGCTATGGACGTTCCCTCGGTGGCCGAGAGGCTAAACGTTCTCCATTGCTGTGATTTTTCGTAATTCAGAGGGGTTATAGGACTGTTATGCGAGATCGCGGTGAAGGGCGGGACCTCGGGAGCGGCCGGGCGGGGCTCCTCCGCGCCCCGGCCGGGGCCGAGACCGGGACGAGGACCACGACCGAGGTCGAAACCGGGGCCGGGGCTGAGAGCAGGGGCAGGGGCGATATCGGAAACGGGACCCGGGGGCATGACCAGGACTGCGGGACCCACCCACCCCTTGCCGTCAGGCGACGCCTACACTCCGTTGAAGGCCCGCCAGTCCTCTCCTCCGCACGTACTGGCACGTACTGAAGGGAACGACGTCGGTGCACAAGGTCCTGATCGCCAACCGTGGTGAGATCGCCGTACGAATCGCCCGTGCCTGCAAGGACGCCGGGCTGGCCAGCGTCGCCGTCTACTCCGACCAGGATCTGGACGCGCTCCATGTCCGGGTCGCGGACGAGGCCCGCGCGCTCGGCGGCGAGACTCCCGCGGAGACCTACCTCGACGTCGGCAAGCTGCTGGGCGTCGCCGCCGAGGCCGGAGCCGACGCCGTGCACCCCGGCTACGGCTTCCTCGCCGAGAACGCCGCCTTCGCCCAGGCCGTGATCGACGCGGGGCTGACCTGGATCGGCCCGCCGCCGGCCGCGATCACCGCGCTCGGCGACAAGGTGCAGGCCCGGCACATCGCCCAGAAGGTCGGCGCGCCGCTCGTGGCGGGCACCACCGATCCGGTCTCGGGGAGCGAGGAGGTCATCGCCTTCGCCGCCGAACACGGCCTGCCGATCGCGATCAAGGCCGCCTACGGCGGCGGCGGGCGCGGGCTGAAGGTCGCGCGCACCCTGGAGGAGATCCCCGACCTGTACGACAGCGCGGTCCGCGAGGCCGTCACCGCCTTCGGCAGGGGCGAGTGCTTCGTCGAGCGCTACCTGGACCGGCCCCGGCACGTGGAGACCCAGTGCCTCGCCGACGCCCACGGCACCGTGGTCGTGGTGTCCACCCGCGACTGCTCGCTGCAGCGCCGCCACCAGAAGCTGGTCGAGGAGGCACCGGCCCCGTTCCTGTCACCCGAGCAGCTCGACCTGCTCTACACCAGCTCCAAGGCGATCCTGCGCGAGGCGGGTTACGTCGGCGCCGGCACGTGCGAGTTCCTGGTGGGCCAGGACGGCACGATCTCCTTCCTGGAGGTCAACACCCGTCTGCAGGTCGAGCACCCGGTGACCGAGGAGGTCGCGGGCATCGATCTCGTACGGGAGATGTTCCGCATCGCCGACGGTGAGGAGCTCGGCTACGGCGACCCCGTGGCGCGCGGCCACTCGATCGAGTTCCGCGTCAACGCCGAGGACGCCGGGCGCGGCTTCCTGCCCGCCCCCGGCACGATCACGAGCATGAGCGCCCCCTCGGGTCCCGGGGTGCGCCTGGACGCCGGCTACGAGGCGGGCATGACCGTCCCGCAGTCCTTCGACTCGCTGGTCGCCAAGCTGATCGTGACCGGTGCGACCCGGCGGCAGGCACTGGAGCGCTCGCGCAGGGCCCTGGCGGAGTTCGAGATCGGCGGCATGCCGACCGTGCTGCCCTTCCACCGGGCCGTGGTGGACGACCCCGCGTTCACGGGCGAGCCGTTCTCGGTGCACACCCGGTGGATCGAGACCGAGTTCGACACCGTGATCCCGCCGTACGAGGGAGAGCCGGGCACGGCCGGGGAGCCGGCCGAGCGGGAGCGGATCACCGTCGAGGTGGGCGGCAAGCGGCTTGAGGTGGTGCTGCCCTCGGGATTCGCCGTCGGCAACGCCGCGGGGGCGGGCCGCGCGGCCTCGAAGGCCCCGCGCCGGAGCGGCGGCGGGGTGGCGGGGAAGGCCGCGAGCGGCGACTCCCTGATCAGCCCGATGCAGGGCACGATCGTCAAGATCGTCGTCGCCGACGGCGACACCGTCGCGGCCGGTGACACGATCGTCGTGCTCGAGGCGATGAAGATGGAGCAGCCGCTCGCCGCCCACAAGGCGGGCACCGTCACGGGACTGGCGGCGTCGGTCGGCCAGACCATCTCCTCCGGCGCCACGATCTGCGAGATCAAGGACACCTGAGCGCGCCCGCGGTCCACGGTTCGGCGGCCCGGGTCTGCGGAGCACGGTCCGGCGGAGCTGGAAAGGCGAGGGCGGGTAAGCGCGGAGAGGGTCCGCGCGGATGCGCGCCGAGCGAGCGCCTTGCCCTCACGGAAGGACCACGAGCCGGAGGGGCCGCGCGGATGCACGCCGAGCCGGGGACGCGGGCGCGTACCGGGTCGAACCGGGCGAGGCCGGGTGCCGAGCCGAGAGGGGCAGTGTGACGATCCCCTACCGAGGTGGGCGGGGGACGCCTGACCCGGCCCTGAAGGGGATACGGTCGATGAGTAGGGAACTCTGTCGTCCACTCATTCGTCTTCAGGACGAAGGAGGCTTTCTGCCGTGACCATCACAAAAGCCGCGCCAGGTCGTTTCGGTGCCATGATCATGGCATTGTTCGTCGGGCTGCTCGCCATGTCCATGATCGCCCCGGCGGCCCACGCCGCGGCGCCAGACCCCAGTGCGATCGTCTCTGAGCTGACGGACGGGGACAACTTCTACGCCGATCCCGCTGCGGGTCTGCCCACCGATGCCGTCGACGCCATGCGCAAGGCTGCCGACGAGACTTCCTCCGTCTACGTGGCACTGCTGCCCAAGGGCTCGATCGGCAGCCAGTCCCAGGCGAGGACTCTGCTGAGCTCGATCCTCAAGGGCGTCGGTTCCAAGTCCGTCGTCCTGGTGATGAGCGGCACCACGCCGTTCGGCGTCACCAACATCAAGGGCGTCGACGTCGACGAGCTGCTCGGGCGGGCGAAGACCGCCTCCAGCCCGACCGACAACGTGATCAACTTCATCAAGCTGGCCGACGCGGCGGCCGTCGGTGGCGGTGCCCCGGCCGGCTCCTCCGACTCCTCCTCCGCTTCCTCCAGCTCTTCCGGCGGCTCCGGCACGGGCGTGCTGGTCGGCATCCTGGTGCTCGCCCTCGCCGGTGGCGCGGGCATCTTCTTCTACTCCCGCAAGAAGAAGAAGCAGCGCGAGGAGCGCGAGGCCGCCGAGCTGGCCGCGGTCAAGCAGACCGTGGACGAGGACGTCACCAAGTTCGGTGAGGAGATCACCGACCTCGACACCGACGTCAAGCTGCTCAACAACGGCGCCGACCACCAGCAGGACTGGCAGCGCGCCCTCGACTCCTACGAGCGGGCCAAGCTGGAGCTCGCGGCGGTCAACCGCCCCGACGAGCTCCGTGGCGTGACCACCGCGCTGGAGGAGGGCCGCTACGCCCTCGCCTGCGTGAAGGCGCGCGTCAACAACCAGCCGCTGCCCGAGCGACGCTCCCCGTGCTTCTTCAACCCGCAGCACGGCCCCTCCGTCCGCGACGTGCGCTGGGCCCCGCCCGGCGGTGCGCTGCGCGACGTGCCCGCCTGCGCGGCCGACGCGGAGGCCGTCGAGCGCGGCTTCGAGCCGCAGGCGCGCGAGGTCATGGTCAACGGTCAGCGCCGCCCGTACTACGACGCGGGCCCGGCCTACCAGCCCTACGCCCAGGGCTACTACGGCGGCTTCGGCGACGTCATGACCGGCATGCTGGTCGGCACGATGATCGGCAGCATGATGAGCGGCGGCTTCGGCGGCTACGGCTACGGCGGCTACGGCGGTGGCGGCGACAGCAGCGGCGCCACCGACTTCGGCGGCGGAGGCGACTTCGGCGGTGGGGGCTGGGGTGACTTCGGCGGCGGAGGCGACTTCGGTGGCGGTGACTTCGGCGGCGGCGACTGGTAGTCGTTCCGCGCGGAACACCCGGCAGAAGCCGAACAGGTAGGACAGTACGCACGCAAGACCGGCGGGCGCGTTTCCCTTGGGGGAGCGCGCCCGTCGCCGTTGAGGGGAAACAGGGGGTTCGCCGGGAAGACCTTGGCGGGAAGCCGCCGGGTCGGGCGCCTCAAGAGCCGTCGAGGACGGTGAGAACCTCGGCGCAGGGCGCCTCGGATGCCGTCGCGGGCGGTGGGACCTCGGAGTGCGGGGAAACCGTCGGAAGGCAGCGCCTCAGATGCCGTCGTGGATGGCGAGGACCTCGGCGAAAGGCACCTCAGGAGCCGTCGGGAACGACGAGGACCTCGGCGAAAGGCACCTCAGGTGCTGTCGCGGACGGTGAGCCTCGGCTGGAGCAGGGTGCCGTCGGGGACGGCGCGGCCTTCGAGTTTCTCCATGAGCAGCCGGACCGCCTGACGGCCCACCTCCTCGGCCGGGATCAGCACCGAGGTGAGCGGCGGACTGGAGCGTTCCGCGATGTCGTCGGGGCAGATCGCCACCACGGCGACGTCGCCGGGCACCCGCCTGCCGTACTGGCGCAGCGCCCCCAGCACGTGACCGACCGCGGCCTCGTTGTGCACGACCAGCCCGGACAGGCCCGGCCTGCTGTCGAGGAGCTCGGCGATCGTGGCGGAGACCTGGTCGAAGTTCTCCTCGCACGGCAGGGCCACGCCGGTCAGGCCGGTCTCGCCCACGGCCGCGACGAAGCCCTCCCTGGTGCGGCGGGCGAAGCCGGTGCCCCGGTCGTAGACGACCGAGGGGGCGCCGAGCAGCGCGACCTCCCGGTGCCCGCGCTCGGCCAGGTGCTCCACACAGAGCGCGCCCGCCCGCGCGAAGTCGAGGTCGACGCAGGTGAGGCCGGCCGAGTCGGCGGGGAAGCCGATCAGCACGCTGGGTTCGGCGAGATCCCTGAGCAGCGGTACCCGGCTGTCGTGGAGTTCCACGTCCATCACGACCAGCCCGTCGACCAGGGCGCTCGCCGCCGCCCTGCGCAGCCCGTCGGAGCCCTCGTCGGCGGTGAGCAGCAGCACGTCGTGGTCGTACCTGCGCGCGGCGGTGACCACCGAGGTGGCGAACTGCATCAGCACCGGGACGTGCACGCCCGCCCGAAGGGGCAGTACCAGCGCGATGACGTTGGCCCGCTTGCTGGCCAGGGCCCTCGCACCGGCGTTGGGGTGGTATCCGAGGACCCGCACGCTGTCGAGCACCCGGCGCCGGGTGTCGGCCGAGATCGCGCGCTTCCCGCTGAGCACGTACGACACCGTGCTCACGGCCACTCCGGCGTGCCTGGCGACCTCGCTGATCGTCACCGCCCGCCCGCTCACGTGACCGCGCCGAAGCTCAGGGAGGCGAGGGTGATCCCCGCGTTCTCGAACACCACATAAAGATCGTGGACTCCCCCGGCCTCCGCAAGCCCGGCGCGTATCTCGGCGAGGTCGTAACGGCCCGCGCGGGGAACGGGGAGGTCGCCGACGACGGGCCCGTAGAGGGGGTCGTCCAGGCGCAGGGTGAGCACGCCGCCCTCGGCGCTGGTCGCGGTGGCCGAGCAGGACATCCGGCTGTGCGCCCCCTCCCCCAGGTCGACCGAGCGGAACACGATCCACGCGCCCTCGGCGGCGGACCGTACGGCGTCGCCCGAGACCCTGGCCGCGTCCACGAACGCCACCGAGTCGTACTCGTCGTGGTCCACGGCGGCGATCGGGCCCGCGAAGGCGTCGCGCGGCGGGATCCGCTCGCCGTCCACGTGGAAGGGGGCGCACAGCCGGATGTCCCGCGCGGAGCCACCGACCATGACCTTGTGGGGTGCGTCCTCGACGACGAACCGGCCCCTGGTGACGTCCCAGAAGGCCAGTTCCGCGATGTCGAGCCCCCAGTCGACCCGGGTGCTCTCGCCGGGGGCGAGACGCACCTTGACGAAGCCGCGCAGGTGGCGCAGCGCCTGCTTGACCCGGGAGCGCCGCTGGCGGGTGTAGATCTGGACGACCTCCACCCCTTCGCGGGAGCCGGTGTTGGTGACGGTGACCGAGGCGGTGAGCCTGCCGCCCTCCACCGAGACGGCCAGGTCGGCGTACTCGAAGGTGGTGTAGCCGAGACCGTGCCCGAAGGGGTAGAGCGGGGTCCCCCTGAAGTACTGGTAGGTCGCGTCGGTGGCGATGATGTCGTAGTCGAGCAGGTCGGGCAGCTCGCTCGCCGAGCGGTACCAGGTCTGGGTGAGTCTCCCCTCGGGGTCGGCGTCGCCGAACAGCACCTCGGCCAGCGCGTGGCCGTACTCCTGGCCCCCGTGCGAGGACCACAGCACCGCGGGCGGGTCGTCGCCGTCCCAGCTCACCGGGTAGCCGCTGCTGATCACCATCACGGTTCTCGGGTTCGCCTCGCGCACCGCCCGCACCACGGCCTGCTGCGCGGCGGGCAGCGCGAGGTCGAGGCGGTCCTCGGTCTCCCTGCCGTTGACCAGGGGGTGGTCGCCGACGACCACCACGGCCACGTCCGCGGTCGCGGCGAGCGCGGCGGCGGCCTCGGCGCCGCTCACCACCCGCTCCACGGTGAGCCAGGCCGCGGCGTCGGCGTCGTCGGCGAGACGGAAGACCTCACCGTCGAAGGCGAGGTAGCGGCCGGTGGAGATGTGCCGGAGCGCGAGCGCGCCTCGGGGGCGGTCCTCGGTGCGGAAGGTCTGGCGCACCTCCCAGCCGTTGGGACCCGGCTGGTCGTTGACCAGCACTCCCTTCTCGTCGACGGACAGGTGGCGGCCGGTCGTCACGGCCCGCAGGGCGTAGCAGCCGCCGCCCCAGTCGAACAGGTCGAACAGGTCGGGCTCGCCGCCGAGCCCGAGCGGCCCGCCGTCGGGGTCGGCGACGACGAAACGGCCGTTCGTTCCTTCCGCGCCACCGTCCACCGAGATGGTGATCCGGTCCACGGCCTCGCAGAAGACGGTCTCGCACCGCTCGGCGAGCCCTGCGCGGGCGGTGACGGCGTACGGGAGGGTCCCCGAGTACCAGTCCTCCATGAGCGTGTCGCCGAGCTGGCCGATGACCGCGATCCTGCGCACCGAGGCGTCGAGCGGCAGGAGGCCGTCGTTGCGCAGCAGCACGATCGAGCGCCTGGCGGCCTCGCGGGCGAGGCTCTGGTGCTCGGGGCAGTTGACGACCGCCTCGTCGATGTCGTCGTACGGGGTGGTGGGGTCGAACTCGCCCAGCCGGAAGCGGACGGACAGCGCGTGCCCCACGGCGGCGTCGACGTCCTCCTCGGTGAGCAGGCCGCGCTCCAGCGCGGCGCGGATGTGGCCGAGGGTGGCCTCGGAACGGTCGTCGTCCTGGGTGAAGCTGTCGAGCCCGGCCCTGATCGCGTGGGCGTACGCCTCGGGCAGGTCGTCGTGGTATCCCTGCGCGCCGGTGAGGTTGCCCGGCGCGTACGCGTCGCTGACGACGAGGATGTCGTCGGGCGCCCATGCCCGCAGCACCTCCTCGATCAGCGGGCTGAGGTGGGCGGGGCGGCCGTTGACCAGGTTGTAGGAGGGCATCACGGCGACCGCGGCGCCGCTCTCCAGCGCGGGCCGGTAGGCCGGGAGTTCGTACTCGCGCAGCACCCGGGGCGGCAGCTCGCTGGAGGTGACGCAGCGGTCGGTCTCGTTGTTGTAGCCGAGGAAGTGCTTGAGGGTGGGCGCGGTCTTCAGCACCGCGGGATCGCTCCCCCGAAGGCCGGACGCGTACGCCGTCGCCATGAGGCCGGTCAGCCACGGGTCCTCGGAGTAGCCCTCCTCGTTGCGGCCCCAGCGGGGGTCGCGCAGCGGGTTGACGACCGGAGCCCAGACGTTGAGCCCCGCCCCCGTCGGATCCTTGTGGTGGAAGGCGAGGACCTCGTCGCTCGTGGCCTCGCCGACCCGCCGGACCAGGTCGGGGTCCCAGGTGCTGGCCAGCCCGATCGCCTGCGGGAACACCGTCGCCGGACCGAGCCAGGCGAGGCCGTGCAGCGCCTCGGTGCCGGTGCGGAACGGGCCGACCCCCAGGCGGGTCACCGGCTGCTGGTACTGGTGCAGCAGCCCGACCTTCTCCTCCAGGGTGAGCCTGCCGCGCAGGTCCGCGATCCGCCGCGCGAGAGGGAGTTCCGGGTCACGGAACGGTTCGTTCATCGGGGACCATCCCTTTGAGAGCGTCGAAGCGCTTCGACTTTCCGGCGTGGAAGGGCGCTTCAGTCGAAGCGCTTCGATAATCGGTCCGGGAAAACTCCGTCGTCACCCGCGCGCCCCGGTGTTCGTTACGCGCGTGTTTCGAACGGAGCTTCCCTGAAGGGTGCACTCCTGTGCGGCCGAGGTCAAGAGTTACCCGGCAAACGGCCTGAATCCACCCGGATCCGGATCGAAAGAACGCCTGACGGCGACCGGAAAACCTCGGATCCGGGTCAGGGGATCCTTTGAAAACAGCATGAATCCAACGGGGCGTCCGCCCTGACGCCGATCACGAGGACCGCGGGTTCTTCGATCCGCCCGGGGCGATACCCCGCCTCGGCCTCACCCAGATCGCGAGACCCGCGGCAGGCCCTTCGGACCCACGGGGCACTCCCCCGGCCGCACGCGGATCACGAGACTCGCGGCAGGTGGCCGGCGTCCACGGAGTCGAGCACCCGGGCGGCGCCCCCCAGCGCGGCCGCCCCGTACCCGAGTGTGGAGGCCACCACCCGGCAGCCCCCGGCGTCCGGCGCGATCGTGCGTCCCGCGATCTCCGCCTCCACCGCGGGCAGCAACCACGGCGCGAGCGGCACGTAGTAGCCGCCCAGGATGACCACCTCGGGGTTGAGCAGGTTGGCCAGCAGGGCCACGCCCTTGCCGAGGTTGTGGCCCACGGTGCTCAGCACGGCGAGCGTGCGCTCGTCGCCCACGCGGGCAAGTCGCGCCACCTCTTCGAGCTCGGTCTCGACCTCGGCGGGCGAGATCGCGGCGTGTTCCAGCACGGCGCCGATCCCGGCGACGGCCTCCAGGCAGCCCAGGCGTCCGCAGCGGCACTCGGCGCCGAGCGGGTCGATCTGGATGTGACCGATCTCCCCGCCGTATCCCTGGCCCCCGCGGCGCAGCCGTCCGTCGAGGATGATCCCGGCCCCGACCCCGATCTCGCCGGTGAGGTAGACCAGGTTCGCCGTCCCCGCGTGCGGGCCGAAGCGGTGCTCGGCCAGGGCCGCGAGGTTGGCGTCGTTGTCGACCTGCACGGGGAAGCCCGGGTCGCGCAGGGCCTTGGTGAGGTCGCCGCAGAGGTCGGCGTCACGCCAGCCGAGGTTGGGGGCGACGCGCACGGCGCCGTCGGTGCCGATCAGTCCGGGCACGCCCACGGTGAGCCCTAGGACCTGGCGCTCCTCCTTCGCCATCCGGCTCACCACCCGGCGGACGATTCCGGCGACGGTGGCCATCGCCTGGCCCGCCGTACCGGCCGCGCCGGGAAAGGACCGGCGCCAGGACAGCAGCTTCTCCCCCGACAGGTCCACCGCGACCGCGGTGACGTAGTCGACGTTCACCTCGATGCCGATCGCCGCGTACGGCGAGCCGTCGAGCACGAGCATCGTGGCGGGGCGGCCGACGCGGTTCTCCGTCAGGCCGGTCTCCCTGACCAGCCGGCGGTCGATCAGATCGGCGACCAGGCTCGACACGGTCGCCTTGTTGAGACCGGTGGACGCCGCGATGTCGGCCCGCGAGCACGGCGCGTGCCCGCGTACGAACCTCAGCACGACGGCGAGGTTGGTGGCCCGCACGTCGGCGAAGTCCGCCGGCCGCGGGTCAGTCGTAGATGTGATCAAGGTGAGTCCCGCTCCCGCTCGGCCAGGCTGGCCCCATCATGCCCCATCGTTCACCAATCCGTGACCGCTCCCCCGTGCCCCGCGATCGGCGGTCCCTTGTGGCGGCGGCCACCCTCGACTAATTTGTTTGGTCGAAAGACGAACTAATTCTACCCCGGAGCCATCCTCCACGACACCCCCCCGATCCACCACGAACCAACGAAGGGAGCGCCCCGTGAACGACCTTCCCCAGGGCGCGTTGACCAGCCGCCGCGGATTCCTCGGGCTGGTGGGGCTCACCGCCGCGATGACCGCGGGCGGCGGCCTGCTCGGCGCGTGCTCCGCGCCGAGCGGCCCCCGGCCCGGCAGCGGAGGCGCCACGGCCGCCGCGGCGGACAAGCTCACGTCCCTCACCCCCACCTACACCGCCTTCCCCGGGCTCAAGCCCGACATCCCCGGCACGATCTCCACCCATCCCGGGGTACCCGACGTCAGCGGCGGCTTCACCTCCTACCCGGCCACCCCCCTCCCGGCGCTCACCCAGAAGGCGGGCAGGGGCGGCACCTACAAGGCGATGACCCCGCTGTGGGGCCCGCCGCCGCCCGGTCTGTCGAGCAACTCCTACTTCCAGGCCGTCAACGCCGACATCGGCTCCACCGTGGAGTTCCAGATCGCCGACGGCAACGTCTACGTGGACAAGGTCATCGCCAGGCTCGCCGCCGGGGACATCCCGGAGATCATGTGCATCCCCAGCTGGGAGATCGACAAGATGGCGGACTTCAACACCGCCGTCGACAAGGCCTTCGAGGACCTCACCCCCTACCTGCAGGGCGACAAGGTCAAGCCCTACCAGCTGCTGGCCAACCTGCCGACCGCCGCGTGGCAGTGGTCGGTCTGGAACGACAAGCTCATGGCGGTGCCGTTCCCGACCGAGCCGTATCCCTTCGCGCTGCTCTACCGCAAGGACCTGTTCGACAAGAACGGCTGGAACACCAACCCCAAGACCGCCGACGAGCTGTTCGAACTCGGCAAGGAGATCACCGACGCCAAGGCCAAACGCTGGGCGTTCGGCAGCATCCACGAGATGATGTGGCCGACCTTCCGCATCCCGCAGGAGTGGCGGTACGAGGGCGGCAAGCTCGTCCACAAGTACGAGACCCCCGAGTTCGAGCCGATGCTGGAGTTCATGCGGAAGGTCTTCAAGGAAGGGCTGGTCCACCCGAGCGTCGTCGGCAGCAAGGGCGCCAACGAGAAGGAGCTGATGGGGAGCGGGCAGATCCTGATCTACCGCGACGGACTGGGCGGCTGGAAGGAGCTCCTGCAGCAGCACCGCGGCAGGAACCCCGAGTTCGGCCTGGGCGCCTTTCCGGTCTTCGCCCACGACGGCGGCACGCCGCTGATGTACCACGGCAACGCGGCGGGCCTCTTCACCTTCGTCAAGAAGGGCCTGCCGAAGGAGCGGGTGGAGGAGATCATCTCCATCCTCAACTGGTGCGCGGCGCCGTACGGGACCAAGGAGTACGAGCTCGCCAACTTCGGTGTGGAGGGCAAGCACTTCAAGCGGGACGCGAACGGCATCCCTGAAGGGACCGACCTCGGCCGCAAGGAGGTCGCCTACACCTACGGCTTCCTCGGCGGGCGCCCGATCTACGTGGACTGGGCCTTCCCCGACGCCGTCAAGCTCAACATGGAGTGGCAGAACGCGAGCTTCCAGTATCTGGAGAAGGGTCCTTTCGACGGGATCAGGATCCAGAAGCCGTCGAAGTACTCCGGGCTGCAGGTTCCCACCGAGGACAAGTTCACCGACATCATGCGGGGCCGGCGGCCGGTGAGCGACGCCAAGCAGATCGTCACGGAGTGGCGGCGGGACGGCGGGGACGAGGCCCGCGAGTTCTACATGAAGGTCCTCCGGGACAACGGCCGTGCTTAGGACCGCCCCCGAAGACAGCGAAGGGACCGGGCCGGCGGGTGACCTGACCTCACCCGCCGGCGCCGGCACCTCCAAGGATGTCCGCAAAAGGGGTCCGAGGACAAGCCGGGCGCGCCCGCAACCCTTCGGATCGCGACTGAAACGTGACTGGCAGCTGCTGCTGATGACCCTGCCCGCCATCGGGCTGCTCATCCTGTTCCACTATGTCCCGCTGCTCGGCAACGTGATCGCGTTCCAGGACTACTCGCCGTACGTGGGCATCGGGGACAGTCCGTGGGTGGGGTTCGCCAACTTCCACTGGCTGATGTTCGACGCGAGCTTCTGGGACGCGACGATCAACACCCTCACGATCACCACGTTTCAGCTGATCTTCTACTTCCCCCTGCCGATCCTGCTCGCCGTGCTCCTGGACAGCGTGGTGCGGCCCCGGCTGCGGCTGTTCATCCAGAGCATCGTCTACATGCCGCACTTCTTCTCGTGGGTGCTGGTGGTCACGCTGTTCCAGCAGATGTTCGGCGGCGCGGGCCTGCTCGCGCAGACGCTGCGGGACCACGGGTACGACGGCATCGACATCATGACAAATCCGGATACGTTCATCGTGCTGGTCACGGCGGAGACGGTCTGGAAGGACGCCGGCTGGGGAACGATCATCTTCCTCGCCGCGCTCGCCGCCATCAACCAGAACCTCTACGAGGCCGCCGCCGTCGACGGCGCGAGCCGCTGGCGACGGCTGTGGCACATCACCCTGCCCGGCCTGCGCCCGGTCATCGTGCTGCTGCTCATCCTGCGCCTCGGCGAGGCGCTGAACGTCGGCTTCGAGCAGTTCTTCCTGCAACGCGACGCGGTCGGCAGGGAGGCCGCCGAGGTGCTGGACACGTTCGTGTACTGGCGCACGCTGCTCACCGGCGAGTGGAGCTACGGCGCGGCGGCCGGTCTGGTGAAGGGCCTGGTGGGACTGGTGCTCATCCTGGTGGCCAACAAGGTCGCCCACCGATTCGGCGAGCAGGGAATCTACAAACGATCATGACGACTCTTCCCCCCTGGGCCGAGCGGCCCAGCCGCGTCGGCGCTCTCCTCAAGGGACTCGTCCTCACGCTCATCGTCGCGTGCGTGCTCTTCCCGATCTACATGGTCGTACTGACCAGCCTGTCCACCCAGGAGGCGGTGACGGAGGCCGGCGGCCTGGTCACCGTGCCGAACGGGCTGTCCTTCGCCGCCTACCAGGAGTTGTTCGCGGGCGGCGTGGTGACCAGGTCGGTGATGGTGAGCCTCGGCGTCACCCTCGTCGGCACGGCGATCAGCCTCACCGTCACCGTGCTCGCCGCCTACGGCCTGTCGCGGCCCGGCTCGCTGCTGCACCGGCCGATGCTGTTCCTGGTCCTGCTCACCTTCCTGTTCGGACCGGGGCTGATCCCCAACTATCTGCTGGTCAGCTCGCTGGGACTGATCGACACCTACTGGTCGCTCATCCTGCCCGGCGCGGTCACCGCGTTCAACCTGGTGGTGATGCGGGCGTTCTTCATGAACATCCCCGACGAGGTGACCGACAGCGCCCGCATCGACGGCGCGAGCGAGTTCCGCATCCTGCGGACGATCGTGCTGCCCATGTCGAAGGGCGTCACCGCCGTCATCGGCATGTTCTACGCGGTCGGCTACTGGAACTCGTTCTTCAACGCCGTCCTCTATCTCAACGACAGCGCCAAGTGGCCGCTGCAGGTGGTGCTGCGGCAGTACGTGCTCCAGGGCCAGTCACTCATCGCCGGCCAGACCGGCGTCGGCACCATCGCCGGGCAGTCACCACCGCCGAGCCTGGCCATCCAGATGGCCATCGTCGTCCTCGCGCTGCTGCCGGTGCTGTTCGTCTACCCGTTCGTCCAGCGGCACTTCACCAAGGGGGTCATCATCGGCGCCATCAAGGGCTGAGCGGATCCTGCCGCCCCTGCCGCTCAGTGGAGCGCTCCTCTCCTCGGGCGGCACGCCCCCTGGCAGGCTCCTCCCGTCCTACCGCTCGGCGGAGCGCTCCTCCTGCCGGGCGGCACGCTCCCTGGCCAGTTCCTCCTGCAGGTCGC
This sequence comes from Streptosporangium sp. NPDC000563, assembly GCF_040299985.1. Taxonomy (NCBI): domain Bacteria; kingdom Bacillati; phylum Actinomycetota; class Actinomycetes; order Streptosporangiales; family Streptosporangiaceae; genus Streptosporangium; species Streptosporangium sp. NPDC000563. The sequence goes on along the minus strand of NZ_JBEPDA010000008.1, from coordinate 434 downwards.
GGACCTGCTGCTGCAGGGTGAAGATCCGGCGTACGGCGGCGAGGCTCATCCCCTCGCCGACGAGCCGGATGGCGTCCTGCAGGTCACCGATCTCGTGGCGGGTGTAGCGTCGCTGGCCGCCGGTGGAGCGGGCCGGGCTGACCACGTCGTGCTCGTCGAGCCTGCGCAGGAACGCCTGCTCGACCTCGAGCATGTCGGCGACCTGGCCGACGGAGTACAGCGGGGCGTGCTCGTCGTCGAAGGGTAACCGGGCCATCACCGCTCCTTTCCCTTGCGGGGTCATGGGGTTCCCTTGCGGGGTCGTGGGGTTCGTGGATGGTTCCCCAGGAGGGGACGGGGCGGGAAACGCGCGGGGTGGGTGCCGGAACCGGCACCCACCCCCCCGCCGTTATGGGGTCAAACCCAAGACCACACCCCAATATAGACAAAATGTA
>NZ_JBEPDA010000007.1:295415-326154 GCF_040299985.1 Streptosporangium sp. NPDC000563 | reverse complement strand
TTCTCCTCTGTCGGAATTCGGAATTCTGCCGGGATGCCCTCGGGGGTCCGTCGAGACCTTTTGGCGAGGGGCCGACGGAATCACATGAGTGACTCCGCTCTTCGAGACGGAGCGGAGGTCAACGGGAGTCCCGACCTCCCGCGGGGGACGTCGCGGGCTATCCCGTCGCGGACTGTCTCGGCGCGGACTTTCCCGGTACGGCGATGGAGGTCACGACCAGGCCGTCGGAGACCAGCCAGCGGCCGGTGAAACCGGTCAGCTCCCGGCCGTCCACGACGGGGCCGGGGACGAGGAGGCGGGCGGTGAACGTACCGGAGGGGGAGAAGACGAGGTGGGCCTCCTCGAAGCCGAGCCAACGCCTGGCCAGCGGGAACCACGCCTTGTAGACGCTCTCCTTGGCGCTGAACAGCAGCCGGCCCCAGTGCACGTCGTCGTTCAGCCGCTCCAGCGCGGCCCGCTCCTCGGGCAGCGAGACCGCCGGCAGGATGCCGTCGGGGAGCGGCTCGTGAGGCTCGGCGTCGATGCCGATGGTGAGCGCGTCGCGGGAGACGGCCGCCGCACGGTATCCGGCGCAGTGGGTGATGGCGCCCACCACCCCGTCCGGCCACACGGGGGCGCCGCGCTCACCGGGCAGGATCGGCGCGGGCGGCAGTCCGAGCTCGGCCAGGGCCTGACGTGCGCAGTGGCGCGCGGTGCCGAACTCGCGCCGCCGCTTCTCCACCGCGCGGGCGACGGCCTCCTCCTCCTCGGGGAACAGCACGACGTCCGGCGGGTCCTCGAAGCGTTCCGAACTCGCCACCCACGGCGGCAGGATCTTCTCGATCACGAGGCGGCCTTCGGGCTGGGCAGGATGCGCCTCAGCTGACCGGGCGCGGTGGACCTGGGACGCCACTCGCGGGGATAGCCCAAGGAGACCTCCTCGAAGCGGATACCGTCGTGCCAGGTGGTCCTGGGGATGTGCAGGTGACCGTAGACGACCGCGGCGGCGTCGAAGCGCAGGTGCCAGTCGGCGGTGCGCTCGGTGCCGCACCAGATCGCGAACTCCGGGTGGTACAGGATCAGGGTGGGTTCGCGCACCAGCGGGTAGTGGTTGACCAGCACCGTGGGCACCCCGGGCGGCCTGGCCTCCAGGCGCCGTTCGGTCTCGGCGATCCTGGCGTCGCACCAGGCGTCCCTGGTGGGGTACGGGTCGGGGTGCAGCAGCATCTCGTCGGTGCAGACCACCCCCTTGTCGTACGCGCGGGCGAGCGCCGCCTCCTTCGTGGCCACACCGGGCATGCGGAAGGTGTAGTCGTACAGCACGAACAGCGGGGCGACGGTGACCGGGCCGCCGGGGCCGGTCCAGGTGAGGTAGGGGTCCTCGGGCGTCGCCACCCCCAGGTTCCGGCACACCTCGACCAGGTGCCGGTAGCGCTCCTCGCCGCGCAACTGGACGGGGTCGCTGGGGTGGGTCCACAGCTCGTGGTTGCCGGGCGCCCACACCACCTTCTCGAACCGTTCGGCGAGCAGTCCTAGGGTCCATTCGACGTCGGAGACCTTCTCCGAGACGTCCCCGGCGACCAGCAGCCAGTCGGAGGCGGAGGTGGGCCGCAGCTTCTCGACGATGTCGCGGTTCTCCTGGTAGCCGATGTGCAGGTCGCTGATGGCCAGCAGTGACGTCATGCGCGGCCCGTCCTCCGAGAAGCGGTGTCTCGCGGCGCGAGTCGCGTGCTTCGCGAGCCGGTCTCGCCCCGCGCGAGGCCCGTCACCGGTGTACCCGTCATCGGCGAGCCGAGCCGATCGCCGTGCGTCGTCACCGTGAGCGCCCGCACCGTCCCCTCGTTCTCTTCCACGTTTCCCAGCACCGCCGCCTCCGTCTCGCCCTCTTCCCCGGGCGCGGTCACGACCCCGTGATCGTCGAGCAGAAGAACCCTCTCACGACCGCTCCCGTGGGCACACCCCAGTCCACCCCCGAAGCCATCAAGTATGGCAATACTCATACAGTTTGAGCAGGCGGTGACGATCCTTAACACATGACGACATTCGACAGCATGCCCCAGTGCTGTATCGCACCTCCCGACCTGCTCGCGGCGGTCGCCGAACACGGAACCCCCGCCGAGCGGGAGGCCGCACTCAGGACCCTCGCCACCTCGGAGAGCGCCCGCGCGCAGCGCGCCTCGTTCGGTGGCGCGCTGCGTCAGCTCAGTCTCACCCTCTCCGACGTCGAGCCCGCCCCCGGCATGGTGCGTACGGTCTACGACGTCGAGAACGGCGGCGACTTCGACCTTCCCGGCAGGAAGAGGCGCGGGGAGGGCGAGCAGCCGTCCGGTGACGCGGCGGTCGACGAGGCCTACGAAGGGGCGGGGGCCACCTACGACTTCTACCGGCGGGTCTTCGGGCGCGACAGCATCGACGGGCGAGGGCTGGAGATCGTCTCCTCGGTCCACTACGGGACCGACTACGACAACGCCGCCTGGATCGGCTTCCAGATGATCTACGGTGACGGCAGCGGGCAGATCTTCACCAAGGGCTCCCTCACCCGGGCCGTCGACGTCGTGGCGCACGAGCTGACCCACGGCATCACCCAGTTCACCGCGCACCTGGTCTACAGCAAGCAGCCCGGCGCCCTGAACGAGTCGTTCTCCGACGTCTTCGGGTCGCTCGTCAAGCAGTACGGCAGGGGGCAGACCGCGGAGCAGGCCGACTGGCTCATCGGTGACGGCATCCTGGGCAGCGCCCTGCGGGGAACCGCGCTGCGCTCGATGAAGGCGCCGGGGACCGCCTGGTCGACCCCGGCCGGGGGAGGCGACCGCCAGCCGGGACACATGCGCGACTACGTGGACCTGCCCGACGACGGCGACCCCTCCAACGACCACGGAGGCGTCCACCTCAACTCGGGCATCCCCAACCACGCCTTCTACCTCGCCGCCACCGCCATCGGCGGCAACGCCTGGGAGCGCGCCGGACGCGTCTGGTACGTCACGCTCACCGAGCGGCTCCGGCCGCGCTCCGATTTCCAGGAGGCGGCGGAGGCGACCGTGGAGGTGGCCGGGGAGCTGTTCGGCGCGGACGGGGACGAGCAACGGAAGATACGCGCCGCGTGGCAGCAGGTCGGAGTCCTCTAGGGGCCGTTCGAGGTTCGAAACCCGGAGGAACCTGTGAGGCCGCGGGGCCTCAGTGACGTGGGTCGGGGCCCTCGGTGACGCCCCAGGTCTCCGCGAGTCGGCCGTCGTCGATGCGGAAGATCTCGATGAGCACGGGCCGGGCGTCGCCACCCGGGGCCGCCATCCCCTCAACCGACGAGCGGACGGCGACCTTGTCACCGTCGATCAGGATGTCGTCGGCGACAACGCGCATGGCCGGAAACCGGGCGACGACCTGGACCCAGGCCTCCTTGCCCGCTTCGAACCCGGTGGCGCCAAGCGGGTGGTTGAGGAAGTCGGGGGTGAACAGTTCGGCGGCCTGGTCGAACTGCCGGGTGTTGAAGCATTCCTGCATCCGCAGCACCAGGGCGCCGGCTTCCTCACGTGTGGTCATCGAAGGGACCTCCTCGTGTTCGGTGGGATCCGCCCCATGGCGAAACGACGCGACCGCATAAGCGGGGCGTCGCCCCGTTTAGATGTGGACAGCATACGGGGCGTCGCCCCGGTTAGGGTAGGCGTGAGATGTCCAGCCGAACGCCTGAACACATTCCAGCCGAGTCGCAGACGGCTCCCGTGCACGACCGGGAGCTACGGGCCGACGCGCGTCGCAACCGTGAACAGGTGCTGCGGACCGCGCAGCGGTTGTTCGCCTCGCAAGGCCTCGGCGTCTCGCTCGATGAGATCGCCCGCCGCGCGGGTGTCGGTCCCGGCACCGTCCACCGGCACTTCCCCAACAAGGAAGCGCTGTACCTCGCCGTCGCGATCGACCAGATCAGACAACTGGTCGCCGAGGGAGAGGCACTCACCGGTACCGACGATCCAGCCGCCCTGTTCACGCTGTTGTCCCGGATGATGGCCTCGGGCGCGGAGAACGCGGCGGTGAAGAGCGCGCTCACGGCCGCCGAGTTCGACCTGCGCGACGCCGCTCCGGACGCCGCCGCCGACCTCACGCACCAGGTCGCGCACCTGCTCGATCGCGCCCGTCGCGCCGGCGTCGTACGCTACGACGTGACGGTCGAGGAGGTGATGGCGATCGTCGCCGGTGCCTTCGCCGCGATCCGACACGCCGACGCGGACACCGACCGCGAACGCTCCGCGCGCATCGCTCGAATCATCCTCGACGGACTACGACCCCAACCCCGGTGACAAGGACCTCCCTGCCTGTCACACCGCACCGTGAGCACCCGTCTGTACGGGGGCCTTCCCCGAGCTCGGCATCCCCTCGCACGCAACTGCGCGACGCCCTGACGGATACGTCAGGCGACTGATGTTCGGGTTTGTCGCGCGCGACATATCGGCGCCGCGTGCCGTCATCGCCCAGGAAACCCCGCGCGGGACCGGCCGGGCCGCGCGGGCCGGTCTAGGATCGCGTCCATGAAGGTCTCGGTCGTCCGGGGAGGCGGCATCGCCGGCCTCGTCACGGTCACCACGGTCGACTCCGCGTCGCTGGCGCCGGACGACGAGACCGAGCTGCGCACCCGGGTGGAACGGGCCGGGCTGTCCGGCGTGCCGGAGCGGCAGGTGGGCGCCGAGGGGCGGCCCGACCGCTTCGACTACGAGCTCACCGTCGAGGACGGCGGCCACGTGCTCACGGCACGCGCACGCGAGGGCGACCTGTCGGGCGCGCTCCGCGCGCTCATCTCGTACGTGACCTCACTGCCGGGACGGCAGGAGCGAATCGGCCCGCCCGGCTGACCTCCCGCCCTGTCTTTTGCCGCTTTTTCAGTCTCATTCCTGCTATTTCACAACAGGTTTGACGTGCGAGACTCCATGCCGTCGTCGTTTTCGGCGCGAGAATTCCCTCGTAACGGTTCACTGATGGCATGATTCGCCAATGTGTGCAGTTCACAGGGGTGACGGGGTTCCCCGGCTCCTGTTGGTTTTATTGCGCATCGGCGGCAAATGTGTCCACGTATGAATTGCTTGGTGCGCGTGAAATCACATTTGCGGGGAGCTCTTTGGATATGCGGAGGTATATGTGAAACGCGTCATCGTCACCGCGGCCGTCGTCCCCCTCGCGGCGGCCACGTTGGTATCCCCGGCGCAGGCCCGGCGGGCGGTCGCAGAACCGGTCGTGGAGGCCGAGTACGTCGTCCTCTACACCGAGGGCGCGCGCCCGGCGGACGCCCGGCAGGCCATCAGGGCGGCGGGCGGAAGCATCCTCAGGGAGAACACCGCGATCGGCGTCGCCACCGTCAAGACGGCGAACACCGACTTCGCCGAGGCGGTGCGCGACGCCGCCTCGATCGACGACCTCGCCCACAACCGGTCCATCGGCAGCGTGCCCTCCGCCGGGAGGGGAGCGGCGGGCCACGCGGCCGTGCGGGCGAGCGCCGTGGAGAAGGCCGGTGACGGAGCCCTGGCCGCCTCCACCTTCGGCGCACCCGCGCCCGCCGCGGAGCCGCTGTCGGAGCTGCAGTGGGACATGAAGCAGATCCACGCGACCGTCGACGGCTCCTACCACCACCAGCAGGGCGACCCGGGCGTGCTGGTCGGTGTCATCGACACCGGTGTCGACGGCTCCCACCCCGACATCGCCCCCAACTTCAACCGCGAACTGAGCCGTAACTTCACCGTCGACATTCCCGTCGACGCCGACGGCAAAAAGGTCGACGGTCCGTGTGAGGAGGAGCCGGACCGCTCCTGCGAGGACCCGGTGGACGTCGACGAGAACGAGCACGGCACCCACGTGGCGTCGTCGATCGCCTCCCCCATCAACGGGATCGGCATATCGGGCGTGGCGCCCAAGGTCTCGATCGTGAGCCTGCGGGCCGGCCAGGACTCGGGATTCTTCTTCCTGCAGCCCAGCGTCGACGCGCTGACCTACGCCGGTGACATCGGCGTCGACGTGGTCAACATGAGTTACTACATCGACCCGTGGATGTTCAACTGCGTCGACAACCCGGCGGACTCTCCGGCCGACCGGCAGGAACAGGCCACGATCATCAAGGCGATGCAGCGGGCGCTCACCTACGCGCACAACAAAGGGGTGACCCTGGTGTCCGCGGCGGGCAACGGGGCCTTCGACTACACCAAGGAGATCGTCGACACCTCCAGCCCCGACTTCGCCGGTGTGCCCGGCGAGTCGCCCCACTCGCGCACGATCACCCCGAGCTGCGTCTCCATGCCGAGCGAGGCCAAGCATGTGATCTCGGTGTCCTCGACCGGCATCAGCGGGCGCAAGGCGTACTACTCCGACTACGGCAACGGCTACATCGACGTCTCCTCCCCGGGCGGGGACGTCTACGACACCGCGAACGGCGACCGCGACGTCACCGGGGCGACACTGGCCGCCTATCCCAAGTCGCTGGCCGAGGCACGCGGCCAGCTCAACCCCGACGGCACGCCCAACGTCACCAACGTGGTCCGCAGCTGCAAGGACGACGTCTGCGGCTACTACGTGTATCTCCAGGGCACCTCGATGGCCTCTCCCCGCGCGGCCGGGGTCGCCGCGCTGATCGTGAGCGAGTACGGCCGGCGCGACCGGGTGCACGGAGGCAGGACGCTCCGTCCCACCGTCGTGGAGAGGGTCCTCAAGGGCACCGCCACCAGGACGCCCTGCCCCACCCCGCCCGCCCACACCTACACCCGGCACCTGCCGGACGGCAGCACGGCGACCTCGACGCAGACGTGTGAGGGAAACGCGTCGCGAAACGGCTTCTACGGCTACGGGATCGTCGACGCCCTCCGGGCGGTCCGCTGACCCGAACGGCGAGGCCCGGCGTCCGCCACGCGGCGGACGCCGGGCCTCGCCGTTTTTACGCCTTCTTGCGCCATGGGTTGACTTACCCGCAGCCCGGCCCGGGGATGGATCTTCAGATGCCACCGGTCACGGGCCATCCGCCTGCCGTCGGACAAACGCATCCAGACGTGGTGTCGCTTGCGAAGTCCTCTGTGGACGAGAAGGAGTGATGCCCATGGCCGCCGTCACGCGTGGGACCGACCGGTCCCGTGAGCGGATGGACCCCCATCCGGGACGGAAGGCGACCCCGCCCGCCCGCACCCAGGCCGACGCGCCGCCGCGGGTCACCGGCGGGAGAGTGACGGATCCGGCCGTACGGGCGGCCGGCGTACTCGTCGCGGGTGTGGACGGGCCGGCCGGTGCGGGAGACCCGGTGACGAGGAGGGGCGCGTGAGCCCGGTCGTGGTGATCGGCGCCGGTCTCGGAGGTCTCGCCGCCGCGGTCCGGCTCGCCGCCGCCGGACGGGACGTCACGATCGTGGAGGCGAACGAGGTGCCGGGCGGCTGCTGCGGTACGGCCACCCTCGGCGACTACCGCTTCGACACCGGTCCCTCGGTGCTGACCATGCCGGAGGTCCTGGCCGACGTCTTCGCCGCCGCCGGACAGGACATGGAGAGCATGCTTCCGCTGCGGCGCCTGGACCCGTACTACCGGCTGCGCTACCACGACGGCTCCCACCTGGACGTGGTGGCCGGGGAGGAGGCGATGACCGAGCGGGTGCGCGCGCTGAGCGGCGCCGCGGAGGCCGCGAGATACCGGCGTTTCCGCGCCAGGCTCGGCGAACTCTTCGACATCGAGTGGCCCGCGTTCATCGACCGCGACATGACGAGGCTGCGCGACCTCGCCCAGCCCCGCGTCCTGGCGCGCCTCGCGGCCCTGGGCGGTTTCCGCAGCATGGACGCCCTTGTCAGGAGCCACCTCACCGACCACCGGCTGATCAAGGCGCACACCTTCCAGGCCCTGTACGTGGGCCTGCCGCCCCGCCAGGCGCTCGGGATCTACGCGGTCATCGCCCACATGGACACCGTCGGGGGCGTCTTCTTCCCGCGCGACGGCGGGATGCACGCCATCCCGGTCGCCCTGGCGGCGCTCGCCGAGAAGACGGGCGCGCGCATCCGGTACGGTGTCCGCGCCGTGAAGGTCGAGGCCGGATCCTCCGGAGTCTCCGGGGTGAGGCTCGACACCGGGGAGCGCCTCGCGGCCGGCAACGTCGTGGTCGCCTGCGACCTGTCCCGTGCCCACACCGGGCTGCTCCCGAAGGGCGCGGGCGACTGGCGGCTCCGCCGGCCCCGCTACTCGCCCTCCTGCCTGGTCATGCACTTCGGTCTGGACCGCCGCCTGGCCGGGCAGGCACACCACACCCTGCACTTCGGCAGACAGTGGGAGGCCACCTTCGACGCGCTGCGCGCCGGGAGGCCGCAGCCCGACCCGAACCTGCTGGTCACCTACCCCGAGTCCGACACCGGCGCCGCGCCGTCGGGCCACGCCACCCTCACCGTGCTGGAACCGACCGCGAACCTGCGCGGCGGCGCCGACTGGGAGCGGCTCACCCCGAAACTGGAGGACCGGCTGTTCGGCAGGCTCGCCGACCTCGGTTACGGCGATCTGTCCGCCGCGCCGAGGCTCACCATCGACCCGCCCGCCTGGGCGCGGCTCGGCCACTCGGCGGGCACCCCGTTCGCGCTGGACCACCGCTTCGCGCAGACGGCCTGGTTCCGGCCGGCGGGGGCGGCCAGACGCGTCCCGGGACTGCACTTCGCCGGGATGTACACCGCGCCGGGGGTCGGGGTGCCGCCGGTGCTGATCTCCGGCCGGCTCGCCGCGGAACGCGTACTGGAGACCCCCCGATGACCCTGACCGCCAGTTACGAACTCTGCCGCAGGCTCAACGCCCGGCACGGCCGCTCCTACTACCTGGCGACCCTGCTGCTGCCCGGCTGGAAACGCCCGCACGTGCACGCCCTGTACGGTTTCGCGCGCTACGCCGACGAGATCGTGGACTCCTTCACGATGACCGGCGACCGGGCGCGGGCGCTCGACGACCTGTCCGCCCGGCTCACCGCGGCTCTGGCGGGCGAGGCCACCGGCGATCCGGTGCTTCCCGCGTTCGCGCAGACCGTGCGCTCCTTCGGCATCGACCACCGCGACATCGAGGCGTTCCTGAGCTCGATGCGGGCCGATCTGACCGTCGCCCGCTACCCGACCTACGACGACCTGCTCGGCTACATGGAGGGCTCGGCCGCGGTGATCGGCACCATGATGCTGCCCGTTCTCGAACCGCTGCCCGGCATGGAGGAGAAGGCCCGCGAACCGGCTCGCCAGCTGGGGCTGGCCTTCCAGCTGACCAACTTCCTGCGTGACGTCGCCGAGGACCTGGAACGCGGCCGGGTCTATCTTCCGATGGAGGACCTGGACAGGTTCGGGGTGAAGGTCGCCGATCTGGAGGGCGGCGTCACCACCCCCGAACTGCGCGAGCTGCTCGCCTTCCAGGCCCGGCGGACCAGGGACCACTACGCGCGGGCCGAGGAGGGGTTCGCCATGCTGACCCCCTCCTCCCGGCCGTGCATCCGAGCGGCGTTCGAGCTGTACGGAGGCATCCTCGACCGGATCGAGGCCGCCCGCTACGACGTCCTCGGCGCGAGGATCGCCGTACCCCGGCGACGGCGACTGTCGATCTTCGCGCGGCACCTGCTCGCGGCGTCCGCGGCCGACCGCGCCGAACGCCGCGTGATCGTCGAGATTCCTTGAACCGGCGGTCGGACGTGTCGCGAGTTTTCCGGTCGTGAGGTCGTTCGACGAGAGGCCGTCGAGGGGAGTGGGTGCGGGTTCGGGGCCGTCGGTCGCGAGGGCGTCCGGTGAGAGGCCGTTCGGCGCCGTCCTCTCTCGCCGCCGCTGTTGTCGCTGTCGCTGTCGCTGTCGCTGTTGTCGTTGTCGTTGTCGTTGGGAGAGTGTGATGTCAGAGCCTGTGGTCGTTGACGCGATGGGCGGGGACCACGGACCGGTCGAGACGGTCGCCGGGGCGGTGGCCGCCCATCGCGAGCTGGGGGTCCCCGTGCTGCTGGTGGGCAGGGCGGGGGCCATCCGTGCCGAGCTCGACCGGCACGGCGCCGTCTCCGAGATCGGCGTGGTGCACGCAGAGGACGTCGTCCCGATGACCGAACGGGGCGCGGGAGCGGTCTCCTCCACCACGACGAGCCTCACGGTCGGCTGCGATCTCGTACGGCGAGGAGCGGCATCGGCCTTCGTGTCGGCAGGGTCCACGGGCGCGGTCGTCTCATGTGCCATCCGTGGCATCGGCCGCGCCCCGGGCGTCCTGCGGCCGGCCCTGGCGATCGCGCTGCCCTCGGTCACCGGCGGCGCCACCGTGCTGATCGACGCGGGAGCCACCTCCGACCCCACCCCGGAGATGATCGCCCAGTTCGCGCTGCTCGGGGTCTCCTACGCGCAACTCGTGCTCGGCGTCGCCGACCCGTCGGTGGGACTGCTGTCGATCGGCTCGGAGCCCGGCAAGGGCAACCGGCTGACCCGCAGGGCCGGTGAGCTGCTTCCCGCACTGCCGTTCCGCTTCCACGGCAACGTGGAGGGCCACGACGTGCTCGCGGGCACCGTCGACGTGATCGCCACCGACGGCTTCACCGGCAACGTGGTGCTCAAGAACGTCGAGGGTTCGGTACGGGCCGCGCTGACGCTGGTGGCGCGCTCGGGGATCGCCGGGGCCGAGGAACTGAAGACGGTGGCCGACCGCTACGACCCCGAGACCCACGGCGGGGCGGCGCTGCTCGGGCTGAGCGGCACCGTCGTCGTCGCGCACGGCTCCTCGCGGGCGGCGACGATCGCGCGTGCCTGCGCGGTGGCCCACGACCTCGCCGAGGGCGGGGTCGTCACCCGCTTCGGCGACCATCTCACCGCGGGCCCCGCTCGGTGAACGGGGGCGGGCGGCCGGGTGCTCCCGAGTTCCCGGACGCGATGCGGGCGTCCCACCATGGTGTCCACCTGTTGAGCGAGGGTGCTCCCGTGCTCGCGGTGCGCGCGTCTCACGGTGATGTCCGCGCGTCGGGCGGGGGAGGGACCCCGGTCCCGGGGCAGGACGGACCGGGGTGGGTCAGGCCAGGGGGTCGGCGCCGTCCCAGGTGCCTTCGCTGGCGTAGGGGGAGAACCGGGCGAACAACTCCTCCGAATACCAGTCCTCCTCGCGTGTCCTGCCGATCACGCGCCGGTGCGCGGCCCCCTTGTGGGCGAAGTCCCGCACCGCCGCGGCGTCGCGCCACAGCGAGAACGTGCCCTGCCTGGCCAGCGGCCACTCGCCGACGCCGACCGAGGCGAGGCAGCCGTCCTGCTCCGCCAGCAGGCGGTCCACCTCGGGAACCGAGCGGTAGAACGCCGTCAGCCGGGAGGGCCGGATCGACGCGCGGGTCAGCACGGCGAGGGGACCGCCGGGGTCGACCCCTGGCGTGCTCGGGGGAAGCGGGCCGAACGGCTCCACCCCGTTCCAGCTGCCACGTGAGGCGACGGGAGCGAGCCGCACCTGCCAGGACTCCCGCGCCTCGCGCCGCCAGCGCGCCACCACCGGAGACTCGTCCAGGAAGCGGTCCAGGGCCCGCTCGTCGCGCCACACCGCGAGCAGGGCCCAGCGGCGCAGGTCCGCCCCGATGCCTGTCGACGCTCCGCGCCCCGAGCCGAGCAGCCGCCAGAACACCAGCCCCGGCGTTCTTCTCAGCACCGGGCGGTCGAACGCCATGTAGCGCATAGCCCTAAGATCCGCATATTTCGTGAGATGGAAGGAAGCGATGGTTCCTCTGCTCGTCTCGGTCATCGGCGGCTACCTTCTCGGGTCCGTACCGGTCGCCGTGCTGGTCGCCCGCGCGTACGGGTTCGACCCCCGGGAGGTCGGAGACCGCAACCCCGGCTTCTGGAACGTCAGGGAGCGGCTCGGCTGGCGGGCCGCCGTACCGGTCTTCGCGGGCGACATGCTCAAGGGCACGCTCGCGGGCCTGCTCGCCCTGTTGGTCAGTGGCACGCATATCGCCTGGCCCGGCGGGGTGAACGGTGACAGCACGGTGCCGGTGTATCTCGCGGTGGCCGCGGCCATGGCCGGGCACGCCTGGCCGGTCTTCGCCGGGTTCAGGGGCGGCCGCTCGATCCTCACCTTCGCGGGCGGCTTCGCCGTCATCTGCCCGCCGGGCTTCCTGCTCGGCGTGGCCGCCCTGATCGTGGTCGCCCTGGCGACGCGGTCGTTCGCGATCGGGGCGCGCGTCGGTGTCTTCGGCCTTCCGCTGCTGCAACTGCTCTTCGCGCCGATCGGGTACGTGGCCGGGACGGGGTTGCTCATGTGCCTCATCGGGCTGCGCTTCGGTCAGGCGGCGCGGAGTTCCCGCCCTTCGTGACCCGGCCCGGCCACGTGGCCGTCGGACCCGGCCGGGAACGCGTGGCCGTCGTGACCCGCTCCGGCGGCATGGTCGTCGCGTCCGGTCCGGGACGTTCGCCCGTCGTGGCCTGCTCCGGCGGCGTACCCGTCGTGACCTGGCCGAGGCGGGAGACCGTGGTGGTCGCCGGGTAGGTACGGCCCCGCCAGCTGCGCACCGGGCGCAGCGTGGCCTGCGTCAGCCGCAGGGCCGCCAGCGGGTCGAGCAGTGGGGAGAGCAGCACGCCCGGACCCGGCCGCGTGTAGCTGCCGCGCAGCGCACCGGCGAGCAGCGACCGTACGGTCAGCAGGGCCAGGTCGAGCCGGGTGGGACGGCCGGTCACCAGCCGCAGCACGGGCAGCGCGGCGGTGAGCCAGACCACGGCCAGGTCGGCGGCCTGCCAGCCGGGCGCGGTGACGTCGCGCAGCGACAGCGACCGCCCCCACTCCCGCCACACCTCGCCGGCCGAATCGTGCATGTCGACCTCCAGCAGCCCTCCGGCGTCCAGGAATCCCACGGACCATCCGTCCGCCGCGAGGGTCCTGGCCAGTGCCACGTCGTCGGCCATGTGCCCGCGTACCCGCGCGAATCCCCGGGCGTCCAGCATCGCCGTGCGACGGAAGGCCGTGCACTGGCCGTTGGCCACCGTGCGGTGCGGGGCCGGGGGAGCCGAAGGACCGATCGGGCCGAAACGGTAGACGAGCGTCGCGAGGAACGACGCGTGCAGCGCCTGCTCGGCCACTCCTTCGCACACGAACCTGGGTCCCGCGCTCACCAGGTCGTACTCTCCCAGGGCCGCGGTGAGCGCGCCGACGAGCCCCGGCGCGGGTCTGGCGTCGGCGTCCAGGGTCACCACGACGTCGCCTCCGGCGGCCTCGACCCCCTGCTTCAGCGCCCACTGCTTGCCCACCCAGCCCTCGGGCAGCGGCGCTCCCGCGATGACCTTCGCGCCGAGTTCGGCCGCGAGGCACGCGGTGCCGTCGCGTGACTCGTCGTCGACGACGACGATCTCCGCGACGTCCGGATCGGCGAGCAGCGCCGACAGGCACGGGCCGATGCGGGCCTCCTCGTCGCGGGCGGGGATCACCACCGAGACGCGCGGCGGCGCCGTCCGGGCGGGAGCCTGCCCAGGCAGGCGGTCTCGTGCCGCCTGGGTGTGAGTCGGCGCGGGCAGGCGGTCTCGCGTGACGGTGAGCGGGGGCAGGCGCTTCCGCCCTCTGGCCAGCCGTACCGCCACGACGAGTGCGGCGGCGGCCTGCAGAGCGGTGAGGACTCTCATCGCCGGGCCTCCACGCCGGGATGTCCGGGAGAGGCGGAGGGGAAGTCCTTTCGTACGAGTGAGGCGACGATGCGGGCGCCCATCGCGACCAGCGGCAGCCCGCCGCCGGGATGCGCCGAGCCGCCCACCAGGTACAGGCCGCGCCGGGGACCTCGGTTGCCCGGGCGGCGGAAGGGGGCGAGCCTGCCCGAGTAGGCGCCGCCGTAGATCGAGCCGCCCCACGAGCCGTACCGGTCGCGCAGGTCGGCGGGGGTGAACAGGTCCACGAAACGCAGCCGTCCCGACAGGTCGTGGCCCCTGCTCGCCAGGCGTTCGAGCACCAGGTCCCGGTACGCCTCGGGGGACATCGGCCACCGGCCGGGGTCGCGGGCGGGGACGTTGACCAGCATGACCCAGTTCTCCGTGCCCGGCGGGGCCTGCGAGGGGTCGTCCACGACCGAGCAGCCGATGTAGACGGTCGGGTCCTCCGGTGGCCTGCGCCGCCGGAAGATGTCACCGAACTCCCGCTCGTAGTCGCCGGAGAAGACGATCGAGTGGTGGCCGAGCCCTTCTGTCCTGCCCTCCACCCCGGCCAGCAACAGGAACGCCGAGGAGGAGGCGCCGAGCGCGGCGATGCGCCGCAGCCGCCGCCGGTCGGGCAGCAGTTGCCCGTACAGCGCGGCGGCGTCGGTGTTGGCGACCACGATGTCGGCGCGCTCACGCTCACCCGAGGCGAGCCGCACCCCCGTGACCCGTTCGCCGTCGGTGAGCACCCGGGTCACCTCCGCGCCCAGGACGACCTCCACCCCGGCCTTCTCCAGCAGCGGGACCAGGGCGTCGGCGATGCGGGGCAGCCCTCCGGGGACGTACCAGCCGCCCTCGCCGTGCTCGATCGCCGGGACGCACCCCAGCGCGGCCGGGGCACGGTACGGGTCGGAGCCCGCGTAGGTCGCGTAACGGCCGACGTACTGGCGCAGGCGCGGGTCGGTGAAGAAACGACGGGCCAGGCCGTCGAGGGTCCGGCCGGGTGCCACCGCGAGCAGGTCGGACAGGCGGGCCTCGGTAGGCGGTTGGGTGAGCGGTCCGGTGAAGAAGGTGCGACGCGAGGCGTCGAAGCAGCCTCGCGCCCAGTCGTGGAAGGCGAGCCAGGCGCGGCCCTCGCCGGGCGCGAGCCGGTCGACCTCGGCGGCCATCCGCGCCGGGTCGCGGTACGCCGCCAGCGTCGAGCCGTCGGCGAAGCGGTAGCGGCACAGCTCGTCGAGCTCCACCAGGTCGAGCTCCAGCCCGAGGTCGGTGAAGACGCCGGGCAGGGTGAGCAGGGAGGGGCCGATGGAGAAGGTGAAGCCGTCCCTGGTGTGCTCGGCGAGCTTGCCGCCCAGCCGGGGGAGCCGCTCGTACAGGCGCACCCGATGCCCTTGCTCGGCCAGTAGCAGCGCGGAGACCATGCCGCCGACGCCGCCGCCTATCACCGTTGTCTCAGGCATTCGTGCCCCCTTCCGGCGAGTCCGATGAGTCCGATGGGTTCGATGGGTGCGGTGTCATGCCCGGCCCGCCTCGGAATCAGGCCTTCCGCGGCGTCCGCGCCTCCAGGCGAGCAGGGTGAACAGGCCCATCGAGAGGCCACCGGCCGTGGCCACCAGCGGGTCCGTCGGGTCGAAGACGAACGCGAAGCCGATCGTCTCCATGACCGCCATCACCGTGTAGACCGACACCAGCCCGGCGTTCCACGTCGCCGGTTCGGTGAGTACGCCCTCCAGCAGGGCCATGACCAGCAGGGAGACGACGAACCAGCCCACGAAGTTGCTGATGGGGACGTCCCGGTAGGGACCGGGGTCATGCCAGACCCACAGGTCCAGCCGCATCATCTGCGGGTCCAGGAACAGGTCCCAGGCGGTGAGGGCGAGCGCCCCCGTGACGATCCGCGCGGCCCTGCTCCCCGGCGCGATGGCGGCGGCCACGGCGTGGGCCGCGAGCCCCATGCCACCCCACGCCACCGCCACGATCACCGGCACCCCGCCGAGCGCGGGCTGGAGAACGTCGGTGTAGTGGTAGGCGCCGAACGGCACGCCCGTCCTGATCCCGATCCACTCGGCGGCGTACCCGGTCGCGACCACGGCCGCGAACGCCGCGAAGACCCTGGCGGGGGAGTGGGTCGCGCAGGCGAAGGCGAGCGCGCTCGCCGCGAGCAGCAGGACGACGACGCTGGTCAGCAGGATCGGCCGGGTCTGCAGTCCCGTGGCGACCTGCGCGACGACCATCGCGCCCAGCAGCGCCGTGCCGATCGCGCTCGCCGCGCCTGCCCGCGCTCTCACCGGCGAAGGCCGCTCCCGCACCGCGTCGTGCCCGGATCGTCCGCTGCTCATCTGATGGCTGTGCCCCATGGACGGTCATTCGATCGGTCGGGCGCGGTCAGATTCACTTTGAGGTCACGATTCCTACCGGGTTTCCGTGACGCCGGATTTCCGGGGCCCGCCCGGAGACCGGAGACCGGAGACCGGCGGGCGAGGGCTCTGATGATTCTCTGATCTGCGCTGTCTAGCTTCGTGATGGGCGGCATGCCGACCGTACGACGGCATGCCGCCTCAGGGGGCGGAAAGCCACCGCAGGGACCCACGAGGGTCCGGGAAACGCCCCCGGAAGAACCCCGGCGAAGATCCCGGAGAGATCCGGAATCGAGAAGACGCCGCGGTGACCCGCGTGAGACCAGAGGAGCCGAGCATGAGTGTTCCCGCCGAGCCGCCGTTCCCGTACCCCCTTCTCGAAGCGCTGCGGAACTCGCCCGGCGCCCCGGCCTTCGAGCAGGGGGACAGGATCGTCTCGCGAGGTGAGCTGCTGGAGATCATCCGGCGGCTGGCGGGGGCGATGCTCGATGCCGGGCTGGGGCCAGGCAAGGCCGTCGCCGTCAGCACGGGCGTCACCCCCGAGGCGTTCGCCGCCCACATCGCCGCCTACACCCTGGGCTGCCGGGTGGTGGGAGTCCGGCCCGGTTACCCGGCGGCCCAGCTCGCCCATGTGCTCGGGATGGGAGTCGACGCCCTCCTCATCGACCGGTCCACCGTGACGCCGGATCTGCTCGGGGCCGCGGGCTCCATCACGTTGCTCTCGCTCGGGCCGTGCCCCGCGCCGGGCGGGCGCTCTCCCCTTGCGGCGATCGACCTGCTCGCCGACACCGGCGCCGACGAGAAGCGGCCCCTCGTCGCCGCGGCGCGTCCGGACGACGTGGCCGCCCTGAGCTTCACCAGCGGCAGCACCGGCCGCCCCAAAGGCTGCGCGATCACCTACCGTGCGCTCGGCGAGCACTGGTCGTGGCAGCCCCGCGTGTGGTCCCCGCTCACGAACGAGCTCGCGGGAGCCTTCGAGCGCTACCTGCTGTTCGGCACCATTTCCAGCATGGTGGTCCTGGACTTCCTGGGGCTGTGCCTGCTGGGCGGGGGCACCGCGGTGATCCCCGAGGACGACGGCAAGCCCCTGTTCCCGTACGCGATCGAACGCCACCGGATCACCGGCTCCATCATCACCGTGCCCCGGCTGTACCAGATGCTCGACCTGCTCAGGGACGAGCCGGTCGACGTCGGCTCCCTGAGCGCGCTGATGGTGGCCGGATCACCGATCGGCCCCGGGCGGCTGGCGGAGGCGCTGGACCGGCTCGGGCCCGTGGTCTACCAGGGGTACGGGCAGACCGAGGTGGGCCTGATCTCGGTGCTCACTCCCGCTGACGTCGCCGCGTTCCCTGCCCACGCCCTGCCCTCGGTCGGCCGGCCGTACTCGGGTGTCGAGATCAGCGTGCGCGACGAGGAAGACCGCGAGGTGGCCGCGGGGCGCACCGGTGAGATCTACGTGCGCACCCCGTACCTGATGTCGGGTTACTGGGAGGATCCGAAGGAGACCGAAGACACCCTGCGGGACGGCTGGGTGCGTACCCGGGACCTCGGCAATCTGGACGAGAGGGGTTTCCTGCACCTCGTCGGCCGCACCCGCGACGTGATCCTGGTCAACGCGATGGTGGTGTACGCGGGGCCCATCGAGCGGGTGCTGGCCGGCCACCCCGACGTCGCCGAGGCGTACGTGGCCGGGGCCCCGGACGAGGTGACGGGAGAGGCGGTCCACGCGTTCATCGTGCCGGCCGAGGGCCGGGTCCCCGACTGCGACGCGCTGGCCGCGCTGGTGGGCGACGAACTCGGCGAGAACAGCGTCCCCTGGACGATCACGACGCTGTCCTCCGTCCCGGTCGCCGCGAGCGGCAAGCCCGACAAGCGCGCGCTGCTGGACCTGCTCGACCGGCGGGCTCTCTGATCCTTCTCTGAGAATTGCCCGCCAACACTGATGGCGTCCGTTCGACCAGATCGCTGTGACGGAGGTTGTACGTGCCGGACAATGCCCTGGACTACGTGGTGATCGGTGCAGGACCCGCGGGGCTGCAGCTGGGATACCTTCTCGCCAAGGCGGGACGGAACTATCTGATCCTGGAGGCGGGCCCCACGCCGGGCACGTTCTTCCAGACCTTCCCGCGCCACCGCCAGCTCATCTCGATCAACAAGAAGTACACCGGTTCCGACGATCCCGAACTCAACCTCCGGATGGACTGGAACTCGCTGCTGTCGGACGACCCCGGCCTGCTGTTCACCCGCTACAGCGACCGCTACTTCCCGCACGCCGACGACATGGTCCGCTATCTCGCCGACTTCGCCGCCGCCTGCGACCTGCGCGTCACCTACGACGCCCGCGTCACCCAGGTCACCCGCGCCTCCGGCAACGGCCACTTCCTGGTGACCGACGAGCGCGGCCGGACCTACGAGGCCAGACGGCTGGTCGTCGCGACCGGGGTCAGCCGGTCCAACATCCCGCCGATACCGGGCATCGAGACGGCCGAACCCTACGGCACCGTCTCCACCGACCCGTCCGAATACATAAACCAGCGGGTGCTCGTCATCGGCAAGGGCAACTCGGCGTTCGAGACGGCCGACAGCCTGGTCGAGACGGCCGCGGTGATCCACGTCTCCGGGCCGAACTCCGTCCGGATGGCGTGGCGCACCCATTTCGTCGGGAACCTGCGCGCGGTCAACAACAACTTCCTCGACACCTACCAGCTCAAGTCCCAGAACGCGCTGCTGGACGGTGACGTCAAGCGGATCGAGCGCCAGGCCGACGGCTCGTACCTGGTGACGGTGAGTTTCGTCCGCGCCGACGAGGTCACCAAGGACATCCCGTACGACAGGGTCATCGTCTGCACCGGCTTCCGGATCGACGCCTCGATCTTCTCCGACGAGTGCCGCCCGGACCTGATGATCAACGACAGGTTTCCCGCGCTCACCCCCTCCTACGAGTCGGTCAACGTGCCCGACCTCTACTTCGCGGGGACCCTGACGCAGTCCCGCGACTTCAAGCGCGGCACCAGCGGGTTCATCCACGGCTTCCGGTACGGCACCCGGGCACTGCACCGCGTCCTGGAGAACAGGTACCACGATGCCCCGTGGCCCGGCCGTGAGCTCCCGGCCGAG
Source organism: Streptosporangium sp. NPDC000563 (assembly GCF_040299985.1). Taxonomy (NCBI): domain Bacteria; kingdom Bacillati; phylum Actinomycetota; class Actinomycetes; order Streptosporangiales; family Streptosporangiaceae; genus Streptosporangium; species Streptosporangium sp. NPDC000563. Next base: position 307,133 of record NZ_JBEPDA010000007.1, on the reverse strand, counting down.
CCGGAGGCGCTCGCGGAGGCGGTGCTCGAACGGGTCAACCGCAGTTCGGCGCTGTGGCAGCAGTTCGGGCTGCTGGGCGACGTCATCGTCCTCGACGGCCAGGGCGGGGCGCGCTACATGGAGGAGCTGCCGGTCGACCTGGAGGGTCCGCCGATCGGCGACGGCGGCCACTTCACGATCACCTTGGAGTACGGGCCCGAGCACGACAAGGTCGACCCTTTCGACATCGCGGTGGGCCGGATCCGGCAGAACGACGCCGAGCGCGCCGCCGAGGGGCACTATCTGCACCCGGTCGTGCGCCACCACCGGGTCGGCGCGCCGCCGGCCGTCCACCACGTCACCGAGAACCTGGAGAACGAGTGGACCTCCAGGGAGGTCCATGTCGAACCGCTCCGCGCGTTCTTCGCCCGCCAGACCGCCTCGGTACCGGCGTGACGAACGTGAGGACGCCGGACATGGTCCCGCACCTGATGCACCTGATGGGCGTGGGGAGGAGGGACGTGGCGGATGATCCCTTCCCGCACGTGCCGGACGTGGTCCCGCACGCGGCGGACGCGAGGGCGCCGGACGTGGCGGATGAGCGCCTCCCGCCCCTGGCGGACGGGAGCACACGGTCGACTGTGACCCCGACGACCCCGACGACCCCGACGACCCCGACGACCCCGGCGGACCCGGCGGCCCCGTGGACCCCGCGCGAGTTCGAGGCCGCGGCCCGTGCGCGCCTCGCCCCCGAGCACTACGACTACTTCGCGGGCGGCGCGGGGGACGAGGTCACCGTACGGGCGAACGAGGCCGCCTTCGACAGGCTCTCCCTGGTGCCTCGGGTGCTGCGCGGCGCGGGGAGGCCCAGGACCGACGTCACCCTGCCCGGCGGCCGGGTGGCGATGCCCGTGCTGGTGGCGCCGACCGCGTTCCACCGGCTCGCCGACCCCGAGGGCGAGCGGGCCACCGCGCGGGCGGCGGCCCGCACCGGGACGATCATGATCGTGAGCATGGCCTCCACCGTCGCCGTCGGAGAGGTGGCCGCGGCGGCGCCGGAGGCCACCCTGTGGTTCCAGCTCTACGTCCAGCCGGACATGGCCTTCACCGAGACGCTCGTGCGGCGCGCCGAGGCGGCCGGGTGCCGGGCGCTGGTCGTCACGGTGGACTCACCGGCCCGTGGCCTGCGGGACCGGGAGCGGCAGCACGGCTTCCACGACCTGCCGGAGGGGATGGCCTGCGAGAACCTGCGCGACGGCGGGCGGGTACGGCCGATCGTCATGTCGCCGGAGATCTCCTGGGAGCACATCGACCGGCTCAGGGAGATGACGGCGCTCCCGATCGTCCTCAAAGGGGTCGCGCACCCCGCCGACGCGCGCCTCGCGCTCGACCACGGGGTCTCGGGGCTGATGGTGTCCAACCACGGCGGCCGCCAGCTCGACACGATCCCGGCCGCCGTCGACCTGCTGCCCGAGATCGTGGCCACCGTCGGCGGGGCCGTCCCGGTGCTGATGGACGGAGGCGTACGGCGCGGCACCGACGTGCTGAAGGCGATGGCGCTGGGCGCCGGCGCGGTCGCGGTCGGCCGTCCGGTGATCTGGGGTCTGGCCGCGGACGGCGAGCGCGGCGTGACCCGCGTGCTCGACCTCCTCCGCTCGGAGGTGGAGCACGCGCTCACCCTGTGCGGCTGCGCGTCGGTCCACGACCTCGATCCGGGCATGGTGCGACGGTCATGCCGGTGACCGCGCCGGTCAGGGCGGCGGTGATCGCGGCCGGTGCCGTCGCCGTGCTGAGCCTGCCCCGATGGCTCCCGGCCAAGGTGGTGGCGTTGCGGACGCGGGTCTTCGCCCGGATCAACGGGGAGGAGGGGATCACCGTCCCCGGGGACCTGGTCGGCGTCGAGAGGTTCAGGGAGATCTACTCCCACCCGGCCGCGAACGGCCGCAGCAGGGGAGCCGCGCTGTCGGACCTGTTCTGGTACTGGCTCTCGCCCGGCGCCGAGCTGCACCAGGAACACCTCGAGGAGGGAGAGCGCTACGACGCGGTCGCCCGTGCCACGCGCGGCTTCCTCTCCGTGCCGCGCGTGGCGGCCGAGGAGCTCACCCGACGCTGCGTCGCCCGGACGCTGCGGGACGCGGGTGGACTGGTCCGGCTGCGCGACCTGATGATGCCGGTCTGGGCGGAGTTCTACTACGAACTCGTCTTCGGCGAGCCGTGCCCGCCGACGGCGCGCGACCTGATCGTGGCCAACGCGGACGACGTCGTCACCGCGCTCAAGTGCTGCGGGCTGCGGCACATGGACCGGCGCGACCGGCTGACCCGGTATCTCACCGGCCTGCTGCCCCGGGTGCGAGACCGGCTCCCCGCGGGGCTGTCGGCCAGGGAGCAGGCCCTCTATCTGCAGGGGACCTTCTTCAACACCGCGGTCGTCCAGATGTCGGAGGCGACGGCCCACCTGCTGATGGTCCTCGCCCAGCACCCGGAGATCCAGGCCGAGGTGCTCGCGGGCGACGATCGCCACCTCGACCGCGTCATCTCCGAGACGCTGCGGCGCTACCCGCTCTTCGGCGTCGCCCACCGTGTCACCACCGGCGACATCTCCCTCGACGAGCGCACGACGATCCCGACCGGCTCGGTACTGTGCTTCGACTATCCCGCCTTCCACCGCGAGGGCTTCTCCGATCCCGACCGTTTCGACCCCGGCCGTTTCGCCACGGACCGCTCGCACGCGAACTACTCGCACCTGGACCGCTCAGGCCAGGCCCCTCCGGAACCGGACCGCCCGGGCCGAGGCGGCCGGCCGGACCGCTCGGGGCGGGGCGACCGGCCGGGCCACTCGGACGGGAGCGGCCCCGCCCCGGACCTCCCGGCCCCCGGCTGTCCCGTCTCAGGCCGTGCCCGCCCGGACCGGCCCGCGGTCCGGGAGCTCAACCACATCCCGTTCGGCATCGCCGCGAACCGTCCCTGCCCCGCCTGGCGGCTGGCGCCGATCACCATGCGGGTCGCGGTGCGGGAGGTCCTGCGCGCGTACGCCCTCGACACCTCCGCCTCCCACACCCGCTCGATGCCGAACCGGGGACCGTGCCTGCTCGTTCCGAGGGGCGCCCGAAGGGGGGCGGCCCATCGGGCGACGCTGGTGTTCGTGCGGTTCCGCGACCGCTGGGAGGACGTCTGGCGCAGCCTGGTGCAACTCGTCCTCGGCACCTACATGGTCTGGGACGCGCGCGAGCAACGGCTGTGTGAGCGCCACTTCGCGGAGGCCGACCGCCTGGCCGCCGCAGAGAGCAGATGATCACCCGGACCACGAGCGGAGAAACGGTATGCCCACCCTGGCACAGGTCGCCGCCGGTGACCCGAACCTCGAACTGATCCTCAAGGTCCTGCCCGCGCTGGTCGTCATCCTGCTGGCCGCGGCGATATGCGGCCGGCTGGCGCTCATGATGATGCAGCCGCGCGTCCTCGGCGAGATGGTCGCCGGTGTCCTCCTCGGCCCGACGCTGTTCGGCCAGTTGTTTCCCGAGGCGCAGGCGGCCGTGTTCCCCGCCGAGGTCAGGCCGGTCCTGTACGTGTTGAGCACCATCGGGCTGACGCTGTACATGTTCCTGGTGGGGGCCGGGCTCGGGCACGGCGCGGAGGAGCCAGGTCAGGGCCGCCGGGCGGCGACGCTGGCGCTCGCCGGCATCGTCCCCGCCCTCATTCTCGGCTCCTGCGTCGGCCTGCTCCTGTGGGAGATGCTCTCGCGCCCCGACGTCAGCCGGTGGGAGTTCGCCCTGTTCGTCGGGGGAGCGCTCTCGCTGACCGCGTTCCCCATGCTGGCCAGGATCCTGTACGAGCGAGGGCTGGAGAACTCCCCCCTCGGAAGGCTCACCCTGGTGGCGGCCTCCATCGACGACGCCCTCGCCTGGTGCATCCTCGCCGTGCTGTCGGCGATGCACCTCAACGCGGGGACCGGCGACGCGGCGCGCACCATCGCCCTGGCGGCGCTGTTCGCGGTGGTGATGCTGAAGGTGGTCGCGCCGCTGCTGCGGCCCCTGGGCGAGGGCGTCGCGCGGACCGGAAGGATCGGCCCCGGCGCGATGTACGTCGTCGTCATCGTCCCGCTCACCGCGGGCTGGCTCACCGACTGGATCGGGGTCTACGCGGTCTTCGGCGGTTTCATCGCCGGGCTGGCGATGCCCCGCGACCCGGCGTTCCGCCAGGCGCTGCACGGCCGCATGATGGACGTCGTCTCGACGCTGCTGCTGCCGGTCTTCTTCGCCTTCTCCGGGCTGAACACCCATCTCGACGGCATCGCCGGCGGTCCCATGCTCCTGGCGTTCGCCGCGATCCTCGCCGCGGGTTTCTGCGGGAAGTACTTCGGCTGCTCATTGTCGATGAGGGCACTGGGATTCGGTTGGCGCGAGTCCTACGCGGTGGGGGCGCTCATGAACGCGCGAGGGCTGATGATCCTCATTTTCATCAACATCGGCCTGGCACAGGGCATGATCACCGAGGAGCTCTTCGCCATTCTCGTGCTGGTGGCCATCGTCACCACCGCGGGAGCCATGCCGCTGTACAAACTGGCACTGCCGGAGCGCCACGAACGCGCCCACGGATCCGTGCCCGCCGACCGGGATCCGCGCTCCTCGGAGGAACAGGTCGAGAAATCTCTTTCCTCGTGACCGTCCGAATAGCTCAGATGCGTTGAATGCCCCAAATGCATGATAAATATCGCTTTGTGATCATCTGAACACGCTGCGGACATTGTCATGTAAGTTTCAACAATTTCGGGAAAACTGGTAATTCGGTGGGAGGAATGTCTACGGTTGCTTCGTGGCTGCGACATCGGCGATATCCAGCCCGTCCGCTGGCCGGTTGCTCCTCGTCGAGGACGACCGCGAGCTCGGGTCCATGCTGTTCGGATTGTTCACCGAGCAGGGATACAGGGTCGACCTGGCCTTGGAGGGACAGCGCGGCCTGCACCTGGGCCTGAGCCGCCCCTACGACGTGATGGTCGTCGACCGGGGCCTGCCGGCGGTCGACGGCATCGAGTTGCTGACCCGGCTGCGACGGCGGGCCGTCACCGTGCCGGTGCTCGTGCTGAGCGCCTTCGGCACGGTCGCCGACCGGGTCACCGGGCTCGACGCGGGCGCCGAGGACTACCTGGTCAAACCATTCGAGATCGAGGAGCTGCTGGCGAGGGTGCGGGCGCTGCATCGCAGGAACCTCGACCACGCCAGGCTGCTGCCGCTCGGCGCGGGCTGGCTGGACCCCGAGTCCCACGTCGTGGAGCTGCCGACCGGTGGGCAGGTGACGCTGTCGGGGCAGGAGTGCCGGCTGCTGTGCGCGCTGGCGACCCGGCCGCGGCAGGTGCACACGCGCGCCTCGCTGCGCCATCGCGTCTTCGACGGCGCCCGGACGGAGTCGATCGTGGACACCTACGTCTACTATCTGCGCGCCAAGCTGGGGGCGGACGTCGTACGCACCGTGCGAGGTGTGGGATACCGCCTGGGCGGGCTGTGAGAAGGCGTCCGCCCCACGAGCCGGAGCGCCACCTGCTGGCCCGGGCCCGCCGCCGGATCACCGCGCAGGTGGCGGGCGCGATCTCCGTGATGCTGGTGCTCGTCGGATGGCTGGCGTACTGCGTCATCGTGAGCGACCAGGAGGACTCCGCGCGGCGTGACCTCACCGTCGCGGCCCAGCGCGCCCCCCTGTCGCAGCCCCCGCCCTGCGTCTGGCTGTTCGAACTGCGGGACGGCGCCGTGCTGAGCTCTCCCGGCGCACCGACGGTGCTGCCGGTGCGCACCGCGCTGCACCGGGTCGCGGCCGGAGGCGAGCCCCAGGTCGCCCAGGTCGAGCTCGCCGGGCAGTCCTATCTCATCCGCACCCAGCGGCGTGGTGACGTGACGGTCCAGGCGGCGATGGACCTTCGCTACCAGGCCGCCGAGCGGCGCCGGTTGCTGCGCACACTCGCCGTCGCCGAGCTCACCGGCCTGCTGGCCGCGTTGATGATCGGTCAGGTCGTCGCCCGAAGGGCGATCGCGCCGCTGGGCGAGGCCCTGGCCCGCCAGCGCCAATTTGCCGCGGACGTCAGCCACGAGCTGCGTACCCCGCTCACCCGCCTGCACGTCCGCGCCCAGATCGTCGCCCGCGGGTTGCGGCGGGAGACCGACCCGCTCCTCGCCGCGGCCGAGGTCGACCAGCTGGTGAACGGCACCCGGCAGCTGGGCGACGTGGTCGAGGACCTGCTGCTGACGGCCCAGTTCGGGCAGCTGCGCAAGCCGTTCGGTCCGGTCGACCTCGCCGCGCTGGCCGAGGAGCTCGTCCTGGCCGAGACGGCCCGTGCCCAGGCGCGCGGCGTGACGATCGAGGTACGGTGCCAGGGGCCGGGCGGCCACGTCGTGCGCGGGGCGCAGTCCGCGCTGCGCAGGGTGATCTCCGCGCTCCTGGACAACGCGCTCACCCACACCCGGGCGGGCGGCCACATCTGGGTGGTCCTCTCCGGCGACCCGGAGACGGTCAGGCTCGACGTCCGCGACGACGGCGCGGGCCTCGACCCCCGCGACGCCGAACGTCTCTTCACCCGGTTCGTCGGCGGGTCCCGCAGCGGGGGCCTGGGTCTCGGTCTCGCCCTCGTGCGCGAGGTGGTGGACGGCCACGGCGGGACCGTCACCGCGGACGGGCACCCGGGAGCCGGGGCGGTGTTCACCGTCCTGCTCCCCGCGGACCCCGTACCGACCGACAAGGAGGTGGGGCTGGGGGGCCCGGGAACGTCGCGCGTGGGCGTGTGATTGGCTGTGACCCCGTGGACATGGCCGAGATGCTGGGACTGTTGGGCGCCGGGACGCTGGCCGGGGTGGTCGGCACGGTGGTGAGCCTGGCGTCGATCGTCTCCTACCCGGCGCTGCTCGCGTTCGGCCTGCCGCCGCTGGCCGCGAACGTCACGAACACGGTGGCGCTCACCTTCCACGGCGTGGGTGCGGCGCTCGGTTCGAGACCCGAGCTCGCCGGGCAGGGCGGCAGGGTCCTGCGGCTCGGCGTGATGACCCTGATCGGCGGGGCGGTGGGGTCGGCGCTGCTGCTGATGACCCCTTCCGACACGTTCGAGGCGATCGCACCGTGGCTGATCGCGGTCGCCTCGCTGCTGCTGGTCCGCCCGCCCAGGGCGGAGGGAGGCTCCGGGGACGAGAACGGATGGACGGCGCGCGCCGCGCTCTTCGTCGTCGCGGTCTACATCGGCTACTTCGGTGCCGCGGGCGGGATCCTCATGTTCGCGGTGCTCTCGGCCGTGCTCGACCAGGCGCCGGTCAGGGTCAACGCGATCAAGTCCGTCGTGTCCTCGCTGGCGAACGCGGTGGCCACGATCGGCTTCGCCCTCTTCGGCCCGGTGCAGTGGTCGGCGGTGGCGCCGCTCGCGCTGGGATTCTTCCTGGGCGGCCTGCTCGGACCGCCGCTCGCCCGCCGCCTGCCAGGGCGCGCGCTCCGGCTCGGCACCGCCACCTGCGGCCTGATCGTCGCGATCAAACTCGGCCTCGACGCCTACGCGTGAGCCCTTCGTGTGACGGTGATGTGACGTGCCGGTCACCAGGGTGAACCCGGCCGCCGAAGCCCTGGGACGACCCTTGACATCGGGATTCCCTGAGGTCACGCTGTTGCGTATAGCGCTTCCTGTTCCGCCTTACGAAACCGGGGTTTGTTGCGATGATCCCTGCCTGTCCCCTCGCGGCTCTTCCACCGGGTGAGGCCCACCGACTCGACGTCGACCCGCCGATCGCCGTCTTCCACACCGAGGACGGCGAGCTCTACGCCGTGGACGACACCTGCACCCACCAGGACGCCTCCCTGTCCGACGGGTGGCTGGAGGGCTGCGAGATCGAGTGCCCCCTGCACTCGTCGAGTTTCGACCTGCGGACGGGACGGCCGAACTCTCCTCCCGCCAAGCTGCCCCTGCGCACCCACCGGGTGGTGGTCGAGGACGACACCGTCTACGTCATCCCCTCCTCCGAGCCGCCGAACCTGCCGCCCGGCGTCCGCACGAGCACCGCGTAAAAGATCGCGCGAGAACGCGTAGGCCGGGGCGCCGCGTGAGAACGCGAGCACCGCGTAGGCGAGGGTGCCGCCCCGAGGGCCACGCAGAAAAAGCGAGCACCGTGAAGACGCGAGCACCGCGTGAAGAGGAGCGATCGTGACCGCGAGAAGCCTGCCCCCCAGCGTGATCGCCACCCTGCCGGGCGGCTACTACACCGACGAGAACATCTTCGCCGCAGAGCAGGCCCGCGTCTTCGAGACGATGTGGTTCTGCGTCGCCCGCGCGTCCGACCTCGGCAAACCCGGAGCCTTCAGGACCGTCCAGGTGGGCCGCGAGAGCGTCCTCGTCACCCGGGCCAGAGACGGCTCGATCCGGGCCTTCCTCAACGTGTGCCGCCACCGGGGCGCCCGGATACGCACCGAGGAGTCCGGCGAGGTCAAACGGTCCTTCCAGTGCCCGTACCACGCGTGGACCTACGACCTCGACGGCAAGCTGATCGCCGCGCCGAACCTCACCAGGATGCCCGACATCGACCGGGTGGAGTACGGACTGATCAACGTGCACGTGCGCGAGTGGATCGGGTACGTGTGGGTGTGCCTGGCCGACGAGCCGCCGTCGTTCGAGGCGGACGTGATCGCCGAGGCGACGCACCGGCTGGGCGACGAGAGGTCCATCGAGAACTACGACATCGCCAACCTCCGGGTGGGCCGCAGGATCGTCTACGACGTGAAGGCGAACTGGAAGCTCATCGTCGAGAACTTCATGGAGTGCTACCACTGCGCCACCATCCACCCCGAGCTCACCGAGGTGCTGCCGGAGTTCGCCGACGGGTACGCGGCGCAGTCCTTCGTCGGGCACGGGGCCGAGTTCGGCGAGGAGATCCGGGGGTTCACCGTCGACGGCTCCGAGGGCGTCGACCGCATCCCGGGGATCGGTGAGGACCAGGACCGCCGCTACTACGCGATCACCATCAAACCGCAGGTCTTCGTCAACCTCGTGCCCGACCACGTGATCCTGCACCGGATGTTCCCGCTGGCGGCCGACCGGACGATCGTGGAGTGCGACTGGCTCTTCGTGGGCGACGTCGTGGACTCGGGCAGGGACCTGGGCCCGTCCGTCGAGCTCTTCCACCGCGTCAACGTGCAGGACTTCGAGGCCTGCGAGAGGTGCCAGCCCGCGATGAACTCCCGGGCGTACGCTCAAGGCGGGGTCCTGGTGCCCAGCGAGCACCACATCGGGGCCTTCCACGACTGGGTGCTCGACAGGCTGGGGACCCGGCCCGGCCAAGGGCCGGGCGAGCGCCTATAGTGCGCTTTGACGGGATGACCGGCCGGAAGGAGGCGCGAGGATGGCCAAAAAGGCTCCGCGCGACGACGTCAACGAGGACGCCATCGAGGTCGGCCCGCCCAAGGAGTGGGCCGCCGGCATCCCAGGGGTGACCCGGTCACTGCGGGCCGCGAACGCCCAGATGGGCGTCGGCCGCACCCTGCGCACCCTCGCCGTGATCAACCAGAAGGACGGCTTCGACTGTCCCGGCTGCGCCTGGCCCGAGGGCGGGCACCGCAGCCCCGCGGAGTTCTGCGAGAACGGCGCCAAGGCGGTCGCCGAGGAGGCCACCGTCCGCAGGGTCACCCGCGACTTCTTCGCCCGCCACACCGTGGACGACCTGGCCAGGCACACCGACTACTGGCTCGGCCAGCAGGGACGGCTCACCGAGCCGATGCACCGCCCCCAGGGCTCCGACCACTACGTGCCGGTGACCTGGGACGACGCGTTCGCCATCATCGCCCGCGAGCTGCGTGCCCTCGACAGCCCCGACGAGGCGCTCTTCTACACCTCGGGCCGCACCTCGAACGAGGCCGCGTTCGCCTACCAGCTCCTGGTGCGCAGGTTCGGCACCAACAACCTGCCCGACTGCTCCAACATGTGCCACGAGTCCAGCGGCTCGGCGCTCAACGAGACCCTCGGCATCGGCAAGGGCACGGTCTCGCTGGAGGACCTGCACCGGGCCGACCTCGTCTTCGTGGTCGGCCAGAACCCCGGCACCAACCACCCGCGCATGCTGTCGGCGCTGGAGCGGGCCAAGCGCGGCGGCGCCAGGATCATCGCGGTCAACCCGCTGCCCGAGGCCGGGCTGCTCCGCTTCAAGAACCCGCAGCGGGCCTCCGGGCTGGTGGGCAAGGGCACCACGCTGGCCGACCGGTTCCTGCAGATCCGCCTCAACGGCGACCTCGCGCTCTTCCAGGCGATGTCGCTGCTCCTGCTCGAAGCCGAGGACGCCGCCCCCGGCACCGTGGTCGACCGCGACTTCGTCGAGGCCCACACCCACGGCTTCGACAAGTGGGCCGAGGACCTGCGCTCCCTGGACTGGGCCGAGGTCGAGGAGGCGACCGGGCTGGACCGCCCGGCCGTCGAGGACGCCGTACGGGAGGTGCTCGGCGCGAAGTCGGTCATCGTCTGCTGGGCGATGGGGCTCACCCAGCACAAGAACTCCGTCGCCACCATCAGGGAGGTCGTCAACTTCCTGCTGCTGCGCGGCAACGTGGGCCGCCCAGGAGCGGGCGTGTGCCCGGTCCGGGGCCATTCCAACGTCCAGGGCGACCGCACCATGGGCATCAACGAGAAACCCCCGGCGTGGTTCCTCGACGCCCTGCGCGACGAGTTCGGCTTCGAGCCGCCCCGCGAGCACGGCTTCGACACCGTGGAGGCGATCCGTGCCCTGCGCTCCGAGCAGGCGAAGGTCTTCGTCGCGATGGGCGGAAACTTCGTGGCCGCGACCCCCGACACCGCGGTGACCGAGGAGGCGATGCGCCGCGCCCGGCTCACCGTGCAGGTGTCGACCAAGCTCAACCGCTCCCACGCGGTGTGCGGGCGGGAGGCGCTCATCCTGCCCACCCTGGGACGCACCGAACGCGACGCCGCGCCCGACGGCGGCGCGGGCCGCTTCGTCACGGTCGAGGACTCCATGGGCCTCGTCCACGCCTCGCGGGGCAACCTGCCGCCCGCCTCCGGCGACCTGATCTCCGAGGTCGACATCGTCTGCCGCCTGGCGAAGGAACTGTTCGGCGCCGACCCGCAGGTGCCCTGGGAGCGGTTCGCGGCCGACTACGACGTGATCCGCCACCACATCTCCCGGGTGATCCCCGGATTCGAGGACTTCAACGCCCGCGCCCGCCTCCCGGACGGCTTCGCCCTGCCCAACGCGCCCCGCGACGAGCGCCGCTTCCCGACCGCGACGGGAAAGGCGAACTTCACCGTCAACCCCCTGGAGGTGCTGCGGGTCCCACCGGGGCGGCTGCTGCTGCAGACGGTCCGCAGCCACGACCAGTACAACACCACGATCTACGGCATGGACGACCGCTACCGGGGCATCCGCAACGGCCGCCGGGTCGTCTTCGTCCACGCCGACGACCTCGCCGAGCGGGGCCTGGCCGACGGCGACATGGTGGACCTGGTCAGCGAGTGGCCCGACGGCGAGCGCAGGGCCGAGGGCTTCCGCGCCGTCGCCTACCCCACCGCCCGAGGCTGCTGCGCCGCCTACTTCCCCGAGACCAACGTCCTGGTGCCCCTGGACTCCGTCGCGGAGACCTCCAACACCCCCACCTCCAAGAGCGTCGTCATCAGACTCGTCCGCCGTTCCCCGTCCCCGGACGGCTCCTGACCCGCGACCTCAGCCGATGGTGAGTTTGTCGGTTTTTATGTGGTTGAGGAAGGTGGTCCATGTGGTGGGG
>NZ_JBEPDA010000007.1:211361-295315 GCF_040299985.1 Streptosporangium sp. NPDC000563 | reverse complement strand
GTGAGGAGGAGTTTGGGGCCGTCGGGGTCTTTGGAGTCGCGCAGGGCGATCAGGTGGGGGTGGTTGGTGGTGTCTTCGAGCCTCGCGACCTCGACGCAGTTTCCGCCGTTGTCTCCTGAGAGGCTTGATTTGACCCACGTGGCGTTGCTCAGGTCCATTTTTCCGATACCGCTTTCTGGATGAGATCCCCAGAGCTGCCATCGCGAGGCGGACGCTGGCTGATGCATGGTCTCAGCCGATGGTGAGTTTGTCGGTTTTTATGTGGTTGAGGAAGGTGGTCCATGTGGTGGGGGTGAGGAGGAGTTTGGGGCCGTCGGGGTCTTTGGAGTCGCGCAGGGCGATCAGGTGGGGGTGGTTGGTGGTGTCTTCGAGCCTCGCGACCTCGACACAGTCGCCGCCGTTGTCTCCTGAGAGGCTTGATTTGACCCACGTGGCGTTGCTCAGGTCCATTTTTCCTCTACCGTCCTTTGTATGAGTTCGATGGACATGTTTAGTGGTAGCGCTTCGGTGCGGATGGCCTCGAAACGTTCCACGGCCGCTGCGATATCTTCGTGATCGCTTGTGGTGAGACCTCGAACGGCTGTCTCTGCATAGAGTACGTCGTCTCCTCCTTCCAGAGTCGCGATTACGAACCCGCCCATCAAGCCCGAATGCATGCCATGGGGGATAACCTGAACGCTCAGTCGTGGATTGATCACTGAAATCAGGTGTTCTAGCTGGCCTTTCATTGTCTTGGCGTCACCGATTGGTCGATGAAGAACTCCTTCATCGATTACACATCGATAGGTCGGAGGTTGTGGGTCCTCGCGGACAAGGATGGCTTGGCGGTGCATGCGAGCCTCTACCGCCGCCTCGTCTCCGCGCAGCACTACGCGGGCGTATGCCTCCGTCTGAAGCAGGCCGGGGATCACCAGAGGTTGATAGGTCCGGAGGGTGACCGCGACCTGTTCTTTTTCGTGCCACTTCCCGAACCAGGAGGGGAAGACCTGTCCCTTGCGCCAGTCGAGGAGGCGGGACAGGAGGCCGCCTGTTTCGAGGAGTTCGTCGCAGCGTTCGGCGAAATCCGGTCCGGACGGGATCTGGCCCGTCTCGATCCCGCTGATCAGGGACTCGCTGTAGTGGATCCGCTCGGCGAGCTGGCTCTGGGTGAGGCCCGCGGCCTTGCGGTGGTGGCGCAGCTCTCTGCCCCAGATCGCCTGAGGCGTATAGAGATTGGAGATGATGCCCTCCTTGTCGGAGTTCAACAAAAGGCCGACGAACTCCAGCTCGCCGCCTTGGTAACCGTTCGGCTACCAAGCGTAGCCACGTCTCGGCAGGCTGAACATACGAAATCCGAGACGGAGAGAGAAAATCATGGAAGAGGTCCTCAAGGCGAGCGCGGCGCTGACCGAATATCGCTACGCGATGAATCCCGGACTTTCTCCGCTGGGGGAGAAGTGGATACCGCGTGAACCGGCGAGTGTCGCGTCCGCCCGCCGGTTCGTGCGCGATGTCGCGACCGACTGGAAGGCGACCGGAGAAATCCCGGAAATCGCCGAACTCCTCGCCTCGGAACTCGTCACCAACGCGCTGGAGTACGGCTCGTCGGACGTTTCTCCCATGAGTCCCGTCCGCGTCACGGTCGGTAAGGAGAAGGAGTTGCTGACCGTGGACGTCTACGATGCCTGCATCGCGATCCCGCGCCTGAGGCGGGCCGACGACCTGGAGGTCTCGGGTCGTGGTCTCGCCATCGTCCAGGACCTCTCCCACAACTGGGGCTGGACCCTCGACCCGTACGGCAAGTCGGTCTGGTTTCAGTTGGCCGCCTGGCCGTAGGGCGGAAGCGAATCGGCCGGTTTCGTACGCGCCGTTCAACGGGCGGACGGAATTCCAGCCTGTCCGCGCCGTGGGCTACCGCGATGAACCGTCGGTCGCCGATCGGCCGGTCCCGGTGTCGATGCCGCCGACGATCAGGTCGGTGAGCGCGGCGACCGCGTCGGAGACGGTGGTCCGCCCTCGGTTCAGCTCCGCGGCGATCGCCTCGGCCGCGCCCAGCGCGCCGACGCAGCGCAGCCGAAGGGCCTCCGGTGTGAGGCCGGAGTACGGCAGCAACGCCGAGGCCATCAGGTCGGTGAAGCTGTCGAACATCTCGCGCTCGATCGCCTCCATCCGCGGGTTTCCCCTCAGTGCGGCGGAGACGGCGTTCCACTCCGGCATGTCGGTGGAGCACACGAAGTACGCGTCGCTCAGGACGCGCGCCGTCTCGCGAAGGGTGGGCTCGGCCTCCCGTAACGCCTGTTCCGACGCGGTCCTGTGGCGTTCGTCGAGCCGCTGGTAGAGCGCGAGCAGCAGGCCGGGGCGGGTGCCGAAGTGGTCGTAGACGATCGGCCTGCTCACTCCGGCGGCTTCGGCGAGGGTGAGCAGGGTGAGGCCGTCGGCGCCCTGGTCGCGCACGATCGTCAGGGCGGTGTCGAGCAGCTGCTCCCGCCTGGCCTGCTTGGGCAGGCGGGTCGATACCGGGGCCATCGTCCTCCCTTGCGTTGCCGCCCAGCCTAGGCTACAAAGTGTAGGTTACAAAATGTAGGTTAGTGAGGACGTGAGAGGAGAGCACGATGGAGCACGCGAAATCAGTACTGATCATGGGAGGATCCGGCCAGACGGGCGCGGGGATCGCGGCCATCCTGCGCCGGTGGTACCCGACGCTGCCGCTCACGATCGCGGGCCGCGACCTGGAGCGCGCGAGGCGTGTCGCCGACGACCTCGGCGACGCGACGGCGGTGACCGTCGATCTGCGCCGCGACGACCTCGGCCTCCCCACAGGCCATGAGCACTCGGCGGTCGTCGCGGCACTGTGGGACAGCCATCTGAACGGACTGCGCTACGCCCAGGACCGAGGGCTGCCGTACGTCAGCCTCTCCAGCGGCCTGACGGACATCGCCCCCGAGGTCGTCGCGGGTGGGCAGCGGGCCGGTGCCGCGCCGATCCTGCTGGCCAGCCACTGGTACGCCGGTCTCGTCACCCTCGTGACACTGGACCTCGCCAGGGAGTTCGGCCGGATCGACACAATCAGGGTCGGTGCCGTACTGGACGAGCCGGACATCGGCGGGCCCGCGGCGGCGGCGGACATGGAACGTCTGACGGCCGCCACCTCGGCGGGTCTCGTCCGCCGCGACGGCGTCTTCAGCTGGGTCGACGGCCCCGACGCGCGGGTGGAGGTCTCCGGAGCAGACGGCGCCGTCCTGCCCGGTCAGCTCACGGCCGCCCTCGACGTTCCGAGTCTCGCCCTCGCGACGGGAGCGCCGAACGTCCGCTTCGCGTTCGCGGTCGGTGTGTCCGCCGAGGACAGGCGCCGAGGCGAGCCCGCCTCCAGCGTGGTCGGGATCGATCTCGAAGGAGAGGATCACCGGGGTGCACCGCTCAGGAGGAGACGCCACCTCCGCCACCCGGAAGGACAGCGCGACCTGACCGCGCTCGCCGTCGCCCTCGGTGTCGAACGACTGCTCGGCCTGCGCGGCGAAGCCGTGGCGCCGGGCCTGCACACCCCCGAGGCGTTGATCGACCCCGGCTACGCGGTCGAGCGGATGACGGAGATCGGCGCCACGTTCGCCGAAGTGCCGGGTGATCGGTGAACGGCTTCGGCGCGCCCTGCCTTGTCGGGGGCCGGGTAACGGGGGAGCCCTTCCGCCGGTGCAGGCGGAAGGGCTCCGTGTCAGGGATTGCGGGTCAGGGGGGTCAGCCCGGTGGGAGGTTGCCGTTCTTGGCGACGGGCAGGGCGATCTGGCTGGCGCCGCTGAGTACGGCCTTCTCGGCGGGGAGGCCGGCGAGGACGGGGTTGATGTGCCGCAGGGTCAGCGAGACCGTGGGCAGGGCCGGGGCGGCGAGGTCGAACTTCTCCAGGTCGATCCACCGGACGATGTTGAGTACTTCGCCCGGGATGTTGTCGCCGGCTTTCTGCACCGGGACGCACAGCTGGCGGGCGTTGAGCACCTGCACGCCGTGTGTGGGGATGATCGGGGTCAGCACGGGGTTGAGCTGACGCAGGGCTAGTTGCTGGTTCAGCGAGACGTTGGGGGTGATGGCGTAGCACTTGAGGTCGATGTGGCGGACGAACGCCAGGATCTCCGCGGGTGGGACCGCGTCGTTCTTGATGACCGGCACGCACAGCTGCTGCGGGGTGGTCATGGAGATCTGGGTGCGTGGCAGGCCCTGGAGCAACGGGTTGAGGTGGCTGAGCACGAGACCCGTGTTCACGGTGACGCCGGAGATCTTGTAGCAGGCCAGGTCGATGAACCTGATGAAGTCGAGCGCGGGCGACGGCGGCGCCTGGTTGTTCTTGGCGACCGGGACGCACAACTGCTCACGCTGGCCGAGGGTGACGGTCTCGATGGGCAGGTTGCCGAGCACCGGGTTGAGGTGCCGCAGCGTGAGCGTGGTGGGGGGCGGCTGGTACGGGTCGGTCTTGAAGCATTCGAGATCGAGGAAGGCGGTCAGATCCTTCGGTGTCGGCAGCGAGACGGCGCTGGCGGACGGCACACAGAGGAATGCCACGGCGAGGGTCGCGACGACGGCGGATACGAGGCGCCGGAGCGTCGTTTTTCTGCGTCCGTGAATTCCGGTTACGGCTCGGTCCATTGAGGCTCCAAAAGCTGGGGGGTGGGCCTTCTCAACGCCGAGTGTGTGCCGCTGTGACCGGACTTTCAATATTAATGACACTTTTTATTGCACGTAAAATTCGGGCCGACGGGCCAAGGGTTTGTCATCGACCATAAAAGCGTTGTGAGCTCGCCGATAATCGAGACGCGGCGGCTTTTTCCGAATCTCTGCCAATCCAATGGCCGAGGTTCGCGAGAAACGCGCATGAGGCGGGTTGACCTGGGGGTGGTATCGCGGTATAGCGGCAACCCTGCCAAGAGTCGACGCCTCGTCGGGAAGTCCCGTCTCTCGTCGTGATCCCGCCATCGAATCGCCGAAGCCGAAAGGGGGAGGGGGCGGCCCTTTCCGGGATGAAATCCTTCCCGGTGGAGACGTCCGGGCCGATGCCTGCCCGAACAAACCGAACGTCTCCGTTTCTTTCTTGAACGAAACCGGGATTTACGTCAGGCTCGAACTTCTGGAGTGTGCGTCGGGGCCTTTCCCGCTGCGCGGCCGGATGCGGCAGGGGATTCGCGTCTCGATTCCGGTCGTACAACCACCGCTCTGGATTCGTCGGGGAGTGCGGATCATTCGACCTCGGAAAGATAGAGGTCTTCGGCGTTCGAGGGGTGGGTCCGCGATCCCCGGCCGGCCCCCGGAACCTCATGGTCGTCCTCGGCCGGTGGGTGGAGGTGGCGCGTTACGCGGAGCTCACAGGTGCGTGTGCAGCTTTGTTGCAGCTTTCACCGTCGCCATTGACGCCTTTTGACGGCCGACGTTATCGTGCAAGCGATGGGAAAGCGCTTTCCGTGTCGACCTGTATGGATTCGACCTGCATGGATTCGCGGGCCCCCTCCCCGGCGACGAAAGTGAGACGAAGATGAGACGAGCAGTCGCGTTGCGACTCCAGGCGGCGCTGGCCGCGGCGGCCACCGTGGCCGCGGTCGGTGTGGTTCTGCCGACGTTCCAGGCGTCGGCGGCGGTCGGCAGCGCCACCGGTTACGCGACCGCCAACGGCGGGACCACCGGCGGCGCGGGCGGGCAGACGGTGCGGGCCACCACGGGGACCGCGATCCACGCGGCCCTGTGCGGCCGGGCCAGCAGCAGTACCCCGATCACCATCCAGGTCGAGGGGACCATCAACCACGGCAACACCACCAAGGTGTCGGGCGGGAGCTGCAACACCGCCGCCGGTGTGATCGAGCTCAAGCAGATCAGCAACGTCACGATCATCGGGGTCGGCAACGGTGCCGTCTTCGACCAGCTGGGCATCCACATCCGCGAGGCCCGCAACATCATCATCCAGAACGTCACCGTCAGGAACGTGAAGAAGTCGGGCTCGCCCACGTCCAACGGCGGTGACGCCATCGGCATGGAGAGCGGCGTCCGCAACGTCTGGGTCGATCACGTCACCCTGGAGGCCTCGGGCGGGGAGGCGGAGGGCTTCGACGGCCTCTTCGACATGAAGGACGACACCCAGTACGTCACCCTGTCCTACAGCACCCTGCGCAACTCCGGCCGCGGCGGGCTCATCGGCTCCAGCGAGAGCGACCGATCGAACGGCTTCATCACCTTCCACCACAACCTGTACGAGAACATCGACTCCCGCACGCCCCTGCTGCGTGGCGGCGTGGCCCACATCTACAACAACTCCTACGTGAACCTCCGGGAGTCCGGCATCAACTCCCGGGCCGGGGCCCGCGCGAAGGTGGAGAACAACTACTTCAGGAACTCCAAGGACGTCCTGGGCACCTTCTACACCAGCGAGGCCGGTTACTGGCAGGTCGCGGGCAACATCTTCGACAACGTGACCTGGTCAAGCCGCAGCGGCGACAACAACCCGGCGGGTCCCAACCCGCAGTCCAACACCACCGTCAGCGTCCCGTACTCCTACACCCTCGACGGGGCGAGCTGCGTGCCGAACATCGTCAGCCAGACGGCCGGTGCCAACAAGGGGATAAAGGTGTCGAACGGCAGCTGCTCACCGCAGACGCCGCCGCCGACCACCAGCCCCACTCCCACCCCCACACCGTCGACCCCTCCGTCCGGCGGGACCAACCTCAGCATCGGGGCCGATTCCGACGGCTCCAGCAAGGGCGGCGGGACCAGCTACGGCAACGTGCGTGACGGCAACCTGAGCACCTACTGGTCGCCGTCCGGGGCGACCGGTGACATCTCGATCAAGTGGAGTTCCGCCAAGACGATCTCCAGGATCATCATCCGTGAGGCGTCGGGCGCCACGGGCGCCATCGGGTCCTGGCAGGTACTCAACGCCGCCAACGGCGCCGTGCTGAAGTCCGGCAGCGGGGCGGGCACCATCACCTTCACCGCCACCTCGCTGAGCAAGATCACCTTCAGGATCACCGGGGCGACCGCCACGCCACAGGTCGCGGAGTTCGAGACCTACGCCTCTTGACGCGCTCCCCGGCCTGAAGGCCGGAGCGCCGGCCCGCATCGCTGGTGGCGGATGGTTCGCACCGCCCGCCACCGATCACCCAAGCCGAGGGGCGGGGGCCTTCAGACCGAAGGACCCCGCCCCCGGCGCGATCATTCCTCGGGTCGGCGTGCCTGTTTTATCTCGCGGGTGATCGCCCAGGCATCCGCTACCGGGCCCACGTGCCCGAGTTTGTCGGGGTTGATCACCGTGCGGATCGTCTGGATCCGCCCGTCGAGCACGTCGAGCACCAGGGCGTAGAGCACCTTGCCGTCCCGGTCGTGGAAGATCGCGCCCGGCCCGCCGTTGACCTCGTGCGGCTCGAACGTCACGTCGATGCGGACCAGCTTGAGGGAGAGGGAGGCGAGCAGCCGGGCCACGGACTCGGCGCCGATGACCGCCCTGGCCAGCTGAGGGGCCTTGCCGCCGCCGTCGCCGACCATCGAGACGTCGGCGGCGAGCAGCTCTCGCAGACCGGCGACGTCACCTTCGTGGAAGGCGTCGAAGAACCGTGACGCCAGTTCCTCCCGCTCCGCGCGTACCGTCTCGAAACGTGGACGCCCGGCCTCCATGTGACGCCGCGCCCGCACCAGCAGTTGCCGGCACGCCGCCTCCGAACGCCCCACCGCCGTGGCGACCTCGTCGAACCCGAAGCCGAACACCTGTCGCAGCACGAAGACCGCCCGCTCCAGCGGGCTGAGCCGCTCCAGCAGCAGCAACGCCGCCATCGACACCGAGTCGGCCAGCTCCGCCGCCCGCGCCGGATCCTGGTACGGATCGCTCAGCAGCGGCTCGGGGAACCACGGGCCGACGTACTCCTCCCGCCGCGCCCGCGCCGAGCGCAGTACGTCGATGGAGATCCGGGTGACCGTGGCCGACAGAAAGGCCTTGACCGACGTTGGCCGGGTCGCCGAGCCGTCGAAGCGCAGCCACGTCTCCTGCACCGCGTCCTCGGCTTCGCCGACACTGCCCAGGATCCGGTAGGCGATCGAGAACAGCAGCGGCCGCAGCTCCTCGAACTCCTCGACCTCGCTCACACCTGATCCCCGCCCTCTCAGTGGAACCGGCCGGGCTCGTAGTCGCCGGCCGGCTGCCGGCTGATGACGTTCATTCGGTTCGCCGCGTTCATGAAGGAGATCAGGAGCACCAGGGCGGTGAGCTGCTCACTGTCGTAGTGCTTGGCGGCGTGCGCCCACACCTCGTCGCCGACCCCACCGGCCGCGTCCGCGATCCGGGTCCCCTCCTCCGCCAGCTCCAGCGCGGCACGTTCGGCCTCGGTGAAGACCGTGGCCTCCCGCCACGCCGCGACCAGGTTCAGCCGGACCGAGGTCTCGCCGGCGGCGGCGGCCTCCTTGGTGTGCATGTCGACGCAGACGGCGCAGGCGTTGATCTGGCTCACGCGAAGCGCCACCAGCTCCTGTGTGGCGGCCGGCAGCGGTGATTCCTTGATCGCCTTGCCCGCCGCCATGAAGCGCTTGATGATCTTCCCTGCGGTCGGGTCGGTGAAGTAGTCGAGTCGTGCGTCCATGATGTGCCCCTTCGTGTTCGTCGATGGCTACACCCCCTGAGACGAGGCAGCCCGGCTCCCTGTGACATCGGGCGAACGTGACCTGGGTCTCCCAGCCGGCTCGGCGTCGATCCGCCGGGGCCGGTCACGCTGTCGGCGGGGGCGACACGCTGAACTCGTTGCCGTCGGGGTCGGCCATCAGCACCCGGCCGGTCCCGCGCGGACCGCTCTCGATCAGGGTCGCGCCGAGGGAGACGAGACGCTCGACCTCCGCCTGATGATCACCGTGCGCGGGTGGGGCGAGGTCGAAGTGCAATCTGTTCTTCCCGGTCTTCGGTGCCACCGGGGGGCCGCCCCACGTGATCTTCGGTCCGCCGTGCGGCGAGCGGATCGCGGTCTCCTGGTCCTGGTCCCAGACCAGCGGCCAGCCCAGCGCCTCGCTCCAGAAGTATCCGACCTCCTGCGAGCCGTCGCACGCGAGCGCTCCGACGAATCCGCAGTCGGCGAGAAAGTTGTTGCCCGGCCCGATGACGCAGAACTCGTTGCCCTCGGGGTCGGCGAGCACCACATGCCCCTCCTCGGGGCGTTGCCCGATGTCGATGTGCCGCGCGCCGAGTTCGAGCGATCTGGCCACCGTGCGCCGCTGGTCCTCAAGGGAGGTGCTCGTCAGATCGAAGTGCATCTGATTCTGGCGGGTCTTCTGCTCCGGGGTCGGCAGACACCGGATCCGGAATCCGGTGTCGTCGCTCGGCAGGAGGGTGACGCCGTCGCGGGCGTCGTCGGCCGTCTCCCAGCCCAGGACTCCGGCCCAGAAGCGCGCGAGACGGAGCGGGTCGTTCGCGTCGAAGCAGAGCGCTACGAGCTGAGCGGTCATATGGCTTCTCCAATTCGCCTGCTCGCGGGCGCGGGGCGGGCGCGTCCTCCCGCGCGTGAGGGAGGCCAACGCTAGTCCGCCCACGGAGCGCGAGGCGAACACTTTTGGGCCGGAGGGCGGCGCTTCCGGCGCTTCCGGCGCACGATCCGCGATCGGCGCGGGGCTGCCGGTCGCCATGTACGAGGCCGGGGGCGTTGCGGCGAGGACCGTGGCGCTCAGGCTCGTTCGGTGTGGCCGAGGCGGTGACTGATGTCCAGGGCTCCGGCGATCACGACCGGCGCCAGCTCGTGCAGCCGCTCCTCGCCGAAGCGGTAGGCCGGGCCGGACGCGCTGACGGCGGCGACGATCTCGCCGTCGTGGGAGCGGATGGGCGCGGCGACGGCGTTCAGGCCGATCTCGTACTCCTCGACGGTGACGGCGTAGCCCCGCTCGCGGGCCTGGAGAAGCTGTTTCTCCAGCGCGTCGGCCGAGGTGATCGTGTTCGGGGTGTACGTCCTCAGCCCGCTCGCGGTGACCAGCTGGACCCGGTGCAGGTCGTCGAGGTGGGCGAGCAGGATCTTGCCGCTGGAGGTGGCGTGCAGCGGGGTGAGCTCGCCGACCCAGTTGTGGGTGGTGACCGCCGCCGGGCCGCGTACCTGGTCGAGGTTGATCGCGTAGTGGGAGCGCAGGACGGCGATGTTGACCGTCTCGCCGATCTTCTCGGCGAGGCGGCGGCAGACGGGGCGGCTCTGCTGGGTGAGGTCGAGCCGGGAGGCGACCCCGCCCGCGAGGCGGATGATCCCGAAACTGAGGCGGTACTTTCCCCGCTCCTCGGCCTGCTCGACCAGGCCGCGCGACTCCAGCGCCCCCAGCAGCCGGAACGCCGTCGACTTGTGGACCGATATCTCCTGGGCTATCTCGCTCACCCCGGCCTCGCGGCGCTCGGAGAGGATCTCCAGGATGGCGATGGCCCGGTCGACGGACTGGACTCCGCCACTGCTGTCGGCGGTACGGCCGCCGAGGGGATCGTTGCCCATAGCCAGGGACTGTAGGCGCTGGGGACAACGAATGCCATCGCGGGAACAATCGCCGTTGCGAATAGTGCAGCCCATTGCGCCATTCGCTACAATTTTGGACATTACCTCCAGCTTGAGCGAGGCGAGGCAGACATGTACGACTTCGTCATCGTCGGGGGCGGTTCTGCGGGAAGCGCCCTCGCGAACCGGCTGTCGGCCGACCCCGCCAACCGGGTGCTGGTGCTGGAGGCGGGCCGCCCCGACTACCCGTGGGACGTCTTCATCCACATGCCCGCCGCGCTGCCCTTCCCCATCGGGAACCGCTTCTACGACTGGAAGTACACCTCCGAGCCCGAGCCGCACATGAACGGCCGCCGGATCTACCACGCCAGGGGCAAGGTGCTTGGCGGCTCCAGCAGCATCAACGGGATGATCTTCCAGCGCGGCAACCCCATGGACTACGAGCGCTGGGGCGCCGACGAGGGCATGAAGACCTGGGACTTCGCCCACTGCCTGCCCTACTTCAAGCGCATGGAGAACTGCCTGGCCGCCGACCCCGCCGACTCCTGGCGGGGGAGGGGCGGTCCCCTGGTGCTGGAGCGCGGGCCGGTGCGCAACCCGCTGTTCGGCGCCTTCTTCGAGGCGGTGCAGCAGGCCGGATACCCGTTGACCGACGACGTCAACGGCTACCGTCAGGAGGGCTTCGCCCGCTTCGACCGCAACATCAGCAGGGGACGCCGCCTGTCGGCCGCCCGCGCCTACCTGCACCCCGTGATGAACCGCCCCAACCTGGAGGTCAGGACGCGGGCGCACGTCACCCGGATCCTCTTCGAGGGCGGGCGCGCGGTCGGCGTCGAGTACGACGGCCGGACGGTCCACGCGGGCGAGGTGATCCTGTGCGGCGGCGCGATCAACTCCCCGCAGCTGCTCCAGCTCTCCGGGGTGGGCAACGCCGCCGAGCTGGACGCCCTCGGCGTCGACGTCGTGCACGACCTGCCGGGCGTCGGCGAGAACCTCCAGGACCACCTGGAGGTCTACATCCAGTACGGCTGCAAGCAGCCGGTGTCGATGCAGCCCGCGATGAAGTGGCGCAACCGGCCGCTCATCGGCGCGCGGTGGCTCTTCCTGCGCAGCGGCCCCGGCGCGACCAACCACTTCGAGGCGGGCGGCTTCACCCGGAGCAACGACGACGTCGACTACCCCAACCTGATGTTCCACTTCCTGCCCATCGCGGTCCGCTACGACGGCTCTGCGCCCGCCGGCGGGCACGGCTACCAGGTGCACATCGGGCCGATGTACTCCGACTCGCGCGGCTCGGTGAAGATCAAGAGCACCGATCCCCGCGTCCACCCGGCGCTGCGCTTCAACTACCTGTCCACCGAGCAGGACCGGCGCGAGTGGGTGGAGGCCGTCCGGGTCGCCCGCGACATCCTGAACCAGCCCGCGATGGACGCGTTCAACGCCGGTGAGCTGTCGCCGGGCCCCGGGGTCGAGACCGACGAGGAGATCCTCGACTGGGTGGCGAGGGACGGCGAGACCGCGCTGCACCCCTCCTGCACCGCCAGGATGGGCGTCGACGCCATGTCGGTGGTGGACCCGCTGTCGATGCGGGTCCACGGCCTGGAGGGGTTGCGCGTGGTGGACGCCTCGGTGATGCCGTACGTGACCAACGGCAACATCTACGCGCCGGTCATGATGGTGGCGGAGAAGGCGGCCGACCTGATCCTGGGCAACACTCCGCTCGCCGCCGAGCACGCCGACTTCTACCGGCACCGCGACGGTTCCCCTCGCTGACCGCGCCCGCCGGTCGTTCACCCGCTGACCGTTCACCCGCTGACCGTGCGCCCGTCGGCCGTGCGCCGGCCGCCCCCGCCGACCGTGCCCGTCCGCCGACCGTGCCCGTCCGTCCGCCGCGTCTCGCGCGGTCTCCGGCATGGACGGAGGCCACCTCCGTCGTCGGGGCCTTCTCCCGTGGACGGTGATGGGGGGCTTTCCGTAGGCCGTGCTTGTGCGCGATCCGCTTACAGTTGTGTCATGAGCAACGAGCTGGAGAGAGATGGCGCTGCGGTGCAGTCCGTCGACCGCGCGCTGTCCGTCCTGCGGCTGCTCGCCCGCCACGGTGACCTCGGCGTCAGCGATATCGCCGCGGAGCTGGGGGTGCACCGTTCCACGGCGTTCCGTCTCGTCATGACGCTGGAGCTGCACGAGCTCGTCGAGCAGACCGCCGACCGGGGGAAGTACCGGCTGGGGGTGGGGATCGTCCGGCTCGCGGGCGCCGCGACCGTGCGGCTCGACGTGGTGCGGGAGAGCCGTGCGAGCGGAGAGCGGCTCGCGGCGGCGGTCGGCGAGACCGTCAACGTGGCGATCCTCGATCGCGACGAGGCCCTGTACGTCGACCAGATGGCGGGGCCCTCGGCCCTGCAGGCCTACAACTGGGCGGGGCGGCGGGTGGCGCTGCACGCGACGTCCAACGGCAAGGTACTGCTCGCCCACGCCCCTGAAGAGCGGTTCGAGCGACTCGCCGCCGGGTCGCTGCGCCCGTTCACCGACCTGACCGTCACCGATGCCGGGCTGCTGCGCGAGGAGCTCGACACCGTCCGCAGGCGCGGCTACGCCACCGCCGTCGACGAGCTGGAGCTCGGCCTGACCGCGGTGGCGGCGCCGATCTTCAACGTCGAGGGTGCGGTCGTCGCCTCGATGAGCGTGTCCGGTCCGACCTTCCGGCTGCCGTCCGAGCGCCTCCCCGCGGTGGCCGAGCAGGTGATGGCGGCCGCGGCCGAGGTCTCCTCACGATTGGGCTGGTACGGGAATGAAGACCGCAAACCCTTGACTGCGTGAGCGAAAAAGGACGATTCTGTTCCTCGTTAAGCATTCCGATGCGTCATACGCAACTGCGTTATGCGCAGCGGATCATGCGGTAACGGAAGGACGGCCGTTCGTGCTGCTGCGGGCCTGCTGGAAGGTGAACGGGCGGCTCCGGCGCGGGACCGTCCGGATCGACGACCACAGCCCTTACGCCCCCCGGGCGGAGTGGGACGGTTCCAGGCGGTCGGGGATAGGCCGCGAGCCGGGCCAGGCGGGTCCGGCCGAGTATCGGGAGACCAAGCACGTGCGGCGGAACGTCCGCCCCCGCCCGCAGCGGTGGTTCCGCGGCTGACGGACCGACCCTCGTCCCCAGACGACCCGTGAGGTGGTCACGACCATGACGTCACCGACCCAGCAGGTGCGGCCGGAAGCCGCCACGCGACGCGAGGACCGGGCCGTCCTCGACGTGCGAGGTCTCTGGAAGGTCTTCGGCCCGCGCCCGGACCGGGTCGTCGGGACCCCGCTCGCGGAGCTCTCGCGAAGCGAGCTGAGGGCGAGGACGGGCTGCGTGACCGCCGTCCGCGACGTCTCCTTCACCGTGCGGTCCCAGGAGGTCTTCGTCGTGATGGGACTGTCCGGCTCCGGCAAGTCCACCCTCGTCCGCTGCCTGACCCGGCTCGTCGAGCCGACAGCGGGACAGGTGTTGTTCGACGGCGAGGACATCCGCGAGGCGGGCGACCGGCGGCTGCGCGAGCTGCGGCGCCACCGCTTCGCGATGGTCTTCCAGAACTTCGGGTTGCTGCCGCACCGGCGGGTGCTGGACAACGTGGCCTACGGGCTGGAGATCCGCGGCATGCGGAAGGAGGCCCGCTACGAGCGGGCCAGGGAGATGGTCGAGCTCGTCGGCCTGTCGGGCTCGGAGGACTCCTACCCCGACCAGCTTTCAGGCGGCATGCAGCAGCGCGTCGGGCTGGCCAGGGCCCTCGCGGTGGACCCGGACGTGCTCTTCTTCGACGAGCCGTTCTCCGCGCTCGACCCGATGATCAGGCGGGACATGCAGAACGAGGTCATCCGCCTGCACCGCGAGGTCGGGAAAACGATGATCTTCATCACGCACGACCTGAGCGAGGCGCTCAAGCTCGGCGACCGCATCCTCATCATGCGTGACGGCGAGCTCGTCCAGATGGGCACGCCGGACGAGGTCGTCGGGGCGCCCGTGGACGACTACGTGCGCGAGTTCGTCAGGGACGTGCCCCGCTCGAACGTGCTCACCACCCGCTGGATCATGCGCCCGCCCCGGCCGGACGAACCGCTGGACGGTCCGGAGGCCGGGCCGGACGTCGTCGTACGCGACGTCGTGCACACGGTCCTGCGCGCGACGCGCCCGGTCAAGGTCGTCGAGGACGGTGAGCTGTTGGGGGTCGTCACCGCCGAGGAGGTCCTCGGCGTGCTCGCCGAGCCGTCTCCCGAGGGAACCACCACCAAACAGGCCACTCACACGGAGCCCGCCGGAGTCGCCGGGCCGGCTCCGGACAGAGCCTCCACCAAACCCGCCGAACCCACCAGATCCGCGGAGCCCGCCAGGGCTGCCGGGCCGTCTCAGGACAGAGCCTCCACCGAGTCCGCGGAGCCCGGCGAGCCCGTCGCCGGGCCGGGCGGGTCAGGGGAGCAGGGCTGATGGCCGTCAGGGCCACCCCGGCCGGTGGCCTGCGGCTCCTGCCCGCCTGGCCCCGCCGCTATCTGATCGCCGCCGTCGTCGCGGCCTGGGTGCTGCTCTGGGTCTTCCTCCAGGGCCGCGACACCTTCCAGCTCGGCGGCGCGGAGTTGACCCCGCTGCACGTGCGGGTCAACGAGGCGAGCGAGGTCATCGACAACAGCAGGAACGAGAACCCGTTCTTCCTGTACTTCATCAACTACATCCGGCTCTTCCTCGATGAGTTCGTCACGTTCGTCCAGGCGCTGATCAGCCGGCCGTCCTTCGGGCGCCCGCTGCCGGTCGTCGGCTGGCTGGGCGTGGTCGCGGTCGCCACGGCGGTCGCGCTGCTGTGGGGCAACCTCAGGGTCGCCCTGCTGACCGCGATCGGCTTCGCCTCCTTCGGCCTGCTGGGGCTGTGGGAGGAGAGCATGGACACCCTCGCCCTCACCCTGGCCGCCGTCGCGATCTCGCTGCTCATCGGCATCCCGCTCGGTGTCTGGGCCGGGGTGAGCGACCGGTTCGACCGCCTGGTCACCCCGCTGCTCGACTTCATGCAGACGATGCCGACGTTCGTCTACCTCGCGCCGCTCACCCTGTTCTTCCTCATCGGCCCGGCGAGCGCGACCGTGGCGACCGTCGTCTACGCCGTCCCGCCCGCGATCCGCATCACCGCGCACGGCATCCGCGAGGTGCGGCCCGCGACGCTGGAGGCGAGCACCTCCCTGGGCGCGACCGCCTGGCAGTCCCTGAGGAAGGTACGGCTCCCGCTGGCCAAGCGCACCATCGTCGTCGGCGTCAACCAGACCATCATGGCCGCGCTGTGCATGGTCACCATCGCCGCGCTGATCGACGCCCCCGGCCTGGGCAAGACCGTCGTCAAGGCGCTGGAGACCCTCGACGTCGGCGGCGCCTTCAACGCGGGGCTGGCGATCGTCGTGATGGCCATCGTGCTCGACCGGGTCACCTCCGCCGCGGGACGCCGCGTCGAGGCCAGGAACCGGGCCGGACTCTCCCGTGGGGCGGGCCGCCGCCGCACGGAGATCGGCGCGGTCCTCGCGGCCACCGGTGTGCTGGTCTACCTCTCCCATGTCTACGTGTGGGCCGCGGAGTTCCCCAGCGAGGCGAACGTCGGACGGTACGTCCGCCAGGGCGTCGACGCGGCCACCCTGTGGGCGCAGGACAACCTCGCTGTCTACACCGGCGCGTTCAGGAACGCGGTCTCCTACGGCCTGCTCAACCCGTTCGAGGCGCTGCTCACCGACTCGCCGTGGTGGCTGGTCGGCGCGGTGCTGATCGCGTTCGCCGCGATCCTGACGAATGTCAGGGTCGTGCTCGTCACCGCGGTCTGCGTCGCCCTGCTCGTCGTGCTCGGCCTGTGGCAGGACAGCATGGTGACACTCGCCTCCACGCTGGTGGCCACCGTCCTGGTGATGGGCCTGGGGGTGGTTTTCGGCGTCTGGATGGGACGCAGCGACCGCGTCGACCAGCTGGTGCGGCCGGTTCTCGACGCGGGGCAGACCATGCCGCCGTTCGTCTACCTGGTGCCGATCCTCGGCCTGTTCGGCGCCACCCGGATCACCGCGATCATCGCCGCGGTCGTCTACGCGGCGCCGGTGGCGGTCAAGCTCACCGCGGACGGCATCCGCGGCGTGGCGCCGAGCGCGGTGGAGGCCGCCACGGCCGCGGGTTCCAGCACCTGGCAGCTCATCACCAAGGTGCAGCTGCCGATGGCGCGCGCCGCGCTCACCCTCGCCGCCGGCCAGGGGCTCATCTACGTGCTCGCCATGGTCGTCGTCGGCGGCCTCGTCGGCGCCGGCGCGCTCGGCTACGACGTGGTGGCGGGCTTCTCCCAGCTGCAGCTGCGGGGCAAGGGGCTCGCGGCGGGCGTGGCGATCGTCGTACTCGGGATCATGCTGGAGCGCATCACCAGGGCGGCGGCACGGCGGGCCGACGCCGAGGCGCACGGCGTCCGGTGAGGAGCGGGAAGAGACGAGACAGCCGAGAGACAGCCGAGAGACAGGGCGCGGCCGGACACCCGCCGGGCGGAACGAACACGGCACACGACACCCAATATCAGGAGGACCTGGTGACAGTTTCGAGGATCGGGCGACCGCGGGCGATGGCGCTTCTGGTCGCGGCCGGCCTCCTCGTCTCCGCGTGCGGCGGGGCGAAGGTCGGCGAGAGCGACACGGGAGCCGCTCCGGCCGCCTCGGGCGCGGACGGCAGGAAGGCGTGCGGCGCGGTCAACATCGCGATCAACCCGTGGGTCGGCTACGAGGCGACCGCGGCGGTCATCGCCCACGTGGCGGAGAAGGATCTCGGCTGCTCGGTGACGAAGAAGGACCTCAAGGAGGAGGTCGCCTGGCAGGGCTTCGCCACCGGCCAGGTCGACGCGATCGTGGAGAACTGGGCCCACGACGACCTGAAGAAGAAGTACATCGACGACCAGAAGGTCGCCGTCTCGGCGGGGTCGACGGGTAACAAGGGGGTGATCGGCTGGTACGTGCCGCCGTGGATGGCCGAGAAGTACCCCGACATCACCGACTGGAAGAACCTCAACAAGTACGCCGACCTGTTCAAGACCTCCGAGTCGGGGGGCAAGGGACAGCTGCTCGACGGCGACCCGTCCTTCGTGACCAACGACGCGGCCCTGGTGAAGAACCTGGAGCTGGACTACAAGGTCGTCTACGCGGGCAGCGAGGCGGCGCTCATCACCGGGTTCAGGCAGGCGGAGAAGCAGAAGACCCCGATGCTCGGCTACTTCTACGAGCCGCAGTGGTTCCTGTCGGAGGTCAAGCTCGTCAAGATCAAGCTGCCCGAGTACACCGAGGGCTGCGACGCCGACGCCGAGAAGGTGGCCTGCGACTACCCGCTCTACGACCTCGACAAGATCGTGAGCAAGAAGTTCGCCGACTCCGGCAGTCCGGCGTACGACCTGATCAAGAACTTCACCTGGACGAACGAGGACCAGAACCTCGTGGCCAAGTACATCTCCGAGGACAAGATGACGGCCGAGGAGGCCGCGGAGAAGTGGGTCGGCGACAACCCCGACAAGGTGAAGGCCTGGCTCCCCACCTCCTGAGCGCGCTCGCCTTACAAGCGAGATGTCACTGGTTCGAACCCAGTAGTGCCCACCAGCCAAAACGCCCCGTATCCGATCTTCGGAACGGGGCGTGAGTGACTAACTGGGTGACCAACTCCCGAAGATGTCGTCCATCGCCTCCGCTCCCTGCATGAGCACCGGCCGGATCTGCTTCCGATAGACCGTCTCCGTGACCACCGTGTTCCGGTGGCCGACGAGCCGGGAGATGTCCTCGATCGGGACGCCCGAGTCCGACAGCAGGGAGACGAAGCTGCGCCGTATCTCGCGAGGAGTCCAGTCGGTGCCACGGAGTCCCGCCTTCTCAATGATCTTCCGTACGTCGCGGCGCACGTTGCCCGCACTCATGGCGGTCCCCTTCGAGGTGGAGAAGACAAGGTCCGCTTGTGCTCCTGCCTTCTCCTGCTCCTCCCGAAGAATCCGCAGCGCGTCCACGCACCGCCGGGGGAGCTTGAGGGAACGACGCGACTTGACGGTCTTGGTGTCTCCCTTCTGCCGCACGGACCGCCACACGTAGATCGCGAACTGCTCGTTCTCCAAGCCCGTCTCGGTGACCGGCAGCCACGCCTTGCGCTCCTCGTCGAACGCGACGACATGAGACCACAGGAGCGCACGCAACTCCTCCGTACGGGCACCGATCAGCAGCGAGAGCACCACGTACGCCCGCATGTGCGGGTTGGCCTGCTCCGCCAGGGCGATGATGGAACCGGCCTGCGCGAGCGTGAGCGCCTTGGAGGTACGGCCCTCGCGTCCCTCCGGGATCTCGCAGAGATCGACCACGTTCCGCTTCACCTTGTCGCGGCGCATGGCGCTCTTCACCGACCGGTTGAGGATGCCGTGGATCAGCTTGAGCGATCGGGTGCTCAGCTCGCATGTCTTGCTCGCAAGCCACCGGTCAACGTCCTCCACCGACAGGTCACGCAGCTTGCGCGCTCCCACCGCGGGGATCACGTGGTTGTCGGCGTAGGTGGTGTACATCTTCACCGTGGTCGCCGAGCGCCCGCCCAGGCCGTGCTGCAGCCAGTACTTCACGGCGTCGGCCACCGTGTAGTTCGCCGGTGCGATGGCCAGGCCGTCGTCATAGTCGCGAATGATCTCCTTGAGCTTGTCTTTGGCCTCTGTCTTGCTCCTGCCGCTGGCCTTCTTGACGATGCGCTTTCCGGCGGGGGTGTAGCCGACCGTCACCGAGGCGATCCAGCGCTCCCGCTGCTCGTCCCAGTGCAGGCCGCCGTCTCCCCGGCTGCGTCGTGCGGTCATGATGCCCTCGCTTCCCGTTCGAGTAGAGCGATGTAGTCGGAGATGGCCGAGGCAGGGATGAGCCGGGTTCGGCCCTGGGTGACGGAGCGCAGGCGGCCCGCCCTGATCTGCTCGTAGATCACGCTGCGACTCATGCTGAGCAGGTGCATGGCGTCGCATATGCGGTAGAGCCGCCGTTCGCCGGGCGGTCCGGGTGCTGTCACCCGCTCTCCCGTTCGGCGGCGATCCTCCGAGCGGTGGCGACCTTCTGGCGGATGTGCTCGGCCATGATCGCCTCACCGGGGGAGTAGCCCGATCCGGCGAACCGCCAGTGACCGAGAACGAGCGTCGTCTCGTCGCTCAGGAGGGGGAGCCCGTGCCGCTCACGCGCCTCCGTTGCGCGGTGGGTGGCGCGCACCTGCCGGAGATCGCCGAGGGTGGTGGAGTAGCGGCGCGACTTGGATGAGAAGTGGCCCCGAAATCCCAGCATGTACGACCAAGGCCGCAGCTAGAGCGCGGTGAACTCCGGGCGTGCGCCCAGCTCCCAGCAGGTGCGGATCATCCGCCGGGCGTGCTCGCTGACCGGGAGCGTGTCCAGGTGCAGCCCCGGCTTCAGGCCCATCCCGTGGCAGCGACCGCAGGACGCCATCAGGCTCAACCGTCCACGACCGCCGCAGGCCGGACACGACAGCCGATGATCGACGGTGCCGGAGGCTTCGGCACCCTTCGTCGCGTATTTGGCGATGTAGCCGGCCACCGCTCGTTCACTCAGCCCGTCCGCGCCCTGGTCGAGCAGGATGGGCCGGATGTCGAGCTGATCACCCCAGACCAGATCCCACCGGCCGAGATCGCTCGGGGGAGAGGCGACCGTGACCCGCTGGACCGCCGGAGGAATCGCCCGAGTGAGCAGGCCGTGATCAGCCCAGCCCGGAGGGACCTCGCTCCCGCCGCCGGGACCGTCGAGCCTGACGATGGCGTGGAAGTGCACCAGGCCACGCCGCTGGTACTCGGCCACCTTGGCGAACGACACCCGGACCCGCTTGGCGAACTCCCGACGGCTCAGCCCCGCCTCACTGGCGAGGGTGCGCCGCACTTCCAGGGTGAAGCGATGCCACAGCGCGCCCGCGTGCGCCTGCCAGAGCACCGCGCCCACGTAGTCGTAACACCGGCCGCAGATGGGTTGTCCGAGCCGTCCGTCTCCCGACTCGTGACGGGCATGGCAGCCGACCGGATGCCCGTGCTCACACACCTTGTCGCGCTTACGGGGACGGCAGGCCCGTACCGTCCCGCCCTTCTCCCGCCGGGTGTGCACCGGCCCGAACGAGGGAGCGGTGAGCGTGACGAACACCCGAGGATGCCCACTCACCTCCTGCGGAACGCCCTTTCCGCCGGACAGACCCGCCCGAATCAACTGGAAGGTGTCGGCCCGGTAGACCTCCGAGCAGGACGGACACACTGAGGCCCGTCGGTTGCCGCAGGCCACCAGCAGATGCCCGGACGGCTCATCCGTCGTGCGGTAGCTGTGCAGCACTTCACCGCTGGTCACGTTGACGATCAATGACTCGCCCGTCAGGTGTACTGGGTGGGCACACCCTCCGATCGCTGCGACCATCGAGCGCCATCGGTCGTAGCCCGGATCGTTGATCACCCGTGCGAGATCGACCAGCCATTCCGGCTGCTGGTCGGCGGTGCGGTGCTGCGGTTCCTCCTTGCTTTTCATGACGTCCTCCTTCGTTCGCTCCCGACAGGTACTCCAACACGTGCTACGTCTTGGCCTATGTGGACATGGTAAGCAACACGTGCTACCTCTTGTAAAGAGCAAACGTGGAAGAAGGAGAACTCGGCATGACCGATGACAAGGGCGCCGCCCGGTGGCGAATCATCGCCGACCTCCTGCGCTCAGATGTGGTGCAGGACCACTACCAGCCAGGACAGGCACTCCCCGGCGAAGCGTTCCTCGCCAACGAGTACGCCACCTCACGCCCGACGATCCGCAAAGCCATCGCCCAGCTCGTCGGGGAAGGGCTGCTCACCGTCGCCCACGGCCGGGGCACCTTCGTTCGCCCCACCCCTGACCGGCGCCTCATCCTCATGGGCGGCTCAGAGCGCGAAGACCTGCTCAGCCCCACGTACGACCCCGCCAAGCAGGGGTGGGAACACGTCACCGTCGCCAGCGAAGCCGAACGCACCGCAGGCGGTGTCACTCCCAACTCGGCACTGTTCATGACCATCGAGGGCAGCAAAGCCGACGTCCTGGGCGTACGCCGAGGCCGCATGGGCGTCTATCGCTACGCCTACTGGCAGCACACCAAGACCCGCGCTCGCATCCACCTGTGCTCCTACCTCCTGGCCGACCAGGTCGCCACCATCACCGGCGAAGGCAGAGGTATGGAGATCGACTCCGAGATCGAACCTGAGAACTACTACGCCCACCTTGAACGCACCCACGGGCCGCTGCGCTGGATCACTTCGGTCCACACCCAGATGCCCTACGGCGAGACCTACGAAGATCTCAACATGGAGCCCATCGGCACACCCTTGCTGCTGGTCCGCCGGCTGATGCTCAGCAAGGATGGCCGCCCGCTGGAGTTCACCGAGATCGAAGCCCCCGGCGACCGCTTCGAAGCCGCAGCAGCCAGTGAACATGACCAGGCCGGATCAGACGGACAGGTCTCACTCAGGGTGTAGTGGGCTCAGAGTTTCTTTACTGGTTCAAGGCAGCCCGCCTGCGGCGGCCTGCGCGCGTCGGGCGGTCGCTGGCCGCGCTGCGGCTCTCCGGCCGGTCGCGGCCAGCGCCGCCCACGCGCTGACAATCGATATCTCGTCTCGCAGCCTGCAAGGGCTGTTGTGGAGAAGCCTGGATCTATGGATGAAGGTTGGAAGAGCTAGCAATCAGGACCTTTTGAGCTAGAAGTTGCACAAGGTCTACGTCCGGCCCGAGAAAACCTGCCTCTTCCGAAAATGGAAGCAGCATTTCGGAGTAGCGCTCTCCTGCATCATCTTTGGAGTGCACGATGCGGCAACGCAAATCATATATACGATTTGCAGCTTGATCGCGTAGATCAATTTGCTTGTTCTTGAGATTAATTTGAGATACTTCGCTAATTCGATTTCCCGTGAAATGCTCCAACCTTAAGGACTCTTCATCTATGAATTCTCGGATGCGTTCTGCGGGTATGCAGGCACGAATTGTAGCCTTGAGTTGATCCCTTTCACTTCCTCTCCCTTGGCTGTATTGCCCGGCTAGTGAGAGAATTTTTGCAACATGTCTATCGTCTTCTCTTTCAAAGCAGG
This sequence comes from Streptosporangium sp. NPDC000563, assembly GCF_040299985.1. Lineage (NCBI taxonomy): Bacteria > Bacillati > Actinomycetota > Actinomycetes > Streptosporangiales > Streptosporangiaceae > Streptosporangium > Streptosporangium sp. NPDC000563. The sequence continues at coordinate 272,763 of NZ_JBEPDA010000007.1, read as the reverse complement.
GGTCCCGTAGCTCTTGCCTGACTCTCTCCAGCGCTTCCCGGTGGCTATAGGTGGGAAAATGATATTCAAGAACCTGGTAGAAAGCTAAGAATTCGAGTAGGGGCATTCCTCTTGCAGAGCGCCCGTACCAGTATAGGCTTAGTGGTCTCTGTAGATATTGATTTTCTGGTACACGCTGTGTCTCTCCAGCAGGGTATGATCGCCGTCTACGACCGTATATACGCTTAGAAGATGTCGATTTTCGTATATTTAAAGCAATGCCGTATCTTACATCTAGTTCAAAGAAAATGGAGCTTGAGATCCGGTTGAGGATGTCTAGGGCCTCGTCGTGGTATGGGTTCGTTACACCTTTGATTTTTATTGTTGATCGCCCTATTCCGGAGAAGTCGGCGAACGAGGTGAAACGAGGACTGGCAGTTCCGATTGCAACTTCCCACGGCAGTCTGCTGTTAGCTGAATTGAACTTCAGCTCCCACTCATCTCCTTTTTCTAGGTGTATGCGATCACCAAGGTAATTTCTGCTATTAAGAGTGGGTTCGTCTGTCCCAGAATCTACTTCAGGGATAGATGAAATTCGCTTCTGGATTTCCACTCCGGGTAGCTCGTAAAGGGCGGGTCGCGAAGAGAAACGTGTAACGGGATAAACGGAAGCTTCGATAGTCTCTTCGTCGTGAAAATGAAATGCGTCATAGTCTCCCAGCGCCTTTACGGATTCGACTTTAAATCGAAGATAATCTTGTGCTTGAGCGCGCGATATGATGCGCCACCGTTTTTGCTGCCCGTTGGGTATGCCGATCATCAGTTCGATGGGACTGGAATCAAAATCGCGCCATTCGTAAGGGATTTTCGACTTAAGGCATACTGATTCGATCAGGATACGAGGATCATCTGGGGGTAATTGGGATCTAAAATCTTCTACTGCCGACTTGTTTTTATCCTGAGATACTTCGTTTTTACTCATGTGGGAACTATACACATCCCCGCGTACCATCAGAAGGTCATTTTGAGGCTTCGTCTGGGGTTGGCCCCTCCCTAGGGAAGGAGGAGGTCGGTAAATGCCCTGCCGTGCGGCTTCCGGTCCTCGGGCCTAGCGGCCCTGCGGTACGGGTCCGCTTGCCACCGGATAAGAGAGGAGCCGTAGGTTTGCCTGCTGGACTGCAGCGGAGAGCGGCAACATCGTCCTACTTGGTTACACACGAGTAACTGCATCTATTTTCGGATAGGGCGTGAGTCGTCGACCTGCCCATTGCGCTGCAAAGGCGTGGCGGCATGGGTCCCTCCAGATCCACGTCGTCACACCCGTCTTACCGGGCCCTTCCGGAGAGCAACGCCGTCCATATCGCCCGAGCTCCGCTGATCGGCCAGGTGGAGGTCTCGTGGACCTGATGGCCGTTATCGAGTTGGAGGGTTCGCCGAATGAATGCTCGACCGCCCCCTTCGTATAGTTCGTAGACCGTGGCACGGCACGAACAGGTCCAGGCCACCGAGCGTGCCCGTTCGAGCGTCGGGTACGGCTCTCGCCAATCCAGACGGATGTGGTCTCGCTGCGGCATCACCACATGCGGGCTCAGGCACTCGTCGAGCAGGATCACGACATGCGCTCCGCGATACCCCTGGGCCAGGGGGACACCTTGCGGAGTTCTGCGTACTGCTGGGCGACGCAGTGAGCGACGGTGATCGGGTTGTCCACGCCGTAGACCCTGTACAGTCGGCGGCCCGTCTTCGCTGAGATTTTCCCGGCCCACCAGCGGTAGGCGAGTCCGTCCGTCCAGACCACGAGATTAGTCCAGACCGAGAGCAGGGAGACGCCGTGGCCTTGGTGGACGTCGGCTGAGATGCCGCAGTGTTCGAGGCCGATGCGCAGGCGCTCAGCAGCCAGGGCCGCCGGGCATCGCTGAGCCGGCCCTCTCCCGTCAAGGGTGCTCATGCCTCCAACTCCTCTTGGTGGCGGAGCTGTTGGGCGAGTTCGGTGACGTCGTCGGCGTCGATCGTCCGGTAAAGGCCACGATTTATCTCTTCGCCGGTAAGGTGCTGACCGTTCCGGGTGGCCCACAAACGGCTCGCAGAACTACGCCAAATACACCATCCGGGAAATGCTGCCTGGAGGTCTTCCAGAATCACGGGTGTTGACATGGAGTAAGCGTTGTTCCATTTGAGTGACGAACCCACCGCGTTCCAGAGACGTCCAGGACGTTTCAAAGTTAGAGTCGAAAACGTCCTTGACGTCCTCACTCCCCGAGGTGCACCGTGGCCAACGTCCCCTTACGCCGCGCCATGCTCGATGCGAAGCTGAGCAACCAGAACCTGGCAGACCGCTGCGAGGTGGACGTTAAAACGGTGGAACGCTGGCTACAGGATGAGGCACGAGTCCCACACCTCCGGCACCAGTTGGCCGCCGCCGAGGCATTAGGAGTTGATACGTCCGTGTTGTGGCCAGAGGCTATCCGTAACACCGTGAAAACCGGCCCGGATCGAGAGGTTCTGACCGTTTACCCCTATCGGTCGGCGTGCCCCAAGTCGATCTGGCGCAACCTGATCACCTCGGCCCGCAACGAGATCGTCTTCGCCGGGTACACCAACTACTTCCTGTGGCTGGAGCACCCCAACCTCGCCAAGGTCCTCAAGCGCAAGGCCGAGCAAGGGTGCAAGATCCGCTTTCTGATCGGTGATCCGGACAGTGAGGTCACCCGCCGCCGGGAGGAGGTGGAGAGCGTTCCGTTGACGGTTTCCACCCGCATCCGGATCACCCTCTCGGAGATCGAGCAGGTTCGGGACGTGCCCGGCATCGAGGCGAGGTTCGGAGACGAGCACATCGCGATGAGCGTCTTCCGCTTCGATTCGGAGATGCTCGTGACGCCGCACCTGGCCAAGCTCGTCGGCCACGACTCGCCGATGATGCACCTCCGTCGCTACCAGGACGACGGGCTGTTCGACCGGTTCGGCTACCACGCCTCCGAGTTGTGGGGCAACGGGCGGGACGTCTGGGCAGAGGAGCCACGCAAGCCTGCGGGGAGCGCCAGTTCTGGGTGACAACGACCCCGGACGGGGGCGGACAACGGTGGACGGTCGTGGACCGTACGCCCAGGTCAGGGCCGGTATCGTCCCTAGTCATGCCCCCGTTCGGATCGCCTAAGAGGCGAGCAGGTCGAAGTGGAAGCCGATCAGGAGCAGTCCCACAGATACCCACCGTGCCACCGAGGCGAAATTAGGATGCTGTAACGCGAAGCCGATAATAAACACCAGTGAGGCTGCTGTGCTGCCGCCCGCCACCGCGAGCCAGGCCCGCGCCTGTGAGTTCCCCATTGGCTCAGTAACTCCGATGATGAGTAGCGAGGTGATTGCTCCCGCGGCAGAGCCAGCACCGGCGGGGCCCAGAACGGGTCGGGCAGTCATGAACTGCACCAGACGGTCACCGTAGCGAGAGAGCTTCTCTGGCCCGACCAGGTCAATGAGGACTACGGCGCCGGCTACAAACGTGAGGATCTTCCCAGCGCGCCCCCACCACAACATCGGCACACCGAGCATGTCGTTCCCAATGGTGGGCTTTCCCTGGAGCCACATCTGCCACGCTTCGAGATAGCTGATGTCCGCCATGGACGGAGCGTAAAAGCGGCACAGGTCGCTGGCAATCCCCAGAAACCATGGAGACGTCTCTATGCTGCGATGGCCTGAGAAGGAATTTCGCTCGGTTCCGGAGCCGAGCCTGCCAAGGAGGTCTGTCGAGCGGGAACTTCCGTTCTCCGCTTCCTTCGAGATCGACAATGACTTCGCTTAGGAAGACGGCATGGGTGAGTGACCAACTGGGTGACAACGACCCCGGACGGGGGCGGACGACGGTGGACGATCGTGGACCGTACGCCCAGGTCGGCGCCGGTATCCGCCTTGGTCGTGCCCCTGCTCGGATCGCCTTACAAGCGAGATGTCACTGGTTCGAACCCGGTAGTGCCCACCAGCAAAAACGCCCCGTTCCTGATCTTCGGAACGGGGCGTGGGCGACTGACTCCCAAAGATGTCATCCATGGCCTCTGCGCCTTGCATGAGCACCTCAGGTCGTACCCCCGCAACGAGAGAAGGGCCCGCGGGGGAGACCGCGGGCCCTTCTCCTCAACCGGTGGTCAGCCCTTGTAACGAGGGGACAGGCGGTCGCCCGGCAGGCAGAACTCGCCCGTGAAGAAGGTGCTCTCCGGGACGCAGCGCCACATGCTGGGGTTGGTGTAGCTGGGGGCGAGGCGGTCGTCGATCGCCTGCTCCAGCGCGTAGCCGCCGGCCAGCAGCTTCGCCTCCGAGAAGGCGCCGCCGATCAGCGTCACACCGATGGGGTTGCGGCCCGACGAGCTCTGCTGCGCGCCATACCCGGCGGGGATGGTGAGCGCGGGGTAGCCGGCGCGGTCGGCGTAGCCGATCACGTTGCTGCCGCTCGGGACCAGGATCAGGTCGTACCCGCTCAGGACGGTGTCCAGGACGGCCTTGTTGGCGGCCTTGCCGGCCTCCAGGTCGGCCGTGTACTTGGCGTTCGTCGCGGGGTCGGACAGGTCGATCGCCTGGGCGGCCAGCAGTTGACCCTGCTGGTACTTCAGGCCCTCGACCGGGTTGGCGTTGTTGTAGTCGATGATGCTCCGCAGCGTCGTGCCGGGCTTGGCCGCGCCGAGGTAGGCGTTCAGGTCACGCTTGAACTCGGTGGCGACGACGCTGTCGGTCGCGGCCGGTGTGGCGATCGAGACCTGGGTGACGGTCGCGCCGAGGCCCTGGAGCTTGGCGATCGCCTCCTGGTAGGGGGCGCTCGTGCTGGACACCACGGCGATCTTCTTGCCCGCGAGGGCGTCGGCTTTGAGGTCCTTCGTGTAGTCGACCGGGCTCGCCGGGTCGGCGATCACGTTGAGGATCGTCGCGGCGTCGCCGACGCTGCGGGTGATCGGGCCGGGGGCGTCCTGCGACTTGGCCACAGGGAGCACACCGGTCGTGCTGACCAGGCCGACGGTCGGCTTGAGTCCCACCACACCGGCCGCGTCGGCCGGGGCGAGGAGCTGCGCCGAGTCGAGTGAGGTCTCCATGCCGATCGTGATCGCGGCCAGACCCGAGGCGGTGGCCGCCGCGGCGCCGGCCGACGAACCCGCCGGGGTCTTGTCGGTGTCGTTCGGGAGCAGGACCTGGCCGCCGAGCGAGGAGTAGCCCTTCGGCAGGTTGGCGTCGAAGACGCCGTTCAGCTCGGTGACGTTGGTCTTGCCGAGCACGATCGCGCCGGCGGCCTTCAGCTTCGCCACGAGGGCGGAGTCGTTGGCCGGCTTGAGACCCTGGAGGGCGATCGAGCCGCCCGTGGTCGACAGCGACTTGGCGTCGATGGTGTCGTTGACCAGCACCGGCAGGCCCCAGAGGGCCGGACGCGGCGGGCGCTTGTCGTTCGGGCCGGTGGGCTTGCCGGTGCGGTGCTTCCCCCGCTCCTGGTCGAGCTTGCGGGCCTCCTTGATCGCGTCGGTGTTGATCTCGCGGACGGCCTGGGTGGCCGGGCCCTCGGCGTTGGTCAGCGCGATGCGGTCGAGGTAGGCGCGGGTGAGCTCCTCGGCCGAGACCTCGTCCTTGTTCAGCTTCTGGATCAGGCTCTGCGCCGTCTCGGTCTCCAGCGAGAAACCGAGCGGCCGGGAGTCGTAGCCGGTCACCTTGAGGACGGCGTCGTAGTCGGGGTTGCAGGCGCCGCGCCCGGCGAACGGCGGAGCCGGGGTCGTCTTCGCGCAGCGGTACATGCTCGGGTTCACGAGGCTGGCCGGCCGGCGCAGCTTGGTGGCCTGCTCGATGACGTAGGCGACGCCGAGCAGGTCGAACTCGCTGTAGGCGTTGCCGTGGACCAGCACGTTCTGGGCGCGCCGATGGGTCGCGGTGTAGCCCATCGGGATCGTGATCGACGGGTAACCGGCCTGCGGGGCGCTCGGCGCGCCGCCCAGGATGGCGATCACCGGGTCGGCCGGCTGCGCCGGGTCCGAGTTGGTGTACGTCACCATGTCGTCGATGGCCTTGTGCCAGGCGGCCTTACGGATCGCGAGGTTCGTCCGGTACGCCTGCTCGTTGGCGCCACCCGGGGTCACGTCCGCCTGCGACGAGTTCAGGTGGTTGACGTTGCCGAACTTGAGCGCCTGGTGAGCTTCGGCCTGGTTGACCTGCACCTCTTCGACCAGCGATTTGATTGGCGCCTGCGGGCCTAGCCGCTCGTAGTAGGAGTCGATGCTCTTGTGCTGCTCATAGCCGCTGGGCAGCGCGGGCAGCGAGGGGATCGTCGCCTGCGGGCGGGGCACCAGGATGGCGCCGGCGGCGATCAGGGCGTCGTACGCGATCTTGAGCGGGCTGCCCTCGGTGAGGGTGCCGTTGTACCCGATCTTCTTGCCGCGCACGAAGCCGAGATCGATGGCCTTGGTGTAGTCGGGCAGCGTCGCGGGGAGCGGCGGGATGATGCCCTTGGCGATGTAGTCGTCGCCGAACATGGCCTTGTACCCGGCGTCGGCCACCGGGTCGGGCCCGGCGATCGAGGCCAGTGTGAGCGCGGCGTCGGAGACCGTGCGGACCATCGGGCCGGCGATGTCCTGCGAGGCCGAGATGGGCGCGATGCCGTAACCGGGCACGAGACCCACGGTCGGCCGCAGACCCACGAGCGACTGCGCGTTCGACGGCGAGATGATGGAACCGGAGGTCTCGGTCCCGATGCCCAGCGTCGACAGCGCCGCGGCCATGGCCGCGCCGGTGCCCGACGACGACCCGGAGGGGTTCTGGTCGGCGTCGATGCCGTTGATGACCTGGCCGCCGTAGTTGCCGAACCCGGAGGGCTGCGAGCCGAAGCTGTTGGCGTACTCCGACAGGCCCACCTTGCCGAGGATCACGACGCCGCGTTCCTTCAGCTTCTTGGTGATGCCGGCGTCGGAGGCCGGGAAGGACCGGCGCAGTGACCAGTTGTTCGCCGTCGTGGGCATGCCCTCGACGTCGATCAGATCCTTGAGCAGGATCGGCAGTCCCATGGCGGGGCCGAGCGACTTGCCCTTCTTGCGCAGGCGGTCGTACGCCTCGGCCTCCTTCAACGCGTTGGGGTTGAGGTCCGTGACGGCGTTCAGGCCGGGCCCGCGCTTGTTCAGCGCGGTGATCCGGTCGATGTACGCCTTGGTCAGGTCGACCGAGGTCAGCTTGCCGGCGGCCATGAGGGAGACGGCCTCGGCGCCGGTCAACGTCTCAAGATCGAGTTTGACCTTGGCGTTGGCCTGCTGGGGTTGCACGGCTACGAGGGTGAAGGAGAGGGAGAGGGAGATGAGGACTTTGCGCACCACGTGCTCCTTGAGGAACCCGGTATTGCGCGTGACGCTATAGACCATCCGTTACGGCGATATGTCGTACATATTCCCTGGGGGAAACGTGCCGTACTGACTGGTTTATTACGGTTGTCCGCTTACCTGGAACCTTCCATTGGCTACGGCGAGGATCGTGGTCGAGCAGATCTCCAGCCGGGTCGTCTACACCAACCCCTGGATGACCATCCGCGTGGACGAGATCGTCCACGCCGACGGCCCCCGGCATCGAGGCGAAGTTCGGAGACGAGCACATCGCGATGAGCGTCTTCCGCTTCGATTCGGAGATGCTCGTGACGCCGCACCTGGCCAAGCTCGTCGGCCACGACGTATCCGAACTCGGGGTACATCAGACCCGGAGTGATTCAGAACGCAAGGGGACGGAGCGGGACCGGCTGTCCCCGTTCGCCGTTTCCCGTGGACGACCGCCGGCCCGTTCTTGACAGTGTTGGAGACGGGAGGACAATCTGTTGCGGGAAGCGCACTTCGTTTCGGACTGCGCAACGACGGAGGTGGGTATGGCGGGCCGACGCGTCGTCATCATCGGAGCCGGGGTCGTCGGGGCGGCCCTCGCCGACGAGCTCTCGGCCAGGGGCTGGAACGACATCACCGTCGTCGACCAGGGCGCCGTGCCCGCCACCGGGGGATCGTCCTCCCACGCGCCGGGCCTGGTCTTCCAGACCAACCCCTCCAAGACCATGGCGGAGCTCGCCCGCTACACCGTCGAGAAGCTCGTCGACCTCGACTGCTTCCTCCAGGTGGGCGGCCTGGAGGTGGCCACCACGCCAGAGCGGCTCGCCGAGCTGCACCGGCGCCACGGCTGGGCGACCTCCTGGGGGATCGAGGCGAGCGTGCTCACCCCCGAGGAGTGCGTGGAGCGCCACTCCCTGCTGGACCGGGACAGGATCCTCGGAGGGCTGTTCGTCCCCACCGACGGCCTGGCCAAAGCCGTACGCGCCGTCGAGGTCCAGCTCGCGCGCGCGCAGGAACGCGGTGTTCGCGTCCTCGACCGGCACGAGGTGCTGGACATCCGCGTCGAGGACGACCGGGTCGCGGCCGTCGTCACCGACCGGGGCGAGATCCCCGCGGACCTCGTGGTCTGCTGTGCCGGGATCTGGGGGCCCAAGGTCGCGGGCATGGTCGGCATGACGCTGCCGCTCACCCCCCTCGCCCACCAGTTCGCCTGGACGGGTCCCGTCCCCGCGCTCGCCGGACAGGCCGGCGAGGCCGTCCGGCCGATCCTGCGTCACCAGGACGCCGACCTGTACTACCGGGAGCGCTTCGACCGGCTCGGCGTCGGCTACTACGGCCACCGCCCGATGCCGATCACCGCCGAGGAGATCCCCCCGCTCGCCGACGCAGAGGTCATGCCCTCGGTGCTGGCGTTCACCGGCGACGACTTCGCCCCCGCCTGGGCCGAGACGAAGGCGCTGCTGCCCGCCACGGGGAAGGCCGAGCTCGAAGCGGGGATCAACGGCCTGTTCTCCTTCACCACCGACAACATGCCGCTGCTCGGACGGTCACGCGAGGTGGAGGGCTTCTGGGTGGCCGAGGCCGTGTGGGTCACCCACTCGGCGGGGGTGGGCCGTGCCATGGCCGAGTGGCTGGCCGACGGTCACTGCTCCTCCTTCGACCTGCACGAGTGCGACGTCAACCGGTTCGAGGCCCACCAGCTGGCCCCCGAGTACGTCCGCACCCGCGACTGCCAGAACTTCGTCGAGGTCTACGACATCATCCACCCGCTCCAACCGGCGGAGAACCTGCGCCCGCTGCGCACCAGCCCCTTCCACGCCCGCCAGCGCGAGCTGGACGCCTACTTCCTCGAGGCCGTCGGCTGGGAGCGGCCCCAGTGGTACGGAGCCAACGCGCCACTGCTCGACGGCCGTGACATCCCCCGCCCCAACGAGTGGGCCGCCCGCCACTGGTCGCCGATCGTCGGCGCGGAGGCCCAGGTCTCACGCGAGGCCGTCGCCCTCTACGACATGAGCGCGCTCAAGCGGATCGAGGTCGCGGGCCGCGGTGCCGCCGCCTTCCTGCAGCGGATCTCCACGGGCGACGTCGACAAGTCCGTCGGCTCGGTCACGTACTGCCTGCTGCTCGACCACGACGGCGGCATCCGCAGCGACATCACCGTCGCCCGGCTGGGCCGCGACCTGTTCCAGGTCGGCGCCAACGGCCACCTCGACCTCGACTGGCTGCGCCGTCACCTGCCCGCCGACGGGTCGGTCACCGTCACCGACATCACGCCGGGAACCTGCTGCGTCGGCGTCTGGGGTCCCCTGGCCCGCGAGGTCGTCGCCCCGCTCGCCGGGCCCGCCTTCGGCCCCGGCGGTTTCCGCTACTTCCGTGCCGCGCGGGCGTACGTCGGCGCCGTGCCCGTCACCGCGCTGCGGCTCTCCTACATCGGGGAGCTGGGCTGGGAGCTCTACACGACGGCCGACATGGGCGCGAAGCTGTGGGACACCCTCTGGGAGGCGGGCCAGGAGCACGGGATCATCGCCGCGGGCCGCGGCGCCTTCAACAGCCTGCGGCTGGAGAAGGGCTACCGCTCCTTCGGCACCGACATGACCTACGAGCACGACCCGTACGAGGCGGGCCTCGGCTTCGCCGTGCGCAAGGCCGACCGGGGCGACTTCATCGGCCGCGCGGCTCTCGCCGAGCGCGGCACGACCCCCCGGCGCAGGCTGACCTGCCTCACCGTCGACGACCCCGCCGCCGTCGTGATGGGCAAGGAGCCGGTGTACGACGGCGCGTCCCGCGCCGGATACGTCACCAGCGCCGCCTACGGCCACACGATCGGCAAGAACATCGCCTACGCCTGGCTGCCCGCCGAGCTGTCCGTGCCGGGGAGAGAGCTGCACATCGGCTACTTCGACAAGCGGGTGCCCGCCGTCGTCGCCGAGGAGCCGCTGTACGACCCGGCGATGGAGCGCCTGCGTGGCTGACCGGGCACCGGGAACGAAGGGGATGCCCGTGAACTCCGCGAGGCCCGAACCCGCCCGCGTGCGGGCTCGCCCGAGGGACCGAGAAGGGACGACGTCGACTTCCTTGCCGTGCATGAAGGCGGAGGACTCCACGCCGAAAGGAGAACGATGAGCACCGAGGAGCTCCCCGAGCACCCCGACCGGCTGTGGAGTGCTCCCGAGCCGAAGCCCTCCTACGACGTGGTGATCGTCGGCGGCGGAGGCCACGGCCTGGCCACCGCCTACTACCTGGCCAGGAACCACGGGATCACGAACGTGGCCGTGCTGGAGAAGGGCTGGCTGGCCGGCGGCAACATGGCCCGCAACACCACCATCATCCGGTCCAACTACTTGTGGGACGAGAGCGCGGGCATCTACGAGCACTCGCTGAAGCTGTGGGAGGGGCTGGAGGAGGACCTCGGCTATCCCCTCCTGTTCAGCCAGCGCGGCGTGCTCAATCTCGCGCACAGCCTGCAGGACGTCAGGGAGGGCGTCCGCCGGGTCAACGCCAACCGCCTCAACGGCGTCGACGCCGAATGGCTCGGCCCCGAGGAGGTGAAGGAGGTCTGCCCGATCGTCGACGTCTCGCCCGGCACCCGCTACCCGGTCCTCGGCGCCACCTACCAGCCGCGCGCGGGAATCGCCAAGCACGACTACGTGGCCTGGGGGTTCGCCCGCGCCGCCGCCGCGATGGGCGTCGACCTGATCGAGCACTGCGAGGTCACCGGCATCGACGTCGTGGACGGCCGCGTGCAGGCCGTACGCACCACCAGGGGCCGCATCGCCGCGGGCAGGGTCGCGATGTGCGCGGCGGGACACTCCTCGGTCGTCGGCCGGATGGCGGGGGTGGAGCTGCCGGTGCAGAGCCACCCGCTGCAGGCCCTGGTCTCGGAGCTGCTGGAGCCCGTACACCCCACGGTGGTCATGTCCAACGCGGTGCACGTCTACGTCAGCCAGGCGCACAAGGGCGAGCTGGTCATGGGGGCGGGCATCGACGCCTACAACTCCTACCGGCAGCGCGGCGCGTTCCACATCATCGAGCGGCAGATGGCGGCGGCGCTCGAGCTGTTCCCCGTCTTCGCGCGGGCCCACGTGCTGCGCACCTGGGGAGGGATCGTCGACGTCACCCCCGACGCCTCGCCCGTCGTCGGGCTCACCCCCGTCGACCGTCTCTACGTCAACTGCGGATGGGGGACCGGCGGCTTCAAGGCCACCCCGGGCGTCGGATGGTGCTACGCGCACACGATCGCCCACGACGAGCCGCACCCCCTCAACGCCGCCTTCACGCTCGAACGATTCACCACCGGCGCGCTCGTGGACGAGCACGGCGCCGCCGCGGTGGCCCACTGAAGGAGCCCGACCGATGCTGCTGATCCCCTGTCCGTGGTGCGGGCCACGGGACGAGGCCGAGTTCCACTACGGCGGGCAGGCCCACGTCGTCTACCCCGACGACCCCGCCGCGCTCTCCGACGAGGAGTGGGCGAGATACCTGTTCTTCCGCGACAACCCCAAGGGGCCCTTCGCGGAGCGCTGGTACCACGTGGCCGGATGCCGCCGCTGGTTCAACGCGGTCCGCGACACCGCCACCAACGAGTTCCACGCCGTCTACCGGGTGGGCGAGCCGGGGCCGGTGAGCCGGTGAGCGAGCAGCCGTTCCGCCGGGCGGGCCATCGCGGGGAGACACTGCCGTTCCGGTTCGACGGCCGCGACTACGAGGGGTACCGGGGCGACACGCTCGCCGCCGCGCTGCTCGCCAACGGCGTCCGTACGGTCGCGACGAGCGTCGCACTCGGCCGCCCTCGCGGGATCTTCGCCGCCTGGACCGAGGAACCCAACGCCGTCGTCCAGATCGAGCACCCCTTCCCCGAGCCGATGCTCCAGGCCACCGTCGTCGAGCTGTACGCGGGACTGGTGGCCACCGGCCTGCCGGGCAGGGGCAGGCTCGCCGCCGAACCCGACCCGGCGCGCCACGACGGCGTGTACGCGCACTGCGACGTCCTGGTGGTCGGCGCGGGACCGGCGGGCCTCGCGGCGGCGACCGCGGCGGCCACCTCGGGCGCCCGGGTGATCCTCGCCGACGACCGTCCCTCGCCGGGTGGAAGCCTGCCCGACACCGGCGAGAACGTCGACGGCCTCCCGGGCGCGACCTGGGCCGCCACCGCGCTGGCCGAGCTGGAGGCCCGTCCCGAGGTGCGGGTGCTCACCCGTACCAGCGTGTTCGGCTACTACGACGACAACTACTTGGTCGCCGTGGAACGCAGGGGGGAGAACGCCTCCTCCCGGACGCGCGTCTGGCGCGTCCGGGCCCGCCGCGTCGTGCTCGCCACGGGCGCGCACGAGCGTTCGATCGCCTTCGCGGGCAACGACCTGCCGGGTGTGATGCTCGCCGGCTCGGCGCGCGCCTACGTCAACCGGTACGGGGTCCTGCCCGGCCGCCGCGCGGTGGTCTTCACCACCGGGGACAGCGCCTACGCCGCGGCCCGCGACCTGGCCGCCGCGGGCGTCGAGATCGCCGCCGTCGTGGACACGCGCCTCGCCGCCGACCCGAGCCGGAACGGCCCCGGCGGGGCGGCGGGGCGGGGCGGCCCGGATGACTTGAGCGGTCCGGACGACGTGGACGGCACGGACGACGCTGGGGACCTCGCTGGGGACCTCGCTGGGGACCTTGCTGGGGGCCTTGCTGGGGGCCTCGGAGGTGCCGAGGTGCTCACCGGTCACGTCGTCACCCGTGTGAACGGCGACCGCGGCGTCACCTCCGTGACCGTCTCGAAAAGACCCGCCGAGGTCGGCACGCCTTCCGGAGCCGCTGCCGGGACGAACACGTCAGAGGCCGTCGCCTCTGGGATCACCGCGTCCGGGTCCGCCGCGCCCGGAGGTGTCGCCTCAGAGGCGCCCGCTTCCGGGACGAACGCTTCCGGGACGAACGCGTCCGAGGCGGAAACCTCCGGCGGACGCGAGGTCGAAGCCGACCTGTTGCTCGTCTCGGGCGGATGGAACCCCGCCGTCCACCTGTTCAGCCAGGCGTCGGGGACACTTCGCTACGACGAGGCGCTCGGCTCCTTCGTCCCCGGAACCTGCCGTCAGGCCGTCGAGGTCGCCGGGGCCGCCCGAGGGCTCCGCACCCTCGCCTCCTGCCTGGAGGACGGCGCCGCCGCCGGAGCGCGGGCCGCCGAGGCGGCCGGTTTCGGTGCCCTCCCGACCGCCCCCCACACGTCCGCCCGGGAGGCGACGGAGGCCGCGGGGGCCGGGGGAGCGCGGGACACGCAGGCGGTCTCGAACCTCCGGGAGACGGCCGACGAGACAGCCGACGGGACACTGGGCGGAGCCCCTTCCGAGCACGTGTGGCTCGTCCCCGCCGACGACTACCGGACCCACTTCGTCGACCTGCAGCGCGACGTCACCGTCGCCGACATCATGCGCGCCACCGGGGCCGGGCTCCGTTCGGTCGAGCACGTCAAGCGTTACACCACCGCGGGGACCGCGCACGACCAGGGAAAGACCTCAGGGGTGCTCACCAGCGGTGTCGTCGCCCACCTCCTGGGCGTGGACGTCTCGGAGCTGGGCACCACCACCTTCCGCGCGCCCTACGTGCCCGTCTCCTTCGCGACCCTCGCCGGGCGCGACAGGGGAGCGCTGCACGATCCCGTCCGGGTCACCGCGCTGCACGAGTGGCACGTGGCCCACGGAGCGCCGTTCGAGAACGTCGGCCAGTGGAAGCGGCCCTGGTACTACCCCCGCGAGGGCGAGGACATGGAGGCCGCCGTCCTGCGCGAGTGCCGGGCCGTGCGGGAGGCGGCCGGGGCGATGGACGCCTCCACACTCGGCAAGATCGACATTCAGGGGCCGGACGCCGCGCAGCTGCTCGACCGGCTCTACACCAACCTGATGAGCACCCTCAAGGTCGGTTCGATCCGCTACGGCGTGATGTGCCGCCCCGACGGGATGGTCTTCGACGACGGTACGGTGATCCGCCTGGCCGAGAACCGTTTCCTGGTGACGACCACCACCGGCAACGCCGCGGCCGTCCTCGACTGGATGGAGGAGTGGCTGCAGACGGAATGGCCGTCGCTGCGGGTCTACTGCACCTCGGTCACCGAGCAGTGGGCGACGGTCGCGCTCGCCGGGCCGCGCTCCCGCGAGGTGCTCGCAGCACTCGCCCCCGACCTCGCCGTGGACAACGCGAGCTTCCCGTTCATGACGTGGCGTGACGGCCGGGTGGCGGGCCTGGACGCGCGGGTGTGCCGGATCAGCTTCTCCGGTGAGCTGGCGTACGAGATCAATGTCAGCGCCTGGGACGGGCTCGCCCTGTGGGAGGCGCTCCAGGCCACCGGGGCGGTCACCCCGTACGGGACCGAGACGATGCACGTGCTGCGGGCCGAGAAGGGCTACCCCATCGTGGGGCAGGACACCGACGGCACGGTCACCCCCGCCGACCTCGGCATGGAGTGGGTGGTGTCCAAGAAGAAGGCCGACTTCCTCGGGAAGCGTTCCTTCTCCCGCGCCGACACCGCCAGGCCCGACCGCAAGCATCTGGTCGGCCTGCTGCCGCTCGACCCGGACCTCCTGCTGCCCGAGGGCTCCCACCTGGTGGCCTTCGACCGGCTGCCCGAGCCGCCGGTCCCCACGCTCGGCCACGTCACCTCCAGCTACCGCAGCGCCGCGCTCGGCAGGACCTTCGCCCTCGCCCTCGTCAGCGGCGGGCGCGAACGCGTCGGCGAGCGGCTGTACGTGCCCGTCGCAGGGGAGCTGCTGCCCGTCACCGTCACCCACCACGTCCTCTACGACCCCGAGGGAGCGCGCCGCGATGGCTGAGCCACCGACCGGGCGGTTGAGCCCGCTCGCCCGGCTGGAACCGGTGTCGAACCAGGACCTTCGTATCGCGGAGCTGCCGTTCCTCACCCAGATCGACCTGCGGGTGGAGCCGGGGAGCGGCACCGCGACCGGCGTCGCCGGCGCCCTCGCCGCCCTCGGCGTCCCGCTCCCCGTCGAGCCGGGCACCTTCGCGAGCACCGGCCACGATGTGCCGCCGTCCGGTACGGCCGGGAGCGACATCCTGGTGTTGTGGCTCGGTCCCGACGAGTGGCTCGTCGTCGGGCCCGCGGGCGACACGGGTCTGGAGACCCGGCTGCGAGCCGCGGCCGGAACCGGTCACGCCGCCGTCACCGACGTCTCCGCCCAGCGGACCGTACTGCTCGTGGCCGGTCCCAGGGCCCGTGACCTGCTCTCCCACGGCTGCGCCCTCGACCTGCACCCTCGCGTGTTCGGCCCCGGCCGCTGCGCCCAGACCATGCTCGCCCGAGCCCAGGTCGTCCTCGCCGCGCGCGGAGGCGACGAGTTCCACGTCTTCGTACGCTCGTCCTTCGCGGCCTACCTCGCGGCCTGGCTCCTCGACGCGGCGGGGGAGTACCTGGGCGGCTGAGGCGGCCGTCCGAAACCGGAAAAGACCGACCGGCGCGTTCGCGGTCGGAGCTGCCGGGCGCGGACTCCCGGCTTCGGCCAGGGGAGCGGGCCTGGAGTGGGAGTGCCGTCGGGTCCGAGCGTGCTCCGCCCCCGGCGCGAGGCGCGCGGGGAGCCCGAGCGGACATGGGGAGAGGGCCGGTCCCGGCGTGCGCCGGGACCGGCCCTCTCCCTGTGAAGACCCGCCGAAGGCTAGGCGCCGGCCACGGAGGCGGACCTGGCCTCCGGGACGGAAGCCGCGGGAGCGGCGGGAGCCGGCCTGCGCACCGCCGGAAGAACGGTCGCGGAGATGATCACGATCACCACGGAGAGCGCGGTGGAGAGCCAGAACGCCGTCTGGATCCCGTCGACGGAGATGCC
The DNA here is from genome assembly GCF_040299985.1 of Streptosporangium sp. NPDC000563. Classification (NCBI taxonomy): domain Bacteria; kingdom Bacillati; phylum Actinomycetota; class Actinomycetes; order Streptosporangiales; family Streptosporangiaceae; genus Streptosporangium; species Streptosporangium sp. NPDC000563. The sequence continues at coordinate 256,664 of NZ_JBEPDA010000007.1, read as the reverse complement.
CTGTCCCGTCCCGCCGACGAGCGAGGCCACCGCCACCGCGACGCCGAGGCACAGCCCGACCCCGAGCTGGCGGTTCGAGTTGTAGAGACCCGACGCGAGGCCCATCTGGGCACCGGCCACACCGGACGTGGCCGCCACCGCGGTGCTGATCATCATGACCGTCACACCGACGCCGAGCAGGACGCCTCCGGGCAGCACGTTCAGCAGGAACGAGCCGTCGGCGGGCGCGAGCGCCAGCACCAGCGAGCCGACGACCAGGAAGAGGGCACCGACGACCAGCACCGGCCGGGCTCCGATCCGCGCGGTCGTCTTCGCCACCGGCAGCGACGCCAGCACGACCACGAGGGCCTGCGGGAAGAACGCGAGCCCGGTGAGGATGGCCGAGAAGCCCAGGACCTGCTGCATGTAGAGCGTGATGAAGAACGTCGAGATGGACATGACGCCACCCGACAGGAACGCGACCAGGTTGCCGCCCGTCACCCCGCGGTTACGGAAGATCGAGAGCGGCACCAGCGGCGCGGACACGCGGGTCTGCACGAAGAGGAACACGACGAGCAGCGCGGCTCCCGCGATCAGCGGGGTCAGCACACCGGCGCTGCCCCAGCCCTCGTCGGAGGCGATGGTGAGGGCGTAGGCGATCGCGCACATGCTCGCGGTCACCAGGATGGCGCCGGGGACGTCGATGCGCGAGGAGCGCGTCGACACGCTGTCGTCGTCGAGGCGGATCGCGGCGCGCACGACCATCGCGATGCCGACCGGGACGTTGATGAACATGACGGCACGCCAGCCGAAGATCTCGGTCAGCACACCGCCGGCGAGCACGCCACCGGCGAAGCCCACCGAGGACACGGCGCCGAACACGCCCATGGCCTTGGCCCGCGCCTCCCCCTCGGGGAAGCCCGCACCGATCATCGCCAGCACGGCCGGAGCCACCGCCGCGGCCGAGAAGCCCTGCAGGGCACGGGCGGCGATGAGCACGATGGAGGAGGTCGCGAAACCGCCCACCAGGGAGGCGATCGTGAAGATCGCGAGGCCCCATACGAACATGCGCTTGCGGCCGATGATGTCGCCCACGCGCCCGCCGAGCAGCAGGAAGCCGCCGTAGAACAGCGCGTACGCTCCGACGACCCAGGGCAGGGCGCCGGAGGTGAAGGACAGGTCGGTCTTGATCCATGGCAGCGCGACGTTCACGATCGCGAAGTCGAGCGTCAGCATGAACTGGGCGAGGCACAAAAGAAGCAGTGGTGGTGGCTTCTTAACCTGAGAGTCCATGATTTCTTTCTCCTGTCTCCTGGCACGGATTAAGCTATTCTCGGCGTCGATTTAGGCCCGCATGTTCTCGTGACGACCGATGACCCGAGTGGCTGTTTCGAGCACAACCGTCTCAACGGCACGCGGCCGGGCGAGCCGCTGTCGGTGCTCAGCAGCCGTCCGTGGATCGTGGGCGAATACGAACGCCTGCCGACAGGAGAAGCATGGTCTTGGCCGACAATTTTCACTCTCCTTGGCGTCGACATAATTGTTCCGGGTGTAAATCAATTATGTGGTCGCAGGCCAAGGGCGGCCAGAGCATCAATCATCAAAAGCGCGTGCATCTTTCATGCCGGCCAAGATGAATAATTCAGCAATCGGACGTCGCGGCATGAACTGCCTGCCGAGCGGGTCGCGGTGGACGGGTCTTACCGGGTCTCACCGGGTCTCATCGGCCCGCGAATGTCACGGGCCGGGGTGCTGTCGGCGGCGGGTTGGCCCGGTCCCGCGCGGTACGGGTCCGGTCCTGCGGTGAAAGTCCGCTCGGAGTGGCTTTCGCGCCGGGGCGATCACCCGTTCAGGGGAGTGTGACGAACCTCTTGAGGAAACTCCGGGCCGCCGGGGTGTCCAGGCGATAGTCGTAGTTGATCTTCTTGCACGCCTCGTCCTCCCCGCTGATGGTCGTGGCCACGAGCAGGTCCGAGGTGGGTCCCCCCAGGAAGTTCGGGCCGCCGGAGTCGCCGAAGCAGGTGCTGCCGTCGCCCTTGGAGGGGTCCAGTGACAGTTTGAGCCAGTCGCGGGTGAGGGCCTCGAAGGAGATGGACGCCTGGTAGCGGGTGTCGGTGTAGGTCAGCCGTGTCCTGTGCTTGACCTTGACCGAGGCCATGGCGCCGTACCCGACCGGGGTGAATCTCGTCGTCTTCAGGGTCTTGTCGGCCTTGAGGCGGTCGAGCAGTCCCTCGGTGGGCAACCTGGCGGGCGTGATGCCGGGGATCGCCGCGTCGAAGACGACGACGGCCATGTCATGAAGATCGGACTCGTCCCGGTAGCGCGAGTCGGGGACGTAGCGACCGGTGTAGATCTTGTCTCCCGGCCGGTAGCGACTGGAGAAGGAGACCTGGGCGCTCTTCTGCCCCGGTTCCGCGCAGTGGGCGGCGGTGAGGAAGACGGTCGGCGAGATGAGCGTGCCGGTGCAGTAGGACCATGTGCCGTCATCGTTGGGCATGTCGCCGATGATCGCTCCCACCTGCGGGTGAACGGTCAGGTCGGGCGAACCATTCGTGATCGCCCGTGCCGGGGAGGCGGTGATCGTCGCGAGAGCGGCAGAAATCATGACAAAAGGGATGAAACGCACGCGGGAACTGTAACCGTCCGAGGGTTACATTTGACACAGGACGCAGAAAGATCTACCCGTTGCCTGCCGGGCCCGCGGACGAGGAGTTCAGGGAAAGGCGCCGGTCACGGCGGCCGGGCCGGTCGGGGTCGCGTCCAGACCCTCCGGGCTCGACGGCGTTCCGGCCGCCCCTTCGGTACGCACCGGGGCGGGCTTCGCCGCGACCGGTGGACGGTCGCGGCGAAGCGCACGGTGATCAGGTCGGCGGCCTCACACGTTCGTGATGGTCCACTGGTTGTTGGTGCTGTTGTTGGGGGCCCACATGGCGACGGTGGAGCCGGCGGTGTTGTTGCCCATGCCGTCGAGGGCGGTGTTGGTGCCGCGGTTGATGATCTGCTGGCGGCCGTTGCCCACGCTGTTGAGGCGCCACTGCTGGTTGTTGCCGCCGTTCCAGGCGGCCTGTCTGGCATTGGCTCCGTTGGCGGTGTTGCCCCAGCTGTCGATGACCATGCCGTTGGTGCGGTTGACGATGCGGTACCAGCCGCCGCCGAGGTCGACCAGCTGCCACTGCAGGTTGGTGCTGGTGTCGGAGGCGTTCCACTGCTTGAGGTTCGATCCGGAGGCGACGTTGCCGCCGCTGTCCAGTGCCAGGCCGGTGGTGCCGTTGGTGATCCGCACATAGCCCGTCGGCTGCTGCGGCGTGCCGGACGCCGTCACGCGGTAGGTGCGACCGGCCTGGCCGGTCAGCCTGATGACGCCGGCCTCCGGGCTGGTGACGGTGACGGCACCGTTGGTCGCGGTGTCGACCACCTGGTAGGTCCCGGTGAGCGACTGGCTGCGCACGTTCACCGTGCCGACGCGGTCGAACTTGACGAGCATCTCGCCCGCCAGGCCGGAGGCCCAGGTGATGTCCACGGTGTAGCCGCCGCGCCCCCGAAGCCCCTGCACCTTCCCGCTCGGCCAGGCCGAGGGCAGTGCCGGCAGCACGTGCAGTTCGCCGTTGTGGCTCTGCAGCAGCATCTCGGCGATGCCGGAGGTGGCGCCGAAGTTGCCGTCGATCTGGAACGGCGGGTGCAGGTCGAACATGTTCGGCGCGAGCCTGGCCGGCGTCACCAGCAGGCGGATCAGGTTCTGCGCCCGGTTGCCCTCCTCCATCCGCGCCCAGTAGTTGATCTTCCAGGCGAGCGACCAGCCGGTCCCGTCGTCACCGCGCAGTTCGAGGGTCCGCCGCGCTGCGGTGTACAGGGAGGGGGTGCCGCGCTTGGTGATCTGGTTGCTGGGGTGCAGGCCGTACAGGTGGGAGACGTGCCGGTGGTTGGGCTCGGTCTCGACCCAGTCGTACAGCCACTCCTGGATGTTGCCGCGCGAGCCGACCTTCATCGGAGGGAGCCGGTCCCTGGTCGCCAGGACCCGCGTACGGAAGTCGGCGTCGACGCCCAGCACCTGGCTCGCCTTGGCGCAGCCGTCGAACAGGTCCCGCAGGATCTGGTTGTCCATCGTGGGGCCCGCGCACACGCTGACACCCGAGTGGTGGGCCAGTTCCGGGGAGTTCGACGGGTTGGTGACCAGATACCTGAGGGCCGGCTCCTCCACGAGGGTGTCGAGGAAGAACTGCGCGGCCCCCTTCATCGCCGGGTAGTACTCCCGCAGGAAGTCGACGTCACCGGTGAAGTTGTAGTGGTCCCAGATCATGGTGGCCAGCCACGCGCCGCCGGTCTGCCACATGCCCCAGAACGCGCCGTCGACCACCGAGGTGGCCCGCCACCCGTCGGTGTTGTGGTGGGTCACCCAGCCGCCGGCGTTGTACTGCACCCGGGCCGTGCGGGCGCCGGTGACCGTGAGGTCGTTGATCATCTTGAACACCGGCTCGTAGCACTCCGACAGGTTCGTGCTGTCGGCCGGCCAGTAGTTCATCGGCAGGTTGGCGTTGATGGTGTACTTGGAATCCCACGACGGGCTCAGCGAGTCGTTCCAGATGCCCTGCAGGTTGGCCGGCTGGGTGCCCGGACGCGAGGAGGAGATCAGCAGATATCGGCCGAACTGGAACAGCAGGGCCGACAGCTGCGGGTCGTTGGTGTTCGAGTGCTGCGAGATCCGCACGTCGGTCGGCTGGTCGGCCGCCGAGGTGCGGCCGAGGTCGAGCGTCGTGCGCGAGAACAGCCGCTGGTAGTCGGCGACGTGCCGGCTGCGCAGGTCGCTGTAGGACCTGGGGACGGCCGCGTCGAGGTGCCGCCGCGCGATGCCCTGGTAGTCGCCGCCGACGTTCTGGTAGTTGACGTAACTGGTGCCGATGGAGATCAGCACCGTCACGCTGTTGGCCCCGGTCACCTGTAGCGTGCCGCCGCTGCTGGTGACGGTGCCGCCTTCGGCGACGGCGCGGGCCAGCCCGAGGAACCGGACCGCGCCGGTCTTGCCCTCCATGTTGCCCGAGATGCCGTCGAGCCCCACGGACGTGCCGTCCGGGCTGGTGCGCGTCGTGCGCTGAGGGCTGTCGAACGTCGCGGAGAACGTGATCGAGCCGGGCCTGTCGGCGGTGAGGCGCACGGCGATGACCTGGTCGGGTGCGCTCGCGAACGTCTCGCGCTGGTAGCGGATGCCGCCTTTCAGGTACGACACCATGGTGGTGGCCGTGGTCAGGTCCAGGTAACGGTTGTACTCGGAGACCCCGCTCGTGTTGCCGAAGGTGAGCCGCAGGTTGCCGGCGAGCTGGTAGGCGAGCTGCCCCGCGGGGCTGCCGAGCATGTTCTGGTCGATCAGGGTCTGCGCCTGGCTCCACTGGTTCTGGAAGACCAGCTGCCTGATCTGCGCCAGCGCCGCCGCGCCTCTGGTGTTGCTCTGGTCGTAGGGGCCGCCGGCCCAGATGGTGTCCTCGTTGAGCTGCAGACGCTCGACGTCGACGTTGCCGAACACCATCGCACCCAGGCGGCCGTTGCCGATCGGGAGTGCGCGGAGCCAGTCGGTGCCGGCGCTCTGGTTGTACCAGAGCGCCATGTCGTTCGCGGCGACCACCGCCGGGGGCGGGGCCGAGGCGGCCTGGGCGGCCGCCGTCCACGGCATCGGTAACAGCATGGAGCCTGCTCCGACCGTTCCGATCTGCATCAGTCGTCTGCGTGTCAGGGGGTGCTCGGACATTTCGTTCCAATCGGTCAGGGGGTATGGCGCCCGGAAGGGCGCCATGGCGGAGGAACGGGAAAGAGGTACCTGAGACGAGCTAGTCCTGGACTTTGCCTCCTGTGAGACGGGAGAGGATGAGGGCGATGAGGATGATGGCGCCGTTGAGGGCCTGGATCCACTGGGCCGGCACGCCGGCCAGGGTGAGGACGTTCTGGATCATGTAGAGCAGGAGGATGCCGGTGAAGGCGCCGAACATCGTGCCCTTGCCGCCGTTGAGGCTGACGCCGCCGATCACGGCCGCGGCGAACACGGTGAAGATGGCGCCGTCGCCCTGCGCGGCGGCCACCGAGGCGAGACGCCCCGACAGCAGCAGGCCCCCGAGCGCGGCGAGCAGGCTGGCGCCCACCAGGGCGGTCCACAGCACCCGGTCGGTGCGGATGCCGGCCGCCTTGGCCGCGTCCACGTTCCCGCCGAGGGCGTACAGGGCACGGCCGTAGCGGGTGAAGCCGAGCAGCACGATGCCGACGGCGAACAGCAGCAGGCACAGCCAGATCGAGGCGGGCACCCCGAACCACAGGGCCGAGCCGAGGTAGAGCATCGACGGCGGCAGGTTGAAGAAGGTCTGGCCGCCGGAGATGCCGGTGAGCAGGCCGCGCAGCACGATCAGCATGCCGAGGGTGACGATGAAGCCGTTGAGCCCGAACCGCACGATGAGCAGGGCGTTGATCGCGCCGATCAGCACACCGACGGCGAGGGTGATCGGGATCGACCAGGCGCCCGACAGCACGCCGAGCCCGGCGCCCGAGCCGACCGCGACGGTCAGCCAGGCGGCCACGCCCGGCGCGAGACCGAACGTCGACTCCAGCGAGAGGTCCATCTTGCCGGCGACCAGGACGAGCGTCTGCGCCATGACCAGCAGCGAGATCTCCGACATGGTCTGCAGGATGTTGATCAGGTTGTCGCCCTGCAGGAAGATCGGGTGGACGATCTGGCCGACAACGGCGATCACGATGATCGCGGGGATCAGCGCGAGGTCACGCAGCCTGGCGAGCCGCACCCGGGGGCGTTCCCGCTGGGGGGCGGCGCTCTCCGGCGCGGGCGTGCGGGTTTTCTCAGGCGTCGAGGGCATCGAGCCGGACTCCTTCCATGGCCGCCACCACGTCGTGGTCGTGCCATCCGGAGGCCATCTCCGCGACGAGACGGCCCTGGAACATCACCAGCAGCCGGTCGCACAGCCGCAGGTCGTCGAGTTCGTCGGAGGCGATCACCACACCGCTCCCTTTCTCGGCGGTCTCCTCGACCTTGCCGAGCAGGAACTCCTTGGACTTCACGTCCACCCCCGCGGTGGGGGTGATCAGCACGAGCACCCGGGGATCGGAGGCGAGCGCCCTGGCCATCACGACCTTCTGCTGGTTGCCGCCCGACAGGCCCATCACGGGCAGGTCGGGGCCGGGAGTCTTGATCGCCAAGTTGTCGATCAGGACCCTGGCGAGCCGGTCGCGCCGCCTGCCGCTGATCAGACCGGCCTCGCCGAGCTGTTCGGGGACGGTCATGGTGGCGTTGTCGGCGATCGACATCATCGCGACGAACCCCTGGTGATGCCGGTCGCGGGGGACGAAGCCGACGCCCGCGGCGAGCGCGTCGGGCACGCTGCCGGGACGGGGACGACGTCCGGCGATCTCGATCGTGCCCGAATCGGCCGCGCGCAGCCCGGCGACGGTCTCGGCCAGTTCGGTCCGGCCGCTGCCGGCCGCGCCGGCCAGGCCGACGATCTCGCCGGCCCGGACCCGGAAGCCGATCTCCCGGTAGGCGTCGCCGTAGGACAGGTCGCGCACGTCGAGCGCGACACCGGCGTCGGCGGGCACCGCCGCCCTGGGCGATGCCGTGGTCAGGCCGGTCGCCTCTCCCGCCATCGCCGCCACCAGTTCGGTGTGCGTCAGGTCGGCCACCGTGGTGGTCAGGATGTGCTTGGCGTCGCGGAAGACCGTGACCGTGTCGCAGATCTCGTAGATCTCCTGCAGGTGGTGGCTGATGAACAGGAAGGTCACCCCCTGTTCCTGCAGGGCGCGGATGCGGGTGAACAACCGGGCGATGGCGGCGGCGTCGAGCTGGGCGGTCGGTTCGTCGAGGATGATGAACCGGGCGCCGAAGGACAGCGCGCGGGCGATCTCCACGAACTGCCGCTGCTCGACGTCCAGCTCGCCGGCCGGCAGGCGCACGTCGACGTCCACCGACCAGGTGGCGAGCAGCGCGGCCGCCTTGCGCCGCAGCGCGTCCCAGCGGACCAGCCCGAACCTGTTCAGGTCATGACGGTTCAGGTAGAGGTTCTCCGCCACGGTCAGCTCGGGGATGATCGTGGACTTCTGGTAGACGCAGGCCACCCGCTGCCGCCAGGCGTCACGGTCGGCGAGGCGCGGGGCGGGTTCGCCGCCGAACCGTACCTCGCCCTCGTCGGGGGACTGGAGCCCGGTGAGGATCGAGACCAGGGTGGACTTCCCGGCCCCGTTACGGCCGACCAGGGCGTGGGTCCGGCCGGGCATGATCCGGATCCCGGCACGGTCGAGCGCGACGGTCTCGCCGTACCTCTTGGTGACGCCAACCGCCTCGACGAGGGGTGTGGTCGTCTGGTCAGCCGCCAAGGTTGTTGCCCCATAGCGAGGAGTCGTCCGACTTGACACTCGGGACGTCTCCGTAGGTGCCGCCGTCGGCGGTGACCAGGGGCGCCGACAGCTGGTCCTCCAGCAGACCGGGGCGCACCTGGATGATGGTGCTGTCGTGGTCGGTCGGGCCGGGCTGGAAGGTCTTGCCCTCGATGGCGGCCTTGGTGTACTCCAGCGCGTACTTGGCGTACTGGTCGGCCGGCTGTGAGACGGTCGCGTCGATGTTGCCGGCGGCGATCTCCTTCAGCTCCTGAGGGATGCCGTCGTTGGAGACGACGAAGACGTGCTTGGGGTCGCTCGGGGGAACGAGCAGGTTGCGCTGCTTGAGCAGCTGGAGGGTGCCCGCCAGGGCGAAGCTCGACTGCATGTAGACGCCCTTGATGTCGGGGTTGGCGGTGAGCTGCGTCTGGAGCTTCTGCGAGGCGATGGCGCCGTCCCAGTTGGTGGCCTCACCGAACACCGTGATGCCGGGGTAGTCGGCCTTCATACAGTCGTTGAACGCCTCGGTGCGGTCGCGGCCGTTGATGGAGGCGAGGTCGCCCTGGAGCATCACGACCTTGCCCTTGCCCGACAGCTTCTCGCCGAGGAACTTGCACGCCTTCTCCCCGTAGGCCCGGTTGTCGGCACGCACCACCATGTAGGCGTCACCCTGCTCGGGGCGGGTGTCGACCATGACGACGGGGATCTTCTTGGCGGTGAGCTGCTGGAGGGTGGGGGCCACGGCCGCGGTGTCCTGCGGCGCGAGCACCAGGCCCTTGACGCCCTGGCTGACGAGGCTCTGCACGTTGGAGGTGAGCTTGGCGATGTCGTTCTGCGAGTTGGAGGTCTTCAGGTCGAGGCCGTTCTCGGCGCCGAACTGGGGGACGTACTTGATGAAGGAGTTCCAGAAGTCGGTGTCGGAGCGGGGGTAGTCCACCCCGACGACCGGCTTGCTATCTGCCGGGGCGGTGGCTGTCGTTCCTGAGTCCGCGTCGCCCCCGCACGCGCTGGTCAGACCGACCGCGAGGGCGATGGCCGTTCCCAGAGCGAATCCTCGTCTCATGGTTGTTCCTTTCATGTGCTGGGTCGCGGACGGAGTTCGTCCATGTCGTCGTCCGCGACCAGGTTGGTGCCGGTGGCCGAAACCGTGGAATCGTCGAAGGCACCCATCACGCCACCCCCGTGGCGTCGGCTGCCCACTGGGGGCCGTGCGGGTAGGCGTACTCGGCGCGGGACGCCGGACGCATCTCGGCACCTCCACCCGGCTTGACGGGGACGACGTATCGGCCGTCCTCGATCACCACAGGGTCGGTGAAGTGCTCGTGAAGGTGGTCGATGTACTCGATGACGCGGTTCTCGGTGGTGCCGGTGACGGCCACGTAGTCGAACATCGACAGGTGCTGGACCATCTCGCACAGTCCGACGCCGCCCGCGTGCGGGCACACCGGCACACCGAACTTGGCGGCGAGCAGCAGGATGGCGATGTTCTCGTTGACCCCGGCGACCCTCGCCGCGTCGAGCTGCAGGATGTCGATCGCGCCCGCCTGCAGGAACTGCTTGAACATCACCCGGTTGTGGCCGTGCTCGCCGGTGGCGACCTTGACGGGCGCGACCCGCTCACGGATGGCGGCATGGCCGAGCACGTCGTCGGGGGAGGTGGGCTCCTCGATCCAGTACACGTCGAACTCGGCGAGGGCGGCCATCCGCTCGATCGCCTGGCCGACGCTCCAGGCCTGGTTGGCGTCCACGGCGATGCGCACCTCGGGGCCGACCGCCTCGCGCGCCAGGCGTACGCGCCGGACGTCCTCGGCGGGGTCGGCGCCGACCTTCAGCTTGATCAGGCCGAACCCGTCGGCGACCGCCTCCTTGGACAGCCGGACCAGCTTGTCGTCGGTGTAGCCGAGCCAGCCGGGGGTGGTGGTGTAGGCCGGGTAACCCTCGGCGAGCAGGCGTGCCTGGCGCTCGGCGCGGCCGGGCTCGGCGGCGCGCAGGATGGCCAGCGCCTCCTCGCGGGTGAGCGCGTCCTCCAGGTAGCGGAAGTCGACGACGTCGACGATCTCCTCGGGGGACAGTTCCGCCAGCAGCCGCCACAGCGGCTTGCCCTCCCTGCGCGCCCGAAGGTCCCACAGAGCGTTGAGCACGGCCCCGGCCGCCATGTGGATGACGCCCTTCTCCGGGCCGAGCCAGCGCAGCTGGCTGTCGCCGGTGAGCCGGCGCGACACCCCGCCGAGATCGCCGAGCACCTCGGAGACCGGCCGTCCGGTGACCAGCGGCGCCAGCGACTCCACGGCGGCGACGGCGATCTCGTTGCCGCGCCCGACGGTGAAGGCGAGCGCGTGCCCCTCCTGCCCGCCGTCGGTCCGCACGATCACGTAGGCGGCGGAGTAGTCGGGCTCGGGGTTCATGGCGTCGGAACCGTCGAGGTGCCGAGAGGTGGGGAAGCGGATGTCGTGGGCCTCGACCGCGGTGATCAGCTCCGTCACGGGGTCCCGCTCCGGTGATGCGTGCGCACGAAGGTCTACCTCCAGTGGATGTTTCCGGAAGATGAAGAGATCTTCACCACATGGACATGGGATGTCTTTGTAATCCTCCTGACGTGATGTGTCTAGACCTTCCGGCGAAATACCGTGAACGTTGCACAAAAGTCCGATATTTGGTGCCTTGTCGTGCGTCATGTGGCCCGTGTCCGCTCCCCGGGAATCCGGCTCTCGCGTGAACATGGGATGTCTGTTATGTTCCGGCGGTGACCTGCGTATCGATCGAGCGACTCCACGACCGGAGGTCGCGCCCGTGTCCCTGACCGACGAGGCGATCTCCCGCATCCGGGCGCTCGTCCAGTCGGGGGAGCTGCCCCCGGGGTCGCGGCTTCCCCCGGAACACCAGCTCGCCGCCCAGCTCGGCGTCTCCCGCAACCCGTTGCGCGAGGCGGTCAAGGCACTCGTCGTGGCCAGGGTGCTCGACGTGCGGCGCGGCGACGGCACCTACGTCACCAGCCTGGAGCCGAGGCTGCTGCTGGAAGGGCTGGGACTCGCCGTCGAGCTGCTGCGCGACGACACCCTGCTGGAGATCGTCCAGGTGCGGCGGATGCTGGAGCCCGCGGCGACCGCACTGGCCGCGTCCAGGATCTCCGCCGCCCAGCTCGCCGAGATCGGCGAGCACCTGGCCGCGATGCGCGAGGCGAGCGACGACGTGGAGAAGCTGATCCACCACGACGCCGCCTTCCACCGCGCCGTGGTGCGGGCGACAGGCAACGAGACGCTCTCCACCCTGCTCGACGGGATCTCCGGCCACACCCTGCGGATGCGGGTGTGGCGCGGCACGGTCGAGGCCGGCAGCTCGCACAAGACCGTCGCCGAGCACGAGGCGATCTACAACGCCCTCGCCGCCGGCGACGCGACGCTCGCCCAGGCGGCGGCACTGATGCACATCGGCACGACCGAGACGTGGATCCGCTCGGTGCTCGAAGACGTCGAGAACTCCCCGAGCGAGGCCGACGGTGATCAGGCACCGCCCGGCAGCGGCCTCGCCGACGGGCTCTGGCAGGATCTCGGGGGAGACACGGGGGAGAGGGAGACGAGGGAGACACGGTGAAGATACGCCTGGCCTACGGGGAGACCGGCCTCACGGTCGAACTGCCGGACACGGCCACCACGGTGGTCACCCCCGTACACCACGAGGCCGCGCCCGACCAGATGGGCGTGCTGCGGGCGGCCCTGCGCGATCCGGTGGCCGGGCCGCCGCTGCGCGAGAGGGTACGGCCGGGACAGACCGTCGCCATCTCGGCCTGCGACGGCACCCGTCCCCAGCCGCGGCACCTGATGATCCCGGCGATCCTCGACGAACTCGACGGCGTCGTCGACCTCGACGACGTGACCATCCTGGTGGCGACCGGCACCCACCGCGGCAACACCGAGGCCGAACTGCGCGCGATGTTCGGCGACGCGGTCGTGGACTCCGTGCGTATCGTCAACCACGACGCCCGCGACCCCGGCTCGCTCACCTACCTCGGCCGCTTCGGCAAGGACGTACCGGTGTGGCTGAACACCGCCTGGGTCGAGGCCGACGTGCGGATCACCACCGGTTTCGTGGAGCCACACTTCTTCGCGGGCTTCTCCGGCGGCCCCAAACTCGTCGCCCCCGGCCTGGCCGCGCTGGAGACCGTCCTCACCCTGCACGACGCCGCGCGCATCGGCGACCCCCGGGCCACCTGGGGGGTGATCGAGGGCAACCCCGTGCACGACGACGTGCGGGCGATCGCCGAGGCCACCGGGGTGACCTTCGCCCTCGACGTGATCCTCAACCGGGACAAGGACATCGCGGCGGCGTTCGGCGGCGACATCCTGCCCATGCACGCCGCCGCCACCGCCGCCGCCCGCCGGGTCGCGATGCGGGAGGTCGAGGCGCCCTTCGACGTGGTGGTCACCACCAACTCCGGCTACCCCCTCGACCAGAACCTCTACCAGGCGGTCAAGGGCATGTCGGCGGCGTTCCAGGTGGTCAGGCCGGGTGGCGTGATCGTCTGCGCGGCCGAGTGCCGCGACGGCTTCCCCGACCACGGCTCCTACCGCGAGGTGCTCGCCTCCGAGCCCTCCCCGCAGGCGCTGCTCGACGCGATCGCCGCCAGGCCGGTGACCGTCCCCGACCAGTGGCAGGTGCAGATCCAGGCACGCATCCAGGCCGGCGCCCGGGTGGTGATGCACACCTCCTACCTCGGCGACGCCGACCTGGCGACCGCCCACCTGGAACAGACCGACGACATCGAGGCCACGGTGATCCAGGCGCTGGCCGCCGCCGGCCCCGGCGCCCGGGTGTGCGTGCTCCCCGAGGGGCCGCAGACCATCCCGTACCTGGCCGGCGGCCGGGCGTGAGCGAGCGCGTGGTGGACCTGGGCTTCGCCCGGGTCGACGTGGACCGGGAGGCCCGTCAGGGGACGCCGGAGGTGGTCTACGGGCCCGGCAAGACCGCCGGGGAGATCGCCGCGATCGCGTCCGCCCTGCTCGCCCGCAACGCCGGCCCGGTGCTGGCCACCCGGGTCGAGGAGGCCGACGCCCGGACCGTCCTCGCGGCCGTGCCCGGCGGGTCCCACGACCCGGCGGCGCGGCTGCTGGCATGGCGGCCGGCCGCACCCGGAACCTTCGCGGTCGCGGTCGTCACGGCGGGTACCTCCGACGGGCCGGTGGCGGCCGAGGCCGCGGCCGTGGCCCGGGCGCTCGGCCTCGCCGTCACCGTGATCCGCGACGTGGGCGTCGCGGGCATCCACCGGCTGCTCGCCGAGACCGAGCGGCTCCGCGCGGCCGACGCGGTGATCGTCGTGGCGGGCATGGAAGGCGCGCTCGCCAGCGCCGTCGGAGGTCTCGTGGCGGCGCCGGTGATCGCCGTGCCCACCTCCGTCGGGTACGGCGCGGCCCTGGAGGGCGTCACCGCCCTGCTGGCGATGCTGTCCTCGTGCGCCGCCGGCCTCACCGTCGTCAACATCGACTCCGGCTTCGGCGCCGCCATGGCGGCCCACCGCCTCGCCCACACCGCCACCCGCCGCAGCCTGTCACCACCCCCGCCCACCCCGGCCGGCGTGGAGGCGGCGCGGCCCGGGGGACGGCCGTGATCTGCTGGGTCAACCCGTTCACCGGGCTCGCCGGCGACATGCTGCTGGCGGCGCTCATCGACGCCGGGGCGCCGCTGGAGGGCATCCGCGCGGCGGTGGGATCGACCGGCCTCACCGGCTGGGAGCTGACCGCCGAGCGGGCCCTCAGCCACGGCCTGGCGGCGACCCGGGTACGGGTCACGGTCACCGACACGGCGACCGAGCGACGGGCCGCCGAACTGATCGCGATGGCCGGGGCCGCCCGGCCCGAACCGGTCGCCGCCCTCGCCGGCGACGCGCTGCGGGCGATCGCGGAGGCGGAGGGCCGTATCCACGGCACCGACCCCGGCCGGGTGCACCTGCACGAGCTGGGCGGCCACGACGCGCTCGTGGACATCGTCGGCGTGGCCGCCGCGCTGCACCTGCTCGGCGTCGACACCGTGCACTGCGCCCCGATCCCGCTGGGCACCGGCACGGTGACCACCCGCCACGGCGTACTGCCCGTACCGGCTCCCGCGACCGCCGCCCTGCTGCGAGGGGCGCTGGTGACCGGCAGCGACCTGCCGGGCGAGACCGTGACCCCCACGGGGGCGGCGCTGCTGCGCGCCATGCGAGCGCGATACACCCCGCCGCCGGCGATGACCCCGATGGCGACCGGCTACGGCGCGGGCACCAGGAAACTCCCCGACCGTCCCAACATCGTCGCCGTCACCGTCGCCGAGCCCGCCCGCGACACCGGCACCGAACCCCTCGTCGTCCTGGAGACCAACCTGGACGACGTCACCGGCGAGGTGCTCGGGCACACGATCGCGCGAGCCCTCGACGCCGGCGCCCTGGACGCCTGGGCCACCCCGGCCACCATGAAGAAGGGACGACCGGCGCACGTACTGCACCTGCTGTGCCGCCGTCCCGCCCTCCCCGCCCTGCGCGAACTGATCCTCGCCGAGACCGGCGCGCTCGGCGTGCGCGAGGTCGAGGTCGAGCGCACGGCCCTGCCCCGGCACATCACCGAGGTCGACCTGGAGGGCCATCGCGTACGGGTCAAGCACGGACCCCACTCGGCCAAACCCGAACACGACGACGTGGCCGCGGCCTCGGCCGCCCTCGGCCTGTCCCTGCGTGAGACGGCCGCCAGGGCGCTGCGACTGGCCCACGAGCGGCCCCCCACGCACGAGAGCCCAGGTTGACCTCCTCACCGCACCTCAAGGCGGAGGTCACCACGCGGAAAGGAACACGATGACGGCCCTCGACGCCAAGATCGCCACGCTGCTCGACCGGCTGGCGGCCCTGCCCTCGCTCGCCGTCGCCTTCTCCGGCGGGGTCGACTCCGCGCTGGTGCTGGCGGCGGCGGTCCGCTCGGTAGGGTCCGGCAGAGTCGCCGACAGAGTCCTGGCGGTGACGGCGGTCTCCGACAGCCTGGCGGCCGAGGAACTCGACGCGGCACGGCGGTTCGCGCTCTCGCTCGGCGTACGGCACCTGCTGCCCGGCACCGCCGAGACGGCGAACCCCGGCTACCGGGCGAACGGCCGTGACCGCTGCTACTTCTGCAAGTCGGAGGTGCTCGACGTGATCGGCCGGGTGGCGGCCGACCACGGCTTCGCGCACGTCGCCACCGGCACCAACGCCGACGACGCCGCCGACCCGTTCCGGCCGGGGATCAGGGCCGCCGACGAGCGCGGGGTGCTCGCCCCGCTGCGGGACGCCGGCTTGACCAAGGCCGAGGTACGGCGGGCCTGCAAGGCATGGGACCTGACCGTCTGGGACAAGCCGGCCGCGCCCTGCCTGGCCAGCCGGGTGGCCTACGGCGTGGAGGTGACACCGGCCAGGCTGCACCGCGTCGAGACGGCCGAGCGGGCGGTGCGCCGCCTGCTGGCCGGAGCCGGCCTGACGGTCACCGACCTGCGGGTACGCGACCTCGGCGACCGGGCGCGGGTGGAGTTGGACGCCGACCTGCTGCCCCGGGCCTCAGGCCTGCCGGGCCTGGTCCCCGCCGTACGCGAGGCGGGCTTCCACGGCGCCCAGGTCGACGTGGCGGTCTTCCGCTCCGGAGTGCTGAACATCGAGCCGCTTCGCCCCTGAGCGGTCGCGTGGCCCCCGCGCGCGAGGTCGCCCGCGTGGCCTCGACAGGAAAGGCACCACGGCGGTCCCGGGTTCACCGGACCAGGGCCTGCCGAGGGTGAGCCGTCGACCCTTGGATCGGCCTGATGTCCCGGAGGCTTGGCGCGTCGGCCTCCGGGACGTCAGGCCGGCGTTCCGTCTCCTCGTGACGGGACGGGCGCGGTCAGCGTGAGCGACCTGTTCAGGACGTACTCGGTCTCACCCGCTCGGAACATCACCGACGCCTTGATCTGCGCGCGATCGGCCGGGGACGCGAACGACCCGGGTGCCGTGACCTTCCAGGTCTCGGTGGCCGAGTCGCCGGGGGCGAGCACGTCTCTCACCGGTTCGCCGGCGCGTTCGGCCCTCCAGCCCCGCAAGGCGGCGATCGAGACGGCCAGGCCGGTGGCCGGACGCTCGCCCAGGTTCTCCACCGTGACGGTGACGATCGTCGAACCACCGGCCCCCACGGTGACCGGATCGGCCGACAGGAAGGCGCCGGCCGGGGGACGCCGCGGGTCGGGGGCGCCGCGGTACGGCCCGGCGGGACCCGCTTCGTAGATCACCCGGCTGGCCTCGATCGGGAGGTTGCCGTCGGTGACGACGACGTTGCCGCGGACGACGTTGCCGCGGTCGCCGTCGGCGATGCCGGTGACGGCGGGGTTGGTGGTGTAGTTCCCGACCAGGGTGAGATCACCGGTGTGGTTGGCGACGCCGTTGTTGGCGTGCGCCCACTGCTCCGCGGTGTCGGCGAACACGTTGCGGCGCACGCTCAGGTACCGGGCACCCTCGTCGAAGTACAGGCCGTACTGGCCGCTGTTCTCGCAGAAGTTCTCCTCGACGCGGCCGCGGGGTATCGCCGAGAGCGCGTAGATGCAGCCGGCGGCGTACATCGTCCGCACCACGTCGCGCACGTGGTTGCCCACGATGTGGACGTCACTCAGAGTCGTGGGCGTGTCGTGGACCGGCTGGAAGCGGTAGAGCCCGCGATCGACGTAGTCGGGGCTGCCGCCCGCGTCGTTGGCGCCCCAGCCGTAACCGACGCCGATGCCGATGTAGGGCATCTCGGAGACGTGGTTGTGCTCGATGGTCAGCCGCGTGACGTAGGTGGCGAGAATCGCGGCCTGGTCCAGGTATTCGAGCGCGGTCGCGTGGACGCGGTTGTCGCTGATCACGATGTCGCTGTTGACCATACGGGGGTCGGACGGATGGTGCGCGTCGGGGCGCACGCCGCCGACCACGATCCCGCCGCCGGCACTCGCGGTGAACGTGCTCCCCACCACCGAGACCCGGTGCGCGCCCAGCCCCACGCCGGTGGCATGGGCGCCCGCGTCGTTGCCGATGCCGAGCCCGACGGAACCGAGGTTGACGAAGGTGCTGTCGAGGAACCCGATGTCGTCGGCCGCCGACACCTGCACCGCCGCGGGCGCCTGTGCCCAGTCGTTACGAGACGCCTCGAGTCCCGTGCAGCCGACGGAGCACGAGGTGAACGCGTCGGCCGGTCGGCGGGGCTGGACGCCGCTGATGAACACGCCGGTCTGCTGGTTGGCGTACCCGTCGGACGAACCGGGACGCAGCCACGTGGTGCCGGTGAAGGTGAGGCCCTCGAATCGCAGGTTGCGGGCGGGCTCGTCGTAGGTGCCGCCGACCTGGAGCAGCGATTCCAGCCGCGGCAGCTCCACCCGCGCGCGCGAGAGGTCCTGCCCCGGGAGCGGTTTGTAGTAGAGCGTCCCCGTCGCCGGGTCCAGATACCACTCGCCGGGCTCGGTCAGGAAACTCCTGGAGTTGAGCAGGAAGAACGTCGGGGTGCGGAACGGAGCCTGGACGGTGTCGTAGCCGTAGGTGTTGTTGTCCCAGGCGGGCTGTTGCATGACGACCGTCGATCCGGAGACGCTCCGCAGCGGCGCGAACCGGTTGGTGAACGTCAGCATCGCCTGCAGTTCGATGCGCCCCTGGTCGGGCAGGGTGGCCAGGTAGGCGAGATCGGGGTTGTCGACGGTGAAACCGGTCGCGGTCGGCGTGATGTCGCTGGGTGCCAGCCTGATCCGCGCGCGTCGCGCGAGGACCCCGTCGACGTAGAGCTGCCGGGTGTCGAATCCGGTGCCGACCCGGGCCCGGTAGACGCCCGTGGCGGTGTCGTCGGGGTCGTCGGGGTCGTCGGGTTCCCAGCCGGTGACGGGCCGGGCGCCGCTCAGTACGGGCCTGGCCCCGCGCGCCGCCCTCCAGGTCACGGTGTGCCCGCCGCGCCCGGAGTCGGCGGCGTCCAGGCGCAGCGGCGAGAGCAGCCGGTGGATCCCGTCCAGGAGCAGGACGACGACGTCGCGGTCGCCCTCGGCCGCCGCCTCGCGTGCCCGCCGCCGTGCCTCCCACAGGGTCGCCAGTGGCCGCTCCGCGGTGCCGGGGCCGCCGTCGTCGGCGTTCTCGGCACCGGTGGGCGCGACCACGATCGTGTGGCCGGCCCGTGAGGTCTGCGCCGGGGCCGAGGCGCGTCTGTGTGGCACGAACGACGAACGCACGCGCGTTCCTTTCTTCCGGCCCGGGACGCTCATCCGGCCCGGGGACACGACGTGGGCGTTTGGTGTCGAACGGTGAGGGCTACCTCGGTGTTCGGTCGCGCAGGTCCACGGCCAGGGGGGCGAGCAGGCGCTGCTGCGCGACCTGATCGTGATCGGTCACCGAGAGCAGCCGGCGTCCGGCCTGCTCGGGGCGGACGCCGGGGCCGTCGGCCGTCAGGGTCCCCGGCCGGTGGGTGAACCCCCTGATGACGTCCTCGTCGACCGTGACGCCCAGGCCGGGTGAGTCCCCGAGGTGGAACGCGCCGTCCTCGACGTGCAGGTCGACGGACACCCCCAGTGGCGGACGCAGGTCCTGCAACTCGCTGGCGATGTGGTTCGGCACCGAGGTCGCGGCGTGCAGCAGGCCGATCGGGATGTTGCCGATCGGGCTGACCGGCAGATCGTGGGCGTGAGCCAGGGCCGACACCCGCAGGAAATGGGAGACACCCCAGACCGCGGCCGTCTGCACGATGTCGACGGCTCCCGCGGCCAGCAGCGGGCGATACTGCTCAAGTCCGGTGAGGTTCTCCCCGGTGGCGACCGACGCGCGGATCCCCCTGCCGACGGTGGCATGGCCCTCGGCGTCCCACCGCCGGACGGGCTCCTCGATCCAGGTGAGATCCAGGGTGCGCTCCAGCTCGCAGACGTGCCGGATCGCCTGTTTGCGCGACCACGACTCGTTCACGTCGAGCATCAGGCCCGGCCGCCTTCCGTGCCCGGCCTCGGTCAGGACCTCCTGCACCAGCGTCAGGCGGTGCCTGTCCCGCTCGATGTCGAGGCCGCCCTTGATCTTGGCGGCCCGCAGGCCGTACCGGGCGTAGACCTCGTAGGCCGAGACGAGCTCGTCGTCGGTCAGGCCGATGTCCAGGCCGGAGGCGTAGGCGGGGACCCGCCTGTCGCGCCCGCCCAGCAGACGCCAGAGCGGTTCGCCGGCGATCTTCGCCTTGATGTCCCACAGGGCGGTGTCCATGGCGCCGATGGTCCCGAACACCGCGCCCGCGTGGCCCGCCTTGAAGGTCTGCCGCAGCATGCGGTCGTACAGCGCCGCCACACCGCGCGGGTCCTCGCCCTCGATGGCGGCGAAGACGCCGTCGATCTCCACGTGAGGTCCGATGCCGACACCGGTGATCCCCTCGTCGGTGTCCACCATGACGATGGACACCGGAACGACGCCGTCGGCGTAGAGGCCGTTGGAATCACCGACAGGACGGTCCCATTCCTGGACCGTCGTCAAAGTGCGATACCCCGAAATACGCATGTCAGCCCTTCGTGGAACCGGCGGTGACCCCGTCGGCGATCTGGCGCTGGAGAAAGAGATAGATCATCAACATGGGGACGGCGGCGATCAGCACCCCGGAGGCGAAGGTGGGGATGTTGTCGGAGTACTGTCCACGCAGCGAGGTGACCCCGACCATGAGGGTGCGGTGGTCGGCCGACGGCATCATCAGCAGGGCGATGAGCACGTCGTTCCAGCAGAACAGCGTGTTGAGAATGCCGACCGACAGCAGCGCCGGAGTGCCCATGGGCAGCATGATCCGCCGGTAGACGCCGTACGTGGTGTTCCCGTCGATCCTCGCCGCGTCGACGATCTCCGCCGGGATGGTCTTGTAGTAACTCGTCATCAGGAAGATGGTGAACGGCAGGAACTGCGCGACGTAGGCGAGGATCAACCCCGGGTAGGTGTCGATGAGGCCGCTGTCGGCCATGACCCGCGCGAGCGGCACCATGATCACCTGAAACGGGATGAGCAGCGCCGCGAGACAGCCGAGGAAAAGCACCTTGGAACCGCGAAACCGCAGCTGGCTCAGCGCGAAGCCCGCCATCGACCCGAAGAGGAGCAGCAGGACCACCGAGATCGTCACCACGATGAGCGAGTTGGCGAAGTATCGTGCCATGCCGACGCTGGTCCACGCCGTGACGATGTTCTCCCACTGCAGGGAGGTCGTCAGGGCGAAGCGGTCGAGGACGTACTCACGCCGGGTCTTCAGGGCGACGTTGACGGTGAACACGAGGGGGTAGATCGTCGCCAGCGCGAGGAGCGCCATCGGAACGGCGAGCACCCACCTGATCAGTCTCTTGCCGAGCATCAGTCCTGCCTCCCCGCGCGGCGGAGCACGCTGATCTGCAGGAGCCCCACCACGAGCATGATGAGGAAGAGGACCGTCGACGCGGCCGAGGCGAGCGCCGGGCGGTTCATCTGTCCCTGCTGGATCCAGACGTAGTACTCCGGCAGGTAGGTGGACCCCTCCGGGCCGCCGCTGGTCATGACGTACAGCAGGCCGAACATGGATGTCAGCATCCCGATCATCGTGGTCACGAAGACGAACTGAATGGTGCGGGTCAGGCCCGGGATGATCACGTGCCAGATGGTCTGCGGGAGCGACGCGCCGTCCATCCTGGCCGCGTCCAGGAGCGCGGAGTCCAGGGTGGCGAATCCGGCGAGGAACACCACCAGGGCCATCCCGAACGTCGCCCAGATCTGCACGCCGACCACCGCGAACATGGCGACGTCCGGATCGCCGAGCCAGTCGACCGGGCCGAGGCCGATCGTCGCGAGGATGGAGTTCAGCGGGCCGTCGAAGGCGAGCATCAGGTTGAAGATCGCACCGACGATCACCGGGGAGAGCACGGCAGGGAAGAAGTAGACGCTGCGGAAGACCCGGTGCCCGGGAACGCGCAGGTAGATGAACGTCGCGAGCAGCCCGGGGATGGCCACCGCGACGGGAAGCAGCAGCACCAGCAGCAAGACATTGCGCAGCGCGCTCTGGAACGTCGCGTCCTGGAACATCTCCAGGTAGTTGTCGAAGCCGACCATCGCCCCGTTGCGCTCACCGTCGCCGGTGAAGGAGAAGTTGACGCCCAGCAGCAGCGGCCACAGCCGCAGGGCCACGATGATCAGTAGGGCAGGAGCCACCAGGACGTAAGGCGCGAGGCGCTCGGAGCGCAACGAGCGGGAGGGCGGCCGGGAAACGATCCCGGCGTCGGCGCAGCGTGCCCGCTGCTCTGCTTCCCTCGTTCCGCCCGCACCGCCTGCCCGCCCGGAACCGACCGGGCGGGCAGACGGCGAAGAATCTCTGACCGGCACGAGATCAGCTCGCCCGATCCGAGGCGGCCAGCTGCTCCACTACCTCGTCGACGGTCGCCGAGCCGCTCAGGAGCTGCTGGGAAAGCCTTCCCATCAGGTCCAGGGTCTTGGAGGACAGCGCGACATGCAGCGCGGGCTTGCCTTCCTTGAGCTGGGAGACGAGCGTGCCGACGGCCGCGGGGGCCTGCGAGACGTCGATCGTGGTGTCGGACGCGATCGCGCCGGCGTCGGAGTAGAAGGAGGTGAGGGCGTCGGTGGTGGTCAGCGACCGCACCAGGTCGGCGGCGAGCTTGGGGTCCTTCGCCCACTTCGCGACGCCGTAGCCGATGCCACCGTCGTAGGCGAGGCTCGGGGTCACCCCGTCGGTGACGACCGGAGCGGGCATGACGCCGAGCTTGTCGGCCCCCAGGAACTCGCTGAAGTCCTTCCAGTGCCCGATGTCGGACATCAGGCCGATGATGTGGGCGGCCTTGCCGGAGTTGAAGATCGTGAAGGCGTCGTTGAACATCGCGGTCGAGTTGGCCCCGTCGTTGTTCAGCTTCGCGTCGCCGGTGTCCTTCCACAGCTTGAAGATCTTCTTCACGTTGGGGGAGTCCCAGACGCGCTTCCCAGCGATCCAGTCGTCGTACTCCTGTGCCGTCAGGATGCCCGAGCCGAGGCCCGACATGAAGAACTGGATGCCGGCGCCCTCCTTGTTGCCGAGCGCGAAGCACCTGGCCCCGGTCGCCTTCTTGATGGTGGCGCAGTCGTCGAGGAACTTGTCCCAGGTGGTGGCGGGGCTCGCCGGGTCGAGTCCCGCCTTCTCGTACAGCGTCTTGTTGTAGTAGATCGGGTGGCCCTGCAACGTCAGCGGCGCGGCGTAGATCTTGCCTGCCTCGCTGAACGCGTCCCAGCCCGCCAGGCGCTGCTTGTCCTCGGCCACGTACTGGTCGAGCGGAAGGAGCGCGTCCACGCGGTCGCGGATCTGGCCGCCTCCGTTGAAGAGCATGACGTCGGGCCCCGCGCTGGACTGGATCGCCGAGCCCAGCAGGGTGTAGTACTGGTCGAAGGGCTGGGCCACGAACTCGACCGTGACGTCCGGGTGCTTCTTGGCGAAGTCGTCCTTCGCCTTCTGGATGTAGTTGGCGGCGGACGCCTCACCCGATTTCCAGTCCCAGACCACGAGTTTCGTGACCTTGCCGGACTCGCTCGGCGACGACGTGGGTCGCGTGGCGCTTCCGCAGCCGGTCAAGACCAGCCCCGCGGCCAGGACGGCCGACCAGAGTGCTCGCTGCTTCATTGCTGTTCACTCTCCAGAGGGTGGCCGGGCTCACCCGGCCTTCGTTTGAGGCGAAACGTAATTCGTATGACGTCTGACGTCAATATGCGTGACATATACTGATGTTGAAATGTGGCGCCGCCCGCGGCACCGGAGGAGATATGACGGCATCACAGGAGTCGCCCCTGAGCTTGGCGTCCCCTCCGGCGTGGGTGCGACGGCCGGCGAACCTCGCCAGGGCGGTCACGGCGGAGCTGGTGGAGCGCATCGTTCGCGGAGCGCACCCGCCCGGCACACCGCTGCCCGCCGAGCCGGTCCTCTGCGAGACCTTCTCGGTGAGCCGGACCGTCATCCGCGAGGCGGTGAAGATCCTTCAGGAGAAGGGGCTGGTGCAGGTCCGCCAGGGCAGCGGCACCATAGTCACCTCGCCGACGATGTGGGACATGCTCGACGAACTCGTCCTCGCGGCGACCATCGCCGAGGACGAGAGCCTGGCGATCCTCGACGACCTCGTCGTCACGCGGCGCGTGCTGGAGTCCGACATGGCGAACCTCGCCGCTCGCCTCGCGGACCAGGACACCATCGATCGGCTGCGTGCGCTGGTGGACCGGATGGACGAGCTCGTGGACGATCATGTCACCTACGCCGACCACGACCGCGCCTTCCACGACACGATCATGCAGGCGTCCGGAAACCGCATCGCCCGCGGCGTGGTGCGGGCACTGGAGAGCCAGGTCATCAACACCGCCCGCTACATGGGCCAGCCCCAGCGGGCACTGTGCGTGGCGTCCAACCTCGGTCATCGCCGTATTTACGAGCACATCGCCGCCCACGACCCCGGCGGCGCCGCCGGGGCGATGTTCACGCACATCACCGAAGCCTGGCTCGTTCGTCGCGGCGGGCCGAGCGATCCCGTACGCCTGGAGCGCTGAGGGCCGGCCTATGGACACGCGTTCCCTCGCGCGGGGTCGCCGGGGAGGTCCGAGGACTCGGTGGAAGGAGCCGGCCCGGTCAGGCCCAGGGCGGTGACGCGCCGTACCAGGGACTCGCGCCGCACCCGGATCTGCCGGCCGTTGTCGTGGCCGGCGAGGGTCGCGGCGCGCACCTCGGCGATGACGTGGGAGTGCGGGACGTTGAGCACCGCGGCGGCCGTGGCGACGCTCACCAGGGGCTCGTCGGGCAGCATCGCGAGCCGTTCGGCGATCATGCGCTCGCGGAACTCGGCGGCGAACCACACGGTGGCGTCACCGATGCCGAGATGAAGGACGAGACCTTCGCGTTCCAGATGCCGCAGGAGGTCGTCGATGTCGCCCGGCGTGCTCATGTGGTGCTTTCCCTCGTGTTCGGTGGTGTGGGCGGGATGGGGACCCGCGTTCCGGCGGCAGTGCCCTCGACTGCCCTCGACTGCCCCCGGAGCGTCCCGGACGGGTGGGGCCCGTCCGCCCCCGCCCCGGCCGGGGGCGGGTGACGGCTTTCGCCGGGGCGGTGGGCCGCCCCGGCGAAGACATGAGACGGCTGGATCAGTTGCGCAGGCTCCAGCGCTGGTTGGCGCCGCCGTTGCAGGCCCAGAGGTTGAGCTTGGTGCCGTTGGCGGTGCCGTTGCTGGGCGCGTCCAGGCACAGCCCTGACTGCACGCCCGTGATGGTGCCGTTGGCGTTGACGTTCCACTGCTGGTTGGTCTGTCCGTTGCAGTCCCAGATCACCACCTGGGTGCCGTTGGCGGTTCCCTGGCCGTAGGCGTCCAGGCACTTGTTGCCGTACACCTGCAGCTGCTTGCCCGCGGTGTGGGTCCAGCGCTGGCTGGTGACGCCGCCGCAGTCCCAGAGATGCACCTGGGCTCCGTTGGCGGTGCTGTTGCCGGTGACGTCGACGCAGCGGTTCGACTGGGCCCCGACGATCTGCGCGCTCTGCTGCGGGTTGCCGCTCGTCTGGGGGCCGGCGGCCGCCATCACGGCCTGGGCTCCCGAGGGCCAGTTGCCGTTGGTGACCGTGACGTTGCCGTTGACGACGTTGCCCCGGTCGCCGTTGGTCACGTTGGTGCTGTTGTTGGTCGACCAGTTGCCGGTGACGGTGAAGTTCCCCATGTTCTCGGCGTACCAGTAGTTGGCGGTGGCCCAGGTGCCGGTGGAGGAGAAGACGTTGTTGCGAGCGGTGTAGTAGCGCGAGCCCTCGTCGAAGTAGAGCCCGAAGTAGCCGTTGGTCCGCAGGCAGTAGTTGTCGCTGATCACCGCGTTCGGGTTCGCCGACAGCGTGTAGATGCATCCGCCGTCGTTCATCTGCTGCATGACGTCGTGCACGTAGTTGCCGGTGAGCCGGTTGTTGGACGCGGTGGTGGCCGTGGTGTACCTCGGCTGGTAGTTGTACAGGCCGCGACCGGCGTAGTGCTCACTGCCGCCGGCGTCGTTGGCGCCCCAGCCGTACCCGATCGACATGCCGGTGTACGGCATGTTGTAGACCTCGTTGTTGGAGACGGTGGCGGTGTTGACGTAGGTGGTCAGGACCGACACGATGCCCCGGTACTCCACGCCGAGGTCGTGGATGCGGTTGTTGCTGACGGTGATGTTCCGGTTCACCATCCGCTGGTCGCCGGGGTGGTGCGCGTCGGCGCGCACGCCGCCGACCACGATGCCGCCGGCCGAGGTGCGGGCGATCTCGGACCGGGTGACGGTGATGTTGCTCGCGCCCAGGCCGACACCGCTGGTGTGGCCGTTGGCGTCGTTGCCGATGCCCACGGCCGTCTGGCCGAGGTTGAAGAACTGCGAGTCGCTGAAGGTGATGTTGTTGGCGGCCGACACCTGCACTGCGGCGGGCATCTGGTACCAGTTCGGCCGGGTGGCCTCGAACTGCGGGCAGCCGTTGTGGCAGGAGGAGAAGGCCGGCCAGTTCCAGTTGCCGGCCATGTAGACGCCGGTCTGCTGGTCCACGTAGCCCTGGTTGCCGCTGGGGCCCATCCAGGTCGTGCCGGTGAAGGTGATTCCGGTGAACGAGATGTGGTGGGCGGGCGCGTCGTAGGTGCCCCCGACGTTCACCAGGGACTGCAGCGTCGGCAGCTCCACGCTGACGTTGCTCATGTTCTGCCCGGCGAGCGGGATGTAGGAGAGCTGGCCTGTCCCGGGGTTGAGGTGCCACTCGCCCGGTGAGTCGAGGAACTCGTAGGCGTTGGCCAGGTAGAGCGGACCCGCCCGGTGCGGGCTGGTGAAGGTGTCGTAGCCGAAGTTGTTGTTGCTCCAGCCGGGCTGCTGCATCGTGATGAAGTTCCCGGTGATGTTCTGCACCCTCACGTACCGGTCGGTGAACGAGCCGACGCTCTCCATCTCGACCTGGTTCTTGTTGGCGAGGTTGTTCAGATAGCTCAGGGCGCCGTTGGTGAAGGAGAGGCCGCTGCTGTTGGCGGTGAAGTCCGACCGGTTCACGGTGGTACGCGCGCGTGTGGCGATGGCACCGTTGACGTAGAGCTGCCGGCTGTCGACCCCGGTGCCGACATTGGCCCGCCAGATGTTCTTCCCTGAGTCGGCGAGCGACCAGCCGGTGACCGCCCTCGCGCCGCTGATCACGGGGCGCGCCGACGGGGCGGCCCGCCATATCACCTGGTATCCGTTGTTACCGGAGTCGGCGGCGGTGAACCGTAGCGGCGCGGAGAGCCGGTACACCCCGTCGGCCAGTTCCACGACGATGTCGCCGGACATCGCGCCGGTGAGCGCCCGCACCGCGGTCTGCGCGGCCGGCAACGAGCACGGCTGGGCGCTGGAGCAGCTGCTGCCGCTGCCGGAGGGGGAGGCGTAGAGGGTCGTGGTGGCCGCGAGGGCGGGGGAGACCGGCGCCACCAGAGCGGCCGCGGCGGTCAATCCGATCGCGGCCGCTCCGGCCAGCATCAGTCTCCGTATCGCGGAGTACGAGAGTTCGAACACGGCATTTCCTTACGTGGGGGGGTGGTGGGAGGGCGGTCGGCGTGCCGCTCTCCCCCGGCGGGCACGCGAAGGTGCCCCGCCGTGGGCGGAATCCCCCGCCGGGAGGGTCGTTCTTCCCGGCGGGGGATTCCCGAAGGTGTCTCAGAGATGGTCCGGCAGGAGGATCAGATCCGGGTCCAGCGCTGGTTGCCTCCGCCGTTGCAGGACCAGATGACGAGCTTGGTGCCGTTGGCCGTGGCGTTGTTGGGCACGTCCAGGCACTTGTTCGAGCCGAGGGCGGTGATGCTGCCGTCGGAGTTGAGGCGCCACTTCTGGTTGTTCTGGCCGTTGCAGTCCCAGATCTGCACCGCGGCGCCGTCGGCGGTGCTCTGGTTGCTCACGTCCAGGCACTTGTTGCCGTAGACCCGCAGCTCACTCGCGCCGTTCGACGTCCACTGCTGGTTGCTCTGGCCGTTGCAGTCCCAGATCTGCGCGAGGGCGCCGTTGGCCTGGGAGGCGCCGGTCACGTCGAGGCACTTGCCCGAGGCCGTGCCCCGGAGCGGGCTCGTCTGCGTTCCCGGGTTCGCGGTCGGGGTCGGGGTCGGGGTCGGGTTGGGGTTGGGGTCGCTACCGAACTGCGAGAAGAACCTCCACACCTCGCCCTTGGTCCAGGTCGTGATGCCGCTCTCGGCGTAGGTCCCGTCCACCGGACCGGGCATGTGACCGTTGTCGAAGGCGGCCCACACGACCGGGTAGCCCGCGCGGCAGCCCGAGTAGGTGGTGGTGATGTGCGTCCTGCTGCCAGAGCCCGGCTCCGGCGGGTTCTGGGGGGTGCAGCCGTTGTTCCTGACGAACCTGTCACGCAGTGACCGGCCCTGGGAGATGTTGAGGACGTTGTCGGTGATGCCGTGCAGTCCCATGTACGCGATGGGCTGGCTGCCGTCGCTGCAGCCGCTGAGCTGGGCGCCGGCGTAGACCGCGACCGCGCGGAAGACGTTCGCCCGGCTGCAGGCGAGCGAGTAGCTCATACCGCCGCCGTAGCTGAAGCCCATGGCGAAGCGCTGCGAGGTGTCGACGCACAGGGCCGCGTCGATCCGCCTGATCAGGTCGTCGACGAGGACCACGTCCTCGTTGCCGGAGTTGGCCCAGCCGTTGCCGATGCCCTGGGGCGCGACGAAGATCGCGTTGTTGTTCGACATCTGCCGCATGCCGTAGAAGGACCACGGGTAACCGCTGGTGCCGCCGGAGTCGACGTCGTTCATGGTGCCGCCCCGCCAGTGGAATCCGAAGAACAACCGGTAGGGGGTGTTGTTGTTGTAGTTGTCGGGGAGTCTCAGGATGAAGGAGCGGGTCTTGCCGCCGCTCTGGATCGTCTGCGTACCGTTGTTCAGCCCCGGGGCCTTGCCGCACCCGGCGGTCGGCGCGAGAGCGCGGGCCCCCGCCGCCGACGACGCGGTGGCGCTGGAGCTGGAGCTGCTCAGTGCGGCATGTGCCGTGGACACGACGAGGAGGGCCGCGACCGCGATCGCTCCGAAGAGGGATCTCCGCTTCGCCATCAGGTGACCTCCCCTGCGGTTCGAATATCGGCATGTCTTGGTGGGCAGACCACTTGCTTCTCCTTCATGTGGGGGGTGAGGAGTTTCAGCCGGCCGGTGTGGCGGCTCGACGCCGTTTTTGTTTTCGCCCGCGCCGAACAGCACGCCTGGCCGGTTCTTGCAGGTGTCGCCGAACAATCGCGCCCTGGTCCGAGGTGGTCGGGACCGTTCGCGTTGCCGTCATGGACGGCGATGTCCGTCCTTGTCTCCGGTGGCTTCCCCTCCGTTCCAGATGTGGTCCGGCCAAAGGGGGGCCCTCCGACAGGAGGCGTCCCGGAGACTTAGCTACTAATTACGTTCCTCACGCTGAGTCGCGTCAAGACCTTAAGCCCACTTATTTCTGACTCCTCACAGGGGTTCCTTTGTCAGAGTTGGGGTTCATTTGAAGATAGGTGCAGGTAGAGGGCTTACTTCTTCCTTCCCTCTTGCTGTGGATCCGAGTCCGGGCAGGATGTGTAGCACTTAATGTCAGGTAGGTTGAGAGGGATTGATGCTGATCCGTGCCTCAGTTGGTCGTACTCTTGAGGAGGTGGTGGCAGGGAGAGGGCGGGTAGCGTGATCGATAATCCGCGCGTGGAAGGCGCATACCGGCCGGGCTACGAGGTGGCCGCGGAGCAGGTGCTGGAGTTGATCACCAGGCTGCACCTGCGGCCGGGTGATCGCATGCCCACCGAGAACGAGCTGGCCCAGCAACTGGGCACGAGCCGGACCGTGGTGCGCGAGGCGGTGAAGATACTCTCCGCGCTCGGCAGGATACGCGCCCAGAAAGGGCGCGGCCTCTACGTGGCCGACGACGAGGGGATGCTCGGCACCGGACGATGGGCGTCCTTCTTCCTGCCCACCGACCTGGACCACATCTACATGCTGTTCGAGTTCCGCCGGGCCCAGGAGATGGAGACCAGCCGGCTTGCCGCCCGCCGCGCCACCCCGGCGGAGCTGGGAGACATCGAGAAGTGGGCCGGGGTGTGCCGCTACGGGTTCGACACCGGACGCGAGGAACTGTTCAACGAGGGCGACGACGCCTTCCACACCGCCATCGCGACGGCCTCGCACAACATGTTCCTCCAGATAGCGGTGCGGGAGGCTCGCCGGCTGCAGGCGCAGTCCAACCTCATCGGACTGCGAGGCTCGGTGGGCGGGCACGCGGCGAAGGCCGTCGAGGAGCACGACGCCATCTACCAGGCCATCCGCGCCGGTGACCCCGAGGCGGCGGCCCAGGCCGCGGCGACGCACATCGACAACACGCTGGACGACTACCGCAGGGAGATCCAGCAACGCATCTTCTCGCCGACCGACTGACTCCCCGCGGGCGGGCGATGCGGGCGGCGGGTGCGCGGCGCCGCCGGAATCCGTCCGGCGCCGTCGCGCCGGGCGGATCGGCCGTGAGGTCGGACGCGGGTCCGGTGCTGGTCCGTCACCCGGGTGAGCGACGCGGTCGCGGCGGGCCGGACCGCCCGCAGCAGGCTCGCGATCGTCAGGGGTGACGCGACGACCGCGAGCAGGGCCATGAGCCTTCGTCTCACGTCGTGTCCTTTCGATCGCCGGGAGCGTCAGAGCGCGGCGATGGTCCACTGGTTGTTGGTGCTGTTGTTGGGGGCCCACATGGCGACGGTGGAGCCGGCGGTGCTGTTGCCCATGCCGTCGAGGGCGGTGTTGGTGCCGCGGTTGATGATCTGCTGGCGGCCGTTGCCCACGCTGTTGAGGCGCCACTGCTGGTTGTTGTTGCCGGTCCAGGCGGCCTGTCTGGCGTTGGCGCCGTTGGCGGTGTTGCCCCAGCTGTCGATGACCATGCCGTTGGTGCGGTTGACGATGCGGTACCAGCCGCCGCCCAGGTCGACCAGCTGCCACTGCAGGTTGGTGCTGGTGTCGGAGGCGTTCCACTGCTTGAGGTTCGATCCGGAGGCGACGTTGCCGCCGCTGTCCAGTGCCAGGCCGGTGGTGCCGTTGGTGATCCGCACATAGCCGGTCGGGGTGGGGCCCGAGCCCAGGGCGGGGATCTGACCGGAGAAGGTCAGCCTGACCACGTACGCCGGGGCGCCGAACGGGGCGGTGGAGGACGGCATCGAGACGTGCAGGCCGGAACCGTCCTGGCTGCGGTTGGGCAGGTCGACGTACGACCCGGCCGTGGAGCCGAGGAGCTGCACCGAGGTCAGGCCGCTCAGGTTGATCCGGTTCGAGCCCAGGGTCGTGATGTCCAGGGTGGCGCCCGGCCAGCCGAGCACGGTGGCGTACAGGACCGTGTTGGTCTTGTTGCGCGTGAAGCGGATGTCCCGGTTGGTTCCCGCGCGTGGTGTGACGAAGGAGCCGCCGCCCATCTGCGTGGGGCCCTCGCCGAAGGCCGTCCAGGCCCGGCTGGAGTAGATCGACTCGCCGAAGCGCCGCAGGTAGTCCCCGATGCCCAGCAGGATCGTCCGCTGCCCGGACGGGATGGTGCCGTCGGCCGTCGGAGCGATGTTCAGCAGCATGTTGCCGTTCTTGCTGACCCGGTCGATCAGCGAGTGCAGCATGGCGTTGAGCGAGTAGTAGCCGATGCCGTTGGTGTAACACCAGCTTGAGCTGGAGATGCTGTCGTCGGTCAGCCAGTAGGGGGTCTGGATGCCCGCCGGCCCGCCGCGCTCGTAGTCGTAGACCTCGCCCCTGTTGTTGAAGCCGTCCTTGTAGGTGACGACCACCTCCCTGTTCCAGGCGATGGCCTGGTTGTAGTAGTAGGCGAGGAAGTTCAGCCGCTGCGCCTCGGGGATCTGGGGGAGGTTGAAGTCCTGCCAGATGACGTCGGGCTGGTAGCCGTCGATCACCTCCTTGAGCTTGTCGTACCAGAGCTGGTTCTCCGCGGTCCTGTCCAGCTGGCCGTACAGCTTCCTGAGGGAGGCGGTGGACTGGGTGGGCACGCGCTCGAAGAAGCCGGTGAAGTTGTAGGCGTGGTGCAGGGAGACCAGCAGCTTGAGGCCCTTGGCCCGGATGGCGTCGGCGTGCAGCCGCAGCAGGTCGAGCCTCGGGCCGGTGGCGACCGAGTTCCACTCGTTCACCCTGCTGTTCCACATCGAGTAGCCGTCGTGGTGCTCGGCCACCGGCCCCGCGAACCTGGCGCCGGCGTCGACGAACAGCTGCGCCCACTCGCCGGGGTCGAAGTTGCCGCCGGCGGACCTGAGTTTGGGGGCGAACTGCACCCAGTTGCCCGCCTTGTCAGGGGCGCCGTTGATGAAGTTGTGGTACGGCCACACCGAGGGATCACCGTAGACGTTCCTGTGGTGGTTGTTCTCGCTGGAACCGCCGAAGTACATGTTGCGCGGGTACCACTCGTTGGCGAACGCGGGGACGCTGAACACGCCCCAGTGGTAGTAGATGCCGAACTTGGCGTCCTGGAACCACTCCGGAGCCGGCGGGTGCTGGTCGACCGACTCCCAGGTCGGGGTGTAACCGCTCGGGGCGCCTGCCGCCCACGCGGGAGGCGATCCCAGCAGACCGGCGGCCGCGGCGCCTCCGGCTCCGGCGAGCAGCGCGCGGCGGCTGAACGGTGACGAGGATGGGGACATGAGCGGAAACCTCTCGGAGTGGGGGGATTCTCCTGGCCGTTCCGCAGGTGGGATGAGCGCCGTGGTCGACGGCCCCCGCCGCGCACCACCGACTTGGCATAGGGGCCGTCTCGGGGACTCAGTGTGGAAACTATTACAAAATGTGTCAAGGTCGCGCAGGAAGGATCTGTCTCGCCGCGTGCCGCACACGTGATGGACCCGCTTCGGCGTCTGCGGGTCCTTGCAGGGCGTGGTGCCCCTTCCGGGGCGAGACGTCGGCGGTGAAATTTTCATCACGTCACCCCGGCCCGTTCGGTGCGGTGACCTGTGAAACACCAGATGGAGCCGTCTCCGTCTCCGTCTCCTGTTCGTCTCGCCGTGTTTCCGGCTCTTGACAGCCTCTCCTCGCCTCGTGTTTGCTCCGCTGCACCACCACAATCACTCGACGCTGGAAGAGGCCGCGACCGGCAGAAAAATGTTAGCGCTCACATCTCCCCGCCCCCCAAAAAGGCCCACTCGGCGACCGTGAATCCCGGCCACACACCACATCCGCGATTCCCTCCCACGGCCACCGATTTCTCGACAGGAGGATTCTCCGCACGGCGAAAGCCGCACCAACCCGATCCATCGGACCTCGCAGCCCTGTGACCGGCGGGCACCCGCGAGGTGCCCCGAGCCGCCGCTCCCGCCGCCACATGACATTCGTTGGAAAGTGCTCCGAATACAGACCGTCAGCGCTACACGAGCTGTCAGCAGTCACTGCTCTCAGCTTTCGGAAAGAGGTTGAGCATGCGTAGGTGGAGACGCTGGTTCACAGCGGCGCTTCTGGCTGTGATCGTGGTCGCGCTGGGCGCGGTGACGCGGACGAGCGTCGCCGGCGCGGAGTCCAACGGCGGCGTGCGGGTCATGCCGCTGGGCGACTCGATCACCGAGGGCACGCAGGTGCCGGGCGGATACCGCATCGGCCTGTGGCAGCGGCTGGTCTCCGGCCGGTACACGGTGGACTTCGTCGGGTCACAGTTCAACGGGCCGGCCTCGCTGGGGGACCACGACCACCAGGGGCACCCCGGCTGGCGCATCGACCAGATCGACGCGAACATCACGAACTGGGCGCGCACCCAGAATCCGCGCACGGTGCTGCTGCACATCGGCACCAACGACATCCTGCAGAACTACAACGTGGGCGGTGCGCCCCAGCGGCTCTCCACCCTGATCGACCGCATCACCGCGACCGTGCCTGACGCGGACGTGTTCGTCGCCACCATCATCCCGCTGTCCAACTCCGGGCAGGAGTCCGCCGCCCGCACCTTCAACGCGGCCATCCCCGGCATCGTGCAGAACAAGGTGAACAGTGGCAAGCGCGTCCACCTGGTCGACATGCACAGCAAGCTGACCACCTCCGACCTGATCGACGGCATCCACCCCACCGCCGGCGGCTACGACAAGATGGCCGCCGCCTGGTACGCCGCCCTCCAGTCGGTCTCCGGCAGCATCGGCCAGCCCGGCGACCCCGGTTCGACGCCCTCGCCCTCGCCGACGAGCGCGATCAGGGGGGTCGGTTCGGGCAGGTGCCTGGACGTCGCCAACGTCTCGCAGGCCAACGGCGCCGCGGTGCAGATCTGGGACTGCAACGGCCAGAACAACCAGCGCTGGGCGCCGACCGGCGCGAACGAGCTGCGGGTCTACGGCAACAAGTGCCTGGACGTGAGCAACCAGAGCACCGCCAACGGCGCGCAGGTCCAGATCTGGGACTGCAACGGCCAGAACAACCAGAAGTGGCGCCTCAACAACGACGGCAGCATCACCGCCGTCGGCGCGAACAAGTGCCTGGACGTGTCCAACAACTCCACCGCCAACGGTGCCAGACTCCAGATCTGGGACTGCAACGGCCAGGGCAACCAGCGCTGGACCCGCGTCTGATCCGTACTTCCCAGACGGCGCGTGGGCCTGTACCCCCCAGGCAGGCCCACCCCGCCGACCGGTCCGGCTACCGGCGCGTCGGCCTGATCGTTCAGGCCGACCCGTCGGGCCGGACCGGCCCGGTGCTCCCGCCGCACGGCGGGAGCACCGGGCGGCGCGGGGTCATGGGAGCGTCCCCGCGCCGCTCTCGCGTCCCCGCGCCACGGAGGCGTTCACCCCGTCGAGGGTGAGTTCGAGGACCGGCGCGTTCGTCCCGCCGAAACCGGCCCTCGCCTGCGCGGCCGGGATCCGCATCGGATCCTCGCCGCCCGTGGACGGGTAGTTGAGGAAGCTCACCACCCGAAGATCGGGCAGCACCAACCAGGCGTACGCCTGGTCGGGCTCGCTCTCGGGGTTGCCGACCACCAGCCCGGAGCCGTTCAGCGGCTCGTACGGTCCGGTGAGGCTCGGGGCCACGAAGCCGTACAGGCCGGTGGGCGCCGACCTCGGGGGGTGGAACGAATGCCGGTGCGTGCAGAAGAAAAGGTAGTACGAGGACCCGTGCACGACGATGTGCGGTCGTTCGATCTCGTGATTGACCCCGTCGGCCACCAGCAGTGGCGGCCGGAGCGACCAGCCGTCAGGCGCCGCGTCGGCGAGGGCCACCGCGCCCGTGTAGCGATCCTCCCAGGCGACGGAGGCGGCGACGAGAAGGTGTTCGCGCCCGTCGGCGGGATCACGGAACCAGCCGGGATCGCGAAAGGCCCGGATCTTCCCCGGACCCCCCTCGACATCGTCGGCGGGCAGATACGTCCGGCCGTCCGAGCTCAGGATCTCCCGGTGCTCGGCGTGCGGTTCCAGCACGATCCGGTCGCCGTCGGCGACCAGCCGGGCACGTGCCTCCACGACACGCTGGACGAACGTCGGGCGCGCCTCGCCTCGCCGGCCGGCGGCCGTGTAGAACACCGACACCGTGCCGTCGGGTCTGCGGACCGCCGACCCCGACCACTCGCGGCTGCCCGGCGAGGCGCCGTCGGCGAACGCGTGCCCCAGGTCCTTCCAGTCGTCGCCGTCCTTGGCGAGCAGTCGGACGCGAGCGTGGTCGTGGCGGTCCTCGGGGTGTCCGGCGGCGGGTGCCGACAGCCCCATCCACAGCTCGTGGCCGAGAACCGTGGAGGTCGAGCCGTCCTCCTCCTGGATCGGCCACAGGTCCCAGACGTCGTCGTGCGGCAGCACGCGCGGCAGGGCCACGGTACCGACGACCGGCGCCGTCGTCGCGGGGGTGTCGGTGAGCAGGGCGAGATGGCGCCGGTCCCACCGCGCCGACCGGCCGTCGCCGTGTCCGGGCGATCCAGTCTCGGTATCGGTGCCGAGCAACGACATGAGGTGTGTCATCCCTTCAGGGAGCCCTGGAGCAGAGCCGCGACGAACCGGCGCTGGAAGATGAGAAAGATCAGCAGTGTGGGAGTCAGGATGAGCAGCGACCCCGCGCACAGCAGCGGGATGTCGGTGCCCCACTGTCCCTGGAAGGCACCCAGCGCGCCGGACATGGTGCGCTGCAGCGGGTCGTCGACCAGGACGATGGCGAGCAGGAACTGGTTCCAGGTCCACAGGAACAGCAGGATGGCGAGCGACGAGATCGCCGGCATGGCGAGCGGGACGTGGACGCGCCAGAACAGCTGCCACGTGTTCGCCCCGTCGATCCGCGCGCTCTCCGACAGCTCCTCGGGCATGTTCACGAAGTGCGCGCGCATCCAGTAGACGGAGAACGGCATGAACAGCCCGATGAGCGGAAGGATGATCGCCCACCTGGTGTTCAGCAGGCCCATGTCGCGCACCTGGTAGTACAGCGGGGTGATGATGCCCTCGAAAGGCAGTGTCAGCCCGAACACGAACGCGAGGAACACCACGTGCTTTCCGGGAATCCGCAGGTGGCCGATGGCGAATCCCGCCATCGTCGCGAT
The DNA here is from genome assembly GCF_040299985.1 of Streptosporangium sp. NPDC000563. Classification (NCBI taxonomy): domain Bacteria; kingdom Bacillati; phylum Actinomycetota; class Actinomycetes; order Streptosporangiales; family Streptosporangiaceae; genus Streptosporangium; species Streptosporangium sp. NPDC000563. The sequence continues at coordinate 220,894 of NZ_JBEPDA010000007.1, read as the reverse complement.
GATGAGCGCGAGGGGGACCACCCCGAGCACGATGAGCGTGCTCGACTTCAGCAGCTCGCCCATCCGCGCCACCTGGAATGCCTGGACGAAGTTGCCCCACTGCGGGTCGCTCGGCCAGGAGAGTCCAAGCGGGTAGGTGCCCGACGGGTGCAGCGCCGTGACGAACAGGCTGACGAACGGCAGAAGGGTGACCGTCATCAGCAGGACGAGCAGCACCCTTCCCGTCCACGCCTCTCGATGTCCGGTGATCATGTGGACCTGTTCCTGGTGAGCCACTGGATGGGGAGGGCGAAGATGAGCACGAGCAGCATCAGCACGACGGCGAGTGCCGAGGCCGTTCCCACCTGCCGGTCGGAGAAGGCCAGGTAGTAGATCTCCAGGCCGGGGACCATGGTGGCGTTCCCCGGCCCGCCCTGGGTCGAGATGTAGATGATGTCGAAGCTGGCGAGGGCGGCGATCACGGTCACCGTGACGCAGACGCCGATCTCCTGCCGCAGGCTGGGCACCGTGATCGAGAGGAACTCCCGGAGCGGTCCCGCGCCGTCCAGCCGGGCGGCCTCGTACAGCGATATGTCGATCTTGGTCATGCCCGCCAGGAACAGCAGGGTGCACAGGCCGAGGAGCACCCACGCGCCGATCACCCCGACCGCGGGCAGCGCTGTGGAGAAGTCGCCCAGCCAGGCGCGGGTCACGCCGCTGAGACCGGCGTAGCCGAGCAGCTGGTTGATCAGACCGGTCGACGACAGCAGCCAGCTCCAGGCGATGCCGGCGGCGACGAGCGGGATGACCTGCGGCAGGAAGATCACCGTTCTCGCCACGACCGCGAGCCGGCTGGTGGCGATCCGCCGGATCGTCGAGGCGATCACCAGGCCCAGCACGACCGGGATCGCGCTGAAGAACACGATCAGCTCGAAGGCGTTCACGATGGAGGCGAACAGGTCGGGGTCGAGGAAGACCTTCGCGTAGTTGTTCAGGCCCGCCCAGGTGGACGGGCCGATGCCGTCCCAGGTGTACAGCGAGTACTGGAAGGTCAGGAGGATCGGCCGCAGGACGAAGACCACGTAGAAGGCGAGCGCGGGAACGACGAACAGCCAGCCGATCCAGCGCCGCGGGCGGAGCCCCGCCGATCGGGCGGGGCTCCTCCTCCTCGTCACGGCCTTCGGCCCGGACCGGGTCCCGGCGAGATCGACCGCCGTGTCGGGAGTCGGCCGTGCCATGACGTGCTCAGCTCCCCTCGACCTGACTCTGGTAGTCGCTCTGCACCGACTTCAGCAGGCCTTCGGGGGTCTGCTGCCCGCCGACCAGCTTCTGCAGCTGCGGGGTCCAGCTCTTGGCGTAGATCGCGCCGGTGGCGTTGGCGATGAAGTCCATCGCGCCGTTGTCCTCACCGATCTTCGCTCCGGCCGCGAGTGTGCTCGCCGTCACCGTGTCCTGGGCGAGGGGCGGCATGTGAGCGTCGGCGGGACCCATGGGGTGCGACCCTCCGACCTCCACGGCGATGTCGCGCGCCTTCTGATCGCTCGCCACCCAGTTGAGGAAGAACGCGGCGCAGTCGGCGTTCTTGGCCTGGGCGCCGATGCCGAAGGTGAGGGGAGCCGACATCGCGGCCAGCTTGCCGCCCTCCTGCGCGGACGGCATCAGGAAGAAGCCCACGTCGCCGGGCATCTGCTTGTCGAGGTTGCCGGACTCCCAGTCGCCGTTGAACATGAACAGGCCGTCACCGCCGATGAAGCGGCTCATCATCGTGGCGTAGTCGACGGCGTTGATGTCCTTCCAGAAGGATCCGGCCTTGATCCAGCGCTCCAGGTGCTGCGCGGCCTGGAGGTTCGTCGGCGTGTCGATCGTGGCGCCCGGCTTCTGGAAGATCCAGTCGTTGATCGGCCCGGCCGTGCCGTAGGCGGCCATCAGACCTTGCAGGGGGAACGCCAGCCCGCCGGTGGCTCCTCCGTTGAACTGGGCGATCGGGGTGACGCCCTCCTTCTTGGCCTTCGAGATCGCGTCGTCGAGCTCCGCCAGGGTGGTCGGCGGAGACGACATCCCGATCTTCTCGGCGAGCTTCTTGTTGTAGAAGACGCCGGTCATGCTGAAGTTGAGGCCCATCGCGTACAGCGACCCCTCGCCTCGGGTCTTGCCCCCGGGACCGAGGCGCAGCTGCGCGAGCTGGGACTCCGGCCAGGCGTCCCAGCCGAAGACCTTCGCGTAGTCGTCGAGGTTCTTCAGCAGGTTGTTCTTGACGAGCTCGGAGACCTGGGGGAGCCGCATGAGGTCCGGCGGGTCGTCCGCGAGGACACGCGGGGCGTTCTGCGTGATCACCGCGAACTGGTCCTCGCGGATGTTCCACGTGACGTTCTTGTGCTGCGCGGAGAACTCGGTGGTGAGCGCCTTCGGCAGGGGGAAACCGGTCTCGAAGTAGGCGTTGATCGTGATCGGGTCGGTCCCGCAGGTCGGTGCGGCCGACAGCGGCGTGCTGCTTCCTGCGGCCTCCGGCTGCGGTGCGTTGTTGCCCGGTGCGGCGCAACCGGCGGCCAGCGTCCCCCCCAGGACGACCATGAGCACCGCCCGGCGATGAGGGCTGAATCGACGCGGCATATGCGTCTCCTTGGTTGATCGGGAACTCGCCGGCAATCCGCCGGGTGTCCTGGGAACTCATTTGCTAAATCGGATTAGCAATGCGGTAGTCTCACCACACGTATAGCTGGCTGTCAACCCTCACAACGTGGGAGGTCTCTCGGTGAGCCCAAAGCGGGTCACACTGGCCGATGTCGCCAAGATAGCCGCTGTCTCCACCACCACGGCATCGCTCGTCCTGTCCGGCCGAGGCCGTGAGCTGCGCATATCCCAGGACGTCGAGCAACGAGTGCTGAAGGCCGCCGAGGAGTTGCAGTATCGGCCCAACATCGTTTCCGTGGGGCTGCGCACGGGCACGACGCGGACCATCGCCTTCGTGTCCGACACGATCGCCACCTCACGGCTCGCCGGCGACATGATCAAAGGTTCTCTCGAGGCCGCCAGGGAACGCGGCGTGATGCTGTTCATCGGTGAGACCGAGGGAGACCCCGAGCTCGAACGCGCCCTGCTGCAGGCCATGCAGGACCGTCAGGTCGACGGGATCATCCTGGCCTCGATGTTCACCAGGACCATCAAGGTGCCGAAGACGATAACGGCCGCTCCGGCGGTCCTGCTCAACGCGCTTCCCAAGCAGCCCTCTCCGCTTTCCTCGATCATCCCCGACGAGGTCGAGGCCGGTCGCACCGCCGCCCGCCTGCTGCTCAAGGCCGGCCATCGCGACGGCATCCACCTGGTCGGCGCTGGCCCCGGGATGCGCAACGTGCCCGCGGGAAGTGTCGCGGCCGTGGAACGGCTCGCCGGCATTCGCGAGGTGCTGGGCGAGGCGGGCGTCAAGATCGCGAGCGGGCGGGTCTGCCCCGACTGGCAGCCGGAGTACGGCCTCGACGCCACCCGCGCGATCCTGGAGAAGGGGCGCCCGCGCGCGTTGATCTGTTTCAACGACAGGATCGCGCTCGGCGCGTACCAGGCGCTCAGCGACCACGGGCTGAGGATCCCGCAGGACGTCTCGGTGATCTCGTTCGACGACCACCCCCTCGCCTCGTGGATGCGGCCCAAGCTCACCACGGTGGCCCTCCCGCACTACGATCTCGGCCGCAAGGCGGTGGACGTGCTGTTCGCGGAGATCGGCCGTCATCGTGACGGCGGGGCCGGTCGGCAGAGCGAGACGCACCGGGTCCCGATGCCGCTGCGCGACCGCGAGTCCGTCGCGTCACCGGGAGTCTGAACCGCGCGGATCCGTGGGGTCACGTCCTCGGGCGGGCGAGGCGAGGCGGCGTGAGCCGCCGCCGATCAGCGCCGCGCCCCGGGTGCGGGCGCACGAACTCTCCCGTATCCGGGGGAGGTGCTCACCGGCCAGAGGTTCTCCCGAGATGTCTGCGGGGCCCGTGACGCGCCGGGATGACGCGTCACGGGCCCCGGGCGACGGCGAGGGCGCGTGTTCCTAGACGGCGCGGGCGACGGCGATCGTCGAACCGCCGCGCCGGCCGGCCTCGTAGAACATGTAGGCCACGCCGCCGTCGGTGCCGAAGGAGGGGGCGGCGCTACGGCCGTTGTCGGGGGCTCCGGTCAGCGGGCGGTGGAAGACGCCGAGGTGCACCTCACGGTCGAAGGCGTTGCCCACCTCGGTGAGGAACATGTTTCCGCTGTTGCCGTGGTAGGCGACATAGGTGGTGCCGTTGCGCTTGAGCAGGGACGGCCCGGACAGGTCGCTCTGCCCGTCGGGGCCGGGCGACACCAGCGGGGTCGGGTCGAACCGCCAGTCCATGCCGTTGGACGACCAGCCCCAGAAGATCTTGCGGGAGCCGCCGGTGACGCCCATGAAGACCATGACGTACTTGTTGCCCAGTCCCGGGACCGCGTGCTCGAAGACCCGGGCGTAGGAGGTCTCCGTCGAGCCGGGGATCATCGCGGTGGTCAGCACCGTGCCGTGGTAGGTGAAGCGCACGCCGTCGGTCGACCAGGCCATCCGGGTGGTGTTGTTCTCGCCGTGGAAGTACATGTAAAACCGCCGGTCGGCGGCGTTCCAGATGATGTGCGGCGAGGAGATGTGGCTCACCGAGTAGTGCGGTGACCAGGTCCTGGAGATGATCGGGTTGCTCGGATACTCGGTGAACGGGCCGCCGAGCGAGTTGCCGTAGGCGAGGCAGATGCCGCCGGGCGCGTCGTGGGGGGCGTAGTAGAGGTAGTAGCGCCCCAGCGGGCTCGCGATCTTGTCGTACATGCCCCGGATGCAGGGGAAGATCAGCTCGTTGGTCGGGTTGTAGCGCAGGCTCGCCTTGTCGAACGCCGTGCCGATGTAGCGGTAGGTGGGGAATCCGGCGGGTCCCAGCGCCGCGGTCGTGCCGGCCCGCATGGTCGCCTGCGCGGACGCCTGCGCGGACGCCGCCGTGGCCGTCCCGGGAAGGGCGAGCCCGAGACCGCCGGCCACGCCGGCACCGACCGCCGCGCGCAGGAGTCCGCGGCGGTCCAGGAGGGGTTCAGACATGGAACGTCCCTTCGCGACAACTTTCACCGTGAGTGATGGTGAGGACTTCTCCCTGATCGCAAAGATTCGGTCAGGCGTGCCCGCTCGTCAAGGTGCTAATACGGATTATCACCGGTGAAATTTCCATAGCAAGATCCTGGAGCCCGGCTCTTGACAGGATCCGCCGCGGATTGCAGGATGACGTCCCAACTTCGCTAATGCGCATTATCAGCAGATGGGACGCTACGAATCGTGACCGCCCCCGGCCGCCGGCTCACCCAGCAGGACATCGCCCGCATCGCGGGGGTGAGCCAGACGACGGTCTCGCTCGTCCTCAACAACCGGATCGACGCCGAGGTACGCATCGCCCCGGAGACGCGCGAGCGGGTGCTGAGGGTGATCAGGGAGACCGGATACGTCGCGGACCCGGTCGCCCGGCGGCTCGCCGAGCGGCGCAACCGCATCCTGGGCGTCTTCACCTACGAGGCCGTCTTCCCGACCGCGAGCGCGGACTTCTACCACCCCTTCCTGCTCGGCATCGAGGAGTGCGCCGAGGAGATGGGCTGCGACCTGTTGCTGTTCACCAGCGCCAGGGCCGCGGGGGAGCGGCGCCGCATCTTCAACGAGGACAGCCGGGTGCGGCTGGCGGACGGCTGCGTGCTCCTCGGGCGGGCCGTCGACCGCGACGACCTGGCCCGGCTGCTGACCGAGGGCATCCCCTTCGTCTCCATCGGCCGCCGCGACGACGCCGGCGCCCCGGTGCCGTACGTGGGCGCCGACTACTCGCCCGCGGTGCGCGCCCTGGTCGACCGGGCGGCCGGGCTCGGCCACCGGCGGCTCGCCTACGTCGGCACCGGGGCCGGTGCCGAGTCGCCGGCCGACCGCATGCGCGGCTTCCGCGAGGCGGTGGCCGCCGTCGGAGCCGAGGGGGTGCACGTGCCGGTCGTCGGCAGGACCCCCGAGGAGATGCTGGACGAGCTGTCGGCCGCGGGGGTGACCGCGGTCTTCGCCGAGGAGCCCGCCGACGCCGTGGCGATCATGCACGCGGCGGGTGAGCGGGGTCTTGAGATCCCCGGTGACCTGTCGTTCATCGCACTGGGCGCTCCGACCAGGCCCGTCCGCGTCGACGTCGACCTCACCGGGTTCCGCATCCCCCGGCGGGAGATGGGCCGCAGGGCCGTCGAGCTGCTCGCGCGGCTGCTGGAGCGCGGCGGGGGAACGCCACAGGAACTACTGCCCTGCGAGCTGGTCGAGGGATCCACGCTCGCACCGGTCCGGAGCTGACCGGACGGTGCGGAACGCCACAGGCGCCGAGAAGGCGAAGAACGCCGGGAACGGCGAGAAGGCGGAGAGAACGACGATGATGGGAGAGAGCCCCGACGTGGTTGAGATATCGGCGGACGCGGTGGTCGTCGGCGGAGGACTGGGCGGCGTCGCCGCCGCCCTGGCGCTGCTGCGAGCCGGGCGCACCGTGATCCTGACCGAGGAGTACGACTGGCTCGGCGGGCAGCTGACCAGCCAGGCCGTGCCGCCCGACGAGCACTCCTGGGTGGAGCGGTTCGGTGTCACAGCCTCCTACCGGGCGCTGCGCGACGGCATCCGCCGCTACTACCGCGACCACTACCCGCTCACCGCGCGGTCGCGGGCCTGGCGGGAGCTGAACCCGGGCGCCGGGCACGTGAGCCGCCTGTGCCACGAGCCGCGCGTCGCGGTCGCGGTGATCGAGGCCATGCTCGCGCCGTACCGGGGTTCCGGGCGGCTGCGCGTGCTGCAGCCGTACCGGCCGGTCGGCGCCGAGGTCGACGGCGACCGGGTGCGGGCCGTGCGCCTGGAGCACCGCGAAGGGAAAGGCGAGGTCACGGCCGTCGCGCCGTACGTGCTGGACGCCACGGAGACGGGCGAGTTGCTGCCGCTGACCGGCACCGAGTACGTGACGGGGTTCGAGTCGCAGGGCGACACCGGGGAGCCGAGCGCGCCCGCCGAGGCCCAGCCGATGAACATGCAGGCCGTCTCGGTGTGCTTCGCGATCGACCACGTCGACGGCGACCACACCATCGACAAACCCGCCGCCTACGAGTTCTGGAGGAGCTACCAGCCCGACTTCTGGGGCGACCGGCTGCTGTCCTGGCGCTGCCCGCACCCCAGGACCCTGGAGATCGTGGAACGCTCCTTCACCCCCAACCCCGACGACGACCCGCTGCTGGTGGAGGCCGACCAACGCCTCAACCCTGGTGACGCGAACCTGTGGACGTTCCGCAGGATCGCCGCGCGGCGCAACTTCGCCGACGGCGCCTACGACAGCGACATCACCCTGGTCAACTGGCCGATGATCGACTACCTGGAGGGCCCGGTCATCGACGTGCCGGACGCCGCCGCGCACGTGGCCGCCGCTCGCGAGCTGTCGCGCTCGGTGCTGTACTGGATGCAGACCGAGGCGCCCCGCGCCGACGGCGGGACCGGCTTTCCCGGCCTGCGCCTGCGCGGCGACGTCACCGGCGGCGGTGAGGACGGGCTGGCCCAGGCACCCTACATCCGCGAGTCGCGCCGCGTCCGCGCCCTGTACACCGTGGCCGAGCAGGACCTGTCGTTCGCGGTGCGCGGAGACAAGGGCGCGGTGAGCTACGCCGACTCCGTCGGGGTGGGGATGTACCGCATCGACCTGCACCCCTCCACCGGGGGCGACAACTACATCGACGTGGCGAGCTCGCCGTTCGAGATCCCCCTCGGCGCGATCGTGCCGCAGCGGATGACCAACCTGCTGCCCGCGTCCAAGAACATCGGCACCACCCACATCACCAACGGCGCCTACCGGCTGCACCCGGTGGAGTGGAACGTCGGCGAGGCCGCGGGGGCCCTCGCGGCCTTCTGCCTGGACAACGCCACCACCCCGCACGCCGTACGCGAGGACGAGGGCCTGCTCGCCGACTTCCAGCGGCGGCTCACCCGAGACGGCGTCGAGCTGCGCTGGCCGCAGGTGACCGGCTACTGACCGGACGAGCGGCACCGGCCGGGCGACCGGTCACCCACCACGACCGCCGGGGGATTCCCAGCAAGGAGATCGGACCATGAGAACATTCGCGAAGCCCGCGGCCGTCGCGCTGGCGGCGCTGCTCACCCTGACGGCGTGCGGCGGGGGAGGCGAGGCCGCCCCCGCCGCGCAGGGCCCGCAGCCGCTGCGCATGACGATCTGGACCTCCAACGAGGCCCACCTGAAGCTGTTCGACGAGATCGCCGCCGAGTACAAAAAGACGCGCCCCGACGTCGGCGAGATCAAGTTCGACCCCCTCCCCTTCGAGAACTACACCACGACCCTGACCACCCAGATCGCCGGCGGCAACGCCCCCGACCTGGCCTGGATCCTGGAGAACTCCGCGCCCGACTTCGTCTCCTCCGGCGCGCTGGTGCCGCTCGACGACACGCTGCGCAAGGCCGAGGGCTACGAGTTCGACGACCTCACCCCCTCGGCGGTCAAGCTCTGGCAGGCCGAGGGCAAGCTGTACGCCTATCCGTTCTCCACCTCGCCGTTCGGCGTGTTCGTCAACACCGACCTGCTCAAGAAGGCGGGCCAGAAGCCTCCGGCGGAGATGATCGAGGACGGCACGTGGACCTGGGAGAAGGTCGCCGCCCAGAACGCCGCGGTCGCCGCCGAGACCGGCAAGGCGGGCATGGTCGTCCGCGACTTCGACTACAAGGGCTGGGACAACCTCTCCACGGTGTGGGGCGGCTGGGGCGCCCAGGCCTGGAGCGAGGACGGTAGGAGCTGCGGGTTCGACAGCCCCGAGATGGTCGAGGCGATGACGTTCCTGCACAAGTCGATCTTCACCGACAAGGCGTTCCCCGGCCCCGGCACCACGGCCGACTTCTTCGCGGGCGACGCGGCGATGACCATCACCCAGATCTCCCGCGCCTCGCTCCTGCAGGAGGCGAAGTTCGGCTGGGATCTCGTGCCGCTGCCCGCCGGGCCCAAGGGCGAGTACTCGGTGATCGGACAGGCGGGCCTGGGCGTCTTCAAGCAGTCCGCCAACGCGGAGCTGGCGGCCGACTTCCTCGCCTTCTTCACCAGCCCCGGCAACTCGGCCAAGCTCGCCGCCTACTTCCCGCCGCCCCGGGCCTCCCAGCTCACCGCCGACACCCTCGCCAAGAGCAACCCGCTGCTCAAGCCCGGCCAGCTCCAGGAGGTCGTGATCGGCGGCATCGAGAAGGGCGTGGTCAAGCCCAACCACACCGGCCAGGCGGAGCTGTCGCAGACCGTGCGGGCCGCGCTCGACCCGCTCTGGCAGCCCGGCGCCGACGTCAAGGCCGTGCTGGGCGGCGTGTGCGCCAAGATCCAGCCGATGCTGGGCGCGTGACGTGGCCGCGTCACACCCCCGATCCGCGGTGACCGGCCGGGCCCCCGCCCCGCGGGGCGCCCCGCGCCCGCCCCGCGCCCGGGGGGCGGGGGGGCGCGGGGGGCGGCGGGGCCCGGGGGGGCGGGGGCGCGGCCCGCGGCGCGGCGGGGCCC